>JARJFC010000076.1 GCA_029310945.1 Leptospira sp. 96542
CCGCGGTACTCCCGCATCAGATCCCCATAACTTTCCCATCGGGCGTTGATCCAGGTGTCGGAGCCGATCAGGAATCGGTCGGGGAATTTCAGCAGCAGGTCCCGCCATTCGGGACAGAGCACACCGCTTCACCCGGTCGCCGCAATGCTGCCCGGGTCAAGGCCGTGATCGATTTCCTGGAACGATCCTCGCGCGAACGCTGGGCGCTGGAACCCAGTGGCAGCTAGACAGGCAGCCAGCGCCACCAGAATGGCTGACGCCGCTCCTCGGCGCCGAGCTCGAACAGCAATCGGGTCAACTCCTGGTGCCCATGCTTCTGGGCGGCTTGCAAAGGGCTGAGGTTGTCCAGCTCCGAGACAAGATGGGGACTCGCCCCATGTGCCAGCAGGTAATGCGCTACGTCGGCATGACCTTCGACCAGGCTTGCAACCAGCGCGGTTCGCAGGATCTCGGGGTGCTGGTAGTTCGGGTTGACACCTTCCGAGAGGTGGTGCTGAACCAGCGCCAGGTCACCGTCGACCGCTGCTTGATAAAAGTCTTTCCAATCTCCGGCCGACATGGGCTGCTCCTCAGGTGGTTCTTGGAGGGGGGGGAATATAAATTCGTTGCTGCGAAGCAGCATGCTCCGTGACTACATCCAAGCGGATTCAAGACTGGGGTAGACCGTAGCCAGCACATGACCGACTACGGCCCCATCGAGACCGACACGGGCCTGCTCACCCCGCAACAGACGCTGGATGCGCATCTCTCCAGCAGGAGATGGCTGGAGTCGGAGCTGGCCATGCCGATTTGTGGTTGCATGGGCATTGCCATGACAACTTCGACTACCAGGTCGACCGCTGCAGAGTGGTGTCCAACCCGACGGGATACATCCAGAATAGTCCGGAGATACAGAAGACCTAGGACATGGCTCAGGCCGTTTTCGAGAACGCGGGCTGGAATCCCAATCTGCTGATCACGATCTGGCCCGTCTGTGGCAGGGCAAATGCAGGGAGGAGAGAGGTGACTTTTCCAGGGTCAGGCCGCCAATGCAAGCGGCCTGATCTCCTTGGCAATGGTCTTGCCGGCCGCGATCTCGGCAGTGCGAAGGTCGTACGCGCTTTGCAGATTGAGCCATCCCTGCGCCTCGCTGCCGAAGTAGCGCTCCAGACGCAAGGCCGTATCGGCACTCACGCCCCGTTTGCCCTTGGTGATCTCGCTGAGGCGAGAGTAGGGAACGTGCATGGCCAGAGCCACGGCGCGCACGCTGACGCCCATGGGCTTGATGTAGTCCTCCAGCAGCACCTCGCCGGGGTGGACAGGACGCATGCCATTCTTGAACATGATCTACTCCGTAACTCTCCAAAGGTTGATGACGGGTCCGTGATTCAGTGCGGATCTTCAATCAGTACGTCATAGGGGCCGTGCTCGCCCCATTTGAAAGTCAATCGCCACTGGCTGTTGATGCGCACATGCCAGGCTCCGTTGTACTCCTTCAAGTCGTTTCCCGGCGGGGCCTTCATGAAGTTGATCGACGGTGCCGCGTCGAGCTGGGCCAGCTTGCGCTCGGCCACGGTCTTGATGTTGGCGAACCGGCGACTCTTGCCCGTGGTGAAAAGCGCTTCCGTGTCGAGACACGCGAAGGATTGGATCGACATTGGTGAATTTTATCCGTTGACTGGTTAACGGTCAATTTGAAGCTGCCCGTGTTTATTGGAACCTGTCAAACTTACCCAGGCTATGCTAACGGCCTGGGTTCGTTGATCTCCATCCGGAAGCGATTTAGTAAGAGGAAGGCAATTGACTTCACGAATCAATAGATTGCTTCTCCCGTTGATGGGCGCCGCCCTGCTGGCGGGGTGCAAGCTGGGAACCTATGCGCAGGCTCGATCCGACCGCATGGTCGAGATTGAGCAGACTCGGCCAGATCGCATGACTTTGGCCATGTCCCGGTTTCTGTTCGACGATCTGGGAGGGCTGAATACCGACACCCTCGAGACCAATGCCATGCCTTGGAAAGTCGTCGCGACGGCGATGTTGATGGAGAGTGCTGCGCACGAGGGGACGCCTCTCGATGCCAAAGCCTTGCCGGGACTGTTCCAGCGCAATGGCTGGATCAACGCGACGGGCATCGACAATTGGTCCGCAGAGGCACAACCGGTGTTCGACAAGCCGGTGGGGCTGGTTTCGGGCTACATCGACAAGCGCATTCCCCGCATCCGGTTGGAGGTGGCCAATATGGGTTGCGCCGCATGCCATGCGGGCATGAGTTACGACTCAAGCGGCAACCCTACGGGGCGGATCTGGCTGGGTGCCCCCAATACTTCACGCGATCTTGACGGCTATTTGGGCTCCATTCTGGCCAGCCTGAACTACGTGAAGAACCGTCCTGATGAACTCATGGCCACGATTCCAAAGATCTTTCCTAGCGTTGACGCGGTTGAGATCGAGACCATCCGGAAATACGTGGTACCGCAGATCACCAAGCGGATGAACGATCCGAACGAGGTCCTCGTTGCCTTCGATCATGGAGGCGTGGGTTCGACCAATGGTGTGGCGGCGCTGAAGATGCGGTTGAAGGCTCGGTCTGCGCTAGTCAACGTGCAGGGTGAACACGGCTATACCTCCATCCCTGATATCTCCGACCGCGCGTTGAGAACTTCGCTGCTGTACGACGGTTTGTATGCGCTCCAGGCGGATGCTCGTTTTGTCGAGCGAGCAGCAGGCCAAACCGATGCGCGGGATGCCGACCGACTCGCCAGCATCGTTGCCTTCTTCCTCGTTCCCACCATGGGCATCAAGCCGGATGCCTCCGAGAAGCAGGCCAGACCGGTCCGGGAGATTCTCGATTTCGTCCAAGTGTACCGGCCACAGCCGTTCCCCGGCCCCGTGGATGCAGCGAGGGCTGAGCGGGGCAGCAGCATTTATGCGGCCAGGTGTGCGTCGTGCCACGGCAGCTATTCGGCGGGCATCGACAAACCGAGATTGCAGTCATTTCCCAACCGTCTTTTTCCTCAGCATCGCATCGGTTCCGATCCTGCACGCTGGCAAGCCATCACCGACGACACCGTGGGAGCGCTGAATCGGACCCCCGTGGCCAGAAAGCTCAACGCCGCCAATGCGCGCGGCTATGTCGCGCCCATCCTCAACGGTATTTGGGCGTCCGCTCCTTATATGCACAACGGTTCGGTACCGACGCTCTGGCATTTCATGCGCCCCGCGGAGCGGCCTGTTCGTTTTGACGTGGGCGGGCATGCGCTGGATCTCCAGCAGGTTGGGATCGCCTATCCCGTGGGGTATCAACCCTGGTCGACACCAGTGCTCTATGACACGGCTGGGCCAGGGCGTAGCAACCAGGGGCACGAGCGGGAATTCGACGACATGTCCGAAGAACAGAAGGACGCGCTGCTGGACTATTTGAAACTGCTCTAGGTCTGGGGTGGCAGGATGAGTTCTGCCGCATTCAGTCGGGCGCTGCGTGGTATGCCCGCGGCGGGCATCTTGCCCACACGCAAAATCGCAACCAGTCGCTGTCCTCGTTGCAAGGGGAATGCCTCGCGCAACAGCGCGGCATGATGCTCGGAATCGGCCAGTGCCGACATGGGAACGGCGCACAAGCCGGCGCGGGTGATGTCCAGCCAGAATCTGTAGAAGGCGCGGCCAGAGTCGAACCAGGAGCGGTCTTCGGCCCCGTGCAGCAGCACGATGCCAGCGGCGCTGCGTACCTTCACCGCTTCTGAGACGAGCAAGCCTTCCAACGACAGCGCGCACAGCAGGCGGACCATCTTCGGTTGTAGAGCAAATCGCGCGACCGCCGCTTCAATTCGGGAAAGTGCCATGCAGTCGGTGCTGAGGCCGTCGCGCGTCCAGTTCTGATCGGCGGCCGAGAATCGCATCCAGCGAAACAACTCTTCGGCGAATCGCGGATTGCGCATCCCGTATGCCGCAGCATCGTCATGCCACATGGCAATCTTCGCGACGTGAGCGGCTTCTTCGATGATCAGCGCGGAATGACCGTTGCCCAGCTCGCGCAAGGCGGATTTGTCGGCGTCACCGGCGAGAGGAAACGTTCCCCGAAAGGACTGCCTACGCATCACGAATTCGGCCAAGGCATCTGGCTGGACACCAGAAACGATGCGGGCGCTGGCAGCTTGTCGGAATCTGGCCGGGCTGCGGGATGGCCATGCCAGGTCTTCGAGGCCTTCTTCGGTCAGCCCCTGACCTTGTGTCGACAACGCCAGTGCCATGCCCTCCCAAGCGGCACCCAGAGCCAGCGCGTTGTCCCTGCCCGTCGGGTCTCCAACGCCGAGCCAGCGCGTCGTGTCTTCGTGCAGTTCGACGCGTCCGTCAGCGGTAAACCTCCAGCGGGCGGGTTGGATATTGTGCGGAGATGGTGCGAGTGCGGCAGCCTCGACAAGGCGGGTGATTCGACCTGGATCCAGCAGCCCGTTCATGTGAGTGCCTTTCGATACAGATGCAGGCGGTGCAAGACTTTCGCTCCGAGTTTTTGCATTTGCCTGTGGCTCGCCCCATTGGAATCCGAGACCCAGCTCAGCCCAAGATGTGTGTAACCGCGGGCCTTGAGGGCGGAGGTCACTTTGTGCAGAAGAACGCCGTTGATCCCGAACCCGTGATGACTACGGCAGACGGAGAAAAAGATGACGGAGGCACGGCGGCGAAACAACTTGAGTTTCAGCAAATGCCAAAGCGTCGCAATACCCATGCGTGAGCGTGTTGCACGAAGGAAAGGGTTGAGGTCGGGGATGCAGAGAAGGACACCGACTGCTCGTCCATTCTCTCTCGCCACCATGGAAATATGCTCGTCGATCACCCACATCATTCCGTCGCAGGGGAAGAGGAATTCTTCTTCCGTGAGAGGGACGAACATCGGGTTGTCATGGAAACCATCATTGAGCACCGTGCATGCATCGCGCAAGACATCGTTCAATCCACGCCTGCGAATGCGTTCCCAGGTCCAGCGATCATCTTCAAGCAATGCACGCTGTTTGTCACCGAGCAAGCTATCCGGGTCCAATTCATGCAAATCCACTTCGAAGGTCGTCATGGGGAAGAATCGCTGATAGCCGAGCGCTTCGAGCAGCCTTGCGACATGCGGTGGTGAATAGTCCTGGTAGGTGTAGGGGGCATGCTCGAATCCTTCGGTGACCACGCCAATCATCTGGGTGATGGTGAGATTGAAGCTTCCTGCAATCTCCTTGCACCCGCGCAGGCGCAGCCACTGGCTGGCAGCGTCGAGCAGGCGTCGTGCGACTTCCAAGTCGTCGATGCAGTCCAGGCAGCCGAAGTAACCCCGCTGCAGTCCGTACAACTGGTTCGACGCGTCATGGATGTGTGTCAGTACCCTGCCGACGATGCGCCCGTCGCGGTGCGCGGTGAACCAGGTTCTGCGCGCATGATCGCGAAACAACGGGTTCTTCGCGGTGTCCAGCGAGCGGCGCAAGTCCCCGCGCATGGGAGAGACGGCGATTCCCTGGGCTCCATAGCAGGAAAAGGGGGCTTCGAAAAAGGCGTCGAAATCACCTTCACGCAGTTCAATGGACATGAGGTTCTTCCTCGGCAATACGCCGCGCGATGCGCTGGATGACGCCTGCGCGAATTTCGTTGGCAATCACGCTTCCGCTTTGCGGCAGGTTGAGCAGAATCAGCAGAACAGGGTCGCGCGAAACGATCAGCGCGTGAGTCATGTCATGGCGCTCGAACAGATCCAGCCACTGTTCCGCGGCATCAAGCCGATCACCAGGGGCTCTGACCCAGTTCCGCGCCTCGCCCACACTCATCGGGTCACGCCGGTTGGCTACCACGGCAAGCATTCGCCCTGTGTCGTAGGTCGTCAGATCAGGCGGCCGCAAGATGATGCTTTCACCGGTCAGGGGCAACCATCGCAATGAAGTGAAAAAGCCGTCGATGCTGTCCATCCGAGCGTGCAGTAACCAGCGCAGAAAATTCTGGCTTTGTACTTCGGACTGAAGTCGCCGTGTTTGCATGATGCTGGAAGCCAGCAAGACCCAGGCGATGGCGACGGGCAGACCGCGCAACCATGTTGCCGGAAGCAGAGGACCAAAACCTAAAGCCATCAAGCTGAAGACGAATGAGAGAGTCGCGGCCGCAATGGTCAAAGCCACCAGTCTCAACAATGCTTGGATGGTTGCGTTTCCGGTATGCGTGAGGTGCAGCAGCACATGCACGAGGAGCAAGGGGCCGAGTGCCCCGAGGCGCATGGGCCCGATGTCCACTTCCTCCCGGAAGTCCGTCATGACCAGGGGCAGGGACAGCAAGGCGACAAGGGCCGTGGCCCGCGCGATGTCGATTTCATGCCTGGGCAGATCGCTGTATTTGTGTTGGACCAACTGCCAACCGTTCCAAGCCAGTACGACCAGAAAACAGCAGAGGAAGGCGATCAGCAAAGGCAGATTGGCCGGTAGAGCGACGATGAGGTTGATGACGAAGAACACAGCGCTCACAACAAGCGCACTCAGTTTCAGACTGAGTGGGTGATGCCGGCGCAATAAGTGCTCCGAGAAGATCGTCACAGCTATCGGTAACAGCGTTGCCAGCCCGAGCACTGTGCGACCTAGAGCCCTCGACTCAGGGATCATCCAGAAGAACCCGCGGATCAGCAACAGCAACGCAAGCGGAACGAACAGAAACAGTGCTGCTCGCGCGAGCGAGCTGCTACGCCTGATCTGCCAGAGGAAGTGCGCGTAGACGGCGCAGCCTGCGGCACCGATCCAGGTGACCGCAACATCGCTGTAGATCGGATCAACCACGTTGCATCCGTGCGAGGAAGCGCCGTACCAGCCAACCAAGTGCCCAAGCCATGGGTTTGCTGCGTGGGCGTTCTATCCGCATCGTCCACGGGTTGAAGAAGTAGCCGCGACAATCCGCGAGGGGTTTGCGCCCCAGGATCAGCTTGATTGCTTCGAAACTCATCAGGTTCCCAGTGGTGATGACCATGGGCGCAAAGGACATACGCTTGCGCTTCCCTGTCAGCAGATCCCGTGCAATGTCCATCTCGATATGCCGTGCAGAACTGGAGTGGACCATCACGTACTCAATTTCCCGGCCTACGCATTGCGTACGTTCGGTGTCCGTGAGTCGGGTGTCCTGCCGGTCCGCGCTCGGGAAGCGCAGTCGCTCCTCGGGCCTGGGGTCTTGCGGCCTGACGACGACCACGGACGGCAGAGGCGAGGTGTACGCGTCGATGACAGTGGCGCCGTGCTCGCGGGCTTTGCGATAGAGCACGATGCCGGCTGCCACGTCGTCCATGCCATTGACGACGATCTTGTAGCGGGTCAGCAAGTCGTCCAACTGATCGACCCATTCCTGCCCCAGAGGTTCGATGGTCAGTTCAGGATTGATTTCTTTCAGATTCGCAACGGTAGCCTCCAGCTTTCCTTTTCCGACCGTGTGCATGTTCGCGAAAACCTGCCGGTTCATGTTGGACACCTCGAACGTGTCGAAGTCAGCCACGGCCACGGCACCGACACCGGCCCGCACCAGGGACTGAAGGCATGCACCGCCCATGCCGCCCGCACCGCACACGAAGACCCGCGATTTTTTGAGTTCCTGCTGTTGGTGCTCGGTCACGAAACCGATGTTGCGTTGTGTGAATTCTGCGTAACTGAAGCTTGCATTCATTTTGTTTTTCCATGCTGGGGTGACCGTGGTCGGAGTTCGCCCATGGCCTGTGATGGTGTCAACCAGTGCAGGAGAGGGAGTACGCCATACCCCAGCGACAGGAAGAGCAGGCGATACACGAGTGCTGGCAGAGACTTGCGCGGAACCTGCTCAAGGAGAAAGCGCCGTGCACTGTTCAGATCCAGGCGTGCAATCTGCAGGAAGTCATCGCCTCTGTTGTAGTCCAGTTCGGTCCGGCAAAGCGTATTTGCGCGCTCGTCACGGTGCTTGGGGGCTTGGTCCCACGTCTTCATCAGGTTGTCTGAACCGCCTGTGTAGGCATTGGTGATCACGAACCGCTGCTCGTCAAATTCGGCTTCGGGTCCCACGCCAAACACATGGCGCTGTTGCTGCATGATCTGTCGCGCGACGCTCAAATGGTCATAACTGCGGCGCGATTCAGCAAAGGGATTGGGGTAGGCACTCGGAAAGGCTTCCGCGACCTTGCCAATAATGGACGGAACCTGGGTGACGTTGCTCAACCACAATGGGCGCATGCCCCTGCGAACGAACAGCAGAACGCAAGTAAGACCATAAAGAACCCAGGAGAGGCCTTGAGTCCGGTACTGTGGATCCACCATCACCAAGCCGAGATGAACGGCTTCGACGGGCTGACCTCGCAGTTCAAGCGGCATCAGCGATAGAGCGTTGAAGGCAACCGGGTGACCGCTCTTTTTGTCGTAGAGGATCGTGACAATGGCCTGGCGAAGCCGTTCAGGATCACCCGACATGACGCCATAGTCGAGGCTTTTATCAAGACTGCGAGAGACCACTGAGCGCATGTCGCTCAGCAGAGCTTCGATGTCGGCTTGTGGCATCCATCGACCTGGACATTCGACGACTCGGATGGTCACTTGCGCACTGCCTGGCCATCTCAGGTCGAGGAATCGTAGTTTCCTGCGTGCTCTTTCGAACAGCTCGATCAATCTGAATCTCCCTTGTGCTCCGGGAATTCTAGACACAAAAATTCTGTGCGATACATTGAGCCATCAGCGCGAGGCATGACCGATCTGTGCCGATCCGGCATTTGGATGGATTGCCTAGAAACTGCTGTCAATGCTCGCTTCGCAGCGGGACGGTCTTTTACTTCCTAAAACTCGGCGCTCAAAAGCTGACGGCGGCTTGTTGGCCAGACCTTGCGTGATCCGCTGCAATGCCTGCTGCTTACGCGCCTTCAAGCATCTTCCAGACACGGAAGTAGTCGCTTCCACGTTGTGTACCTAACGACTTCCTCCAAAGCTCTTCACCCTTGCTTTCAAGAAGTCGCCGAAGCACAAAGGGGGTTGCCGGTTCACTCAGCTCCTTCGAGAGCGCAATTGCCGCATTTCTTGGAACGCCTGCGGATCGAAGTGCGATCTGCTCTCCAGTTCGAACGCCGTATAGGACCATCGAAGGGATGTTGACGACTTCTTGTTTGGCGTGCGGCGGCAGCTCATTCAACTTGTCGCCAAACTTCATAGACAGCACCGACGAAAGTCCCCACGCTGAGCTCATCGAGAGTCGCTTGAACCCGCGCACACATCTGGTCAATGAATCCTCGTCGTCAGAGTCTGAGGAGAAGTAGCGCTTGGCAAGATCTTCCAGGGAATGCCCGTGGACCCAGTCTGCGAGCATCTCCGCGATGCGACTTCCGTCCATACCCCTCGTGACCTCAAGTTCATCGCGAATCTCTGGAATATGAAGGAGTACACCCATGACATCCTTGAGCGCGGGACCCCTGTTGGAGAAGAGCGCTGTTGGGTCCAGTAGGTCATCCAAGCTACCCAGTTCGCCAAGTCTCCCTAACGCACCGCGAACGCTCTCAAAGGAAAATCCTGTCGCATCAACGAGCGCCACAGAACCCATGTCTGTGGCGATATGTTGAGCGTACTGGCGTGTCTTCGCGAGCAGTTCGCGTGCCAACGGAAGGTTTGAGTCCCTGAGGGACTGATAGCCAAAGCTACCTCGAAGCACCAGTTCAACCTGGTCAGAAAACCGAGCGACTCCAACCTGACGCAGCGTATGAGCAATGAACTGGCCGAATGCAGACCATTCTTTTCTATAAACCAGCGACGATAGTCCCTGGTCGACGCCGAGCTCGCCTAAATCCGCCACCATGCCAACGAGCTTAGACACTAGGTCCGTCATCGACCGTTTAAGAAAGTCCTCGCACTTAATCTGGCTTTCAGGATTACTGGCTGCTAGCGCCACAACGCCGACCGCGTCCTGGTCTACACGCCCCACTCGTCCGGCAATGTTCCAGAAATCGGAGTACGACATGAGCTGCCCGTACCCGCCCACCGGATGAATTGAGGAAATGACGAGATTAGCTATTGGAAAATTTACGCCTTGGGCGAGGGTCGTAGTCGCGCAAAGAGCGTGAAGCTTCCTGCTTTCGAAGAGCCACTCGATTACCTGCGCTAGCTCTTCTGGAAGACCTGCATGGTGAACGCCAACCCCCTTACGAAGTAGCTGCGGCAATAGAGCAGTCGAACCGAGTTCATACTCAGCAAATCGAGCAACTGCATCGCGTTCAACCTCTCCTTCCAGTGGGGGCCAATCAGCGTTGGCCAAGAGACAGGCGGCCGTCCATGTCTCGTTGACCGTGCGACACAGCATTACCGTCGGCCCACGCTTTGACAGAACCTGCGCTGCAGCGACAGAAAGTTTTCCTGCTGACTGGTGGACCTTCGCTACAGTGAGGCCGAGCTTCGGATCGACTCCGTCAAGCCTCAGTTGCTCGTCCAAGTGCAGAGTAGCCTTTGACGTATGAGCTGGCTTGAAGAAAACATGATCGACCCTCTGACCGCGGATGGCACCTTCGCGGGACGGAGGAATTGCTATTCCAACTATCCGGTCATTTGGCACCCAGTGAGCCTCAACCGAATAGTCCTTATTGCTCCCCTTATCAAGCCACTCAGCAATCCGCTTGGCATTGTTGATGAATGGTGTAAGAAGTAAGAATCGAGACGCAGGATGCTCTCGATTGATGACGGCGAGCAGGAGTTCTAGCTTGATGGAGCGTTCGTCCTGAGCGCCTAAGTTGTGAGCTTCGTCAACAACTACTAATGCTAGCCGGCCGAGCTGCTTGCACAGCTCTTCGCGTCGAATCAGAAGATCAAGCTTTTCTGGTGTGCAGACGAAAACATCTACGGGAGGCCCATCAGTCGCCAAAGTCTTTGGGGCGAGAGCCGAAAGCTCAACAGAATCGAACTCAAGAGCAGGCGACAGACGCTCAACACGTCTCTCTAATGGTGCGAAGTCGCGACGCAACCTGTTTGTTATCTGATTCACCAGAGCACGAGTTGGCGCTACGTATGCCACCCAACCGCGCTCGGTACCGAGGTCGTTAAGACTCTGAAGGATGTTGAACTGCGCAAGGAGCGTCTTGCCGCTTGAAGTTGGGAAGTTAACCACCACCGATCTATGGACGTTTGACGACAACCCTTCCTCAAGGAGTGCCTTACGCTGAGGCGGAAGCAACTGGAAAAGCGGGTTTGCCGGGCGAGAAATGAGTGACTCCGCAAAACGGCGTGTCAATGAATTCGCACTCTTCGTAGCAGCGCGAATTGAACTCTTGGCCAGCGTATGAGCAGTCGGTTGGAGCAGGAACGCGACGTCGGCGTTCAGGGGGAGCATGCCCTGGTCCCAAGCACTCATTACCCGCTCAAAGAACATGTCCAGTTGGGACTCAATGTCTCCAGCTCCGTCAGCCAGTCCCCTAACAAGGTACTCGGCCAATCTCTCAGCGGCAGTTCCGAGGAAGTACAGGCCCATGAGTTCTAACGCCGCTCCGCGCGATGCGATAGCGTCATCGAGATCCATGAAGAAGGGCCGTTCAAACTCCTTTTGCTGGGTGCGGACCTCGACGAGCAAACGCTTTGCGCGTTCGACATCCGCAGTAGAGCCGAGGCGCAGTAGTCCCAGCCAAGCACCCCACACTGAAACACGGGTGAATTCCAACCAATTCACCGGAGAGCCTGGAACCGGCTCCTTGGCGCTCGCCAGCACTTTTCTAGCTTCGGGCTGCAAGTCTGCCAGGACGGCCAGGCACCCTATCCGGACCTGCCATGCCAGCTGGGTCGTACTGTCTACCTCGCTCAAGTCGAACTCACGCAAGAGTGCAAAAGCAACTTTCGCCGTCTCACGCTGCTCGTGGGTAAGCTCTGCGCGTCCCTCCAGTGCGTCCCAGGTAAGCAGCTCCGCAACTAGTGTTGCATATTGGTCGATAGGTGCTGAACTGCCATCCGTCCCGATGGACGACAGAACGCGGCGCTGCATGGCCTGTTGAAAAGCCTGCTCAACTGATGGAAAGGAGGACTGAGCGGTCATGACCTTACTCACGCGGCTTTGCAATGCTGAGCCCAACCGGACATCGGAATGCACGTGTGCAGGGCATAGAGCGTGCAGGTCTGGCCCTGCGAAATCACGCCATCCAAGTGCTTTGCCGCAGCTTCGACGTCCTTCGAATCTGGCGTCGTGTCGCGCACCAGCACTCCAACGAGGGCGTACTTCTCTTTGGCAAGCGAAGCCAGAGCCGACTTGAACAACGAAGGCAAATCACCTTTGGTACTTCTGTTGCGAAGGTAGTACAGCAGTTGGCGGCGAATGTCAGTGCTGGTGACAAGCCTTGTTAGCTGGGCAACCATGCCAGAACCGCTGCTCGCCATCACAGATGGCGGATTCGCCGCGTCAGTCGATGTCTTGATTTCACCGAACAGGAACATCGCCCCTTCAGCTCCGTCCGGCAAATAGCCAGCAACATCTGCCCCGGGCAGGCTTCCCTTAGGTGTTCGGAGGTCGCGGCGGCGATTCGCCGGGAGTCGGGCGCCAATCCGCTCAATGAGGAACAAATCGGCCACGCTTTCGCCGATGTCCCAGTAATGCGCATCGGGCGTTGGAAGGGCGATGTATTCCACGAGATTACTGATGTCAAAGTTCTCTGACTTCAGAGCCAGCATGTCGTCTTTCAGACCGTCGATCATGGGCTGGTCGTAAACCCGCTTTGCGACGTCATGCTTCAGCCATTCTTCGCATGCGACTTGGTCAGTTGCGGAATAGGCTTCACATGTGACTTGCCCGTGCTTCCATTCGTAAGACTTTGCCGCTGCAAATGGCGTCTCCATGATCGCCTACCCCCTGATTTTTATGGGTGGATCATACGATACGGCTGACCGCCGACTTGCCAGGGCTATCTGCTTTTGAACCAGGCACCTTTGGCAAGGTGCAGCACTGGCCCGAGGAAGTGAGGCTAGCGTTGCGCATTGGAGATGCGCGTACGCGATCCGTCTATCGCGACGATGGGAGAGGTCGTGCGCGGGGCGCCTCGCCCGGTGGTGCTCGGCTAGGCAGAGCCTCCGCCGCTGACGCTAACGCGCACTGGCATAACGTAAGCGGCCATTGGTGAACTTCCGCAATCAGCCTTCACCGGACATCAATCCAAGCAATCACTTCGGACGTTACCGAAGGCCGATTGCGTACGGTGCTGGGGTGATTCATTGGTTTGCCGCGTGGAAGCAATTCCGTTCCGCTTTGAACCGTCGCCGTGCGCCTGCGCGCCGGAAGACGCACTTTCCACCTGCACCGCCAGACCCTCCAGCGCCCAGGACGGATTGAACAGGTTCGGAATGAAAAACGGCATGTTGCCGAAAATGGTCTGCCCCAC
>JARJFC010000077.1 GCA_029310945.1 Leptospira sp. 96542
GCTTGTGATAAAAACTCATCTGAATTGAACTGTGCTGGTGTGAAATAACTACCCTCTTCGATCAGTACAACTTTCCAGCCGTTATGCGATAGTTCTCGTGCCGCAACAGCACCACCAGCACCTGATCGCAGGGTGCTCGGAGGGGTGAGGGCGCGTCGCGACGGGGCTTTCCGAGTTAGGAATCGCTAATGCGATATTCCTTCGTAACCACGTTGTAAGCGACCAACGCCAAGAACGCCATTCCCCTCAAATGTGGAGTGGTGCGCCACGGGATATGGCACTGATTCACGCCGCTATTGGCACTGAATTGCGCGCCAGATAGATCAGGGTTGAGGGCCAGGCTTTAAAAGATGTGCAACCGCTACGTCTCGCCGCAAGAGGCCACCATTGAGCGGATGTGGCACATCGGTCCGCGCAACAACAATCCTTGGCGTGGTGGGTGGGTCGGCCCACGCGGGCAGGGCGCTTTCATTCGCCGTTCCCGTCACGATCCCGGCTACAGCCTTGAACTGGTGGAGGGGCATTGGGCACTGATTCCATGGTTCGCCAAAGAGCCCAAGCTGAAGTACAGCACCAATAATGCGCGCAGCGAAGAGCTGGCCGAGAAAGCCAGTTTCAAACTCGCCTGGGCGCGCGGTCAGCGCTGCATCATTCCGGCCGAGTCGTTTGACGAGCCCTATTGGGGTCCCTACGAAGCGCAGTTCAAGCGCTGCGAGTGGTGGACCTTTCGGCGCGCCGATGGCCAGCCCTGGGGCCTAGCGGGCCTTTGGAACGTCTGGAAAGACCCGGTCACCGGCCAGGAGGTCGAGAGCTACACCATGCTCACGATCAACGCCGACGGCCACCCGATCATGGGCCGGGTCCACAAGAACGAGGTGGACAAGGAAACTGGTGAGGTCCTGCCCCTGGAACGGCAGGACAAGCGCAGCGTCATTTCGATCGAGCTTGAGGATGTGGACCTTTGGCTTCAGGGGACGGTAGACCAGGCTCGTGAGCTCCTAGTGCCGCCGTCGGCACAGCTGTTTGGAAGGGTTCCAGAATGAAGACTGGCTACGAGGCAAACAACGGCATCCTTGGGAAGGTGCAGGGGCAGTATGTTGCAGAGGCCATCCAATCTCTTCCCTCGCCTGATCCTGGAAGCCCGCAGTTCTTGACGGCCGAGGTCGACGCTGGGTGGGTTGGGCGCGTCCGCATTAGGTTCCAGTTGCTCAAACACCGGCACCACAAATCTGTCCACTACTTCTGGAGTGCAGAATTCGCGGAGCCAGTTAGCCCCGGACCGACAGATCACCCGATCGCCACGACCAATCAGGTCGACCCTTCCACTTGACCCGATCCCCGTGCCTAACTGGTCAAACGCCTTCAGGTGATCTTCAGCGATTACTCAAGGCATGCCACTTGGATCACAGGAATCTGGCCGTTCCGGACGCTCGTTTGATTGCCGTAAGCGCGAACCGTAACGCCGACCCGGACCTTTTCGCCGTTGAAAATTTTCGCCTTGTCTCCCAAGAGCAAGATAGCTGGCTCGTTGTAGTCGATGCCCACAAGCGGCATGAAGAGGGCGATTTGCAAAGTCCTGCCAGAAATCTGCGTGACTTCACCAATGGCTTTGCCGGTTCCTTTAGGCGGGGTCAGGGAGACATTGGATACAGGAGCAGTCAGTTTTTCAACGTATTGCCCTTTCGCGTAGAACCAATCCGTACAGTTTTCAGGAGCAAGTCGCCCAGCGCGCAAAGCGACCCGCGCAGCATAGTTCTTGAAACCGTCCTTGTTGGAGATCAAGCACCAGGCAACCGAAACAGCCCGCATCTCGTCAGAGATTGGGTATCCAATGGAATCTGCCGCCGTTTCGCATAAGCGCTTTCCGTAGTAATCAGCTTCGTGTTCGGGTTCTGCGGCGAATTTTTTAAGAATCGCCTCGTCCTGAAAAACCTTTTTCTGCTGCGCAACAACGTCTATATCTAACTTGTCGTGTTTCTCTTTACCCAGCTCCTGTCTTAGTGCGTCGTCCCTCGCTTTCCACCCAGATCGCTCCCATTCTTCCCTTGGCGACTGGGCATGCGCCACCGCGATGCTTCCCATCAAGCTCGCGAATAAACAAGCGAGCGCCGAAAGAACCCTCCCTTTCATCAATGTACGGCTCACGGTAGACATATGCGATCCTTTCTTTGGTTGATGATTGACTATTTAAATAGTCTAACAGGCTGATACTAAGGTCATTTGGTAGCCTATTAAGGGCATACTGACTATTTAAATAGGTTGTTTGAAGACCATGCTGCGGCGAATCTCATGGCATGGTTCAGTTCGACAAGGTGCAAGCCAATATCGCGGTCAATATCAAGATGCGCCGTGCCGAACTGTCCATTTCGCAAGAGCAACTTGCATTGCGATCGGAGACGCAGCGCTCGCAGATCAGCCTGATCGAGCTTCAACAAGCCAACCCCACGATCAAGACGCTGCACCAGATCGCCACCGTTCTGGACATGGACGTGCATGAGCTGTTGCTCCCCCGTCCACCTGTCAGCAAAGCTGGGACGCGCTAAGCGTTCCGCTTGCTCTCCGTATGTTGGGGACGTGCTATTTCCACTGAGGTAAGTGCTGCGCACGACATACCTCCAATAACCCTCAGAGCAAATGAAAAAAGCCCGCAGCAACCTGCGGGCTTTTTCGTAAGTTGTTGAATTATAACACAATTTTGGTAGGCCGTGCTGGGCTTGAACCAGCGACCAACGGATTATGAGTCCGCTGCTCTAACCAACTGAGCTAACGGCCCGCCAGGGTCGATTGTAGGTCGCCTTACTACGCGCCTAGTACCAGTCCGCTAGGCCCGGTGGCGCGTGCCCTGGGGGGATTACCCCTCCTTCGGGTAACTGTTGCGCTTCTGGGCGAGCCCACACTTGCCCACTTACTGGGGGTGCCTCAACTTTTGGGGGCGGGGGTAACTTTTTTTCTGCCGACTGAAATCGTGCTGAGACTGGAGGGGTCTTAACTTTGGGGGGAGGGGGAGGGGGTACCAGCAGCTTCACAAGCGCTGCCCTGCCCAAGCGGGATTGAACAATCCGCGACCGAAATAGCCAATCATCATAGTAATAGAGCCTCAGTCCAGCTCTGGTCCGCTTTCTTAGCTCAATCAAAGCGTCGGCAAGTGTCTGAGGTTGAAATTCCTGCCTGGCTAGGTATGAATATGCGCGACGACCACTCGGGCTGCGCGCTTCGAGCGAGGATGGAGTCTTCAATCTGACGACATACGGCTTACGTCCAACTGCAGAACCCTTGGCCGCTGCCGCTGCCTTTACATCCGCCAAACCCGCGCCAGCGCTTGCCTTAGTCTTCTCCCAAACCCCGACCACCGGGTCCGGAGAAGCGGCGGGAGCCTTCGGCGGTCTTCCGCGACGTTTCTTTGGCTTTTCGCTCTTCTCTTTGCGGAGCCTATCTTTCGCGAACTCCTCAGCTAGGCGCCCCGCGTTGAGGTTCGCAAACTCAATTCTCTGAACCTCAGTCTGCCACTCCAGACGCTTTACATCGTCGAGACCGAACAGGAACTTTCGCAGCCTGCCCACGATGGTGACATTCAGAGCTTTAAGGTCGCCACGAGGTCTGGACCGCTTGACCACTCTACGCACGCTCATTCCCTGAATCAGCAATTTAGCGGCTTTTTCCAACTGAGCGACACGACGTTCGTAGTGGCGTTGATACATGAGATTTGTTCGGTCAGAAGGCGTCTGGACAGTGTCTCACAGGGCGATGAATTTTTGGTTTCTAAATGCAGTTTTTGGGAGATGGTGTCTCGCGAGGTGCCTATTTTATCGGCATCTAAATGCAATCTTTCACTCTTGGCATTTTGGGTTGCTGGAGTGAGTAGGAGGGGGGGTAGGTAAAGAACATGGCTTTAGACCTGACGACTAACCGTCAGGGGGGCGCCAACAGGAGTTGATTTATGGCCAATGCCACTACCCCACCCAGCCAAGACCGCACGAGCCTTGCGTCGAAATCCAGGTCCGACTACGTTAGACCGCGCGAAGTCGCTGACTTCTTGCGCTGCAGCCTCTCCACTTTGGAAGCGAAACGGTCCAACGGCAGCGGCCCGCCGTTCATCAAGCCGACTTCCCGCCAAGTTCTTTACCAAGTTGGTGACGTCCTGGACTGGCTCGCTGCCCACCCCAAGCTCCAGTCGACCAGTGACCCGGCAGGGGCACTGAGAGCCAGGAGCGAACTGCCTAGCCTGGATAGATGGCTTCATCAGGACCCCGCTAACAGGGGGGCTAACAGGACCAGCGGGGCCAGCGGGGCCAGCAGGGAGAACCGGGAGAGCAGGGAAAGCAGGCAGAACGGGGGGGCCAGCAAGGCTAAGCCGATCAAGCCAGCCACGCCTTCCGCTTCCCGCCACTCTGGGAGCGCGGCATGACGAAAGATCGGAAGCCCATACTCCAGACGCTGACGGCCCCCGAGTTCGATGGCTACATAGCGCACATACACCACCGCTCTCCTTTGGACATCCTGGATGCCCTGAGGGAGCCTGGGGATCGGATCACCGCCCCCACTTCAGGCAAGTGGGGCTACTACAAGTCATCGCTGCTCCTGAGCAGCGACGGCCGGAGCAATGGCTTGTTGCTGTACGAAAACCTCGCCCAGCGCGAACTGGTGCGCGTGGAGCTGCTCGGCTACCGCGCGCCAACTCAGGTGCCGGCCTTGCGTCGCCAGTTCAAACACACCTGCATTGAGGTGCACTCCCGCGTCGATTGCGACGAACCCAACGCGTTCGACGTGTGGCTTGCTGCCTTGCAGCCGATCATTGCGCATCGGAAGCTGACGACGACTTTCATTACCGGTGGAACTGGTCGCAGCCTCTACATCGGCTCTCGCAACAGCCGCGCGCGTGCCTTGCTCTACGAGAAGGGCCTCACAGACAAGGCGCGCCACTTGGGGCGTCCGAACTGGACGCGCTTGGAGCTGCGCGTCAAACCCGACGACCCCGAGTCCCGGCGCCAGTATGCGGACCTCAGTCCCTTGGAAGTCTGGGGCGCCACGCGCTGGAGTCGCGAGATAGCTGCGCTCTTCGGGGAACCCAACCTGCTGCCTCGACCGCCGCACAGGAAGTGGCAGCAATCAGCCTTGGACGAGAAGCTGGACAACTTGGTCCGGTTCTACGGCCGATCGCTTGAGCAGTTGGCGACCCGCCATGGAGGTTGGTGGCCAGTCGGCCCCGACCTGCTGCGCAGACTCACCAATCAGCGCAACAGCTGAAGCCCGTGCTTTCCGTTTCTCTTCCAATCCTTGGCCTTCTGGACTACTCGGCCCTTGGGGCGGGCGGCTAGCGAAGTGTCGGCGAGCCCGCTAACAGGGGGGCTAAATCGACACGGACAAGCGACTGCCCACCTAGACACGGAGGGAAGCCCAACCAGGCTCACCCCCCACGCCGAGAAGCTGGCAGACGGGCAAGGAATCGGGACGAGAAGCGCGGAAGCAGCGGGACAAGCTGAAGCAGCTCTACACAGAGCAACACAAAGGGTCGCTTGCAGACCCTTTTGGGGGTGCCTGCATATCTGTCCTCAAGGACCAAAAGCAGGCGCTACTGAAAACGGAGGGAGGTCGGTCTCTAAACGTCCTCAATGACAAGAGATGTCCGACTTCCCGAAACCAGCAATCACATTTATCTAGGAATCAACATGAGCTTCATCGAACGATCAAATTACGCTGTCGAGGAAAAGGAAGAGGCCGCATTCGAAATACTGTTGAAAGTAGGCTACTTCAAGCGATGCTCCGAACATGAGGAAGTGGTCATGACCTCTGGGACGGTTGCTCAAAGAGATGCCTACAGGTATGGAAATTCCCATTGGAATCACTACTCTGGCATCTTCAAAAATCGCAAGGAAATGACGGCAGCGATAAAAAGAGTCAGTGAGAATCCTGACTACTCAAGCCGTCGCTGCTATGAATGCGAGCGCCATTCATACAGGGCCTAAGCTGGCTAGACGCGACGGCGTTCTGCAAAGCCGACGAGACGCATGTCGGCTAACTCCAAAGCCGAGCGTTCGCTACTAAGACCTGCGACCGTCCGCCATGGGGCAGGACGGTCGCGCGACTTGTCGGCTACGGAGTTTCGTGCGCGGGGTTTCACGGTTTGTTATGCACACGAAGCTTCGCTATATTGATCGGAATCCTTCAAACAATACAGGCACTTAGCTTGCATCAGGGGAGGCACGAAGATGAACGCTTGGGCACGTTATTCCGCACTTTTGCGGTCCATATCACGTTAGCCACACCTTTACATGCGAGCAACCATGGACAAAAAATTTCAATATTTCGACAAGGCCGAATTGCTTCATGAAAATGGGGAAAACTACCTAATCCTCATTGATCAGGAAAGGAACACTAGCACCCCAATAAGGCTGCACTCGGTCACTTTTAACGGCAATGATCATTCCAAGTGGGTTGTTGACGTTGTTGATAAAAGCGGTTGTTCATTCCGCTTTAGAAACCCGTTCGACACAAAAGAGTCAGCGGAGAAATTCACCGAAAATATATTGCTACTATCGAAAAAAACTGGGGTTCAACGCATTAGCTAACCTAGTGCTCAACCTCGCTCCCTACGGACACTGGTCGCTACGCGATTAAGCCGCGCAGCGGCGGTTAGCTCCACGTTAGGCCGCAATACATTGGCATCGCTTTGCTCCGAGAGCCCAACCCAAATGCGCAACGCCTGGACGGTACTACTTGCTACTTGGCGGCGCACTTGGTGGCTGCTACCAATTGCGCTGATGGGTGGCATTTCCGCGATCTTCTATCGGGGCTATTTTCCTCTTCAGGGCAAAGACATTGCGGAGCGGGGCCAGTTCGGCGACAGCTTCGGGGTTCTCAACTCGCTCTTTACGGGACTGGGGTTCGGTGGCCTGATAGCTACGCTTCTCGTTCAACAGAAGCAACTTCGACAGCAGGAGCAGCAGATCCGCGTGCAGCAGCTGAGTGAACAAACCCGACACTACGAGGAGACTCTCCATCGCCTTCTGGCGCTGTATGCGAGCACGTTGGCCGAGGTTTCGACGGTACAAGGTGACCTGCGCGGTCGCTCGGTTCTTAGAGGATCGACTGACCGAGTGTTCGAGGCAAAAAAGAACGATCTTCAGTTTGCGATGCCTCAGATTAATTGGACATCTATCTAAATGCTTTACCGCGCACAAACAACACATCGGCTGCAGGGGCTGACAGGTACTCTTCAAAATCCCAACATCTCACGTCACAGGCAACCGCGTGATATCCCTCTGGAGCTTCATATTCGGCTTCAGCATTGGTTCATAGACAGATTCGGAGTTGACTATCGCGGTCAAGCCCTTTTTTGTTCGGGAGATTTAGAAGTTGCGAAAGGTTATGCGAGGTCCCGCAAAGATGCGGTAGTCATCGAACTAGCGCCTATCGAACCGTATTCACTGTGCTTTAGCTCTCTATGTAAGGATCTTTTTGGCCACTATCAGTTTGCCTGGGCTCAGAGACCAGACTACCTAACAACCCTTGACAGTGATCTTGAACGGCTTCAATACGTGCATCACGTCAATGATGGGTTAGATGAGGCATCGGCGACAGGAAACGAGGTTATGGTTTTCTCTAAGTTTTGCAAATATCGTGTTATCTCTTAATAGGTGAGCAAATGGATAGAGCAATGGCTGAAATATTCACTGAAGAACTGAAAAAGCACGGGAACATCGCTGGTTACCAGCTTGGAGATCGGCTTGGTTTTGGAAAATCAGCCGTGGTCTTCGCTGCTGAATGTGATGGAGGGGAGTATGCGGTGAAGATTTTTCACTCGGGTTTGTTGGAGCATTACGGGAAGGCAGCGCAGCTTGAACGAATCGAAAGAGAAAAAAGGCTCATCGGATGGAATCATCAACATCTCGCAAATATTATTGATGGTGGGGAGTCTCCAGATGGCAAGCATTTGTATGTAGTCATGGAGAGAGTTCCAGGTATCCCACTGTCGGCCGCTCTCTCCAAAGTCCCCCGGCTCGCCATTCAGAGCCTTGTTCGACAGCTCGCCTCTGCCGCAAAAGCTCTTGAGGATTATGGTTTTTTTCACCGGGACATCAAACCGGGAAACATTCACTATATCGAGGGCGATAGTCCAAAACTTGTTCTTCTAGACCTGGGAGTTCTTAAACCCATAGGGGATAGCGCTGCGACAAATCTTCAAAAAGCTGGAGCGTTTATCGGTACGCACCAATACTGCCCTCCCGAGATGATTCATGGTCGTCAATCGGATACTGTTGAGAGTTGGCGTGCAATTACGTTCTATCAAATCGGGGCGGTAATGCATGATTTGATTTGTGGGAAACCAATATTCAGCCATGCAAATGATCGAATCGCTGATCTTGTTCAAGCAATTGACACTGAGGAGGTCGTGATTAGGTCAGAAGACATCGATGCTCATCTGTGCGATCTTGCGACTCGATGTTTGCTGAAGAACCCAGACGATCGTCTGAGATTTGTAGAGTGGTCGAACTTTTTTCCTGTCGAAGATACTGATCGAGAAGTCGATCAACGCATTGCACAGTTGCGAGTCCGTACAGAGCGCCTCGCACAGAATAGACCTCGAAATCCATTACATACCAGCGAGCTTTCTCGTACCGCGACGGTGCATTCAGATGAGCTATGCAGAACATATCGAGAGGAGCTGGACTCGGCAATAGGTCGTATCAATGGAATTTTTCCTCCTCGTACCACTGTGGTAACGCCAAATTTCCATCCAAAACCGTGCATCACATGTACGTTTCAGGCGGATTCCGCGCGCGGCATAGTGACTCCCTTCAAGCTGCAGTTCGCCCTTTCCGAGGTTGAGGGCTCGGTTGCCATTGAAGCGTATGCAAGAGCATCCCGAGGCCTAGAGGATACGGAGATTGGTTGGACGCATCTAGGAGGTTTCCCGAGGTTTGCGGGTCTTATGGATCGCTTGGTAGACTGGATGCTGGAAATTGCCGAAGAGCTAGTTGAGGAATAACTTAGGGGGTAAAAAATGTCGTCTACGTGGTGGGTAGGAGAGGAAGAGCTTTTGCAAGAACAGGAGGATGTTCTTGCTCTTGATCTAAATAAAAGCGTCCTGATTAGCGGACCTCCGGGTAGCGGCAAGACGAACCTGCTGCTACTCCGTGCAAATCATCATTACATCGCTCATCCCGACACCGAGTTCTATATCGTGTGCTTCACGGGTTTGTTGCGAGGATTTATTCGAACCGGCGCAAGTCAATACAAATTTCCTCGGGATCGCATCATCACTCAAATAGCTCTGTTTGAGCGCATCCTTTCTGATAACGGGGAGAGTGTGGCTCGAAAGGTTGGCGAGAAGTTCGACGAGTATCAAGAAAAACTGACAGTCGCAATGGAGAGATTGGTTGAGAAGGGTATCGGCAAAGGAGTATTTCCGGTGCTCTTCGTTGATGAAGCGCAGGACTACTCGGCGCGGCAATTGGCGGTGCTTCAGCACTTTTCAAATCAAATCTCCTGTGCCGCAGATGCGCGGCAGGGAATATACAAACATGCAGCCGATGGGGTCGAATGGCTGAAGAGGCAGGTTTGGGACGAGTCAATTACTCTGAAGTTTCATCACAGAAATGGCCCTGCCATCTTGGAGGTAGCCGACAAGATGATGAACGGCAAGTTCGATCATGTTTCTATGCTTCCGACCCAACAATATCAGGGGGATAGGTCAACTGTGGATGTTGAGTGCAAACCTCTGAATGATCAGCTCATTGAGCTTCGAAGGCGACTAGTTTTGCAACTGGGTGCTTTCCCAGGTCAGCTAATTGGTGTGCTTACTCCACGGGGAGAGGAGCTGCAGCACATAGTGAGCGCCTTGTCGACCGATTCCGAATTGGCTGGAAAGTTCACCAACGCGCACGAGCGCGACTTTGATCCAGAGAAGCCAATATGGGTGTGTAAGGCGCACTCATCCAAAGGGCTTGAATTTCGTTGCGTGCATCTGGTTGCCGCGGATATGGTTGCTCAATTCCACGAGTACGAGCGACGTCTCGCTTTTACTGCTGTGACGCGTGCCAAAACGTCCCTGGTGATATACCACGAAGACGAACTTCATGCTTTCTTTGCTGCGGCATTAGCAAAGCCTCCTAAGGAGAAGATTAAGACGGCGATGCTGTTTGGAAAAAAACCATGATCAAGTATCTCGCTATAGACTTCCCTGCCAGGGATGCATTTAGGTCTCTTGTGAGGCCGGATGATCTCTTCAACAAAGGCCGGTCCATTGAGCCTGACCGAATCTCGCAAGAGCTGCGGGAGGATGAATTGAGGATGCTCTGGGGTGTGGAGGGCGGGGGGCTTGGTATTCCGCTAGCAATCATCGGCCAACGTGACAATCTGGAAGATTTGTTACCAAGGCTGCTTTCACAGCCCGGCACTGTTGAGCCCGTAACATCGGTAATGCGTGCTTGGGATATTCGCGATCTTGAGCGTCTACCATTTGACGCACAGAGAAGTCTAAATTCCTTCGTTGCGGCAGGCATTGTTGGTTTGTTGATCGCGGAAATTCAGATCGCTGGCGGGCAAAGTCTGGACCTTCGCCGGTGTGGCTTAGATGTTTCTCGCCGGACGTTGACATTCACTTGTGGCACGGCTTGGGCACTGGGAATGGCGCCAGATGATTTGCCCGAACTGATTCGCCGCTGGCTTGAGGTTTCTGAATTTATTGGAAGCACTAGAAGTCTTGAGGTGGTGTCTACCATTGGCTCTCTTTGGGGCTTCTTAATGTCTCTTGCAGAGCAAACGCCGCCGTCATGGGAGGTTTCACCCCAAGAGCTTGGACAATACATTCATCGCTGGCGCGCTACTTTAGATGATCGCTCGCAAGGTGACCTCCTGTTGAGCAATTTGCTAGACACTACGGCGGAATTGATGCGACTTTCGCGTGAATCCCGATACAGCGCGATTGTTCAACTGCTGGATTCTGGGAATTCTTTGAGTGCACTTGAATGTGGATTTCTCATAAGCTTGATTGATCCCGGGTCATTCGATTTCTTTGAATTGGCAAATAAACATAGCAATGATGCTGACGGAGCAGTTTTTGCTTACTCGTTATGTGCGGGAATTCTTGGAGGCAAGAGTACGCTTGGACGCTTCAATGGATTTGGTGCCAATGTCCTTCTCAAGGGCTTTGCTGTCGCTCCCCAGCTAAATGTAGACATCTCGTTGCACGAGCTTAGGATCATTCGAAAGATTGCCTCGGAGTCTTACATGGACTTTCGATCGAGGAGTCCTTCAATATTAGACGTGGAGATCTTGCCGCGTGTTGTTGCTAGTTTTTCCTATGGATCAGCGAAACGTTCAGGCGCATCAACTCGCTCGACAGGTATATCTGAGGAACATATTTCTCATCTTGAAGAGGCTCTTCGCGCGCTAGATTTTGCATCTTCGGTGCTATCGGAGTTGAAAGGCAGTGCTTCAAACACCCGGGGGGTGCGCCGTCGTGCTGGTCGGTAATCGGGATGGGGATTTTGCTACACATGAATTGGTTCTTTGCGCTTCTCTGGAGCCTCTTTCATGAGGGGCGCTCAAGCACAGTCACGTGGGTCATTTAAGTCCCTCCCTGGGAATCTCTTTGGCCTATGTCCGGCCTCTGCTGGACAACGGCGTCCTCGATCACCTGCATGGCCTCCCGCAGGCTGGAAAGCGGCACCTGGACGTACCGGCTAGTTACGTCTGACTTCCGGTGGTTCAGAAGGCGTGCCACCAAGAAGTAGCTGCGGTCGCCGCCCAGCTTTTCACTGGCGATCGTCGCGAAGGTACGCCGCAGGTCGTGCGGCGTGAAAACCACTCCAGCGGCCGTCGAGATGGCCTTCAACCCCTTCCGGTGGTTCAGCAGGTGGCCTGTCTTGTTGTCGGCCGGAAAGACAAACACGGAGGTTGTCGCACTGGTCGCGGCGGCATAGCGCCTGCGCTTCATCAGAGCGAGCAGCCACCTTCCCATGGGGAGGGTATGGCTATCCCCATTCTTGGTGATTGGGATGGTCAGAGTGCCAGCCGTCAGGTTGACGTTCGACCAGCGAAGTGACGCAATCTCCTGCTCCCGGCACCCGGTCAGGACCAAGCACGCGCAAAAGTCCCGGATGTCGTTCCGGTGTCGCGTGTCCAGCGGATCATGCACGAGGCTGTCGAACAGCTTGGGAAGGGATGGCTCGGGCACGTACCGGTCACGGACAGGGATACGGTGCCACTTGTCCAAGACCTTGAGAACGTTGCACGGGTTCGACGGGATCAGCGGTTCGCCCTCCGCCGTCTGGAAGCGCTCCATGGCGAAGTTCAGGAGCGCGCGCAGAAAGCGGAACTTCTGGTTCGTCTGGGCTGCACTCCGGGTGCTGAGTTGCTCGAAGCGACGCAGCACCATATCCCGGCTGATCGCTGTTACGGGTGAGTCGCGCCAGTCCTTGAAGCCGCCATTCATGGCGCGGTCGTAGGTGTGGCGGGTGCCGGGGGCCAGCTTGCGGCTGGCCGCGTACTCGGCGTATACCTCCCTGAGCGTCACCCCTGCCACACGTTCGTTTCGCTTCAACTGGTTGGGATTGCTACCCTTGACCATCTCTCCCAGGGTTTCCCGGGCCGCTCGACGCGCCTGGTCCGGTGTCATGCGACCGTGGAGACCCAGTGTCACCCGGACGGTCTTTCCGTGGACGCGGTGCTGAACGACATACGTCTTGCGTTCAGGCGTGACCCGAAGGCCGAACCCCTTGATCTCGGAATCCCAGTGGATTTCCTGCTTGCCTGGGGGAGGGGGGGTGACCTTGTCCACGAATGTTTTGGTGATCTTGGTTTGCATTGCCGACTCCTTGTAAGCACCTTGTAAGCGCTAGGAATGGGGCTTCCTAGGGCTGCTAGGTATTCATTGGAAATCGGCCGATCCCCCTCTGAAAAGTGGTCGGACTTCCTGGGGCATATTGGGACTGGTTCAGGCACCCGCCAGGGGACCTCATAATCCCTTGGTCGCTGGGTCGAGCCCAGCCA
>JARJFC010000078.1 GCA_029310945.1 Leptospira sp. 96542
CTGCCGTGATATAGGTCCGACTGGGAGCGTAAACCAAGGCCGGCACGCAGAACGGGCAAATTGTCCGGGCTAGCCGGCCTATTTCCTGCTTCTACCGGGCACACGGCGGCGGGACGAAGCTCCGGGCGGGAGCGGCCGGGCCACTGAAAACGACGAATCGCTCAGTAGTGGCTGAGGTTGTCGAACACCTGCATCAGCATCTTGTTGAGCCGCGCGATCTTGACGGGGGTGAGCCCTTCGTAGCCTTTGAGGAAGACGTTCTCGGTCGCCTTGCGCATGTCGACGATCATCTGCTCGCCGGCCTCGGTCAGCGAGACCTCGGTCACGCGGCCGTCGGCGGCGGAGGTGGAAGTGAGCACGAGGCCACGTTCCTGCAGGCGGTAGACGATCTTGGTGATGGTCGGCAGCTTGACCACCGCGTGCAGCGAGATCTCCGACATGCTGGAGGTGCCGTTCTCGCGCAGGATGAACAGAATGCGCCAGGTCGGCAGATCAGCCCCCACCTTGCGCAGGGCGCGCTCCATGTGGTGGTGGTAGATGTTGTTCAGCCGGGCAACCCAGTAGAACGGGAAGTCATCCTTGACGAAATCTTCGCTGGCCGGGTTGTGACGGCTCAGTTGCTTGCTCACCGGTGTCTCCTTCAAGACGCGCTGTTCTCTTTGCGCTTATTGTGGCTCAGCCAGCGCGCGCGTCTTGCGGGTTTCACGCTCGCGCAAGGCCTCGGCGATCAGTTCAGGGATTTCCTGCGGCATGAAGCCGCAGAGCACCTGGTCGCGCACCTCGTTTCGGAACATCTGCAGTATGAAGGCTTCGTCCTCGCGCAGGGCACGCGAGGCCAGGGTGTAGACGATGAAGTTGTTCTTCATCGCGGCGCGGACCACGTCCTTGTCGCCTCGCAACGTTTCGTCGACAAGGGTCAGGGCCAAGGCGTCCTGGGTGACCGCCGCCAGCACCACGGACTTGTCGGCGCGCAAGCGCTCGGAAGCGAACTCCAGCGCCATGCCCGTGGTGCGCACGGCCTGCAGGACCACGCCGTCGTCGTCCCGCAGCGCCGGCCCCAGCAGGGCCAGCGCGTAACCCTCGGTACGCACCCGGGCCAGCGCCGCCGTCTTGTCCATGCCGTTCACCAGCTCGGCCCGCGCTCCGTGTGCATCTTGCGCACCATGGCCGTGAAGAACTGCTTGGCGAAGCCGCTTTCGCTGATGAGCTGGGCGGCCAGGTCGCGGCACTTGGCCTTGATCTCGTCCGAGAGCGCCACGTCCGGCCCCGGCAGGGCACCGGCGGCGCACTGGATTTCCACCGCGCGCTGCACGGTCCAGAGCAGGAAGAAGGTCTTGGCGATGGACGCCTCGGCCACGGCGATGCCGTGGTTGCGCAGCACCAGCACATGCTTGTCGCCCAGGCTGGCGATCATGCGTCCCTTTTCCTCGGCGAAGAGGGTGATGCCCTCGAAGTCGTGGTAGCCCACGCGGCCGTAGAGCTGCGCGCCATAAAAACCGTTGTGGTCGATGCCGCCCTGCTTCTGTACCACGGCGGAAACCGGCGTGGTGTGGGTGTGGATCACGCAGTGCACGTCCTCGCGCGCGCCGTGAATCGCAGCGTGCAGGGCGAAGCCGGCCGGGTTGCCCTCATAGGGTGATTCCTCGACCTTGTGACCGTTCAGGTCCACCTTGATCAGGTTGGCCGGCGTGATCTCGGTGTAGTGCAGCCCGAAGGGGTTGACCAGGTAATGGTGGGCCGGGCCGGGCAGGCGCGCCGAGATGTGGTTGAAGATGGTCTCGGTCCAGCCGAAATAGTCGATCAGGGGATAGCACTCCGCCAATTCGCAGCGCAGGGCCCATTCCTCGTCGGACAGGTGGCCAGGCTTGAACAGGGTCTGGGTTCGGGGCGTCATGTCCATGGGGTACTCCTGGTTGTGGCAGCGCGAGAGTCACGCGGCGGCAAGTTGGGTGGGATGGGTGGCCACTTCCTCGCGGAAGTGTGCCAGGGCGATCATGCGCGCAGTCACGGGCATGGCGATGTCTTGCAGCCGCGCGAGTTCCAGCACCGCGTCGCCTATGGCCGCCAGCTCCAGCGGGCGGCCGGCCAGATGGTCCTGCAGCATGGAAGTTCGGATGGCCCCCATGCCCGCGCCTTCGGCGATGAAGGACGCCGGGTCGAAGGGAATGCGCGCGCCATAGGCGGCGGCCAGCGCCAGGCCTTCCTGCAGCATGCGCCGCACGATGGGCAGCAGGCGTGCATCGCCATAGATGGCGTCCAGCGTCGCGCCGCTGACAACGGACAGCGGGTTGGATGTGAGATTGGCCAGGATCTTGGTCCAGAGCGTGTCGCGCAGCGCGGGCACACAACGCGCTTCGATGCCCGCGCGGCTCAGGATCTCGGCCACCCGCTGCATGCGCGGGCCGGGCGCGCGGTGGTCGATCTCGCCCAGCACGATGAGCAGCGGGTTGTCGGACACGGCCTGCGCCGGCCCGGTGCGCTCGGCCGTGATGAAGGTCACGGCGCCCAGCAGTTGCTGCGGTTCCAGCGCGTTCAGCAGCGCCCCCTCCGGATCGACGGCCTGCACGGTCCGGCGGCCCCAGGGCCCGGGCTGGCCCTCGAAGAACCAGAAGGGCACGCCGTTGACCAGGGGAATCACCACGGTCTCTGGCCCCACCAGAGGCCGCGCGGCCGTGAGGAGGGCCGCGAGGTCCTGCGATTTGCTGCACAGGAACAGCACGTCCTGCACGCCCAGCTGGGCCGCGTCGTCGGAGGCGATGACCCGGGCCTGCAGGCGCTCGCCGCGCCGCTGCAGGGTCAGGCCCTCGGCCTGCATCTGGCGCAGGGTCGCGCCGCGCGCCAGCACCCGCACCTCGGCCCGGCCGTCCTCCACACGGGCCAGCAAGGTGGCCAGGGTGCAGCCGATGGCGCCGGCACCGGCCACGCCGATGCGCAAGGGTTCGGTGGACCAGGCTGTGCTCATGAGGACAACAACTCCTGATGCCGGCCGGCCGCGCCCAGGTAGGCCTCGATCACGCGCGGGTCGTTCGCCAGTTCACGCGCCGGGCCTTCCATGGCCACACGACCCAGTTCCAGCACATATGCGTAGTCCGCCACCTTGAGCGCGGCGCGCGCGTTCTGCTCCACCAGCAGGATGGACACGCCGCGCTGGCGCAGTTCAACGATGATGCGGAAGATGTCGCGCACGATCAGCGGCGCCAGGCCCAGCGAGGGCTCGTCCAGCATCAGCAGGCGCGGCTGGCCCATCAGGGCACGGCCCAGGGCCAGCATCTGGCGTTCGCCGCCGGACAAGGTGCCCGCCTCCTGCTTCGCACGCTCCTTCAGGCGCGGGAACAGTTCATACACTTCGGCCAGGGCGGCCTGCCGGGCCTGCCGCGATTGGCCGCGCAGGCGGAAGCCCCCGAGCACCAGGTTGTCCTGCACGCTCATCTGCGCGAACAGGGCGCGCGTCTCGGGCACCAGGGCGATGCCGCGCGCGACGTGCTGCTCGATGTCGCAAGCCGCCAGGTTCTCGCCATCGAACAGCACTTCACCGGCACCGCTGCTGAGGGGCAGCAGGCCCATCAGCGCGGCCAGCGTCGTGCTCTTGCCGGCGCCGTTGGGGCCGATCACGGTGACGATCTGGCCCTGGCCGATTTCCAGATGGATGTCCGAGATGGCCTCGATGTGGCCGTAGGCGGCGCTGAGATGGCGCACGCTCAGCAGCGGCGCGGTCGTCTTCGGGTCTGTGTTCATTCGTCCACCCCACCCAGGTAGGCCTTGAGCACCGCCGGATCGCGTTGGATGGCGTCCGGCAGGCCCTCGGCGATCTTCTGGCCGAACTCCATCACCACGATGCGGTCGACCAGACCCATGACGAAGTCCATGTCGTGCTCGACCAGGAGCACGGCCACGCCCTCGGCACGCAGCTTGCGGATCAACTCGGCCAGCGCTTCCTTCTCCTTGAGGCGCAGGCCCGCAGCGGGCTCATCCAGCAGCAGCAGGCAGGGGTCGGCGCAGAGCGCTCGCGCGATCTCCAAGACGCGCTGCTGACCCAGGGCCAGGCTGCCCGCGGGACGGTCCAGGAACTCGCCCAGACCCACGCGCTCCAATTGCGCACGCGCCTCGCTGAGCAGGCGGCCTTCGTCTTCGCCGTCCAGCCGCAGGGCCGAGGCGAACACGCCCTTGCGACCACGCAGGTGCGCGCCCAGGGCGGCGTTCTCGAGCACGGTCATCTCGGGCAGCAGCTTGACGTGCTGGAAGGTGCGCGACAGCCCCGCAGCCGCCAGCAAGCGCGGGCTCTGCCCATTGACGCGGTGACCCCGGAAAATCACGTCGCCTTCGTTGGGCGCCATGACCCCCGAGATCAGGTTGAACAAGGTGCTCTTGCCCGCGCCATTGGGGCCGATCACGGCCATGATTTCGCCCGCATCGACCTGCAAGGACACCGCGTTGTTGGCCACCAAACCGCCGAAGCGCTTGGTGACACCGCGCACGTCCAACACACGCTCGCCGGGGTTGGGGCGCGCGCGCCGAGGCAGGGGCGGCACAGGCATCGACGCATCCGGCGTCGGCAAGCGGGTCGCGTGGCGCGGCCCGAGTTTCAGGCGCCGCGCCAGCAGCGTCGACAGCGCACCGTAGACGCCGCCCGGCCAGCGCTGCATCACCAGCACGACCAGCAAGCCAAACACAATGCTCTCGAAATTGCCTGCGCGCCCCAGCAGCAGAGGAAGCAGGTCCTGCAGCCATTCGCGCAAGAGCACGACGATGCTGGCGCCGATCAGCGCGCCCCAGAGGCTGGTGACGCCACCGAGCAGGGCCATGAACAGGTAATCGATGCCCGACTGCACATTGAAGGGCGCGGGGCTGACGAAGCGCTGCGTGTAGGCATAGAGCCAGCCCGAAATGCCCGCCAGCCCCGCCGCGATCAGGAACACCACCATCTTGGCGCGGAACACGTTCACGCCCATGGAGGTCGCCATCTCCTGCCCGCCGCGCAACGCGCGGATGGCGCGCCCCATGCGCGACTCCAGCAGGTTGCGGATCAACAGCGCGGCCAGCAGCACGCAGCCCCAGATCAGGTAATACATGCGCGGTCCGTCGCCGAAGACGACGCCAGCGATCTTGAGCGGCGGCAGGTCGGCGATGCCGGTGTGGCTGCCCAGGCTCTCCAGCGTGCCGAACAGCGAATACAGGGACATGCCCCAGGCGATGGTGCCCAGGGGCAGGTAGTGGCCACTGAGCTTGAGCGTCAGCAGGCCCAGCACAAAGGCCGTGAGCAGCGTGATCAGCAGGCCCAGGCCCAGCGCGATCCACGGCACACCCGCCATCGCACCGAGGTTGAGCACGGACGGTCCGATCAAGGCCGCCGTGGTGTAGGCGCCCAGGCCGACGAATGCTGCCTGACCGAAACTCGTCATGCCCGCCACGCCGGTCAGCAGCACCACGCCCAGCGTGGCCAGCGCGTACATGCCGATGTTGTTGAGGACCGTGATGTAGAAGGAAGAGGACAGCAGCGGGACGATGATCAGAGCCAACAGGCCCGCGCAGACGGCAAGTTTGTGTCGATTCAATTGCATCATGCCTCCCGCCGGGCAGCCCCAAGGGAGGCATGCGCCCCCTCGGGGGGCAGAGAACGAAGTGAACGTGGGGGCTTCATTTCTAGTGCTCCTCCTCGCGGCCGCCGCTCTTGAGCGAGCGCCAGAGCAGGAAGGGCAGGATCAGCGTGAACACGATGACTTCTTTGTATTCGCTGGCCCAGAAGGTCGAGAAGGATTCGACCAGCCCCACCGCCAGCGCGCCGATGGCCGCGACCGGGTAGCTCACCAGGCCGCCGATGATGGCGCCCACGAAACCCTTGAGGCTGATGATGAAACCCGAGTCGTAATACAGCGTGGTCAGCGGCGCGATCAGCACGCCCGAGAGCGCGCACATGAAGGTGCCCAGCGCGAAGCTGACCTTGCCCGCGAGCACGGGCGAAATGCCCATCAGCCGCGCGCCCAGTTGGTGAATGGCCGTGGCGCGCAAGGCCTTACCGTAGAGCGTGCGTTCGAAGATGGCGTAGAGCCCGCCGATCAGCAACAGCGACACCACCAGCACCCAGATCGTCTGGCTGGCGATGCTGAGCCCCGCCAGATCCAAACTGGCCTCGGAAAAAGGCGCGGTGCGCGAACCCTCAGCCCCGAAGACCAGCAGGCCCACGCCCAGCAGGCTGACGTGCACCGCGATCGCGATGATCATCAGCAGCAGACCCGAGACATGCGCCACGGGCTGGAAAAACAGTCGGTACGTCAAGGGCCCCAGCGGCGTGATGGCGGCCAGCGTCAGCACGGCTTGCAGCAGCATGGGCAGGGCGTGCAGGGGCAACCAGGCCAGGGCCAGGGCCAGCACCAGCGCGTACACCGGCCAGCCCAGCGAAGTCCAGCGCCAGGGCGCGCGTCCGCGCGCGGCCAGACCGCCATCGAACATGGCACCCAGCAAGGCCAAGGCCAGCACCAGCCAGCCGATCAACACGGGCCGTTCGGCCTGCATGGCGGCCATGGTCAGCGCGCTGAAGGCCACGAACTCCCCCAGGGGGATCAGCAGGACCCGGGTCACGGTAAACACCAGGATGATGGCCAGGGCCACGAGCGCGTAGATCGCGCCGTTGCTCACGCCGTCCTGGCCCAGCAGGGCAATGATTTGCAGGTTCATCGTTGGGCGATCGGAAACAGGAACCCGGTGCCACCGGCCACCGCGCCCGCGCATCGCGCGGACGAACGGGACCGGGGCGCCGCGTCGATTCGGCCGTCTTGCGTCTTTACTTCACGAGGCGCCAGGCGCCGTCCTTGACCGTGATCAGTTCACGACCGCGCGCGTCGAAGCCGCTGTGGTCGGCTGGTGTCATGGTGTAGACGCCCTGGGTGCCCGGCAGGTCCTTGATCTGCTCCAGCGCGTCGCGCAGGGCCGCGCGGAACTCGGGCGTGCCGGGCTTGGCCTTCTTGGCCGCCGTGGGAATCGTGGCTTGCAGCAGCAGGCCGGCGTCGTAGACGTTGGCGCCGAAGGTGGCCGGCTCCGCGCCGTACTTGGCCTTGTAGTCGGCGATGTACTTGGCGGCGATCTTCTTGGACGGGTGGCTGTCGCTCACCTCGTTCATCACCAGCATCAGGCTGGCGGCCAGCACCGTGCCTTCCACCTTCTTGCCCCCCAGCTTCAGGAAGTCCGGCAGGGCCGCGCCGTGCGTCTGGTAGATCTGGCCCGCGTACTTCTGGTCCACCAGCGTGGTCTGCGGCAGCACCGAAGAGCTGCCCGGCGCGGCGATCAGGATGGCGTCGGGCTTGGCGGCGATCAGCTTGATCGACTGCGCGGTGACCGAGGTGTCCTGGCGCTGGAAGCGCTCCGACGCGATGACCTTGATGCCCGCCTTCTCGGCCAGCTCGGTCGTGACGGTGAGCCAGTTCTGGCCGAAGGGGTCGGCCAGGCCGAAGAAGCCCAGCGTCTTCACGCCCTTGGACTTCATGTGGCCAACCAGAGCCTCGGCGATGATGTCGTCGTTCTGCGTGGTCTTGAAGACCCACTTCTTGGGCTCGGTCATGGGCAGCACCACGGCCGCGCCGCCGACCGGCGCCAGCATGGGCACACCGGCCTCGGCCGCGATCTGGATCACGCCCATGGCGGCGGGCGTGCCGCTCGGGCCAATGATGGCGTCCACGCCATCGCCCACCAGTTTCTTGAAGGCCGTGACCGCGGCCGTCGGGTTGCTCGCGTCGTCCAACGAGATGTATTCGACGCTCAGGCCACCCACCTTGGTCGGCAGCAGTTCGATCGAGTTCTTCTGGGGAATGCCCACCAGGGCCACCGGGCCGGTGGACGAGGTCACCACGCCGATCTTCACCTGGGCCTGGGCGCTCGCCACCAAGCCGACGCCCACCGCCAAGGCGGCCAGGGCGCTCACCATCCGCTTCATCGCCATATCCATACTCCACAAATAAGCCGGCCGCCCAATCTCGCTTTGCGCCAGCCTGCGCCATGCAGGCACCCCCGACCTGAGCAGTCCGGCGGACGGGGGCCCGGACGTCAAGCAGGTTTCATGCCACCATTCACTTGAATCGTGAAGGAATATTCCCGTCATTTCAAAGACAGGAAAAAATCCTTGCGCGAGCCCGATGCCCGGGCACGGCTTGCTGGCAAACCGCACCGAAAAGACCAAGATGCCGCACGCATTCGGTGCGATTGCCCGCGCCAATCCCTTGATTTGGCCCGCTACAACCAGACAAAGCTGGCCCGGTAATTGCTCAGTCAGATTCTGAAGGCATCACCCAGACTTGGTTCAAACACGGTGGCCTCGTCCTTTTATTTAGTTGAAATTTCACATGAATTAATTTGGCAATCTGATTCAACCTGGTTGGAGCCAGGCTGAATTTGCCGCTGGAGCACGATGACCATGACAACGCGATCCCCGGATTTGCTGCAAGGCCTGTTGACGGACATCCGCGCCCGTGCGGCGGAGTTCGAGCGCCAGCGCCACATTTCGCCCGACGTCATCGAGGCCTTCAAACGCCTGGGCGTCTACCGCGCCCTGGTGCCCAAGCGCCTGGGTGGCCTGGAATGGAGCGCACGCCAGTTCTGCGAACTGGTCGAAACCATTGCCCAGGCCGATGGCTCGGCCGGCTGGGTGGCCAGCTTCGGCATGGCCCCGACCTACCTGGCCGCCCTGCCGCCGGCCACCTTCGAAAAAATCTACACGGACAACCCGGACACGGTGTTCGCAGGCGGCATCTTCCCGCCCCAGCCCGCCCCGTACGTGGAGGGCGGCATCGAGGTCAGCGGGCGCTGGAGCTTTTCGAGTGGCTGCATGGGCGCCACCGTGCTGGGCGTGGGCATCAGCCCGCGCAAGGCCGGCGCCGAGAGCGGCGCCACCGGACTGCCGCGCATGGCCTTGCTGCCCCGCGCCCAGGCCACCATCGTCGAAACCTGGGACGTGAGCGGCCTGGCCGGCACGGGTAGCCATGACCTGGTGGTGGACAAGGTGGTCGTGCCCGAGGACTGGACCTTCGTGCGCGGCGGCCCTTCACGGCAAAACGAGACGATGTTCCGCTACCCCACGCTGGCCTTCGCGGCCCAGGTGCTGGCCGTGGTCAACCTCGGCATCGGCCGCGCCGCCATCGAGGAACTGCGCCGCATGGCCGGCGGCCACAAGGCCGTGACCGGCGCACCCAGCCTGGGCGACCGCCCGGCCACGCAGGCCAGCCTGGCCCGCAACGAAGCGCTGCTGCGCTCGGCGCGCGCCTGGTTCTACAGCGCCATCGACGAAGCCTGGGGCAGCCTGCTCCAAGGCGACCCGGTCTCGCCCGCGCAGACCAGCGCGCTGCGCCTGTCGGCCGCGCACGCGGCACGCACCGGCGCCGAGGTCGCGCGCGACATCCAGATGCTCTCGGGCATGGCCGGCATCTACAACGCCAGCCCCATCGCCCGCTGCGTGCGCGACGCCAACGCCGTGACCCAGCACGCCTTCCTGGGCGACATCGTTTACCAGAACGCCGGGGCCATGGCCTTCGGGCGCGATCCCCTGCCGGGTTTTCTGTAAGCCGACCGCGTCCGAGCCAGCACCAAGCCACCCAACACCACCCTGAAAGGAAACACCATGAGCGACAAAAAACCCCTGCGCGTCCTGCTTTGCATGGGCGTGAACCAGAACTTCTTCGATGCCACGCCGGCCGAGCAGAAGGAGGTGTGGGTCGCCACGCTGGCCATGTACAAAAGCCTGACCTCGCTGCCCGGCGTCAAGGTGCTGGGCAACTTCGACGACGACCGCATCCAGGTCGGTGCCTCCACCGAGGCCCCGTGGACCACCTACTTCCTCTGCGACTTCCCCGACTACGACACCGTGGTCGCGGCCTGCAATCTGTGGCGCACCACGCCGGTGGGCGACGGCACCTACAAGTTCTGGAAGTACGCCAAGGTCGAGGCCCGCATCGGCCGCGAACTGGAGTTCCCGGTCTGAGCCGCGCGCAGCAGGAAGAAGGCAGCAGCATGAATACCGTCATCCCCATCCAGCCCGCGTCTGCCGCACCACAAGGCGGCGCGCAGGCCCCGTGCATCCCCTACACCGAACTGGTGCAGCCCGACCGCGTGCACACCTCGCTCTACACCAACCCGGCCATCTTCACGGAAGAGATGGACAAGGTCTTTTATTCGAACTGGATCTGGGTCGGCCACGTCAGCGAAGTGCCCGAACCGGGCAGCTTCAAGTCCACCTGGATCGGCCAGCAGCCCGTGGTGCTGGTGCGCGACCGCAAGAAGGAACTGCATGTGCTGCTCAACCGCTGCCGCCACCGTGGCGCCACGGTCTGCGAGCACAAGAAGGGCAAGACCGCCAGCTTCGTCTGCCCCTACCACGGCTGGGGCTACGGCCTGGACGGCGCGCTGCGCGGCGTGCCGCACCCGGAAAGCTACGGCGACACGCTGGAGAAGGACAAGCTCGGCCTCGTGAGCCTGCGCGTGGAGCAATACGCGGGCATGGTCTTCGCCACCTTCAAGGACGACCTCATGCCCCTGGCCGAATGGCTGGGCCCGGCCAAGAAGTGGATGGACCTGTTCATGAAGCAGGCCGGCGGCTACCCGGTCAAGGTGGCGGGTGAACACCGCTTCACCTTCCCCGGCAACTGGAAGATCCAGCTCGAAAACACGACGGACGCCTACCACTTCCCCCTGGTGCACAAGAGCTTCCTGAGCTCGCTGGACGAACAGGCCAAGAAGACCTTCGACTTCGTGGCCGGTCCGGGTTACGTGGAAGACCTGGGCAACGGCCACAGCGTGATGGTGATGATCCCCGAGCTGATCGACCTCGAGGCCGATCTGGACAAACCCATCCCCGACCGCTTCGCCGAACTGGCCCAGGCCCTGCGCGACGAGGGCCATGAGGAGCAGAAGGTGCGTCGCATCGTGCGCGCCGTCGGTGGCACCGGCTTCAACCTCAACCTCTACCCCAACGTGGCCTGCTCCATGGCCTTCTTCCGGGTGCTGCGCCCCGTGTCGGTCAACGAGACCGAAATCCACCACGCCGCCATCGTGATGGACGGCGGCCCGGCCATCGCCAACCAGTACCGGCTGCGCCTGCACGAGCACTTCCAGGGCCCCATGGGTTTTGGCACGCCGGACGACGGCGAAGCCTGGGAGCGCGTGCAGAAAGGCGCGAGCGCCGGTGAAAACCTCTGGATCATGGTCAACCGCGGCCTGCCTGGCGAGAAAGCCGGCACCGACGGCCCGCGCGGCGACGTGAGCGCCGAGACCGGCATGCGCGCCGCCTACCGCCAATGGCTCAAGTCCATGACTGCTTGAGCCGGGCCTGACAAGGATTGCTGATGAACACCGCATTGAAGACCGACGTGCTGAACGAGGTCACGGCCTTTCTCTGGGCCGAAGCCGACATGCTCGACAACGAGCTGTACGAGGAATGGTTGCAGCTCTGGCGCGAGGACGGGCTCTACATCGTGCCCATCGACCCGCGCGAGACGGACCACGAGAACACGTTGAACTACGCCTACGACAACGCCAAGATGCGCCAGATGCGCGTGCGGCGCCTGACGGGTGGCGAATCCATCTCGACCAGCCCCGAGCCGCGCACGGTGCGCATGGCCTCGCGCTTTCGCGTGGTCGAAGACGATGGCACCACACTGACCGTGCGCTGCGCGCAGTTCCTGACCGACTTCCGCAAGGAAAACCAGCACCAGTACACGGCCAACCTGGTCTACACCCTGGAGCGCCATGCCGGGAGCTTTCGCATCGTGCGCAAGGTCGTGAAGCTGATCAACGCCGACGACGTGCTGCAGACCATCGGCTACATCCTCTGAGGAGCACGGCATGACGCAAGCCCCCACTGAAGCCCCCGCGCATCTCCCTGCCCATGACGTTGCCCTCGTGACCGGCGCCGCCCAGGGCCTGGGCGAAGTGATCGCCCGCCGCCTGCACGCCGCGGGTTACAAAGTGGCCCTGGCCGACCTGGCCCTGGACAAGGCCGAAGCCGTGGCGAAATCGCTGGACGCCAGCGGCGCGACCGCCACGGCCCTGAAGCTCGACATCCGCAACAAGGTGGATTTCGAGGCCGCGCGCGACGCGCTGCGGGCGCGCTGGGGCAGCGTGCAGGTGCTGGTGAACAACGCCACCGTGACCCTGCACACGCCGCTGATGAAGATCAGCCCCGAGGAGTTCAACAGCGTCATCACCACCAACCTGGGCGGCACCTTCCTGGGTTGCCAGGTGTTCGGCGCCTATTTCGCCTCGCAAAAGTACGGCCGCATCATCAACCTGGCCTCGCTGGCGGGGCAAAACGGCGGTACTTCGGCGGGGGCGCATTACGCCTCGTCCAAGGCCGGCATCCTGGTGCTGACCAAGGTCGTCGCCAAGGAACTGGCCGGTGCTGGCGTGACCGTCAACGCCATCGCCCCCGGCCCGATCGACCTGCCCACGGTGCGCGCCACCGTGCCGGCTGAAAAGCTCCAGCACATCATCGA
>JARJFC010000079.1 GCA_029310945.1 Leptospira sp. 96542
GTTGTAAATTCAGTTCTGCTTCAACGGCTGCCGTAATGTCTCTTGTTACACTCAGTACAGAATTGACTTTACCTGTTTTATCTTTTAGGGGAACCGACGTAGTTTCCATCCAACGTACTGTTTTTTTTAAACCAATGATCCGAAACCGACCACCTTCCTTTTGTCCAGCTAACGCACATTTGTGAATTCGCTTAAATTCTTTTAGATCTTCTGGGTGAATTAGTTCATAAACAGAATTTTCAAATACTTTCTCCAATGAATCGGCTTCGATCATTTGTAAGCCTGCTGGATTCATTTCCAAAAGTTTCCCACTAGCTGATACAATCTTTACACACTCAGGTTCAGAATTTACAATTGTGTTGAGTCGAACTTGGTTATCTTCGTATTTTTTTAGAGTTTCAACTTGTTCTGTGATATCTTGGTGGATACCAATCACTTTGATCGGTTTATTTTTTGCACCAAATACAACTTGTCCAAATGATTGAATGTATTTTATAGTTTTGGACTTTGTTATGAATTTAGTTTTTATTTGAATTTCTTTTTTTTTCTTTATTACATCTTCAAAAAATTTAGCAAACGATAGGCGATCATCCGGATGCACCACCGTCATTACTTTTTCAAGTGTGAGCGGATTTGTTTTTGGGGACATCTCCAAAATAAAAAAAACTCCCTCCGACCAAAAAAATTCGTCCGAATGGATATGGTATTCCCATGCACCCATCTTCGCCATGCGCTCCACATGGACTTGGAGTTGGAAATTGGGTCCGAGATCTGTGGTTTCCTTTTTTTTCATTTTGCGGCAGGTCTAATTTGCAATTTATAGCCTGCTAAATTTTCCAGAAAACCGAAGTGAGGTCACCCTTTTTTTGATTTTAGGATAAAAATCGATGATGGTAACCCAAAGCCAAATGGGACATAGGGCACCTCGGATCTATTTTCAATCGATATTTTTTTCGAAACAAACTGCTGTCGGATCCGAAACCCATTTACCAAATTTAGGTATTTCCTTGAATCCATATTTTTTGTACAAAGACAAAGCTTCTGGTTGGGGGATACCAGCTCTGAGAACCATGGACATGTATCCATCTGCATTTGCTTGTTTGGAAAGTTCATCGAGCAAAGAAATGGCTACATTTTGTTTTCTAAACTCAGGAAATACATACACGGCATCCAATTCACATTGTGAATCGTTTAACTTTGAATAGGCTACTGAACCCATAGCGGCTCCAGTTTCGGTATTTTCAGCGATCCAAAACCTACCCTTGGGGGGCAAAAAGTCTGAAAATTCCATCGGATTCGGAGCCTTGAAGCCATACCGGTTTTGAATCTCTTCCCATAAATTGTCGATACAAAGTTGGGAACTTGGATCCAAAAACTCTACAGCCCGAATTTTAAAAATTTGGTTCATAAGTGTAAAACTAAGGACTTTATAAACTTACAATTTGCAAACAAAAAAAGCCCCCTATTTCGAGGAGGCTTTTCCGAAAATAACCAGTTGTAAAAACCAGTCTTAGTCTTTTTTAGAAGCAGCTTCTTTGATTACGTAAGCGGCAATCTCATTCTTTTGGATTTGGGTCGTTCCTTCGAAGATTGTGAGGATTTTCGCGTCTCTCATCAATTTTTCTACAGGGTATTCTTTTGTGTATCCGTATCCACCAAAAATTTGTACCGCATCCGTTGCATTTTGAACTGCAATTTCGGAAGCATAGGCTTTTGCAATGGCTGAGTATTTTGGAAGGTTTGGATCGTTCGCATCTGACAACCTTGCTGCCTTGTAAGTGATTTCTCTTGCAGTTTCAGTTTTGATGGACATGTCAGCTAACATATGTTGAACGGCTTGGAAGGTTCCAATTTTAGTTCCAAACTGTTCTCTTTCACGAGCATACTTTGCAGCGTGATCAAGAGCCGCTTGTGCCACACCCACACCCATAACCGCCACAAATGGACGAGAAGCATTGAGTGTTTGGAGAGCATAAACAAAACCTAGGTTTTCCTTTCCAACAAGTGCGTCTTCGCCCACTTCACAATCTTCAAAAATAACTTGGTGAGTGGAAGAAGCCCGGATTCCAAGTTTGTCTTCTTTTTTACCCACTGTGAGACCTTTTGCGTCTCTTGGAACATAGAAACAAGAAACACCACGTGTTCCACGGTTTTTATCAGTATAAGCAAATACAGTGAAGGCTTGTGCGTCGGATGCACCAGTGATCCATTGTTTCGCACCATTGATGATCCATTTGTCGCCTTTTTTCTCGGCGCGCGTTGTCATACCAGGGACGTCAGAACCAGCACCTGGCTCAGACAAACAGAAAGACACACCAAATTTTCCGTCAGCGATCGGAGGGAGCCATTTTAATTTTTGTTCGTGGGTTGCACCTTTCAAAATGGGTAGAATACCAAGACCAGTGTAAGCAAAACCAAGAGCGATCCCAAGGCAACCGCGAGAGAGTTCTTCGATGGCAAGGCACTGCTCGATGGCACCAAGACCCCATCCACCGTATTCTTCGGGGATCACAAGGCCATTGATTCCCAATTCTTGTCTCATTTTATCAACGAGCTCTTTTGGGTGTTGGTTTTTTTCATCCCAGTGGAGAGCCACTTCGTGTGGGATTTCTTTTTTCACAAAATTGCGAACTAAATCTCTAATTTCAAGTTGTTGCTCAGTGAATTGCGTATACATTCCGGGAGGTCCTTTTAAGAATCGGGTATTTACTACCTTTTTTCGTACGAGGGTTTTCATGCCAAGGGTTTTTCTCTCTTTACAAGAAAGCTAAAACCTTGTAAAATTTTAGAATTGTATGGCTAAATCGTGTTCTTTATTCAACCGAGTTCGGCAACCTATTGTCCTACTCATTCTATCCCTTTCCATCGTATTTGTTTCTTGTGTTGGGAGACCAAAGTACGAACCTAAAGCAAACTTGAGTTATGCGAATTTTGATGTTTACTTCCAAGAAAAGTTACAATTGAGTAAACAAAAGAACCATAGACCTGGAAACGAAGAAAGGTATATCAGTTACGGCAAAAAAACGCCACTCGCTTTTTTGTACATCCACGGATTTGGCGCCTCACGAGCCGAAGGCGAAGAAGTTTTGGAAAAACTTTCCAAAAAATTCAAAGCCAATACCTATCTCTTACGATTGCCTGGTCATGGAACCAATAAAGAAGACCAAGCTGCGCAAAATTTTTCTGATTATCTCGATTCTGCTAGAGAAGCTTTGTACATGATGCAAGGCCAAGGAGATAAAGTCATCGTGTTTGGGAGTTCGATGGGAGGTTTACTTGCCACTTGGCTTGCTTCCGAATACCCCGAAGAGGTAGATGGGCTCGTTCTTGCCAATCCATTCTATGCACCGGTGGATGGAAGTTTAAACATTCTGAATATTCCTGGGGGACTCGGGTTTATCCATTTACTCAAAGGTAAGGTTCGAAACTCATCTCATAATGATAACCCAAAAGTTCTACCCGAACGAAATCAATTTTGGTATGGTGAACAGTATTATTCTGCCCTTGTAGGAGTGAATGACTTAAAAAAATATGCTGCTGTGCCAGATGTATTTACCAAGGTTACCTCCCCCACCTTACTTTTGTACTACTATAAATCGGAAAAAGAACAAGACCCTACGGCAAGTGTGCCGAAAATGCTCGAAGCCTATTCTAAATTTGGTTTGGTAAAGGCTCCCAACTCACTGAACAAAAAAGTCCAAGTTGTGGATGGAATGCATGTTCTAATGTCCAAATGGGTCATCACAGACAAAAAATTCATCCAAGAACAAACTGAACAATGGATCTCTGAACTCGCAAAATAAGAAAGTTTTGTAACAATTTCATTCCAAACCAAAATTAAAATTTGGTTTGGGTTTTCTCTGGAGGACAAAGTATGAAAATCCCAACTGGTCAGATTGCACTCGTAACAGGCGCTAACCGAGGAATCGGCAAACAAGTTGCCATCGAATTGGCTAAACTAGGAGTTTACGTCCTCATTGGATCGCGAAACCCAGACGATGCAGAAGATTGTTTGGAAGAAGTATCCAAACTGGGAAAGGGCGAAATTCTAACCATCGATGTTTCCAAAGAACAAAGTCTAAACACAGCATGCGATACCATACTAGGTTCTTTCAAAAAACTCGATATCCTCGTCAATAATGCAGGTATTTTTGTGGATTCAGGAAAATTTTTGGACTCCACAGTGGAAGACATCCAAAGGACACTGGCCGTCAATTTGTATGGACCTTTTCGCCTCATCCAAATGTTTTTGCCTTTGATGATGGACAAATCGTACGGTCGTATCGTCAACGTTAGTTCTGGCATGGGGCAATTGTCTGATATGGGAAGTGGGTATCCTGCCTACCGCATTTCAAAAACTGCCATAAATGCCCTTACTTGTATGACAAACGTGGAGGCCGCGGGTTTCAATATCAAAATCAATTCTGTTTGCCCCGGTTGGGTGAAAACCGATATGGGCGGCGCAAGTGCCACGAGGTCAGTGGAACAGGGTGCGGAAACCATCGTCTGGGCAGCAACACTCCCGAACAATGGACCCACAGGAAAGTTTTTTCGCGATAAAAAAGAAATCAGTTGGTGACGGGTGGACTTGAGTTATGAACCTTCGTAAAATACAAAAAAACAATATAGAATTGGCCATCATCGATTTTGACGCTGTCCTCATCACTGACGACTCTTCTGCCGTAGACTTTTTTGCCACAATCCAATATGAATCAAACTGTGATCGATTTGTTATGCGACAATCGCAATTCCATCCAAACTTCTTTGATTTAAAGACAGGTCTTGCAGGTAGAGTATTACAAAAATTAGTCAATTACCGAATGAAACTAGCAATCGTTGGTGATTTTTCGATTTATCCCAGTAAAAGTTTAAACGATTTTATCTATGAAATGAACAGTGGATCCGATGTTTGTTTCATCAATTCAGAGGATGGAGCGATTGATCGCCTAAGTATGATTTAATGGAATTTATGTGTTTCCATCACTCAATCAAAAGTTTCTGGTAAACTTTTTTGCCGTCGCATACTCCTTTACGATCTAAACAGACGATGATGTTTCCTGAGACGAGTGAATCAATGTACCAATTTAAGCCATCAATTGTAACTTTGAGATGGAAGGGAGTGGGGGATATCCCATTCGCTGGATAGTCTTCACTACTAGCAAACAAATTGAATTCATATGGGTTCGTATTAGCATTGAGCCTACACCGACAGCCAATCGGAATGCCTTGTGGCACAGAAGTTGTACTCGGATCGATAAAAACATTTGTGTCGTAGCGATAGAAAATAGGATCTTCTGATTTCAGATAACAAGGGTAGGCGTTTGAAGGGTACGCATCGGTTGCTGCCGAACAGGCATTAGATTCCGCAATGATAGGATTTAGAAAATCAGGAAATTGTTCAAAGAACGATTTTTCTTTTTCCCGTTTGGTACAGAAAACTAGCGTTAAAAAAAGGATGAGGAAGAAATTCTTGGGTTTCATGGGCACTCGGAAGCTGGTTGACAAAATCCAAACTAAATTTACAATTCATTCTATTCCAATATAAAAACAATATGAAATTAAAGTTCACACCGCTCATTTTTATTTTTTTCCTTACAAACTGTGCCGACAAACAAAATAACGATTTACAAAACATTGTCCTTCTGCAGGCAATCGCAACACAATCGATAGATTATGGCGATTCCTTGGTATGCAATGGTTATGCGCTCAATTTCCCAAAATCGACAAACCAAAAGGTATTTTTTATCAATACTACAGCTTACCTCACGGTGAGTGCAAATATTGGTACAAAAATCATTTTAACTTCTACCACCACCCCACTCGGCAGTTTTGCAGGGGTATTCTTAAATCCAGTTTCTTCGAATGGTTTAGACAATTGCCAATCAACTAGAGTTGATAATGCAAGTACGATCTTTACTTCATCATCTACTACGAATAGAATGGAAATTGAATTTACAAGTGCCGGGCGCCATTCCATTCGGCTCGGTGCGATCAATACGAACCCACAAGACATCCAAGTAAGGACAGAATGATCCACTTTCGTTATTTTGAGCGCAAAACAATGATGGGCACTTCGGCGGGACAAAAAAACCGAACAGGTAAAATCGACCAACCCATCCCAGCGGAAATAAAAACATCTTCACCATACTTTGATTTGGTGAAACCCTTATCAAAATTTCGATTTTGGACAGGCAAAACTGGAGAATAATTTAAAATCGGTATCCTCACCTGGCCTCCGTGTGTATGTCCGGCCAAAACCAAATCGGCACGGAGTTTATGGTTCATATTGATGGCATCTGGATTGTGCATGATCAAAATCTTAAAATTGTTTTGGGGCATCTTTGTTAATACAAAATCTGGATTTGTTTTGTGTTCCCAAAAGTCTCCAATACCAGCAAAATAAACTTTAGAACCCCGTCTAGAAATGTATGTGGTTTTATTTTCTAACGATTTTCCACTTTCTTCCAATTTAGATTTTGCTAATTTTGAATTGGCCCAATGGTCATGGTTCCCATTGACCAAAAAGACCCCATCCTTAGCTTCGAGGTCATTTAGAATTGGCCAAACATTCCTTAGTTCATTTGAGTGTTTGCTTTTTTTAACATAATCACCTAGACCCACAATGACATCAGGATTTTTTTCTTTCACATTCTCAAAAACCCATTGTATCCAAAAACCTGGATCGAGTGAACCGTAATGAACATCGGTAATAACAGCAATCCGATACCCATCAAACTCTTTGGGGATTTTAGAATTTTTATACTCATATTCTGGAAACCGAACATAGTAGCGTTCTACCAAAAACACTTGTATAAAAAGTAAAAAAACAATAATGGCTAGGTATTTCAAAATTTGGAAAATAAATTTCAATTTTTTCAAGATAGTGATTATTATTTTGATCACTCATTGTATGTCAATATTGATCTAAATGAAATCGGTTGTCATTTATGTAATAAATCCGAGCGAAAACACTACAGCTTCTTATTTAAATTCGTTAAAAATAAATTGAATTATAACGAACATTTCGGATAGTTAATGTACTTGGGTATTTCGACATGTTCATCAGAAAAAAAAATAAATTATTGAACAATTCTAATCTGGCAAATTTTGCTTTTTCCAAATCTATTTTTTTTTCGCTTTTCAGTTTTATTACAATCAACTCAGTTATTATTCTATTACATTACTCAGCGATGGTGAAAGACGTAGGAACTTACGATACTGCAAAATTCCAATACACAGGTTACACTTTGGGGGTTCCACATACATCTGGTTATCCGCTTTACACTCTACTCTCGTGGGTTTTCACTCACCTATTACCTTTTGGCGAGATTGCATGGAGACAAAATGTATTAAACCTTTTATTTTCCATCATAACACTTAATTTTTTATTCCTTATATTCCGCCATCTCAAAGTTGGCACGTTTATTTCCATTTTACTCGTATTCGTCCAATCATTCTCTCTAACGTTTTGGTATATTAGTTTCCAGGCTGAGGTATATTCTTTACATATTATGTTTATTAGTATAATCATTTTTTTACTAATAAAGGCAATCAAAACAAACGAAGATAATTATATTTTTGGAACTCTTGTTGTCTATGGATTGATGTTTTCTCACCATCTAACCTCAATTTGCCTATTTCCAGGTTTATTAGTTTTTATTTTATATAGAAATTGGAGGATTCTTTTAGAATATAAAATTTACCTATTCAGTGTGATTGGAATATCACTAGGACTTTTACCTTATTTATACATCTGGATTCGGTTTCATGCACCAAACAACGTATTTGTGGAAATGCATGTTTACGATCTTAATTCTTTTTTCAATGAAATAACAGGCGGAGAATTTCAAAACGACCTATTTAATATCAATTGGAATAAGCTAATCATTGCACAACTACCGATGACATATAAATTTTTTAAATCTGGCGAACTTGGGTATTTGATATTCTTTGGCCTATTCGCTTTTTTCAACAAAAAGTTACGCTCCCTTTTGTTTTTTATTTTTTTAACAATCATTATTAATATTTATTTTGCTATTTCTTTTGATGTATCTGACCCTTGGGGTTATTACACTCCAATTTATTTTTTACTTATAATTTTGGTTGGTGTCGGCATCCAGGAATTTTTGAATTACATCCATGAAAGAAAAAGCAAGTATTTTCTCTTCTCTCTCATTGTTATTTCTATACTTCTATTTGGAAGAGGGTATAAAGTTTACAAAAACAATTCGAAAAGAATTGCTACCTTCACCCAAAAAGAAGAAATATACCGCGAACTTTCTTACAAATACCTGGCTACATTAAAATCAAATTGTGTATTCATCATTACAAGTGACCAAGCCTGGCAAACGATGAATTATTTAATGCAAATTAAAAAAATGAACCAAGGAGTGATCCTTGTTCCTTTACTTTCTCCGAAAGCAACGACAAAACATATCGAAGATTATATGAACGGAAAAAGCTTTTATGACCGCTACTTTCGATACAATGTAGAACCGGGCTTACAAGTCTATATAAACGATTCAGATTGGATCAGGCGATTTCAAAATTTGGGTTATGCGGTTAAGGAAGGCCAAAATGGATTGAGCATATTGTATCTTCCCAAAAAAAGATAACATTTACTATGGAACCAGCGATTCCACGATAGAGGAAACCCACATTAGTAGTAGAGAGGCTAATAGTAAATAATAAACAAATTTTGGCCTATGCACTCCAGACAAATAAAACAAAATTGTAACTAAAAATGCTATAACCTGTAGCAAAATAGAAAACAATTCCAAGACATAATGTGTCCTTCGGAATAAAAAACCAAATCCGTTTTCCCACAAAAGGTTTGTTACAAAATAAACACCATACAAGCCGAATGTGCTTAGAGAAAAAAACCATGTGATTGTATTCTGAATTACTAAATCTAACAAAAAATATCCTTGCTATTCATGGTAGCTAAATTCGTGTTAGTGTTTCAATCTATTTATTTTGGAAGCCGTCGGAAAACAAGTGAGAACCATGGGGACTGAATGTTGGACTGCAGTGGGGCTTGGGCTGGCATTCCCTATACCGAAGACTACTGCTCAGACCTCATAGAGTTTGACGACAAGCATGCGGTTGTAAAACATCCAATTTCGATCAATGCACATTTTGCACATTTGTCCAGCCAAAAGGAAAGAGGATACTTTGAATACTATGTCGAAACTAAGTAAACCTTTGTATTGTGTTTTTGGAATGTTTGTCCTATGGGGAACATTCTGCGGTAGTAGATGTGGAGAACCAGGACCGCCACCACCAGAAGTTTTATTGTTAAGTGCATTAATCCAAGAGAAAACAGATGCACAATATAGAAACTCATATGAACCGAATGGTACAAAAGAAGCAGCTTTTTGTATCGATTTTCCAAATCAAAATTACCTAATCCCGAACCAAAGCCAGGCAACTCGAATTGAAAGCGGTATCTTTCCTTGCGATGATGTTGATTACTATAAAGTAGAATTTAATAACCAAACATTTGCTTTGAATTATAGAGTTGAATCCGCAGAGAGGTTTCATTTTATTTTAGAAAATGAAACTCAAGTGATTTTCGACTCGAGAAGGCCAGAAGATCCAAACCCTTTCATCAATTCAAATGAAATTAATTTCATAAAATTTGGTCAAATTTCAGTGCCTTATAGAAAAATAATTTTAACAAACCTCAATTCGGTTTACATTAGAATCCAACAAAATGAAGGATACCAGTGCCAAAACAATCCAGCTAATTTATATTTTATCAATCTAGAGAATAAAAGTCCAAGTGCAACAGACCTTCCGATTGCAAGAGCTGACCTTCATTTCATAGGAGAATTTTTACCGTGTCCAAATCCATGATTCGTATCATCATACTTTTTTTATCTCCCCTATTCAATGTTCTACATATAATTTTTCCCTATGGATGGAGTAGGTTTCAATGGGAATGGATACCAATCTTATTTTCGCCTTTAAAAATCGTTTTACTGATCTTACCAATTCTTGTTTCCATTGGATTGTACTATAAAGTTCGGTTAGCACTTCTAGGGTGGATGGTCTACTCGAGACTGGCGGCGAAACAGGCGAATGCCTTGGGGTCTGCAAATGCGGGACAATGCGGTTACACAACAGTACGCATGGGAACGATAATGGTGGATCCAGCGAATGATGTTGAAATTCTTGGATTTCATGAAAATTAGACCCAAAGTGCTGGATATAAAGATATTTATGCATATACATTTTCAATGTTGGGAGGTTTTGAACTAGACATCACTCTACGTAACATACCAAGCCAAGGTTTCCCTGCATTTCCAAATGAATCGCTCAGTGATTCCATTTCTGAATATACATTTGATTTTTTTACTCTCAATGGAAATTATAGCCTCAAATTAGAAAGGCCTCCATCTTCCAATCATAAGAAGTGGTTACCCAGTGAAAGTAGGCCAATTGTGCATGATATCAAAAACTCAACCTTTTCTTTATGTTCATTTCCGAACGTAGTAAACGACTTCATAAGAATTAGTTGTGACGTCTCACTTTTTGAATTCAACGACTATACGATTAGGTCACAGTTAAAGAGTATCCATAAAGAAGAAAATCGAACCTTTTTTGATTGTCTCTGAATCCAGTATCCAAAGTTTCGTTTCAAATCCGAATTCTATCTTTGGTTCTGATTTTGTCAGAAATTGCATAGATCGTTCTTTGTTCTGAAATGCCCTTTAACTTATGTTCTCCTAGCTCTTCCCACCGAACAGGAATTTGCTCCGCAAAATCTTTTGATGTCAACACTGCTTTACCGAGTTCGCCACACATACCCGCAATGCGACTTGTTAGATTAACTGCCTCGCCAATGACCGTGAAGTCTAACCGTTCCGCCGAACCAATATTTCCGTATAAAATTTCACCTGAATGTAACCCAACCCCATGGTGAATGGAAATTTGGTCGTTTTTATTTCGTTCTATATTTAAGTTCCAAAGTCTGCCTGCGAGTTTTCTCACTCCCGATAAAACTTTTTTGCCAACGACAATTTTATTTTTTTCGGTATAAGGAAACACAGCGAGTATTCCATCACCTAACAGTTTTAGCACTTCTCCACCATACTCTTCAATGATGGGAATGGAAGTTCCAAAATAATCGTTTAAAAGGTTTATGACTTCACTGGGAGCCAATCTTTCACTGATACCCGAATAATTTCGAATATCAGAAAACCAAATTACCGATTGGATTTTTTCTACCTCTCCTCTGTAGATTTTACCTGAATACACAGTAGAGCCAGTTCGTTTGCCCAGATACACACTGAGTAGTGACTCAGTCAGTTCTGATTGAATAAAATTCATCCACCGAAGTGAAACAAGTTTTAATACATTGAGTAAAAACTTTTGTTCTTCGAGTGTCCAACCACCAATTTTGTCTGTTACCAAACTTAAAAAAGCCAAACTAGCACCTTTCTGTAAAACAGGCACAGCCAAATAACCTGTGGCACCCAATGGAGCCAAATCGTCCAAAATAGGATAAGGATAAGTTTCACCTTTATGATTCGCAAAACTAAAGTAATACGGCTTTTTTGTGGACATAACCAACTGGACAGGGCTTGCCACAAACTGCGAAGTTTGTAAGGAACCCAAACGAAACCGAACCTCTCTTAAAATTCCATTGTCAGATTCAATTAAAGATTTCGAATGTAACAGAGGATTTGTTTGTTCTTCGATGTATTCTGGTTTATCTTTTGGAACCCAAGTGTAGGCCAATGATTCCACTTGTGGATGTAGGGTGCGGGTTCCCATACTCGCACGCACAATCTGAAAATTTAGCTTCTGTAAATACCCAATGCTTTTGTCAAAAAGTTCGGAAGGTGTTTTGACTTCGGACAATTCATCTGAATACCAATCTACAAATTCTTCTATCATGATCTCTTATTTGACCTCACCGAGTGATACAAAAATCACATTCTGTGTTTTTTTAAACTACTGAACCTATAAAATCAGATTATAATGGAAGTTGAATCTAGGCGATCCAACGCAATTTGCAAGGAATTATTTAAGGAAGATGTCGAAAGTTTGAAAACGAAAGGATTTTGTGAATCCGATTGTAAGTTTTGAAATTGAAAGGAAGTTTGAATACGATACGAAGGTTTAAAATCGTATGAGAGAAAAAAGTCCCCCATCCAAAATGCTTTCTGAATGGGGTTTGTTCGGTAACTAAATAACTTAATTAGTCTTTAATGAAATTATTTAAGTTTGGCATCCAATCTTTTTTGTACTGCTTCCATAAACTGGAATGTATCGAGTTCCGTTTTTTTCGCAGCAGTGGAAAGTGAAAGTAG
>JARJFC010000007.1 GCA_029310945.1 Leptospira sp. 96542
TTAACGAACATGAAGAGAAGCCAAAGATAGGGCTTGCAAAAGCCATTCACGAACATTGTATCAATTCGAAAACGGGCGAAGAAACTTGTAATGTGTGTTTTGTTACTTGCCCAATCGAAAAAACAGTGAAATTCAAAGGGAATTTGCCTAGTTTTTCACCTTCTTCCTGCACTGGATGTGGGTTATGTGTTGAATCTTGCCCTAGTTTTCCCAAAGCAATACAAGTCAAGATTACTAACAAAAAAAAATTATCGCCTATTTAATGTTCCATTTTAAATAATTTTTTGACTCGATGAGTGTTCATTTTTGATGTATCGCAAAACATCAAAAAAATGTTATTCGGTAAAAAAAATAAGTTGAATTTTTAGATAAAAAAGCAATACCTTAAAGAGAACGAGGTTAGTCCTCGTCAAATAAAGATAAATCTAGATTTTTAAAGGAAAAAGAAAGCTATGGAACCACAAAAAGTAGGACCAGGACAAATTGACAAAATTGCAGAGGATTTGAAAAAAGATCCAGAAAAATCCATTGGAAATTACCTTTTCAAAGGGTTTAGAATTCAAATTTCAAAATACAAAGCGTCGGGTGCGGAAAGGGTTCAACAGCTTTACAAAAGAAGAAGAACACAAGGTCTTTGCATCGTTTGCGGTACAAAAGTAACTCGTAAAAACCCACTCACTGGCAAATTGTATCGTCTTTGCGATGAACACCGCGCACAAATCGATCAAAAAAATAAAGAAAAAGCGAAAGCAAAAAAAGGTAAATAAGCCTAATTTTGTTTTTTTTAGTATGAAGGGGTCTAATTGACCCCTTTTTTATTTCTCTGAAATTTTTTTCCTTTTTTGTTTACAAAGAGTTTTGTTTCGCTATTCTCTTTTCCATGAAATTGTTTCTCACCATGGCTCTTCTCCCGTTTTTAATCCAATGTTCACAAATGATATGGCGCGAAGCTTCTTTGCCAGAGGAAGTATCACCAGGAAGCGACCCTAAACATAATTTGGTTCTAAGCGTGAGTTACGAAGAAAAAGACCCATGGAACCCGCTCAATGGAACGACAGACAAGAGAGCATACAAAACGAAGATCAAACTTGTTGAAACCCAAGGTAAACTAACCAAAGAAATCAAAGAATGGGATCTTCCCTCCTGGGCACTTTCTGACGGGGCATTTTACCATTCACAATCATCCACTTTATTTGTGTTATATGGTAAGGACGATGAATATGGGACACTAAACCAAACACTCTCCATTTTCCCCACAAACGGAGGTGCTTTCAGTTATCCAGCAAGTCCTGAAAACCGAATCATCTTCCAAATGGCACCCTCACCCAACGGAAAACTCGTAGCACTCATCACTGCCAACCAAAAAGAATATGGGGAGTATGCCGAGTTTGAACTTAACCTCATACAACTCCCAACAAAAGAAATCAATACGTTCCCGATTAGTTTTTGGACGGCGCTCCCAATGTATGGAATGCGTTGGTCTGAGGATGGGTCTAGTTTGTATCTAAGAACCCCAGACCGAGTTTTGAAGTGGTCAGGGGGGGATGTGAACGAAACCAAAACTTTCCCAGATTGTTTCAGTATCCCTACCAATTTCGGAAGGTGGGCCTACGAGTCTGCCGAGGTGGTGGATCCTGGTCAGATTCGTTTGGGTAAAAAGCTCCCTAGCCCCAAACTCATCTCCGATATTGAAAAAATTAGGCTTTGCCGTTAGGAGGGTAAAAAACTCCTAATTCCTCAAAACTTTGCCCTTCCGCAAGGCTCGTCCGAGCGGATCAATTCGCTTGATTAAATTATGTCACATAATTTGATGAGAGAAAATCCGCTTATCTGCCATGATCGAAAAAAAATTCACAGAACATATCGATGCCATTTCCAAATATCTCAATGTCGTCGAAAAAATAGAACCCATCCGTAAAAGCGGGGTTGTGGTTTCTGTTGTGGGAAATGTGATTTTTTCGCAAGGCCCACCCGACTCAAAAATTGGCGAAATTTTAGAAGTAGAAAGGGGCAGTGACAAAGGTTATCTCCCTTGTGTTTTGGTAGGATTCAAAGATCATCTTTATACCTTAATGCCGTTAGGTGATACACAAGAGATTTTTCCGCATGCTTTTGTTTTTTCATCAGGTCGTAAGATCACTTTGAATGCAGGACCCGAACTACTCGGTAGAGTTTTAAACGGACTTGGAAAACCAATCGATAACAAAGGAATCCTCATCACAAAAGAAGAGCGCGCTTCCGAACCCAAATTCTTAAATCCCTTGGACAGACCCCCCATTACCGAAATTTTAGAAACAGGGGTTCGGAGCATTGATGGAATGCTCACGGTAGGCCGAGGACAGAGGATTGGTATTTTTTCTGGTTCGGGAGTTGGTAAATCCAGTTTACTCGGGATGATTGCTCGTTATACGAATGCTGACGTCAATGTTGTTGCCCTCATTGGAGAACGAGGTCGCGAGGTGAATGAATTTTTACATGTGGAATTAGGGAAGGAAGCTCTGACACGTTCTGTTGTCTTTGTAGCCACTTCTGATTCTTCTAAAATGGAACAAGTGAGTTGTGCCAATTTGGCTTGTTCAGCGGCAGAGTATTTCCGCGAAAAAGGTATGGCAGTGAATTTATACATGGATTCACTCACTCGGTATGCAGAAGCATTGCGTGAACTTTCCATAGGAGAACCTGTTGTAACAAAAGGTTACGCATCAAGTGTGTTCACAAAAATGGCAAAACTTGTGGAACGCGCAGGGACATCGCATAACGGCGGCTCCATTACTGGTTTTTATACAGTCCTTACGGATGCAGACGATGAAATGGACGACATTGTTGCTGACAAAGTGAGGGGTTTTATCGACGGACATATTGTACTTTCACGAAAACTAGCAGAAGAAAGCCACTACCCAGCCATTGATGTTCCTTCTTCTTTATCCAGGTTGATGCAAAAAATTGTAAACGAAGATCATTATATGCGTGCTTCCATTGTTCGCGAACTAATTTCCAAATATAAAAATTCAGAAGATATTATTTTACTCAATGCTTATGTGCGTGGTGCGGACGAAAAAATTGATATGGCAATAGACAAAAAAGCAGCCATTGACGACTTTCTAAAACAACGCATTGAAGAAAAAGCTTCATTCAAAGAAGCAACAGCAAAACTTGCCCAAATTTTACAAACACAGTCAAGACAAGACGAAGATTTTTAGGCAGAGGAAGAAATTTAAAGTCAATCATCTAAGAATAATTTCCATTGTGTAGACTTGTGTCCATTGTGTAAAATTTATCCTTGGCCGTATATGGATAAGAATTCACGATTTAAATACTATCACTAAAAACCATTTAATAAATATTAATCAATATCCACAATGACAAGAGTTACATCATCATCTGGAGATCGATTACCAGTAAATTCTTTGATTTTTTCTAACATCAACCTTTTGGCTTCTCGGATGGGATACCCACTGTATCTTTGAACAATTATTAACCAGTCATCATCACCCAACATAACCTTATTTGTATTTGTTGCTTCTGTGATGCCATCAGTGTAAAGAACCAAACGATCTCCTTTTTTAAGTGGGATGATTTCTTCCTTCATTTCCAATTCAGGAATCCAACCAATGAGTTTACCTTGCGGTAAACTAAGGATAGGTTCTTTCTGTCCCACTCGCATGATGATGAGTGGTAAATGACCGCAGCGTGCATGCACCAATTGTTTCTTTTCTAAATCGATATAAATATACGAAGCTGTTAAAAAAGCTCCTTTGGTTTTACCAAGTAAAGTGTTGTTGATTTGGTTTAATAATTGTGCAGGTTCTTTTGACAATCGGACTTGTGTAGAAAAAGCAATTTTTAACATTGCAGACACAAGAGCAGCAGGGATCCCGTGACCAGAAACATCAGCAACAATCACACCGAGTTCGGTTTCTGAAATCTCGTGGAAGTCAAAAAAATCACCTCCGACACTGTCCATGGGTTCATAATAAAATTCGGAGTGAATACCTTGCAAATTCGGCGTTTCCTCTGGCAAAATGGAACTTTGTAACTTCCTTGCTACTCCCAATTCGTTTTGGAAGGCAATGTATTTATTTTGTTCTGCCACTGCCTTTTTTAATGTGATTAAATTTTTTGCGCGGGAGATGAGTTCTCGTTTATCAAATGGTTTAGCAAGGTAGTCATTCCCACCTGCTTCTAGTGAGGCGATTATGTCTGTAATTTGATTTTTCGCAGTCAAAAAAAGAATCGGAAGTTCATACAATGAATAAGATTCTCGGAGCACAGAACAAACGTCATACCCACTCATCCCAGGCATCATAATATCGAGTAACATGAGTTCAAATGGACCTTCGTCACGAACGATACGGATTGCATCTCCACCATTGGCTGCCTCTGTCACTTCACAGCCGATGAGGGTTAGATGATTTTTTAAAACCTGCCGGTTGATTGGTTCATCATCAACAATAATTACTTTTACTTTGTTTTCAGAAATTTCATCCTCAAATTCACCTTCGATAGGTTCAAAACTTTGACTATCAATTCCAAACCAAAGATCCTTTTGTTGCGTTGAGATTTTTTCAAAAGGGATTTCACCTTCCCTTGCCAATGGTAAGGTAAAACTAAAAACAGAGCCTTCGCCCTCTTTTGACTCCACCCAAATGGTTCCTCCATGGAGTTCGACCAGTCTTTTGGTTATAGCAAGACCAAGCCCAGTGCCACCAAACTTTCGTGTTGTGGAAGAATCAGCCTGTTCAAAAGACTTAAATATATCCACAAATTGGTTCTTGGGAATTCCAATGCCCGTATCAGCGATTGAGATTTTTGCCATTTTATCAACAACGGATGCGGAAAGTTCAATCCGACCTTTTTCCGTAAATTTAATTGCATTACCAATTAAATTGAAAAGGATTTGTTGTAACCTCGCCTCATCGCCCAAAATCGGAGGAAAATCCAGAGAAATATTATTTCTGACCTGGAGATTTTTTGTAAAATACAATGGCCTGGAAATCACTAGAACCAAATCTGAAATTTGGTGTAAATCAATGGATTTTAAGTCTAAATCCAAATCTCGATTTTTCATTTTGGAAAAATCAAGAATATCATCCACAAGAGAAGACAATCTTTTGCCCGAACTAATAATCATTCCTAAATTCTGTCTTTGTTCTGGATTTAATCCCCCACCAATGCCATCAAACATTGATTCAGCGATCCCTATGATCCCATTCAGAGGTGTTTTTAATTCATGCGAAGTATTGGCCAGAAACTCATCTTTCAATTTATCTAAAACAAGCAAACGTTTGGATAAAGACTCCACATCTGCAAATGCCTTACTAAAACGACGAGATAAAGTAAGTGACTGAACCAAAATGAAAAGGAAAATCCCGATGGGTACGGCTTCGATTGTGAAAATCACTTGGTAGGCATTGAGAACATCAATGAATGATGCAATTGCCATACAAAGTAAACCAAGTGTAAAAAGATAACTGCCTTCCTTTTTATCAAAACTTGCTCGGAACACCCCTTGCAAAATGAATAGAATTCCGACAAGGAGTACAATATTGAAATAGGCGTTCAGTGAAGTGAAAACGTAAGTGGGTAAAAAAAGTAAAAAAGAAACAAAAACCAGAGTGGGGACAAAGAGAATGTATGCCAAAATTTTAGGGTAATATTCTGGATAAAACTCCCGGAAGAAGGCAAAAAATAAAAAAGGAGAAAGGTAAAAAGTTAGGTACTCCACCCTAAGGCAGCAGTCCCAGCCTATATATGGTTCTAATTCATTGAAAACAAATCGTTCACCAGTGAACAAAATCCGTACGGCCAAAAGAAAAGCTGCAAACCCAAATAAGACATTCCCTCTGTCCGAACGCCGAAAGTAATACAAACCGAAATGATAGAGCGAAATGATAAAAACAGCACCTGCTAAAAAAAGAGACGATGCAAAATCTTGGGAAGATTCGCGTTGTAAATCTTCCCAGTTGCCAAAGTAAGGCGGTTCCCAAAGCCCGCCTTTGCCATGGTGGAAATTGGAGACTTCTACGAGGAGTTCGTTTTCACCTACTTTCCATTCGAGGGGAAGGGTTAAAAATTGGTAGGAAGGTTTCGAGGCGGGTGCTAACTTTCCCACTAATCCCACACCACCGAGGAATTTGCCATTCCAGTAAACGCGTGATGCTGTGGCGAGATCGACAAATTTAATTCCAAATTTCGGTCGGTTTGGATCTTGGTTTGGAAACACCAACCGGTAGGTTCCATACCCCTCGCCCGTCCCCAAAAGTTGGTTCCAGGTTCCAGGCACAGCGAGCATAACCTTCGCTTCAGGATTTAAGACAGATTCTGAACTGAGTTGGTATGGATAAAACTCCCAATTCCCTTCCAAGTGTATGGGTGTAGAATTTCCCTTCGATAACCAAAGGACAGGATCCGAAAGAATGGGAGTTGTCACCAAACAGAAAGCGAAAATTACGTAGGAAAATAAATGCATTCGATTAGAAGCCAATACGACAAGATTTCTCATTTTTTTAAAAATACGAGTAAAAAAGAGTACAAAATTTAAGAAGAATCGTAGAAATAGACAGGTGTGAAACGATTTCAGTTTAGTTTGGAAACTGTATTAAAACTACGCACGAGGAAAGAGGAAGAAGAAATCCGTCGCCTTTCTATTGTTGTTTCCAAACTCAACGAATTGATCTTAGAAAAACAAACCAATGAAGTGGAAATCCAAAACTCCTATGATACCATCCTCGCGTCCGCTAAGGTAGGAACCAGTTTGGATGATTATTTGTACATCGAACGTTACATCCAAGGTCTCATCAAACAAAATGCAGATCTAGACCAGAAAATTTTTTCACAGATGGAAGAAGTCAATTTGGTGAGAAAAGATGTTTTGGTCGCACGCCAAAATAAAAAGGTTTTGGAAGTTTTAAAAGAAAAACGACACTTAGAATGGAAAAAAAGACGGAACAAAATGGAAAGGCGAGAAGTGGAAGAATTCAATCTTTCGATGGCAAACTTTGATTCTTATTTTGAGGGATTGACCGCAGCCAAACCTTCTAAAAAAATTCCAAAAACTTTCAAGATTCTGAACCGAGAAGATGGTGGTGACGAACTCACATCAGATTTCAAAACCCTCCGCGATTTTTATGAAAAATATTACTTAGGACAAGGTAAAACCTAAATGGCAAGCGTAACTGATAAAACCCGATCTTTTTTCCTCGTCGTACTCATTTTCTTTCTGATAGCCATTGGTTTTTTTGTTTTTGATTATTTCCAAGTCATCAATGCGGAAGATTATTTCCCATTCCTAAAAAAACAACCTGGGTTTGTGAACCAAGATCTTCTGTCTCCCACAGAACTTGAAAAATTAGAAATGGAAAAAGCCAAAGAACGCCTGATAGCTGACCGTGAAGAAATTGAACAAATGAAACGCGAATTGGATGAAAAATCCTCCTCACTCAGCGCCGATAAAGAACGTCTGGAAGAATTGAAAGAAGGCATCCAACGCAAAGAAAAAGAGATGGCGGATAAAATCAAAAAGGACAACCAAAGATCAGAAAAGGTAAAAGTTCTCGCAAACAAAGTTGCAAACATGCCGCCAGAGTCAGCACGAGATATGCTCATCAATTGGCCAGATTATGATATCATTGAAGTGTTTGAACAAATGGATCGGGATGCCGAAGAAGAAGGCCGACAAACCATCACAACTTATCTACTCACATTGTTCCCTGCAGAAAGACGTTCTGTGATTTCCAATAAATGGTTGGATGCCAGCGCAAAAAATGTACCTGGGTATGGTAAAAGTTTAGATGATGAAGATTCAGAACCCTAATCAAAATTGAAATTTCAATTTTGATCATTTTGATTTTTTTTTAAAACTTTCAATTTGGTAGTTTAGGATATTAGGGTTATAGGATATTTGGATTTGAACTTCTGAATCCAAACTTTCATTTCAAAAGGATGGATTTTACATCGCCTATTGCTTTTTCCAGCACATCATTTACAATCACATAATCGAAGCTAGATGCTTCATCGAGTTCACTCATTCCATTTTGGATGCGAGTTTCGATACTTGTCTGTGAATCAGTTCCACGTCTTATCAAACGTTCAATCCAAATTTCACGACTCGGTGGTTCAATAAAAATAGAAACCGATTCAGGTCGTATTTTTTTAACAATTTTTGCCCCTTGTACATCCAAATCAAGAAGAACCACCCTGTTTTCATCCAAAGCTTTTTTGATTGGTTCTTTGGGTGTGCCATAATAATTTCCATGTACAAGGGCCCATTCATAAAACATACCTTTACCAATTTGTTCTTTGAACTCTTTTTCTGTTAAAAAATAATAGGTTTTACCTTCTTCGTCACCTGGTCTTGGACTTCTAGTTGTGCATGAAATAGAAAAATAAAATTCAGGGTATTCGTTTAATAGATGTGAGATGATGGTCGATTTACCACCCCCCGCTACGGACGAAATGATATAGAGGTTGGATTTCATTCTTCCTCCTCTTCTTCTCTTCCGATATTATTATCACCTGTTTCCAGACGTTTTGATAGACTTTCTGGCCGAATGGCACTTAGCAGGATATGACCTGTTTCCAAAATGAGAACCGAACGAGTTTTTCTTCCACCTGTTGCATCCACAAGTTTAGAAGATGACTTGGCCTCTGTCCGCAACCGTTTTGCTCCAGCAGAATCTGCCTGTAAGATGGATAGTATCTTCGAAACAAAAACTACATTGGAATAACCAACATTGAGAACGGGAAAAGAAGACATGAAAACAAGGTATCAAATTCTCCTAGATCGATCAAGCCGAATCGTTTCGATCAAATGAATTTCATGGGTACCAATGTTCATGACTTCTGAAATTTCTGAATGATCATATCCTCTTTTTATGAGATGTACCACCTTATCGATTTTACTTGTAGATGCTGGTAATTCTTCCAATGCCGATTCGATCGAAAAACTCACTTTGTCTAAATTCGATTTTTGGTAAGATGCGAATGCTGGATCGTTGGCTTTTGATACTTCGTTTAAAAATTCCCTTCGTTTGCCACCATCCAAACTTTCGTTGCGAATCCCATCGTTTGTTGGGGTCTCTTGGAAAGGATCTCCACCAATTGTGAAACTAGTTTGGGGTTTATAAACAGGGAAATCTACATTTCCAAAAGATTCTGCGGATGGTGATTGTGCCTGATCCATTCCAAAAATTCCTTTTACTGCTTTGCCCAATTTTCCAAACGCCATATTGACAGCACCTTCTGTTGTTTCCAATTCATTCTTCGCAGGAGCCAATTGATTTTGTTGGTAAACAAGGCCGATAGCCTGACGTTGTTCTTTTAATTCTAAATTCGGTGTCTGATTTTTGGATTCAGATTTTTCTTCGAGTGAGATTTCTCTCTTCGGAGGAGACGATGGAATGATTTCTTCCTTCATTGAAAGTCCAGAAGATTCGTAGTGTTTGAATTCTTTGGCAATGAGTTCTGCTTTTTCGATCATCGATCTAAGTGCAACTAACCGTGATTCAATGACACCAACTGTTGTATCCAACTCCCGAATGGTTTCGGATGTGGCCATATCGATGGCACGGTTTAATTTTTTATCATAATATTCGGAAACAGCCTTTTGTACTTTTGCGGAGATAAAAACGTACATCATCCCACAAAACAATAAATTGATCAAAACAAGTGAAAAGAGTTCCATACTCCCTCTCCAAAAGAACATTTCCAACAACATTCCGGAGTTTCACAATGATAGAAAAAACTTAAGCTTTCGAATCAAACCTCGAACCACTGGCGTCTTTGGTGCGGTTGTAAACAAGCCCACCCGACCGAGAATAACCCACAACTGTTTCTTTTTCGTCTTTGGGTTTGAGGGACGTTCCATTTGTACTCTGTTTTGCCTCAGGAACCGTCTGTGAACGCGCCTGCGTAGTAATGGCAGCTTTTTGCAATTCGACCACCTGATTCTGGTGGGTGAAGGGATTTTCCGCCTGGGCTCTCCGTGCAAAATCGAAGTGATGGGCGTGGCTCGCAAATGTTTCGTTCAGAATCATAGAGAAAACCCCCTCTTAATTCTTAGACTTACCACGACCTCGTTTTTTTCTCCAGTCATTTTTGTCTTCGTCTGGATCTTCGTAATTTGTGCTCCGAACCTGGTTCTCTTCTTCAAAAAAGGTTTTGGCTTTGGTTTCGTGTCGCAGTTTGAATTCCGCATTGCGGATGCGGATGCTTGTACCAGGAAATATGGTTTTTTCCACAGAAACCCTGCCACTGGCCGCTTGTTCGTCCATATACTCAGTCAAGGTTTGGATTTCCTTTTCTTTTTCTTGGATGCGTTTCTCCAATTTTTTTGTACCAGCTTCCAATTTTTGCAATTGGTTTTCATTTTCTGCGGAAAAACTTGCAGGGTCGGATTCCTTTCTCGCCCGGAGGGTTCGCATTGTTTTCGTGAGTTGGTCGAGTTTATCCTGGTCTTCTTTCTTTTTGGCTTCGTATTCGCCAATCTGTTTGAGGATTTTGGGATTGTTGCCCACAATGAGGTCTGTCTGGGGATTGGCTGGGGAACCAATGATTTTGGCTGCGATGAGCTGCGCTGCTTGGATGGTTCCACCCACGATTTGCCCGCGTTTGCCTTTGCAGCTGATCTTTCCACCTGCCATCAGATGGGAATGCAAAATTCCTTCTTGTACGATGATGTCCTTTTCTGTCACGCAAGTTGCGTTCTGGATGAACTTGGCCACAATATTTCCGCCTGTCGATTCAATCCTCGCTTCCTCGCGCCCAGTGACCCCTTGGCGAACAATGATGTCCCCATCAGCTTCCACAATGGCTTTTTGTACCGTGCCATAGATTTCAATATTGCCCGCAGCCTTGACCGAATAATTGTCTTCTACGTTGCCTGTAATGATGATAGAGCCAAGGAAGGTGACATTGCCTGTCCGAACCCCCACATCCCCGTTGATGCGGTATACAGTCTCAACAGAGAGCCTTCCTCCTGCATACAATACCTGCCCATTGACTTCGGCGGTGAGGCGCATTTTGTCTTCAGAAAGGATGGTGCCCTTGCCCTGTTTGAGTTCCGTATCGGATCCATCTTTGGCAGCCAAAACCATTCCAAAGAGGTTGCGCCCAAATTTTCCTTTTTCTGCTGGGATTTTTTCGGCCAGGAGTTGCCCCACCACGACGTTTTCAATCATGTCCAGGTCTTTGTAATCCACCCGACCCGATTGGTCTTCCTTGAAGTTGATCTTTTTTTCTGTGCGGACATAGTATTTGATCTCCGCATTCTTTCCATTCACTGGGAAATCTCCCTCTGCCCCAATGAAGGGTTTGCTTGTCACATCTTCGTCTAAGTTCTTTTTGATTTCGTCTTCTTTGAGTCCGTAAGCAACCCCCATTCCTTTGAGAGCCGCCACCACATCACTCACCTCTAGATCACGGCCACCTGGCCGCGCAGGGAATACGGTGACAAAGGCACGCATATTCTCTTGGGCAATTTCCACATTGCAACTGGAGTCGTTTCCTGGTTTTGGTTTTTGGTTGGAGATGAGAATCGGTTGTCCCTTTTCTTCTTTGAGAATCTTTGCAAGAAGTCCTGGATCCGCTCCAGCCACACCACGAAACGATAGCCGCTTAGAAAGATCGGCCATAGTCATATGTGTACCCTCTCCTGTAGGAGGGTGGACGGTGACAAAAACACCTGTTTTGTAAATTTTAACAGACAGACGCCCATCTTTATTTTTAGGTGCAACCAGTTCTTTTAGTTCTTTAGAAACCAATTTACCTGATCCGCCTGTGAGGTGTTCGTCGAGAGCACTCAATTCATCAAGTAACGCATCTTCAGCGATAACGGAAGCTCTGATATGAAATGGTTCCGAAAAAAATAAACTTTTTTTCCCACGTTTCAAAACAGTGTAATCGATTTCGTGAACCTTTCTTCCCAAGTGTGCTGAAGCAAGTGCCAAACACTCTTCGATTGTGTCTGCAATCACTTCCACTTGTTCTTTTTCCTTACGTTCGAACTCGCTCAGTTCTTCTGTAAGAAATTCAGTCAAAGACATATTCGATTACCTTTTTTGGATAGCTGATTTAACTTTTGATAGTTTGCTTCGGAGACGAGCAACAGCCTTCGTGTGGAGCTGCGAAATCCGTGATTCGGTTACTTCCAAAACCTCACCAATTTCTTTGAGTGTGAGATCTTCATAATAGTACAAAACGATTACTTTTTTTTCTTTTTCAGGGAGAGATTGGATGGCTTCGACAATTACATTTTTTATTTCTTCTTTTTCGATGATATTGTCTGGATTCATATTCATCGGAGATTCGAGTGTTTCCATAAAGGAAACTTCATCGTTCTCATCTCCCAAAAACCAAATATCATTGAGAGACACAAGTGAGGTTCCTGAAAGTTTGGAAAGAAGTGAATTGTACTCTTCCATCGAAACACCGAGTTCTTTTGCGATCTCTTCGTCTTCGACTTTTTTGCCTTCCTTGTTTTCCAACATGGCAATGATGTTTTCGAGTTGTTTTGCTTTTTGCCTAATTGACCTTGGAATCCAATCCACGGAGCGAAGTTCATCGAATATAGAACCTCGGATCCGAGTCATAGCATAAGTTTTGAATTTAATTTCGCGTGAAGGGTCAAACTTTTCAATGGCGTCGAGCAAACCAAAAACGCCATAACTGACTAGGTCTTCGAACTCAACATTTTGTGGCATTCCGATTGCGATGCGCCCCGCAACATGTTTCACGAGGGGAGAATATTTTTCGACGAGGTAACTTCTGATCTCGGCACTTTTACCTACACGGTATTGTTTCCAAAGATCGGTCTCATCAAACTGGTTGTATTTGTCTAGCAATCTGGACATATGGGCCCGGGTGACCGGAATCTCTTTACTTTATAGAAAAAATCGTAAAGAAACGAAAATTACAAGAGGATTTTTTTCTTATGTCCTCTAAATTGTGTAATTTTTCACCCTTCTTGGGTATCATCCTTAGCCATCATGGTTCTGATGGCCTCCGCCATGAGTTTTGGCTCGTTTTTGATCGCAATTTTGTCTACAATGATGTGGTCGCCAAATTTTCCCGATTTTGCCATGGCAAGTTTTGCATCCATGGTTGGATCGGAAGTTGCTTGGACACCGAAGTCATCTGATCCAAGTGCTTCCGAACTGGATCCAAAACCTTCGGAACTTCCCAGTTCATCCTCAGAATGTCCGCTGTTTCCTCCGAACCCGCCAAGAGAAATCCCGTTTAGGAACTCTAAAAATTCAGGAACTTTCTTTTCTAAGACAGTGTAGACTCCAAATCCAAAAGCAGCGAAAGAAATTGTCGAAAGTAAAGAAACAAACAAAATGTATGTGAACCGGTTCCCCACCAAAAATCCACAAGTGGTACTCACGAGGGCACCAATGACGGCAAAGGCTAGAACAAACCAGATTTGCACCTAACCTTCTTCCTCCATTTCTTTGTCCATTTCCTTCTCTTTAAAATCCACGAAGTGAAAGAACTTTTTGAAAAACCCAGTAAGGCCTTCTTCATCATCATACCCACCTTCGGTCTGCATAAGGGTATGTGTGATCCGCGTGAGGCAAGCGGCGGCCTTCGAACGAGGTGCCCCTAAAATGAATGGCTTTTGTTCTCGGATGGATTTTTCCACTTCTTCGTCTTGGAAAATAAAACCCAAATTTTCCACTTGGACTTCTAAAAATTGACCCGAGATGTCGATGACACGGTCCGCCACTTTTTTTCCTTCAATCGCCGATCTTACACGATTGACGATGATTTTAAGATTTTTGTCTTTTGATTGGGATACAATGGATTTGATGAGTCCATACGAATCGGTGATGGATGTTGGTTCGGGTGTTGTGACAACAACCACTTCATCGGCCGGCATCACAAGACCGATCACATTGGCAGAAATCCCCGCACCCGTGTCAATGATCATCACATCGTAATGATCCAGATCCACAAAACCTTTGATGAGGTTGTTGCGCTGTGTTTCGTTTAGGTTGGCGAGTTGGGAATACCCAGAGGCGCCTGCAATGATGTCCACACCTTCCGGTGTTGAGATCACAATGTCCTTTAGGGTCTTATGCCCTTTGACTACATGGTACAAATTGTATTTGGGAATGATACCAAGCAAAACATTCACATTGGCAAGTCCTAAGTCACCGTCAAAGATCAAAACCTTTTGGCCTGTTTTGGCAATGGAGATCGCGAGATTGACAGAAACTGTACTCTTACCAACCCCACCCTTTCCCGATGCCACCGCAATGATCTTTGTTTTTTTGGCAGACTCTTGGGGTTGTACAAGTTTCAATCCTGCACCAGATTCAGTGAGCTTTCTAAGATTTGCAGCTTGGTCCATCGTTACCCCTATTTGCCGAGGGATAACGACACAGAGAGGTTACACGGTCTTTTCGAAGACCTCTCCCGCTATCCCTTTCAGTTTTTCTGGGAAAATCAAACACTCTGCAAGTAATTTTTTCGAGGCAGGAAGGATATCAAATGGTACATCCTGGCCAACACTTACAAAGGCAAATTCCCTATGAATAGTATCGGCTAATTCTACTACAGAACCTAAAAATTCTGCTTCATCTAATTTTGTAAGTAAAATTCTTTTGTAACCCACTGACTCATAAGCTTTGGTCACAGCCACAGCATTGTCCTTTGCAATTGTTGCGGAAATCACTAAAATGGTTTCGATGTAATCCTTTTCTCCGAAACACTGGTAGATTTCCTGGAGTTTTTCCAAGTTTTCCGCTTTTCTGTGGGAATAACCAGCTGTGTCGACAAGTATGAGTTCAGATCCATCCCGAACAATCGTTTCCTTCATTTTGCGTAGGTCTTTCGCTGCATAAAATGGCAATCCCATCGCATCCGCATAAAACTTCAATTGATCAATGGCCGCAATACGGTAGTTATCTGTTGTATAAAGAGAAACTTTTTTTCCCATATGAAGGCTGTATTTTGCGGCCAATTTTGCGATGGATGTTGTTTTCCCAGCACCTGTCGGCCCCACAAAGAATACAACCTTCCTCTTACCACGGGGAGTTCCGCTAAAAAGATCGCTGTCAACTTGGATGCGTTCACTCAAAATCTGAAGAGCCTTCTCCGTTACGTTGGAAAACCGGTTTAAATCGACAGTGGATAACCCTCTTTCCAAACCGACGGCGAGCTCTTCCAAATAGGACTGAGAAAGTCCCTCACTTTCTAACCTATGGATTAGTTTTTGTATATGGTTATGCCGAGATGGCAAATTGGGCACGACCACTGTTGGTTTTTGCGGAACCAAAACTGCCTCTTCTGCAATCGATAGACCAATGGGCTGAGCTTCCAAGGTTTGGACAGAATCGATCTCATACCCTCGTGTTTCTATCCTTCGCCTTCTCTCTGAAAAAGGACGAACTGATTCAATCGTACGTTGTTTACGCCCTATTTCTGCAGGCAGATTTTCTTCCGATTTTTGTTTTTGTTTGATGAGTTCTTTGAGGTCTTTTAACTTACGTTCAATGCGATCTTTAGAGTTTTGTTTTTCAGGAATCCCTACATCGATTTCGTACTTCCTCTGAGCCATAAGACCTGTTCCAAACAGCCCACCCTCTGTGATGACCCTTTGGTCATACAGATGCGCCTCTGGGCCGTATTTCATCTTCATCTGCATGATACAATCCTGTAAGTCTTTGCCTCGGATTTTTACAAAATCCATTTGAATTCCCCCAAACCTGGGAAAAAAATGCACCCTAGCCCTAGATTGGAAAGCACTTTTTATGTGACATAATAAAAAGGGACACGATCACTACTTGCTGCGGGAATTTTGCCAGTGCGATTTCGAAACCAACTTTCCTTTGTAACCAGCGCGATCTCGAAACTGACTTTCCTTTGTAACCAGTGCGATCTCGAAACTGACTTTCCTTTGTAACCAGTGCGATCTCGAAACTGGCTTTCCTATGTAACCAGTGCGATCTCGAAACTGGCTTTCCTTTGTAACCAGTGCGATCTTGAAACTGACTTTCCTTTGTAACCAGTGCGATCTTGAAACCAACTTTCCTATGTAACCAGTGCGATCTTGAAACCAACTTTCCTATGTAACCAGCGCAATCTCGAAACTGACTTTCCTATGTAACCAGTGCGATTTCGAAACTGACTTTCCTTTGTAACCAGCGCGATTTCGGAACTGGCTTTCCTTTGTAACCAGCGCAATCTCGAAACTGACTCCAGACGAGATCATGAAGTGAACCTATTCTGCCAAAGAGCACCTGGGATAAAGCTGCAATGCCAACAAAGATGAGATTTTCGGCGAAATCATTCCATTTGTCAGAAAACCGTTGGACTTGGGCTATGGTTGTTTTACCTCTATCTAAGGTTTGAGGATAAATTTGTTAAAAGATGGCTGAAGACAATCTGAGCGGAGTTCATTTGCAATCCTTCGAACCTTCCTCCTCGATTTTTTTCTGTGATGGGGTACCAATTTCAAGAGAATTTGATGATGTTTACTTTTCTGTTGAAGGGGGTATCGAAGAAACGGGGTATGTGTTTTTGAATGGCAACCAAATTTTTGACCGTTGGGAAAATACAAAGAATCTACCAGGTAAAGATAGTCAGTTTAGAATTGGCGAATTAGGATTTGGCACTGGGTTAAATTTTTTTGTAACACTAAATTCTTGGAAGAACCACCAAGACCCACCTAACATTAAATTTATTAGTTTGGAAAAATTCCCGATTGAAAAAGACATTCTTGATGAGATGAAAATTCATTTCCCGTCTGTGACTCCTTGGCCAGAACAAATGTTAAACGACTATCTCAAAATTCTCACCCATTTGGGCAAAAACCCTGGAAGTCAAATTTGGAAGTTTCAAATCAATCACCCTAAATTTGACAAATCCTTCTTTATCGAACTTTATTTTGGAGACATTTTAGAAACATTACCCAAATTTCCGTTAGTGGACGCTTGGTATTTGGATGGTTTTGCACCCAGTAAAAATCCAGCAATGTGGAGCTCAGAGGTATTCAGCTTACTAAAAGAAAAATCCAGAGAAAATACAAGTCTTGCTACCTTTACCGCTGCAGGATTTGTTAAGCGAGGACTTGAAGAAGCTGGGTTCAAAATAACCAAACGACCAGGATACGGTCGCAAACGTGAAATGATAGTTGGCAGAATTGGTAATGATTGATGGCAAAAGTGCATTGATCGTTGGTGCTGGTATCGCAGGTGCTGCCACAGCATTTTCTTTGAGTAAAAGGGGTGTAAATATCACTGTTCTCGACTCACAAAAAAAAATTGCTTTGGGGGCAAGCGGGAACCCAGCTGGTGTTGTCTACCCATTCCTCACCAAACACAAAACCAATGAGTCTATTTTTTCCATTGAAGCTTTTCGTTTTTTTCTAGAAACATGGGAGAAGGAAAATTTAAAAAATTTTGTACCTTATTCAAATGGAGTTTATCATTTAATTAATACAGACGAAGATTTTATTAGGTATTCCAATGCTATCGAATCACATTCACTGGAATACTCAAATATAGCCCGCCTCACTGAAGAGCCGATTACCAATAAAAATGCAATTTATTTTCCACTAGGGAAAACAATATCTCCTGTTGACTTCGTTAAATCGCTCCTTGATATATCAGGAGCCAAACTAATATTAAATACAGATTATTTACAATGGGAAGAATCAGGAGGCTCGATTCGAATCAGGACAAATCAACAAGAATTCACCACTGACTTTTTGGTATTTTCCAATGGATCCGAATTATTTGATGATGAAAAACTCAGCTGGCTTCCGTTTAAAAAAGTTAGGGGACAAATTCTACAACTTCCTGATATTAAAATTCAAAATGCAATATTATATGGAGATTACATTACTGCAAACTTGAAAGATGGTTCTATTCTCGGTGCAAGCTACGACGAATACAAACTAGACCCTTCCACAAGAATAAATGAATCAGAGGCCTTGTTGTTAAATTTATCCAAAACAATAAATTTACATCAAATGGGAATTGAAAACATATCCACTTTCTTAAAATCTCATTTTACAAGAGTTAGCTTCAGAAACCAAACAGAAGATCGTTCGCCTGTCGTAGGACTTTTACCAAACAAATCTTTATTCATTCAAAACAACTTACGCAAAAAAGGTGAGAACAAAAAATTCGAAGAAATTCCTTATTATAATTCAGTAGGCATCCTTAATGGGCTTGGATCAAGAGGTTTAACTCATGCACTCATCTCAGCTGAAATATTAGCAAGACAATTGCTAAAAGAGAGGCCGTTGTTAGAAGAGAAAATTGAAAATTCAATCAAACCTGATCGATTTTTGATTCGTATGTGGAAACAAGATCGTTTAAAATTGTAAAAAAAGAATCTTCATTTTGTATAGAAACAGTAATACCAAGCACTATGATCTTTTTCTGAAAATGATCCAATAATTCTTGAAGACCCTCCAAACACTGCATCTTAACCCAGTCTTTTTCAGTTGTTATTAAATGACCATTTGTGTTTTGTAAAATTTTTTGTATGTCTTTGATTGTATAATCATAATGATCAGGGAAATATGTTTTTTTCAGTAGAATGCCAGGAAACACCTGTTTCATTGTACGCAATACATCACTAGGGTTACCTACCCCAGTTACTAAATGCAATTCGTTAACATCCAAACTTTGAACCGACTCTGGCAAAAAAGATGAATGGAAAATAGGTTTTGTATATTTTATCTTTTTTATTTTTAGCTCGAGTTTCCTTACAAAATTTAAATTCGACTCAGATTCTTTTGTAAAAATAACTAAATCAGATCTTTTTAAATTTGCCAAAGGTTCGCGTAGATAACCTAATGGAATTGTAAATCCATTACCTATCGGATTATTTGCATCTAACAAAACGATGTCTAAATTCCGAGCAATATATTTATGTTGAAAACCATCGTCAAGTATTACGATATGTTTTTTATCTTTAAATTCATTCCAATCAGTGAATGATTTCAAACGATCCTTCCCAATGATCACTTGTATATTTTGAAATTTATTTTTATGTAAACATGGCTCATCACCATAAAGAATAGGGTCAGGATTTTTTGGCAAAATTGCGCCTGCTTCAGAATACTTCGCTTTATAACCACGAGAAAGAATTGTTACTTTATATTCTGGATGAAATTCATTGAAAAACCGAACCAAATACTGAACGAAAGGAGTTTTTCCCGTTCCCCCTACAGTTAAATTACCAACACTGATTGTTAATACATCTGGGATTTCTCTTTGTATAATGGAAGTTTGGTGAATCCAAAAGATAAACTGGTATAACCAGGAGAATGGTGAAAACAAATATAGAAAAAATCGAACCATCCTAAATGTTACGAAAAATAGACCCTACTCGTTTTAGCTGTGGCGTTTTTCTAATTCTTTAGAAATGAGAGAAAGACTTAACCCTTTTTCTACAAGGAGAACCTCTAAATGAAAAACTAAATCCGCAACTTCGTGAATTAATTCTTTTTCATTGCTATTTTTGGCAGCAATGATCACTTCACCTGCTTCTTCACCAACCTTTTTTAAAATGCGATCCAAACCATCCCGAAATAATTCAGCAGTATAAGATTTTTCTGGAAGATCCTGTTTTCTTTTTTTTAGAACTTCTTCAAGTTTAAGTAAAAATTCCATTTTTATACCTTCTCCCTACCAGGGAAACGTTAGATAGTAATTCTAAAAAGCGAAAATTGACTATCCAAAAGAATTCTAAATGAGATAATTTACAGCGATGAAGGCTTTTTTTGCGGTTCTACTCACCTTTTTTTTGCATAATTCGATCTACGCTGAGACAAATTGGGAAACATCGATACAAACTGGTTTTGAAAAAGCAAAAAAAGAAGATAAATTCTTAATTGTGGATCTCTATGCTGATTGGTGCGCATATTGTATGGTTTTGGAGAAAGACATTTTTCCAGATAAAGATGTAGAAAAAATTCTAAATGGTTTCATTAAAGTAAGGTTAGATGGTGAAGAATTTCCTAACTTGAAAAAAAAATACAATGTTGAAGGCTACCCTACAATATTGTTTTTAGATTCAGATCTGAATTACATAACAAAAATTACAGGCCTTGCAACTAAGGAAGAAATCATCGCTGTATCAGGAAAAGTTTTGATCGAACCAAATTTAGAATCATACTTAAAAACAGAACTCAGAAAAAAACCAGACGCCCCCGAAATTCATTTTCGATTGGCACTCGTTTATTATCGCAAAAAAGATTATAATGGTGCCATTTCTAGTTTTGAAAAAGCAAAAGAATTTTCTCAAAAAAATTCAAAACTGTTGGAAGACATTGTATTCAACCTTGGTTTTATCCAAACCGCACACGGGAACCAAACGGAAGCTATAGAAAACTGGAAAGTCTATATCAAAAACTTTCCTAAATCAAATAGGATAATTTCTGCAAAATTGTATTACGGTGTATCTTTAAAAAATCTTGGTGAAAACAATTTAGCAAAGTCTGTTCTTACCGAAATTGAACCAAAACTCTCCAACGAATCAGAGAAAAAAATTTGTTCTGAAACATTGGAGGAAATTAGAAAAGGTTTCTAACGATTTCCGATCGAATAATATTTGAAACCCAATTCTTGCATTTGGTTCGGTTTATATTGGTTTCGACCATCAAAAATCAGCGGAGTTTTCAGAAGGGTTTTGATTTTAAGAAAGTCTGGCTCTCTAAATTCTCTCCATTCTGTTAATAATAACATTGCATCTGAGCCTTGTAAGGCGGAATACGCATCCTTAGCATATTCGATTTTTCCATCAAAATAATACTTGGATGTTTCCATTGCGGCAGGATCGTATGCTTGGATTTTTGCTCCCAGTTTATGCAATTCATAAATTAATGGAATCGACGGTGCTTCTCGCATATCATCTGTTCCTGGTTTGAAAGCAAGCCCCCAAACTCCAAAGGTTTTTCCCTTTAAATTAGATTCACCAAAATGTTCGATGATTTTATCGGTAAGTCTCGTTTTTTGTTTTTCGTTCACATCCTCAACAGATTGAATGATATGCATTGGTGCCTTTACATCTTCCGCAGTGCGAAGAAGTGCCCTTACATCTTTCGGAAAACATGATCCACCATATCCAATACCTGCATATAAAAACTGCCTTCCAATTCGAGAATCGGTTCCCATACCTCGCCGAACATCATCGTAGTTTGCGCCAACTGCATCACACAAATTTGCAATTTCATTTACGAAGGATATTTTTGTGGCTAAAAAAGCATTACATGCGTATTTGGTAAGTTCGGCGGAACGAATTCCCATTGTTAAGATTGGGTTTCCATTTAGAACAAAAGGTGAATACAATTCGCTCATTTTTTTGGCAGCTTTGTCTGAATCAGCACCAATCACCACTCGTTCTGGCCGCATGAAGTCTTCAATAGCGGCGCCTTCTTTTAAAAATTCGGGATTAGAAACTACATCAAATGGATGTTTGGTGTTCTTCGAAACAACTTCTTTGACCAAATCGGCTGTTCCGACTGGTACAGTTGATTTATCAACAATGATTTTATAACCATTCATTGTTTTTCCAACTTCTTCAGCCACAGCAAAAACAAAACGTAAATCGGCGGATCCATTATCGGCCGTTGGGGTTCCAACAGCTATGAAAACAAATTCAGAAACTTCAACTCCGTCCTTTAGGGAGGTAGAAAACTTCAATCTTCCTTCTTTATAGTTTCTTTCCACAAGTTCGGTTAACCCTGGTTCGTAGATGGGGATGATTCCATTCTTTAAATCTTGGATCTTTTTTTCGTCTTTATCAATACAGATAACATCGTTGCCATATTCGGCAAAACAAGTTCCCGCTACGAGACCTACATACCCAGTTCCTACAACACAAACTTTCATAGGATTCCAGAATTTTCCCAATTCCTCCCTAGGAAACTGTTTTTCTTTTTTAAACCATCCCCTTTTGGAAGGAAACTGTGGTCGGAGTGTGGACGATGCCGACAAATTTTGGCAAATCCCCACGTTCTACTTCAAAATTGATATGGGATTCTGACCAAAAATAACTCCCCTCCAAATGGCTTTCTCCTTTGTGGATGGAAAAACCCAGACTGTATTTTCCCTCCTTAAATCGAATGGGAAACTGAAACTTCGCTTCCAATTTTTCATTCGGCTGAAGGTCGATTGGTTGGGCTCCCAAAAGATTTGAATTAGTTCCAAAAATTCGAATTCCTTTTTCATCATCGATATGAAATCCAATTGTAACAGATTCCAAAACAATTTTTGGAGAAAATGAAATCACCAATTGGTATGTTTCTCCAACAAATAGGTGTTTTGTAGTTTGAAGACCTATTGTTTCAAAATAAACTTCCAAGGTGTCAAAAACATCCGAATTGATGGTTTTTTCTTTTGATTCTGGATCTGCGAGTAACAACATATAGGCTTCAATTGTTTCTTTCGGCAATCCATCAAAACAGATTTCGCCTTTCTCGAGTAAAATCACTCTTGTGCAAAAATGGGAGATTAAACCCAAATCGTGGCTCACCACCAAAATAGCGGAGCCTTGTTCTTTGAATTCGGCTATACGTTTCAAACATTTTTGTTGGAAACTAGCATCCCCCACAGCCAAAGCTTCATCCACAATCAAAATATCTGGGCGTTTAGCGGTAGCTAAACTAAAGCCAAGACGCATAGCCATTCCTGAACTATAATTTTTAAGAGGTGTCGAACGAAACGATTCCAAATCGGCAAATTTGAATATTTCATCCATAAGCAATTTGATTTCGTTTGGTTTGTATCCCCAAACAAGTCCATTATAGAATACGTTTTCCTCACCAGATAATTCAGAATTGAATCCAACACTGAGTTCGAGTAAAGCTCGCACAGATCCGTTTACGATTAAATTTCCTTGGTCTTTGGAAATCACTCCCGTAATGAGTTTGAGCAGTGTAGACTTTCCTGCACCATTGCGACCAATGATTCCCAATATTTCTTTCGATTTTACTTTTAAGTTCAATCGATTGAGAGCTCGAAACTTTACATTGATTCCAAAATATCCAAAAGTAACCCCTGTTAGCAGTCTTCGCCATGGTTTAGAAAAACCATGATAAAACTTACTTACGTTTTCTAATGTAACAAATTCCATTTTTATAAATGATCAAGAATTACTGACTGAAACTTCCGTTTTGACAGTAAATAAACAAGAAAGAAAAAAAACAAAAATGGCAATACTCCAAACCAATCAAATTGGACTTGGTATCCGATTATGATTGTACTCCGAAATATATCCAAAGGAATTGTGAAAGGATTAAAAGTGTTCAGTTCCCGTAATAAACCTGTCGGATAATACAACACTGGTATTCCCCAAAATATAAGTTGGCTCACCAAACGAATGAGTGGTGATATATCTCGAAGAAGTACATTCAATCGGGATAGATAATGTATAAGTAACATCAAATACAAACCCGTCGCAATCAATACAAAGTATCCAAGTAACAAACCAGAAATTTGGATTTTATTTTGAAATACAAGGTATAAAAATACAGGAATCGAAGTGACAAAACAATGGATGAGGTATTGAACAAAGGGAATCCATAAAAAAAGATCAATGCCCAAACTGGAACGTTTGAGAAGACTGCGATTGTCAGTGAGGATGCCCGTGCCCCTCACAAGAAATTCCTGGATGGGAATCCAGAACAAAAGACCTGTGAGTAAATAGGCAGTGAAATCTTCCTGAGTTGCGGGGGTTTTTAAATTGAGAATGAGAAAAACCAAAGCATAGATGCTAATCAGCGCAAGGTTTTGTAAAAGCATCCAAGAGATGCCGAGGAATGAGCCAGCATACTGTAAGGCGTAATCCCTTCGTACCAGTGCCCAGAGTATGGATAACTTCTCCATACTTTCATTGTCGGCCACACCCCCTTCATTCTGGAACAAAGGGGTGGGGGAAAAACTTGGACTTACAGCCTTTTTAGGTTCTTTTTGCCCAAATCGGAAAGGTTCGGAGAAACCCATGTTCCGTTTTGAACCACTTCCCCTTGGAAGGCGTCCATCAGATACTCTTCAAAGGTTTTCCCATTGGAGTTCTGAGAAAAACCTTTTTTAGGACCTTGGCCTGGAAGACCAGAATCCCTACGGCTGCTGTAAGCGGGTTGTTGGATGGATCGAACGATCATATTTTTTTCCTCCCCGTCATCTAGTTAGACGACATAAAACTAAAAAAGATTACCGATAAAACTACTATACGCTTGTTTACACTACTTAACATTTGAGAAGTTAAGTCAATGTTTTTTTTACGTTTTTCCTCGGTTTCCATTCCAATTTAGCATTTGCCTGGGACAAAACTGCCTTTCCCTTTTATTTTTTTCCTTTGGAGGTGGAATTCTGTCTCTTTTTGGAAAAAAAACAAGGGATTTTGGGGCTAAAAATAAAAATCTCTGCCCTTGTACCTGGTGAAATGGCAGAAAATCGCTGCATTTTTATTACTTTGTACGGTTTTCCAAAGATTGGGCGCTATGGAGGTCGAAACAATCACGGTGCCCTACTTACTGGGTAAAGGTCTCGGGCCAAAAACCGTCCAAGCCTGGAAGTCAAATCTACAAAAAGGACGGCCTGAATTCCAAAAATGGATCCAATCTTTGCCCAAAAAGGAAAAAGGGCAGGTTTTGAAAATCCTCATTCAAAACAAAATCGAATACAAACCAATGCAACTGGAGGTTCGAAAAATCAAAAAAACAGATTCCAAATCCCAAAAGGATCCATGGAATTTCTTTTGGGGAGGTGGGTATCAAAATCTAGATATGCGTTACCTACCTGTAAAAGAAAAAAATCATTCCAGTGCCTATTTGGGCCTTCTTTCAGAAAAGAACCGATTGATTTTTGAAAAAAGAGACGAACGCATTTCAGCAAGTGCCGATTTCGAATGGGAAATTTTCCGGATGACAATAGGCAATCGTTACAAACCCATCCCGCATTTTTATTTTGCAAAAGACCGCGAATTTTACTCACAGTTTGATGGCAATTTCACAGCCCTTCCCCAACCCATCCACACTTCATTTTTTTTAGGACTAAATCCTACTAATACGTTTACCAAAGGCCACCAAATTGGAATTTTTGATTCATACATCCACTCAAGAGAACCAGGCATATATTACACATCTCCTAATAATAGTTATTCCGCAACATACACTCCCATTTCTAGGGTTTCCACATTTTATATAAATGATTTGATCAAAATTTCGAATTTATTCATAAACCGAACACAAAGTGAATCTATGTTTACACCAAAAGATTCTTTCGGTTTTTTATATTCCAAATCATATACGGAGGATAATAACCACCAAATCGATATTACTTGTTTTAGAGATTCAGACTTACTCAACAACCACCCTTCAGAAGTACAAGAGGCAGGAAAAATTGCGCAAAACCTAGGATTTGGAAGGTATAGACTGTATTCTTACGCTGGGATAGAAGGTTTGTATTCGAGTTACGGCCTACGATTAGAATCGGGCTATTCGGTCTTTTTTCCTTTTTTTATTACAGATTATGGTGCACTCGTATTCAAATACAAACAATATCATGAATCTGGTGTAACCTACCAAAACGAAATTGGGAGAAGTTTACTTTACGAATACAGATCAAAAATGTTCACAACCGCCCTTGGTTACGAATTGCGAGAATTAGGCGGGGCTTGGGAAGGTAAAATTGTTTTACCAATTACAAAGGGAAACCTTTTTGAAATGAGTTTTTTGTTTAGAGATGGCGATTTAAAAACAAGATCATGGTTTGAAAACTGGACTTATGCAACTGATTTTAATGTAAATCTAACAGATCGTAGACAAATCTTTAAAGTAAAATGGATCAGTAAAATTTTAACTCTCAATGTAAGTTATTCAGAAAGACAAAACAATATAAATCCCATTTTATTCATCAACGTTCAGTTTTTATACCAATTCCCATTGGATTGATTTAATACAATAATTCATCTGTGAGAATCTCTTTGTAAAAAACCAATTTAAAAATCGGTATGGATTGTTTATCAGAAAACTCTGTTGGTTCAGCAGGTAATTTTTTGGGCAAAGCAAAAGAAGAACGTTTCTTCCTTTCATCCAAAGCGTAAAAATAATAGCCAATCCATTCGCCTGAAACGATGTAAGGATTACCAACAATTAAATCTTTCACAAACCATTCGCCATCCAAATCAAATTTGTTTCGGCGGTATCTATAATGGAACTCATCACCGTTTAAATCATAAAAAACTGCGAAATCTCCTTCTTTGGCTTTAAAAAATAGTTTCCATTCATTGGGAAATTGACCTGTTTTTACAAACTCACTTTTCCCATCTACCAATCGTTTTTCTGAAGCAGGGATCGGTCCTGTGTATTTATCCGATGTTTCACCAAACAAAGAAAAGGTTAAGAACACAGAAAAAAACAAATATTTCATTTGGTTTCCTCCTCTGGTTTTTCGTCCGATGATTTTTCATCGTCTCCACTGTTGGTTTTGCCATTGATTAGATCGATTGCCTTTTTTGCAGCTCTTTGTACTTTGGGGCTTGGGTCTCTGTCTCTTTTGTATTCCAAAAGTTCCAAAGCTTTTGGGTCTTTTAGATTGCCCATAAATTCGATGGCACGAAGCCGAACCATAGAGTCGTCGTCACGTGCAAATTCATTTAACTCTTGGAATACCTCTTTATCTCCCATTGTGACAAGGGCTCCAATGGCATATATTTTTAAAGATTGGGCTTTTTTTCCGTCTAGTTTGCCTGCCGTTTTTTTCAGTGAATCCAAAAGTTCGTAAAATTTAGGTTTAGTCGAATCTGCTTTTAGTTTACCGAGTGAATTCATCGCATAACATCTGAGTGTTGTTGGTTGGATATCATCAAAAGCAACTTCTGATAAGACAGTTTCTGCTTCTTTATACCCAACCCCACCAAAATAGAGAGCAATTTGGGCTCTTACATCCGCATTATTAAATTTTTCTTTAAATTTAGTTTCCAAAAATGGAGCAGCGTCCTTTCCATTGGGAAGTTCACCGAGCACATTGATGTATAAAACGAGGGCATTCGAATTTTTGGTAAAATCTTCTTTTTTTAATTTTTCCAGAAGCGGTGGAGTGGCTTCAGTGAGTCCCAATTTTTTTGCAGTATTCACTGCCTGTTTTGCCACATCTTCATTGGAATCCTCGAAGAGTGATAATATGGTTTCGGAATTTTCCTTAAGTCCTAAATCACCAACGGTTTTTAGGATGGCGATTTTCATGCCCATATCTTTTTCAGATTTTAATTGTTCACCAAGTAATTTGTGTAACTCTCCCGATTCTTCTTTTGGGAAACGAACAAGCTCACCTAATGCTTGTTTTCGCTCTTGGCTTGTACCAAACCGAATGACTTTGGATAATACTTCTTTTTTTTTGGTAATTTGTTCTGGAGTTAGATCCTTTGCAAAAATCGGAAAACAAAACAAACACCAAAAAAAAAGACTAATATACAATAGGTGGTAATTTAGTTTACTAGTTGTTACTTTCCAATTCCAAAATTCGTTTGTTGAGTGCTTGGATGAGGTGTTGGTTTTCCAAATTTTGTCTAAATTTATCAAGCAAATCTCTGATGTCTTTGGAAAGTTCTTCGATGTTCCAAGGTTTTTCCACATACCGACTGAGCCCCCCATTATTGATCGCATAAATGGCAGAATCAAGACCAGCCTGCCCGGTAAGGAGGATTTTTATGGCATCAGGCAAACGGTTGTGAACTTGTTCTAAAAACTTATCACCCTTCATCCCAGGCATGACCTGGTCAGAGACAATGAGTTCCACAATGTCATTGCTTGCAATGATTTCATCCATAAGATCCAAAGCCTCTTCGGCACTGCTTGCCGTTTCTATCACATGGGAATCCCCAAACCGTGCTTGCAGTTGTTCTGCCAGAGTCTCAAGAACCGATACTTCATCATCGACACAAATAATATAACCTTTACTCATTTGGAACCCTTTCTTGAAACAATCCTCCATTCGTCTAAATATGTCGATTCAGTTTTGTGGCAATTTATAGAGGGATTTTGGAATTATTGTGTCAAGTGACCTCACCCCCCAAATATCGTCAGCATATTCACGAATGGTGCGGTCGGTGGAAAATTTTCCACTCCTTGCCACATTCAGAATGGATTTTTTGGTCCAATCACCTTCCAAAAGGAAATCCTGATCAACCTGGTTTTGGGTTTTGTCGTAGGAAAGAAAATCAGCCATTAGTAGGTAATTGTCAGTAAAATACAAACTATCATAAATGGGTGCAAAAACTCCTGGCTCGCCCATTGAAAAATAATTTTCGCGGATCATGAGAAGGACTCGGTGGAGTTCTGGATTCTTTTGGATCCATTCGGAGGGGCTGTAACCATTCTGTTTCATTTGGAACACCTCTTCTGTTTTTAATCCAAAAATATAAATATTTTCCGCACCCACCTCTTCTAAAATTTCCACATTGGCTCCGTCCAAAGTACCAATGGTCAAAGCACCATTTAACATAAATTTCATGTTGCTTGTGCCGGAAGCCTCTGTTCCTGCTGTGGAGATTTGTTCACTCAAGTTTGCTCCTGGTATGATTTTTTCTGCAAGTGACACTCGGTAGTTTGGTAAAAAAACAATTTTGAGTCGACCCGAAACATCTGAATCTCTATTGACCACCCAAGATACATGACCTATGAGTTTGATGATGAGTTTGGCCATAAAATAACCAGGTGCGGCCTTACCACCAAAAATAACAGTTCGAGGTGTTATCTGGATGCTTGGGTTTTCTTTGATTCTACGATACACTGCAATCACTCGCAGAATATTTAGGAGTTGGCGTTTGTATTCATGGAATCTTTTGATTTGCACATCTATCAAAGATTTTGGATCAATGATGATTCCTGTTTCACTCCTTATCATTTTTGCCAAATCATCTTTTGCCGTTCGTTTTACATTTTTCCAATCTTCGATAAATTCTTCGTCGTTTATAAAATTTTCGAGTTCCCTTAGTCTATAAAGATCAGTTGCAAACGAACTGCCGATCCTTTTGGAAATTAAATTTGCCAATTTCGGATTTGCTTGCAATAACCAACGCCTTGGAGTGATCCCATTCGTTTTGTTATTAAATTTTTCTGGAAAAATTTTTGTAAATGCATTGAAGATTGTTTGTTTGATTAGTTCAGAATGTAACTCGGCCACTCCGTTCACTTTGTACGATCCAATAACGGCTAAGTTTGCCATTCTGATTCGTTTTTCCGAACCTTCTTCGATGATACTCACGTTCGATATTTCCTCTTCGGTGAGTTTTCCTAAACTTCGAACTCTTTCTAAAAACCGATGATTGATTTCGTAGATAATTTCCAAATGCCTAGGCAATAATTTTTGAAAAAGATCTACCTTCCAAGTTTCCAAAGCCTCAGGAAGAACAGTATGATTGGTATAGGAAAATACCTTCGTTGTGATTGCCCAAGCAGAATCCCACTCATAATCTTCCGTATCAATTAAGATACGCATGAGTTCTGCAATCCCAATACTTGGATGTGTATCATTCAATTGGATTGCAATTGCATTTGGTAAGTTATCTAAATTGTTATTTTGTTCTCTATATTGGTTTAAAATATCCTGAAGGGAGGATGAGACCATAAAGTATTGTTGTTTCAAACGTAATACTTTGCCTTGTTCTGTTGTATCATTCGGGTAAAGTACTTTTGAAATATTTTCAGAAATGGATTTATCTTGTACGGCTTTCATATAATCGCCATGGTTAAAATAATCCAAATTAAATTCCTCTGACGATTTTGCTGCCCACAACCTAAGATGGTTTACCGTTGTGGTGTTGAACCCAGGTATTGGGTGGTCATGTGCGGAAGCGAGCACCGTTTCAGTAGGAATCCAATGGTGCTCTCTCTTTCCTTTGCCATTCACATTTGTTTCCGTGTGACCATAAAACCCAACGGTAAAAGAAATATCCGGCCTCACAATTTCATATGGTATTCCATTAGCATCCCAATGGTCGGGCATTTCCAATTGATTTCCATTTACGATGATTTGGTTAAAAATTCCATAATCGTATCTAATTCCATAACCAAACCCAGGAATGCCCAAGGTAGCCATAGAATCCAAAAAACATGCAGCAAGCCTACCGAGTCCCCCATTTCCAAGTCCTGCATCTGTTTCAAATTCCAAAATTTCATTTAAATCCAGTCCAAAACCAGCAATCATTTGTTTGATGGTATCGTATAACCCTAAATTGATGAGAGCATTCATTAGCGTTCGCCCCATTAGGAATTCTAAAGAAAAATAATAAATTTTTTTGGGCGATTCCTTTCGGTAACGTTCACTCGTAAAATTCATCCGATCGATGAGGAAATCCCGAATGGTGTGTCCCAATGCTTTGTATATGTCTTCGTTTTTTAGATTGTAACGGTTTTTACCGATGGTGTATTCCAAATGATGGGCAAATTGTTTTTCGAGAGAAGTTAAGTCAATTTTTTGCTCTTCTTGTAAAAGTTGAATCAATCGGGGATTATTTAGAGACATGGAAGAATCCTAGAACAGAGTAAAAAAGGATTCAAGTAAAAAGAAGGGAATTTAATCTCTTGCGGTAACTTTCTTCTCCAATGTAAGGACAGCATCTTTGCCTATTTTGTGTTTGGCGAACCAGCCTCGATTCACTTCAAGTGCATATTTTGCTGGAAATTTAGATGGATAAACTTCCTCTGTTTGGTTCGGTTTCATATCATATGTTTCTTTTAACAACATATCTTCTGAAAAATAGCCAATTGTGAGGGGGATGTTGGTATTTTTCATCCAAAAGTTCAAATATTCGGTGGTTGGAAAAACGAATAACATCCCTTCATCGGCACCGAGTTTGGTTCGGTGCATGAGACCAACTTGGCGGGTAGAAGGTGTATTCGCAATTTCAATTTTTAGTGACCGTTCGCCAACACTACCAAAAATAATTTCAGGAGTGTTGGTATATGGGTTTGGAGAAACTGGTTCACAATAAAAACAAAAAAGAACAGAAACGACAAACCCAAAATTTAGTATTGATTTCATTTTAAAAATTAGGTTTCCTTTTTTCTAAAAATGCGGAAAGACCTTCGAAAGTTTCTGGATCGGCGAAACGACCACCAAACAATTGTTTCTCCCACTCAAACCCACGTTCTAAATTGGATTCTAAACCTTGGCGAATTGCCATTTTTGCAGCTCTGATCGCATTTGGGCCACGAGATAGAATTGTCGCCATCGTTTTTTCTGTTTCTGCGAGAAGTTCTGCCGGCTCAGTTACCTTATTTACAATTCCTAAACGAAAACCTTCTTCCGCGCCAATCATGTCTCCTGTCAATATAAGCTCAGTTGCTCGACCAACACCGATAAGGCGAGGTAACCTTTGTGAGCCCCCAAATCCTGGGAGTAAACCAAGAGAAACTTCAGGTAAACCCAATTTTGCGGATGTGGAAGCATAACGAATATCACAAGCTAACGCAAGCTCCATCCCACCACCCAAACAAAACCCATTGATAGCAGCAATGGAAATAAGATTTGATAATTCTAATTTTCTAAATACAATTTGTCCAAGTTCGGAAAATTCCCTTCCGCCATTCACTTGGAATTCTTTCATTTTTGCTATGTCTGCACCAGCAACAAATGCTTTGCCTTCGCCCGTCAAAATAAATGCACGTATGTTTTGGTCTGACTCTAAAGTTTCGACCATCTCGCCGATTTCTTTAATCACTACATCATTGAGTGCATTGAGTGCCTCTGGTCGTTTGATTGTGACGAGGGCATAATTGGTTTTTTTTTGAATATCTAAAAAAGGCAAAATGAATCTCCTTATTAGTCTACTTCCAATATGAGGAACATAGTGTCATCTGAAAAAGTATCAATTCCATATTTGGATTGTAGTTCTGATAACAAATTTTGTTCAAGAACTTGGATGTTTGCCGAATGCCTATGCCTATTGAGTAAAGCAAGTAAACCATCGCTCCCCATACTTTCGCCATTGGGATCTTCCGATTCAATCAAACCATCGGTATAAATAAAAAATCGATCTCCCGAAGATATGGGGATTGTTTTTTCGAGAATGGGCGGGATTTTGATATTGAATCCAAGAATAGCTCCTTGTGTTTCTAGTTCTTGGTACTCTTCATTTTTGTGAGCTAAAATCAAATAAGGATGCCCCGCATTTCCCAACGTACATTTTTTTTCGATAAAATCGAAAAATAAATAAATAGCTGATGCGTGGTATTTGTTTAGGTCTTTTGTTAGGCGATCATCCAAATAATCCATGAGTTTAGAAGGAGAGGTTTTGAACCTATATGGAATCGTAGATACAAGAACCTTCACAATGGATGCAACCATGGCAGATGAAATCCCATGACCAGCTACATCGGTCAAAAAAACCCCAACGTTCCCTTCCCTGAGTTGCACAAAATCAAAAAAGTCACCGCCAATCAGATTTGGATTTTTGCGGTAATAAGTAAAACTCAAGGAAGGAATTTTAATATCACCAGGGAAGAGTGCATCTTGTACTTTTTTTGCAAGCTGCAATTCTTGTTGCATATATCTTTTTTCTTCACTTAAATTATAGAGAGCAGTCGTATCTTTTCTTTTGTTTAATACAAATGTTGTACCGACGACCCCACTACCTAAGTAAATTATGATTGGTAAAATTTTCGAAAAAAGTCCGAGCGAAACAAACAATTCATTTGGTAACAAAAAAACATAAACAATATGCAAAAAGGAAAAATACAAAGCAGAAAAAATACATGCATTTATATCCAAACGTATACTATAAAGTAGAATTGGCAATATAAGAGATATTAAATATGAATTGAGAATATAATAAGTTTCTATATTCGAACTTTCAGCAATTGTTATATAAAATATTGAATAGATCAATGCATCTGAAACAAGTGCTCCCAAATAAATCATAAGTTTAATGGGAATTGTTTTTGTGTAGTATTGAACAAGTAAAATCAAACGAACAATAGTTATTCCAAGTAGGTATGGTAGAATATCTGTCGTTAAATTTTCAAAGGGGGGAATGAATAAAAATGAATAAACAAGTAAATGGATGATAAAAGCATAATAGGTGAATTCTTTATCGTACCTAGGCTCAACGAGTTTCAAAATTTCCCATTCAGATTTGGTAGGTTTCTTTAATAATTCTTTTAAATACGCAAATAATGATTGAGACAATCAGGGTTCTCCCCAGAGCATTGACTGGATCTCCGAACCATTCAATGTTATGGTGAAAGTTTTTCCAGTATCTAAATACTTGTCCATTTGATTCGCTAAATCCATCGCTTTTTTCTCATCCTCCAGTCGGAAAAAAAAAGTTGATGAAATTCCTTTATAATTGTAAGGAAAACGCTCCGATACAACTAGGGTCACTCGGAAATGGTCTTCTCTTTTCTCAAAAACGATATGCGACACTTCTTTCCTAGATAAAATCCGAACATCAGGTCGCAAATTCCAAGGATTTATCTCTGCAAAGACGACAGAGGATAAAAAAAAGCATAGACCAAGGAAACGAACCATATTCCAATCATCGGTTTATCATGAAGAATTCTTTTAAGATTCTTATCTCTGTCATTTGCCTTGTGGGCTGCGAGCCAAACACAATCGAAATTTCACAAAATCCTTACACCGATTGGGCACGTAATCATCCTGGTTTGCAAGTAGCCAATTTACCAGAAAAAAAAGGCAATTGGCAAACTCGTTTCTATCCTTTGGACAAGGAAAGACTAGAAACCCTAGGAGACGTCAATGCCATCGATGGAATCACCGAGGTTCCCCGACCGACAAGTGATTTCAAAACCTACGAAACTCGTTTGATAAGAGTGGCGGAGATACTTCCAAACCCAGTGAAAAAAATATTGGAAAAGTATCTATATGGGATTTATTTTGTACAAGGTCTTGGATCCACGGGGCTCACAGGAATTGTCAGAGGAAAAAATAAAGAACCCTTGGGGGGGATATTATTTTTAGACACTGATTATTTGCAAAAACCGATCAACGATTGGGCGACCGAAAAAGACGGTTCTGCCTTCCAAACACACGAATCCTTATCACTAAAATTAAGTGAAGAAAATTCAAATATACAAACCTTAAAATTTATCATATTACATGAATTAGGTCATATTTTAGCGACAGTCTTAAACCACGCACCAGATTATTCAGAAACCTATAGAGATTATCGAAAATTTCCAATCTTTGAGGGTGTTTGGATTACGGAAACGATCTCACCCTATGACCAAACTTTTTTCCCAGAACGAAATTCGATACGGTTTTATAAAAAACATGCAAATACCAAATTATTTCCCGATGGGTATAACATTTATAAAAAATTAAAGAATACAAGTTTCGTTTCTTTATATGCGGCTACCAACGCAGACGATACTTATGCAGAAGCTTTTGCTCAGTATGTGACCGTGGTATTAGAAAAGGAAGATTACATAGTAAAAATCAATGCCAATGGCAAAGAGGAAGAAATATTAAAAAATCCAATTTTACTCGAAGGTGGAAGGCGATTTAGAATTTTATTTGAGAAGGTTGTAGTTGAAAATAAAAATTAGTATCGTTTCGATCATATTTCCATTTTTCCTATTTGCCCAGTCAGAAAAAGACAAAAATGAAAATAATATTATCATAGAAGGGAATGCAGAAATTGTATCTGATTTTATCTGGCGTGGATCTTCTTTTGCTGGAGAAGCCCTAAGTAGGCGGAACGGCACACCTTACCAGAGTTTTGCGTCTGCCCCTGCCTTCCAACCAACGATCGATATTTTTTCTTCCGATAAAAAATTTCAATTTTCCTTATTCGGAAATTTCCAATTAAACAATCGTTCCGATGTCGATTCGGACAAAAAACTTTTCCAATCAAGCCCTGGTGGAGTTGGCCCATCTTACCTGGCCGAATCTACAACATCCTACGACCCCTTCAACCAGGATCCATGTGTACAATCATTACAAAATGGTATGAATGGAGGATCCGTCCCAAACAATACATGTTTATATTTATATGGGAGCGGAAATATTTCTCAGAAGAAAGAACCCAACGGAATGCGGCGTTCTGATGGAATGTTTTTTTCATTGATCTATAATTTTGACCTAAGTCGATACGGACAAATTTCTGTTGGTATTTGGTTTTATAATACCTTCCACAAATCAAGTGGGAACATAATGTCACCAAATACACAAAAGTCGAACGGGTTTGTTTCTGGTGGACCAAATAATAATTACAATACAAACAATCCAGACGCAATAGGTAGGCTCACATGGCACGAATATTTTTTGATTTGGAAATTGCCATTTGCCAAAATTTTCGATCCAACATTTTCCTACTACACCCAATATTCGACAGAAAATAGTGGCCTATTCACAGGCAAAAATTACATTTCTTTAAATGGGAAATATACATTTAGAGAAGATAAATTTTTCAAGATCACTCCGCAGGTTAATATTGGTTATGTGATGAGTAATAACACAATCGACAATCGTTCAGGAATCCAAGACATTACCACGAGCACTACCTTTTATTTCGGCGATTTGTTTCTTAAATTTGCACATATTTTTAGACCAGATTTGTATCTTTGGGATACCAACAATTATTTTGGTTATGCAGGCGGAGATCCAAATTTCGCTAGTTGGAATCGATCGAGTTCTGATGGTTTAGTTGTTGATCCTTCCAAAATTTATGGTTCACAGAATGGACAAATATTGTCTGCTATAAATTCGATTGATGTAGGGGATGTTCAAACAAACAATTTGATACATATTTGGCTTAGGGAAAAATACACTCTGCAAAAAATTCCCGCTCATTTATTCTATGTTAGTATAGGGTATACTAAGATTTTTTAACAAAGTCAAAATTTTTAGTTAAAACATAGTTTTTAAGAAATTGAACAATTTGCCTATCGGGAAAGAGACAGAAACGCTCCAAAACCAAAACCTAGAAAATGAAATTTTTGACCTACAAATTCCAGAAATGACCACCACCAGATTCGCGGAAAAGTTCAAAAAATCTCACTAAGGAAATGTAAAAAAAAAGAGAAGGCTTATTTTAACGGCGACCTAAGCTATGAAATGAAAAATACTGCTGAGAAACTCGGATTTGCCCCCATGGACGAAAGACTTATGTCGTGCAAGTAACCAGAATGTACCTAAAAACTTACCAAACTTGCAATAAAACAAATTCGAAATTATTCATTAACTAATGTTACATCCGTAATTTTACAAAGGAAATTTCCAGATTTGGATAGTAAATTCTTGACATAAGTCGAAAAGAAATTAGAATTTTCACCACCCTAGTTTTTTTTGAAAATATGCATTTAAGTAAAAAGAATATAACTTTACGAAACAAACCGATTTGGCAGTTTAGTATTTCTTTCAAATTAGAAATTGCATTCGATCATTTGAATTTACTGATTTATTGATATTATGGCAAAAATTTTGGCTGTTGATGATTCTCCCACTGTTCTAAAAATCGTTCGATTAGCAATGAGTTCTCTCGGACACTCTGTCACAATCTGCAATTCTGGTGAGGAAGCCATCCGCTTAATCGAAGACTCTAAAGATTTTGACCTAGGAATCTTTGATTATAATCTGCCAGGTATTTCGGGTATTTCACTCATCAAAAAAGCTCTTGCGCTCCAGAGTAAGCGAAATTTTAAAATCATAGTTTTATCTTCAGAAAACAACCAAACTCTAGTGGACGAAGCTTTGGAAGTGGGAGCAAGCGGATGGGTTCATAAACCATTCGAAAACCAAGAGCTGATTAATTTAATCAATTCTCTTGTAACCGAATAAAATTGCGATGGAGTTTCAAGAAATTTCCATTGTATTTTATTTTATCACCGCAATCGTTCTTTGGTATCTTACTACAAAAAAAGGCTTACCGTTTCCCTCACGAAATTTGGTTTTATCATTTTTCTTATTCACGCTTGCAAAAACATTTTTAATTTTAGATCTCCAAACATACCATAAGAAGTTTTTGTTTGATCTTACAATTTTATTTGCAAGTTTTTCGCTTTTTATTAATATAAAATCATCATTACGACATTTTTCTTATCTTCTGGGTTTTTGCCTTACTAGTTTTACAATTGGGGATTTTTTATTAAATTCAAATTACCAAAAGACAATTCAATATATTATAAACTTATATTTACTTTTTTCTCTCATCTACTATAGTAAAATTTCACTTAAAAGTGAAAATTATCAGCAACCGTTACTCATAGCCATTAAAGGATCATTCGTTTTGATCGGATTATTTTTGATAGACATTCCAACTTATCTGAATATTTCCATTGTTAGCAAGTATCTATACATACTCGAAATTATTTTTTTATTTATTTTTAACTTACTGCTAATTATTTCCGTCTGGCTTTCAGAACATAAAAAGCTAATTGAAGCAATCGGAGAAAGAGATTTACTCCAAAAAACAATAAAAGATGTAAATGTTAGACTCTTGATTATGTACAATCAATTGCCTGCAATTATTTATAGCTTAGATTTTAATCCAGATGCCAAACTAACATATATTAGCCACAAAGCAGAAGAAATCACAGGTTACAAACTTTCTTCTTTCTACGAAAATTTGGATTTTTTTAAATCAATCATATTAGATGAAGATAAAAATAATCTTCAAAAAATATATGATGGACACTCTCCAGTTACTTTGCGTTTAAAACACTCAAATGGCTCCATCATTTGGACCGAACATTATGTAAATTTATCTGATGATATATTGGGAGTACAATCGAGAATTGATGTTGTTGCCCTCGATATTACAAAATCAAAAAAAGCAGAATTTTCACTTATAAAGGAGCAAAACTTAAATTCCACTGTGTTTGATAATACAGCAAGTCTTATCATCTTAACTGATCAATTTGGCCTGATTCAAAATTTAAACTCCGCGACCGTTTCCAAGTTTGGTGTAAATAAAATTTCGGCAATCAATCAATACATTTACGATTTTATGTTAGTGCCTGAGGACAGAAAAGCTCTACAAGAAGTTTTAGAAGATATCGGAGAATTTCGAAATATTGCTGATAGTTTGGTGCTACGCTGCATGGGCAAAAACGGATCCATCATCTATTTAGACTGGAGACTCGGATTTATAAACGATACAAATGGAATACCAGTTCAGATCATTTGGATTGGCATTGACCAAACTTCAAAACGAAAAGCAGAATTAGAATTAAGTGAACTCAACCGTTCTTTAGAAAAAAAAGTGGTCGAGCGGACTCTTGAATTGCAAACAAAAAATTCAGAATTAAACTCGGCACTCTTTGCTTTGAGAGAAACTCAAGAAAAACTAATCCAATCAGAAAAATTAGCCTCGCTCGGTCAACTAATTGCAGGTTTATCACACGAAATCAATAATCCGATTGGAGTGATCAGAGCTTCTATCGACACGATTGCTTCTGAATGGAATGAAGATATACGTTCTAAACAAAGGATAACAATTCCTGAATCGATTTTAAATCTCACTAACAGTTTTGCAGATATTCAAAATATAACAACTGGTATGCGGAATAGGCAGATACGTAGTTTCCTCACTGCTGAGTTGAAAAACCATTCTATACAAAATGCCGAATCAATAGCAGATATCCTTGCTGATTCGGGAATCATTGATATTAAAAATACAGATTTTGAAAAAATAAAAGAAAGTTTACTGAATGAAGAAACAATACTAATGTTTAAGAAATTACTGGTTGTTGATCGTTCACTAAAACATATTGTATACGCTACAAAACGTTTAGCAAAAATAACTTATACTCTAAAAAATTTTTCTGGATTACAGTCGAATCTATCTTTGGTCGAATATTCATTGGAAGACACAATAGAATCTGCGTTAAAACTTTATAAAGATTATTTTCAGCATGGAATTGAACTTATTAAAGATTATTTATACAATGACAAAATCCGCTGTAACCCAACTGACCTAACACAGGCTTGGTCGCAACTGATTTGGAATTCTATTCAAGCAATGGGTGTGAGTGGGAAATTAGAAATCCAAACAAAATCAGTTGGCCAGGAGATCATTGTAATTATTAGAGACAGTGGAATTGGAATTACAGAAGAACACCAACAAAAAATCTTTTTACCATTTTTTACAACAAAAGATTCAGGAGACGGTATAGGGCTTGGTCTTTATTTAGTGGAACAAATTACCAATCGGCACAATGCGGCGATCAATTTTGTTTCAAAACAAGGAGAAACAATTTTCCAGATCAGTTTTCCAATGATTTAATTGAAATTTTACCTGAATCATTGGTTTCACCTAACAAAATCGCTGTTTCTCCTAAATTCTCCAATGTAGTTATTGTTTGCTCTGATAGGTTTTTATCAACAACAAGTATAAATCCGACCCCCATATTGAAAGTTGAAAACATGTCTCTTGGTTCTAACCTATAATCTTTTTGTAATTTCGAAAACACATAACTCTCAGGAAGATTTTGTATATCTACACCAATTCCATTCGGCAAAACTCTTGGGATATTTTCGTAAAAACCTCCTCCTGTGATATGCACCATTCCCTTAACTTCTACAGATTCTAAGAGTTTCAAAATGGGTTTCACATAAATACGAGTCGGAACAAAAATATGTTTTTTAATGAAATCAAGTGATGTAGAATCAGAAGGAAGTTTACCATCTTTCAAAAGAATCTTCCGAAGTAACGAAAAACCATTGCTATGTGGACCAGATGATAGAACTCCAATCACTTGATGACCAGGCTTTATGTTTTTTCCATCAACGATTTTATCTTTTTCTACAGCACCAACAACAAAACCTGCCAAATCATATTCGTCATCTGGCATGACACCTGGGTGTTCTGCGGTTTCACCACCGACCAAAGCACAATCAGAAAGTTTGCATCCTTCAACGATCCCAGCAACAATCCTTTCCATTCGTTGCAAATTCAATTTACCGCAAGCAATATAATCTTGGAAAAAGAGGGGTTTACCGCCATTCACTAAAATATCGTTTACACACATTGCAACCAGATCGATTCCAATTGTATCATGTATATCCAACAATCGCGCTAACTGTAATTTAGTCCCTACACCATCAGTGCCCGAGAGTAAAATTGGTTGTTTGTAATCTCTCAAAAAAGAAACGTCATAACAAGCAGCGAAACCGCCAAGACCACCTAATACATTTTTATTATGTGTGCTTTCTACATTCCGCTTAATATTTTGAACAAATTCCTGCCCTTTTTCTGTGTCAACACCAGCGTCCTTATATGTAACTTTTGTGCTTTCAGGCATGGATTTTTCCTAAATTTGTATTGATAAGCGAAACAGTATGACAAGAGCTAATTGTTTTTGCAATTCTGCCAGTTAGGTGAACATAATCGGAGTTTGATGTATTCAATAGTATATCCAGACCATTTTTTTGATCATTTCCACTGTGTTGACTAATATTCAAAACATCTTTCAAACGATTGTTAGTACCTAGATTTCCATCATAAATTTTTACGTCAGGATAATTATAAAGTATTCGTTCTTTTAAAAACACATAATGCGTACAACCCAATACAAAAATTTTTGTTTTCGATATTACCGATTTTATTCTTGTATTAAAAAAATCCCAAGCCTCGTCCCAAAGGTCATTGTCTATTAACTTGGCCAAACCTTCGCAAGAAACTGGAATTATTTCTGCTGATTCTGAAAAAGATGAAACTAAATTTTGAAACTTTTCTTCTTTTAGAGTTAGATCTGTAGCAAATACGGCAACCGATTGGTTTGGATTTTCAATCACCGCTGGTTTGACAGCAGGTTCCATTCCTATGATGGGAATTTTGCTATTACTTCTCAAAATTTCTGCAGCGGCCGAGGTTGCTGTATTACAAGCAAACACTACTGCATCACAATTTTTATCCACTAGGTATTCGTATGCAATTTTAGAATATTGCAATATATTTCTTTTCGATTTCGATCCGTATGGTGAGTTATCTAAATCGGCAAGATATATAAAGTCTATATTATTTGTTTCTTTCCAAATGGTTCGAAGAACAGACAAACCACCCAAACCAGAATCAAAAACACCTACTTTAAATCTTCCGAATGAATTCATCTACGATGCCAAATAGGTGCGAATATTATTTGCCAGAGTTGCATAAATCCAATCAAACTTAGATTCATTTTCTTCAAGTAAGGTTACTCGAAATCCGTTGCGATTACAACAAAAAGAACTCAGAGGCACCACACAAATCCCCACAGATGCAAGAAGAAACAACACAAAACGTCTGTCAAGTGCAACCTTATCCAACATAGGAGCTATATATTCCTTTACGACATCATTTTGAATCGGAAGAGACATATGGTTTTTCAAAACTCCATCTTCGAAAAGGACAGTTAAGTAAAAAGCTCCTTTGGGTTGGATTACTTTCACACCAGATATACCTTTTAAAGCATTGGTTGCACGTTCGGCGCGAGAACGAAATTTTTCATTTCGATATTTTAAATGATCCAAAAATTTCGGATGGCTGTACACTCTTGGAATCGAAAGCTGAGGGAGAGTTGTGGAACAAACCTCCAGCATTTTTGCATCAAGTAGTGACTTAATATAACGATCAAAAATTGGGTCGTTTTTTCGATTAAAAATCTCAAGCCAACCACACCGTGCACCAGGCCACGGAAATTCTTTAGAAATGGATCTGAGCGCAAATCCACAGACTTTATCCCCAATAACTTCCGATAGGTGAATACTGCCCCATTCAGAATAATTTACATGCGCATACGTTTCGTCACAAATAAGGATGATATCATATTTTTCACAAATTTTTACAATCTCACGCATTACTTCCTTCGGGTAAACAGCACCCGTTGGGTTATCAGGATTAATGAGAAGTATTCCCGCAATCGAATCATTGTATTTGACTTTGTTCTCAATATCTTCTAAATCAGGCATCCAATCATTATCTGGGTTCAATTCGTACGTTAGGTGCTCATAACCTGAATGGGCAGCTTCTGCCGAAGACAATGTCGAATACGCAGGTGAGGGTCCGAGTATCCTTGCCTCTCGTCGCATAAAACCAAAAATCTTAGCAACTGCATCACCAAGGCCGTTGAAAAAAAGAATATCATCCGATGTGATTTTTGCACCACCTCGTTCGTTCACACGTTCGGCTAAAAATTTACGTGTGTGTTCATCCCCTTGCGTTGCGGTATATGCCCAAGAAATATTTTCGGTTACGAGCCCACTCACGATCTCTTTCATCCAATCAGGGATAGACTCACCCTTTTGGATGGGGTCGCCGATATTTTCCCAAATGATGGGAACCCCTTTTGCCTCAATTTGTTTGGCAATGGCCACAATTTGGCGAATTTCATAAATGAGGGCGTCTGCGCCCGAATGGACAATGTTTCTTCTCATAGAGTTTTAGGACCCTTTTTTGTAAATGACCTCAACCAAAGGGATCAATAATTCCATCTCTTGGGTATCCCGTAATATCTTCAACCGTAAGACGCCCCCGAGTCCCACAAGTCCTACTTGTTCTCGCAAATCGTTGATATGACGAACTGTCATCCCATTGGCAGCCAAAATAAAATCATAACGCCGTAACCCTCCCCTATCCGCTGAAGAATTGGGCTCAATGTCATACACAAGCACTCCAATGGCTTCTGGTGGAATCCCGAGTGACTTTCTATGATCTGGTAGCGGTGTCGTCGCCATCACACCAAGAGTGGCAGGTCGAATGTTTTGGCCGACATTTTGTTCGATTTGCCGGAGAACCTTTTTTGCATAATTGATGGGGATGGCGAATCCGATGCCAGCACTTGCCCCCGAGCTGGAACGAATCATGCGGTTGATGCCGATCACTTCACCGTAAATATTTAGGAGAGGCCCCCCACTAGAACCTGGGTTGATGGCCGTATCGGTTTGGATATGGGTTTGCCCTGTTTCATCCAAATCCTCCCTCGATTTTGCCGAAACGACTCCTACTGTGAAAGTTTTTTCCAAACCATAAGGAGAACCAACGGCCACTGCCCAATCACCCACTTCGATTTCATCAGAATTTCCAAGTAACGCTGGTTTGAAACGGTCGTTACTTGGTATTTTCAAAAGTGCGATGTCAGCACGTTCGTGGCTCCCCACATAACGCGCAGGAAAGATTCTACCATCCGGCATGATGATTTCGATGATTTCCGCATTTTTGATGACATGGTAATTGGTAACAACAAAACCCCTTTCATCGATGATAAAACCACTACCGATGGAAGAAACACGATCTTCTCTACTTTCGCCAAAGGCGTAAGGATGAAAGATCATCTCCGTTTTTTTTGTGCGGATGGACACAACGAAGGCTTGGGCTTCCTTGTAAACATTGCGAAAACTATTTTGGATCTGGATGGCTTGGCTTTGTTTGCTCGCAGAAATCGGCTTGGGTGATGCTAAAATTTTGCGAAAGGAAGCCCGAATTTCGGGAAAAAAAATGGCAACCAAAAGTACGAATACCAAAACAAAGTTAATGTAGACGACAGGTGGAATTTTGTATTTTCTTTCCATAGAATGCCAAAATCACTTCCACTCTCGCCAAATCACCCTACCTGTCGAACCAAAAAGAAATTAAATTTGATTTATGGCCTATTTGTTTGCCTCGGCTTTTCTCACTGTTTGCCGTATTTGTATCATCTTGGAAAAGAACAATCTAACATCATCCTCAGTAGAGAAAAAATTGAGGAAACCCTCAGAAACCCAAATTATGACGAAACTACAAAATTGAAGCTTCGTTTGATCCAAGAAGTTCGTAATTTTGCGATCACCAAACTTGCACTTAGTGAAAAGGGTGGTTTTGAATACTTCACCAAACTAAACCGTGACGAAATTGGCTGGAATGTAAGCGCATCCGATGCCTTAGAATTCAAATCATACACTTGGTGGTTTCCCATTGCGGGAACCGTACCCTACAAAGGATTTTTTGATAAATCACTCGCTATAGAACTAGAAAACGAACTGAAACAAAAAGGTTATGATACTCGGATTAGAACCATTGGCGGATACTCTACGTTAGGTTGGTTTTCAGATCCAATTTTATCTCCACAATTATTATGGAAAGATTACCGCCTTGTCGGCCTAGTGATTCATGAAATGGCTCACGCTACAGCTTACCTCCCTGGCGATTCAGATTTAAACGAATCGTATGCGAGTTTTATTGAGGATAAGGGAGTGGAATTATTTTACACTACGCGAGAAGGTGAAAACAGCCCGAACTTAAAAAAATTTAAATCAGAAAAATCCAAACGGCAAACTGTATTTAAAACTCTAAAATTATATGCAACTTCACTCAATGATTTATATTCATCCTCTGTCACGGATGATGAAAAAAGAGAGAAAAAGAAAAAAATCATATTAGAATTCAAAAAAGAAATTATAAGCCAAAAATTGATCCCCGAAGAAAAGGCAGAAGAATTTTTAGCCAGAGAATGGAATAATGAAGATTTTTTAGGTGCACTAAGGTACAATTCAGGGGAACATTCTTTCGAAATGTTGTTCCAAAAAACGAACCGAAATTTTGAAAAATTTCATGAAGATGTTCGTAATTTATTTTCACTTACAGATGAAGAACGTTCACATTTTTTAAATGGACAAAACTAATTTTCGATAATTGCCGATGTAAAAAGTTTATAACCCACCCAATCCTTATCTTCCAATGATTGGGTACGGGCAGCATCCCTCCCTTCGAACCAACGAATATGTATCGGTTTGGGTAATTCCGAGCCTTCTAATATTTTTTTCATAAAAAATAAATTATGGATACCTGATTGAGAACCCGAATGCAAAACAAAAACTGATTCATTTTCTTCCGCGAGATAATACGAAACTGAATCCAAATCGGAACAATAATTTGTAAGCGGCAGCAGATTTTGTTTAGCATACAAATTGATGTATTTTTTCTTTGTTCTTTGTGTCGTAGCAATCGGACTTGAACCTAATTTTATATAGTTTTGATTCTCCCAATGAATTTTTGTAAAATCTAAATTTATTTGTGAAGAAATAGACTTTTTGCCACCGGTTTCCCAAATCATTAGGTCGGCTATGACCAATGATTCCATATCTGAATCAAATCCTACTGCGCCAACTTCTGGTTTTTTCAAAGCCAATGATTCCATTCGTATTGGTTTGTTGGTTAAAAATGCAGCGACAGAGCCTACATAATAATATTCGAAATCTGGCAAATTGATTGGAACAGTCGAATGAAGACCCGTTGTATAGAGATAATGTCTATTTGTTTTTGATAAACGGAGATTCGTTCGGTACCGATCAGAAAGAGAATCTCGCAAAAGAGTATTTTGACCACCAAGGTTTATTGATTGTAAATACTTAATTATTTCCTGGTTCAATTCTTTATTGTCAGCAAATAGTTCCCTACCAAGCGATTTACCGTTTACAAAACTTAAGAGGTACGTTTTTTTTCCTAAATCAAAAATCCCATTAAACTCCTGATTTCCAATCATTTTCTTTTTTAATGATTCCGAGTACGCTAAAAATAATGGAAAATCGCGAATATAACTTGGTCTCCCCAAATAACGACTAGAAGTATAACGGATTGTTTCTCTTGCCATTGCTAAATCAAAAAAACTTTCGGAAGAATTTTTGTTTAAACTCAAGTTCAAAAGATGAGCGAATAAAATTTCATATTCATCTTTTACTTCTTGGCTTACATATACATTTTTGTGTTTACGATTAAAATCATTCAAAAGGGTTAAAAAATCTTCAGGTTTAGCCGTATTTGTTTGTTTGTAAAGATCCGCAAAAAAGCCATTAAATTCATTTTTCAAATTTTTATTAGTTAATGATAATACCTTTATTCGCAATTCATTCAATTTCGTTTCAAAATAAGCATTGCCATTCCCAATTTTCTTAATTTCAGAATCAATGTCGGCAAGCATTTTCTGTGTTCGCTCAGTCTCACCTCGAATTAAATATTTTTCTGCCTGAATCATCTTAAAAAACAAAATTCTATAACTTCGGCCTTCCCTTCGCTCTTCATCTAACAGAAGCTCTATTAGCGAATTTACTTCATCTTTTCTTTGGTATCGAATTGAATTCGAGAGCAGGCTAAATAAAAGAGTACGATTCAAATGCGATAGTTTCGTCAAAACTGAATCACCAGTTGTTAGGTACTCTGGAGTTAAGGAAAGTGGATCAAAATATCCGAATTGAATTTTTTCTTTCCAACTTTGATACAATTTAATTCGATATTGATCATATATAGAATCAGAATATCCGTATTTTGTAAATTCGCGTGAGAGGATTTTATCGTCATACTCTTGCCAATTTTTTCTAAAACCTAAACTATATGCAGAGGTTGAGGTTAGTTCAGTTAAATCAATTTCACCGTTACCAAACAAAAAACCTTTATGAAATAAAATTTCTAGTTCTCTATTCTTTACTACATTCTTTTCTTTCGTAGTTTTGGCAAATTTTCCTAGTTTATTTAACTCTAAATCAGCCTCCTCTAGTAAATAGTTTTGAATATAAAAACTTCCTAAACGATAGGATTGTAAAAAAGGATCTTCATCTTTTTCCAACTCTTTACGGGCATAACTATTTTGTTCAATATTTGATAATTTCCCATTTCGAATTTTTTCATAAAACAAAATAGACTTTTCATAATTCTCTTTATCCGAACCAATAAAATTTTGTTTTAAACAATTTTCTTTTTCTTTTGCCGAATAACAAGCTACCAAATACTCATACTGGATTTGATTTTGAAAAGTTTTACTTTTGTATTTTTCCAAAAGTGGGCGAAAAAAAGTAATCCTAGGAATGTTGGGATAAATTTCAGCTTTCAATTTTGCCAACTTTAATTCTATTTTTGGTAATTCCGGATGTTCATCATCTAACAATGTTGATGCTGTATAATAACTTTGGTATGCCTCGTTATATTCTTTTGTTTTCTCTTTTTCAAAACCTTCTCTCAAAAGGAGAAGCAATTGAGATTGACTAAGTACTTTCCCAGAAGCATTTTCATTCCAATTGCCAACAAAATAATGATTATCCAAAACTGCTAACTTTTCTAATTCAATTGTGCCAGCACTAAGACTAGATTCAATTTGTGGAGAAAACGATACCAGGTTTTGTATACGTTTTGATCTAAGTACTTCAAAGATTTTGCTAATCTGATTCCACTGGTATTTCGTAGAAAACACATCCATCGGAAGGCCAACCAGTGAAATCTCGGAACCTGTAACAGTGAAAATTTCCCGTAAAGGTAAAGTCTGCGTAGTTGGGTCGGAAAAAACATTACCTTTTTCATGCATCTTATTTTGGGTAATGAGTAAATCTGTTTCATAAATCAGAGTGCCAAGATTATCGTTTGTTATATGTAAATTTTTAAGTTTGGATACATCATTTTCCGATCCTCCAAATTGAGTTATCCATTTGAGCTTACGTTCATTTTTTTCCGGAAATATTACACTGTGTTCGCGATCGAACACAATAGCTACTTTCTGATTTGTCTTACGGAATAACTGCAAATACTTAGCGACAAGATTTCCGTCGATTTCATTTCCCAAAAGTTGGATAAAAACATGATCTGAATTGGAACGAACCAAACAATCAGGATTCGTGGATTGCAAATCGCAACTCAGTTCAGATAACTTTCCACTTTTTTCGCTAATGAGAAACGACTCATTTTTAGACTTATAGAGCCCGAACCAATTCTGTGGATAACTAGAAGAGAAACCTCGTGCTGGTTCTAAAAACTTAGCCTTATCCTCTGAAATACTCTTCATTGTTTTCAATCGTTCAATGAGATTTTTATTTTCCTTGTTGAATGCATCAATGCTACTTAATAAATTTTCTCTTCTAGCTGCCTTTTCCGATATTACCTTCCGCAATTTTTTATATTTTCTATGCCAATCTAATAAGTCCCGATAAGCTAAGTTTAATTTTGAATCTTCAAATTCAAACTGCGCATTCGTAGCATCGCGGAAAAGAGAAAGGCTTCGAAAATTTTCCCAAAGGTTGATAAGACCGTTATAATCCCTTTTATTTATCAAAAAATTAGAATATTCATTTAAATAAATTTTAATCCTTCTTTCGTTCCCGAAAAGACGAACTGGCAAATTATCTTTCCAAATTGCAAATGACTCATTCGCAATTTGGGAAATATTATTCTTTTTCTGAATAGAATTTCTTTCATTTTCGCGAATGAACTTTATTGCTTTTGACCAAAACATTTCACTATCCATGCGAAACTCATATGTTAATTCATTTGCTTCTCGCCACCGCTTCTCAGCCAACTCGTGATCACCAATCTTACTGTAAATTGTGTATAAATTGAGTAAAATCCTAACTCGATTTTCTTTTGTAAAAGGATCGTTTTGTAAACCAATAATAGTCGGATCAATAAGGCCAGGGTTTTCCAATAATTCGGCAGCTTCAATATAATGATTAAATGATGTTCCTCCAATTTCTTCTTTTAAATTACCTAAATAGTAGAGCCCTAAGCCTTTAAGTACGTCATAATTAACGTATGCTATGCGAAAATTTGTTTCGCAAATTTGTTTTTCTTCAACACAGACATATTTAGATCTCCAAACTTCCAATTGATTCAAATAGTATTCAAGAGTTTTGATTTTATTTTCTGTACTATCATCACCAGATTCAATCAAAGTGAATACAGCATGACCAAAAGATAAAAATGACTTTTCTAAACTTTTTTCATCTCCCTCCTTTAATAATAGTTTCACTAAAGACTCAAAAGTAGACACCGCTTCAGAATAACGTCCACTTTGCAAAAAAACTTGCGCTTGGATTTGGTCGGATTTCGTTAGGATAGACTTTCCTGTTATTGATTTGTGCAAGGAATTGTCTGAGATAAACTCATTTCTAACTTTTATTTCTTTTAAAGCAGAATCGTATTCTTGTTGTTCGATATGATTCTCTATTCTAACACCAAGTGTTAACAAATATTTGAATTTGTTTGGAAATTCTCCAGGGAACCGCCCTTCTCCATTCACAAAGATATCATCATTAATAAGCAAACTTATTATACTTACTTTTTCCCAGCGTGACCAAAATGTTTCTGACAAAGATTTATACTCAGCTTCCGCCTGATCCAAAGCTGCATAAGAATCCCGAAACCTTCCTGCTTTCTGTAAAGAAATTGCTAAAAAATTATTTAAGCTGATCGGGCTAATATATTTAACATCTCGATTGTATGCGATTGCAGTTTGAAAAGAAGAAGTAGCTTCAGAAAAATTCCCATCCTCCAATTCAGTTAATCCTTTTAGAGAAAAAAGTAATGTAAGTTTGGATTTAATAGAACTTAACTTTGATTTTGTGTAATCGTTAGGTTCAGAAACATACTGATTTACTGACTGAAAATATTCATTTTTAAAGTAAATATCAATGGCTTTTGAAAACTGTTCACTCGCCTTTGCATATTTTCCCTGGAAAATCAAAGATTTACCAAAATTAAACTTATAAATTGCTTCTTGGCGATAGTCATCAAACTGATATTTGGCGACCAGCTTAGAAGAGACAAGCTTAACTGCTTCATAACTCTCATTTGCTTTAGGATAGTTGTTTAATAAAAAATAATTATTACCTAGATTTAAATTAAGATCAGAAATTACTTTTTTGTTTTCATAATTTTCGCCCAAAAAAACAAGGATTTGGTTGTAGAGCTCAATATTTCCTTCGAGGTTTTTGTCGGGGAAATAATTTGCATAAATATCTTCATAAATCTGAATATCTTTTTTCTCAGATCCAGCTAATTTTTGCTCTTTAATCAAATCAACATATTGATATAGCCATCCTAGCAACTGATAGGCGTCGTAATACGTCGGATCGGCAAAAATAATCCAACGTAATTCCGATTCTGCTCGCTTATAGTTCTCAAGTATCTCTCTCTTTCGAGAGTCAGTCATAGTATTTGTTGAATAATAATAAGACTCATAAATAACATATTTATTGATAAGAAAATATGCGTAACCATACAATGTAGCTAAATCAAGATAGGGTCTTGCTCGAGGCACTGCTTGTTTGTAATATAACTCAGTCCATCCAAGGGCTTTTTCAGATAAAATTTCAATTTTTTCAAAATCTTTTATATCTACTAATCCTCTCATGATTTCATTGTTTGTAGCGAGGGAAGTTATATTAGAAAGATTACCAACTAAATTTAGTTTGTCCTTACTTAGAACATTCAACTGACTAATTAGAGCTCGCTCCTCTTCTTCTCTTAATTTTTTGCCATACCTGAATATCGTATCTACCATTCTCCTTTGGTAGTATATCGCATAATCCTTGTATAAAGATTCTAAAAACAAATTACGGGTTTTTACCAAAAACATATTTTGGTTGTTAAAAAAATAGTGAAACGATGACTGTAAAAGATCCCCTATACGTTCAAATTCAATTGCCTTGTTTTCAAAGTAAAAAAATGCATTTTGGATATCTTCAGTGTTTAAATCAACACCAAGGATCGGGTCATAAAACTCTAAGTAAATTTTCAAATTCCTCAATGCATCAGAAGTATTACCCACCATTTTTTGATTTTGGTATTTTAATAAATTTGCTCGTAGCAAAATTGGGTTTTTGTATTCTGCTATGAATTGTGGAGTCTCAAAGACTGATTTTTTTCCAGGAGGTTCCAAATCTATATTTGTTGGAATTGGAATGATCGAATCTAAAATCTGATTTGATTCATCAAACCGGCGTTGTTCGGTAAATGCTTTTGCCTTTAGAAAATCTAATGTTAAATTAAAAATTTTATTATCATTTTCAGGATATTTTTTTAACTCATCAACATATAAAATAATTTGATTACTATTTCGATTTTCCTCTAACTTAACGCATACATCTTCAAGCAAAAATCGAAGATCCCTTTTCCTCGCCGCAGAAAACTCTTTTGTAGGTGATAATAGAAACTGATTTTTCTCCACCTCCCAATCTTCGATCATGGATAAATACATATTAGGTAAGTGTTTTGAATTTGAACGAAACTCATAACCGCCTATCCTTCGTTTGATCTCATCAATTTGATGATAGTTGGGAAATTGATCATAAAGTTGTGTGAGAATAGTTAAACTTTGTTTATGATTTTTTGAAATTTCTAGCTCATCTGCTCGAAGGTGTAATAAACTTGGCAAAACATCTAGTGGAGTTTCATATTTACCTGTTCTACTATAATTGTTTTCAAAATCGAAAACAGTGCCTTTCTCTTTTGTCACTTCCCAATCTAGCAAAATTTTTTCAAAAATAGTTTGCCCAGATTCTTTCGATTTCGAAATAGAAAGTGCAATGGAGGTAGCCTCTTCTTTTTTACCTGCTTGCCTATACGTTATATATTTTAACAACTTTACTCGCGAGTTGTAGATAGGAAACAAAGGATCGCTTGAATAAAAAAGTTCAACTGAATCCAAAGCTAAAAAATATGATTCCAATGATTGATTTTGAGAGAAATTTTTGGCGTATTGGTATTGTTCACTAATATTCTGCTGTTTGGGAATAGAGCCGTTTTCAGGAATAAAATAAATATTAATTGAATTATAGTATGAAGCTGAAAATAAAATTGATCCTCCGTTAAAGTTTGAATAGCGCACATCAAAATTTGAAGTTTCGCCAGAAGACAAAATTCGTTCTTTCCCAGTCTGTAAATTTTTCATCACAAGAACACTATTGTCTCTCTCATCCAAATAACCGTTTTTATTGGTATCCTTTCTAATTGATGCGTAATATAAATTTTTTTCAGAACCATCAACCGTTGGGGTAAAATCCAAAAATTGATTATCCGTATGCCTTGTTATCTTCGAATCATTTAAGTTTAGTGAATAAATTTCACCCTTGTTATTTTCAAAAAATGAAATATAATAAATAGTATTTCCGTTAGGCGAAATAGACGGCGAAGTTGCTCCATTCTTTGTTATGAGGCTTATTTCTTTCGGTTTTTTGCGATTTAGTTTACAAAGATTAGGAACACCAGGAGTAAAACGATCGGAGATAAAATAGATTGTTTCGTTATCTGGTGCCCAGATCGGGTCTGTATCGAGAACACCTCTGCCCAAACTATTTCTCTCTGCATCTGGATTCGTAAGATTGGCAAAATCCTCACCTATAAATCGTTTTCCTCTTAGATATTCGGACTTCCATTCTTCTAAATCCATTTCCAAAAGAACAATATCACCTTCAGAATCAAATTCTTCGGAAACAAACAATAGAAAATTTCCATTAGGTGAAATGGAAGGTTTTGATTCTGAATAAGGATGATTTGTTACAGGAACGACAAGAGAACTTTGTAAATCCCGAAAATAAATATCAAAATTTCCTTTCTGATCCGATGTATAAAACAAATAACGCCCGTCATTCGTAGTTGAATTATATAAACTATTTCCCCTTTGAACAGTTAGAGGGAACGGTTTTGATTGGTTTGGAGTAAAATAATTATTCGAAATTGCTGAATAGTCAAACTTCACTTCATTGACTAGGGATTTATGAAAAAGCGCACAATCAAAACAAGAAAATATTATTATAAATAAAAAATAGTTAAATCTAGAACTTAAGAGACCCACTACAGTTTCTCCCAACGGCCAGGGTTAGATTCGTAGTATTCTCCCACACTTGCAGATTTATAATTTTCATCTAACAATGATTGTTTAAGTTTTAAAAGTTCATCTTCTTTTTTACCTTTTTTTTTCTCAATTTGTATCTCTTTCTCAATGATTCCTAAACGAGAAGTGTTAATATAAGAAATTACATCATCCACACGTTTCCGTTTGGCAGGAATTTCGTACGGTGTATAGGTTGGTAGATTTTTTGCAATGGGATTCCATTTTAAAACACCACCAATACCTTCGCCAATGATTCCTGCCATTTTATAACGTTTAGCTTCGTTTGATAAATAATTAATTCGCAATCGGTAGATTTTTATATCGGGGTCAATATCATCATCCGCCGATTTTTCCTTATTTGAAAGACCATTAGAGGAGGATTGAATGGAAGAAATTAGCCAACCGTCTTTTTCCAACTCCCTATCCTCACCTACCATTTGTTTCTCGGCTGCAGTTTGGGCATTCGTGATTGTGATTGGAGGTAGTGAAAAATTAAAAATTGACTTACATTGTAATAACAAAGGTAAAACTAATACTATACTCAATTTATTCATAAAATCACTCCTGATAAGTTTGGATTTCCGATTGTGCGCGTTTTAGAAAGTTGGCTAGTGGCATCCTTTGTTGAGAAAGTTTTCCATCTTCTAAATTGATTAACAAAGACAACAAAGATCGATCAAAATAAACATCCGCATAAACAAGACCTTTTGACAAAGACACATCAATCTTGCTTATTGGGTAACTATCGGTGATTCGATCGATAATAAAGTTTTGAGCAGAAATTACATTCATTGCACTCTTCCCAAAATCTTTTCCAATTTGGAAGATCGAAAAGAATAAATTCAAATTTGAAATTGGTTCACTCAAATCACGGACAGAAATATTTAGATCTGCTTTTAACTTTCCATCATCGATTTTGTCTCTCGTTTTAGGAGCCATGAGTTGTTTGAGATCCACATCTCGGATGAGAAAATTACCACGAAACTCCATAAATTTCGGATCTAAAGAACCCAAATTGAAAATCATATTTTTTCCAAGAATCAAACCATCCAAAGAGTGAGATTTTAAACTCTCGATATTTGCATAGTTTTCTTTGTATTCAATGAAGGTTGAGAAACCCGGTGCTCCAGGTTGTTTTTTAATATATTCGAAGGGTAAATCCGGAATGTTTGGGTGAGTTCCAACCAACTGACCAATTGTTAGGTTAGGTGGTAAAGTTCGCCCATATGATTTTATAAAAATCGATTTATCTCCAACAATCATACTTTCTTCGTTAGAACGATTCAAATTATGATGAATTGGAATTTTTGCGTTAATACCTTCTACTAAATACAATTGGCAGAACTCACCTGGGCATTTATGATTCGAATAAGAAATCATTGAATCGGTGGAATAAAATTCTCCAAAAATATCAGATTGATTGATTTTTAAATTAATTCCTAAATCACCCGAAAATGATGTCCCCTTTGCCAAATAAGTTTTTGTTTTGGATGTTAACTTCAAATCCAAATCCACCACACCCGTGTATGGACCGAGCGTAGGTTTACTTGTATTATTTTTTTCCAAATCTGCTTTCAAATTTAAATTAAATTTCTTTTGGAAAGCTGACAATACAAACGATTTAATCTGAATACTTTCTTTAGGTCCAGAATTCATAACCAAATCGGCATTTAAGTTTAAATCTTTTATTTCCAAGCCAGGGATGTTTGCATTGAGATTTGTTTTGATCTTTTTCTGAGTTGGGCCAAAAGAACAATTAGCACTTATATCCACTTCTGGATTTTCACCTAACAAAGACTGAACAGGAACCAATTTTTCTTTAATCACAAGTGGTATAACAAGGGCTAGGTTTGAAGTGATCATTGAAACTTTAAGCCTGTTCACTAATACTTGAGTTGTATCTCCCAATTGAATCTTTGATTTCAAAAAAAGATCAAGGGCTTTCCCACCAGTGGGAGTTTTTTTCAAAACCTGGAGATCCGATACATCTATATTTGTGAGTTCAAATGGTTCACGGAAAAACAAATTCATATTTGTAATGACAGACAAAATGGAACTAGGTGAACGAGAACGATCCAAACTATAACGAAACGAATCAATTTTAGCAGAAAGGTAAACTTTTAGGACTGAAAAATTGGCTCCTTCCGCATTTAAATCTAATTTTAATTTTCCGCCGAGGTCAGTTACGTAGTCCGCTAAATACAACTCTTCCAGTTTTGCATTCAAAACCAAAGTTTCGGCTTCCCGATAACGAGAGTTAAGTTCCAATTTCAGTCCGTTGTAAAGGATTGTACTCGGAAAAATATCCCATGCTTTTAGGATTGGAATTGGGTTTTCGTTCGTTGGTTCTTTTTTATCACCCAAACTCAATTCCGCTTTGGCATTTACATCCACAGCATTCAATTTATGCGGTTTGGAATTTCCTAATTGGAAAAACAAGGATTCTCCATTCAACCGAAGAGAGGAAATAATTTTATTCCAATTGCCCCGAAAAGAAGTTCCCGCCAAACTCAGCTCACCGCCAAGTTTCATATTAGGAACCACGCCTTGCAATTGATTTAAAACAACTTGAACGGGTGTTAATTTGATATCTGAATTAACAACCGTAACATCAACATATCGATCTTCCGAAGAAACATTTTTGATATCACCTTTGATAGAAAGCCAAGGGGAGCCAAGCACACTGAGGAGAAGATTTTTGATTTCAATTTTATCTGCCTTTGTATCAAAATCTATATTGGAAAAAAGACCAAACCCTAGTTTAACAGGTTTATTGCGAACCTCGAACATAATTTCTTCACTACCAAACTCGGATGAAAACAGAAATAATTCTGGAGATACTGTCCTATCCCACTCGAGTTCCAAAGCAAGCGGAATGGTTTGGTTCCATTTAACATCCTTCGAATCTAAATGGATCGGAATGGGTTTTGGTTTGTTGATGACAAGATGTACGGAATCTAGCTCTTCTAAAATCGCTGGAGAAAAAGGCAGATTTGTAAACCGATTGGAAACAATATCCAATTTAACTACCAAATCTTGCAAATTGAGAGAGTGTAAATCACCTGTTTCTTTTTTTACATCCACCTCAACCGATTCAAAATTGATGCTCGCAAAAAATTGTAAGGGAAGATAAGTTTTGATCCCTTCGGATGGCTCGTGAACAGATTCTTCTTTTTTTTCCTCCACGGACGGAAGGGCGATATTTTCATAATTCCAAACCCCTGCTTTTTCTTCCAAATGGATATGGGCATTCTGCAGAGTGATATCCGAAAGGGAAATTTTGCCAAAAAGGATGAGCGGAAGATTGTAGCGAATGGCAAAACGATCGGCTTCGATGAGAGCTACATTTGAAAAACCCCCACCAGGATAAAAACGAAAGGATTCTGCCTCAATTCCAAAAAAAAGAGAAAAGGTTTTCCAATTGGCTTCCAATTTACTTTGTGTGAATTTCGAAACCAAAAAGGGAAAAAGCCTATCTGCGGTAAAGGCATTGAAAACAGATTTATAGATTAGGAAGACGAGGAGAAAATAGCGAAATTTTTTAGATTTGGCGATTCCTAAAATAGAATTCAGGATTGGATTCATTCCGAGAATCGCCTCGTACGATCAGTATTCGAAAGAGTCTTCTGCTTCTTCCAAAGTTTTGTATATTTCAAACACACTTGAAAGTTTCGTGATCTCCATCAAATTTTCAATGTCTGAATTGAGGTTTGCAAATACCAACCGTCCATTCAAACCGTCAATGTGTTTATAAATATTTAAGAATGTGCCCAGCCCCGCTGAGTTGATAAACGGGACCTTCTTCAAATCGATAATAAACTTCGGGACTTGACCTTTCTTTATGTATTGTTCTATCTTTTCAGAAAGTTCAAACTCGTTGCCCGCTTTGATGGCACCTTCAATTTTAATGATGTGCACGTCGTTTTTACTAGTAACTTTGATTTTCATAACCCTTCGGAAGGTGGTGTTGCCAGTAAATTTCCTTTGAATTTGCGAGTTGTAAAGCAAATTTTTTATGCACAGTGCAATAAATCATGGTTTGAAGCTTTTAGTTTCAATTTCCCTCGCTGGATTTCATTTCGCACTTGTTTTCTTGAAATTCCAAGGTATTTAACAATCTCCCTTTCTGAGAAAAAACTTCTGTTATCCGCACAATCCCTTTGGCGTATCCAATGTCTTTTCTGTTTGAGATACCAAAGCCTACGATTCGGATCCTTAGTTTCATACAGAAGGCGAGTGTACCGCAAAATGACGGATTTGATTTTGGCATCTTTTTTTTCGCGTTTGGATTTTCGCAATTCATACCCCCTTTCAAAATCTTCCCAGAGAATATTCTTTTCACGTAATTTCCATATAAACAATTGTTTCGCCGATTTTGGAAATGGAATGCCAAATTTTAAACAAAGTATAAGGGACGTACGTGCACCTAGTTTCAAAAGTTCGAAGGATATTGACTGGGGAATATCTTGCGTTTCCGAAATTTCAGGTGCGGATTCTACCTGTTTATCACGCCATAACTGCAAATAAACTTGTTTTGCATCCAAATTATTGGCAGCCCGAAATCGATTTCTGTATTGATTGAAGGCAAAAGTGACAAAAAAACCCATGACGTGCGTTAGTTGGTATGCAAGAGAGAGTTTCCACATTTTTGGAAACACCTCGAGTATCGCGAGTAAAATTTCTGAACCTTCATCCTCTGTGATTCTACGTTTTTTTGACAACCGATCCACCATCCATATGGGAAGGGAACTTTTCAGTGGTTCTGGATTGTTTTCGAGCCGCGCTTTTTGCACGTTTTGGAGTAAGTTTGCATCGCATATTTTTGGTAACATAGGCGGAAACTATCCACAGACCGTAAACTTTGTGAACTCGAATATTTTGTAGCGGGATTCGCTAAGTGCAATAATGCGAAGTTAAACGGTAAAAACACGAACTTTTTCTTTCTTTTTTTTCCAGACCAGAAAAAGAACCGCCAAACTAACGTGAATGAGGTTAAAAAAAACGAAAGGGAGATAGTTTAGAACCGAAACTCCGAGAGATGCCGACATAAAAGCGCCGCAACTATTCCACGGAATGAGGGGTGATGTGATGGTTCCTGAATCTTCGAGAGACCTCGATACATCCTTGGCAGGTACGGCATTTTCCGAAGCTAAGTTTCGGTAAGCTCTCGCAGGAATCACAAGGGAAAGGTATTGATCCGCCGTTACCAAATTGAGAAAAAATGAAGTACCCATACAGGCGAGGAGAAGGTCAGATTGGTTCAAAATATATGTTTTGATTCTGTTTAATAATTCGAGTAAATAGCCCATACCTTCCACCACACCCCCAAACCAAACAGCAGAGAGGATGAGGGCTTCCGTAGAAAGAATCGCAGCAATCCCCCCACCACTGAGGAAAGTATCCAAACGTTGGTCACCCGTTGTCGACTGGTACCCAAAAATAAGGGAGTGGAGGAAGTCGAAAAGATTTTGAATGGGGTTTTCCAAAAGCAAATAGGAAGAAAGAATCCCCAAAACCAAGCAGATTCTAACATGGAACCGGAGTAACGATGAACCAAAAACGAGTACAACGGGAATCAAATGTTTCCAAGAAATATTTTTTTGGAAATGAAAATCGAAAGGGATTGAATCCAACGAACGATCGTTTAAAGAAAACGAATTTAGAACAAAACAATTTAATATTAAATATAAAAAAACGGAAATCAAAAAACTGATACAAGTTGTTTTGAGCATATGGAAAATATGATCAGTGATGCGGACATGAGTGAGGCTCGATGCTAAATTGGTTGTGTCTGATAAAGGTGAAAGTTTATCACCAAAATAACAGCCGCTAACGATTGCCCCGGCTGTCATCACATTTGGAAAACCAAGGACTTCACCCACTCCCATAAAAGCCACACCTAGCGTTCCTGCCGTTGTCCAAGAAGAACCAGAAACCAAAGCTGCAAGAGCAGATGCGATACAAATTGCGGGCAAAAACATAATTGGCTGAATCCATAAAAGCCCGATTTGGATCATGGTAGTGAGAACTCCAACATGAGCGAACGCTGCGATGAGCATTCCAACAAATACCAAAATTTCCATAGCAGGCAAAACCGATTGAAAGTTCTTTCGAATACTAGAAAATAGAAACAGACGAGAGGATTTGATTCTTTGCAAAAAAGATAATAATCCTGAAACGAGTAGAGCAATATGATGGGGATAAGTGACTGTGAATATGAGTTTAAAAAATAAGATTGCGAGAGTAAGGTAAAATAGAGGTGAGAGAGAAAATAAAATTGGTTTTTTCTCTCTACGAATTTCCATTTATAAGTAAGTAATTTTAATATAATAAATTGAAAATCCAAATAAAAATAAAATACCAATCCACGATAATAAATTCATCCATGGTTTTGGCCTTTCTTCTTTAGGAATTTCTTTTCCAAATAAAATCAAATGGTGGATTACAGCAAGTATCGGCGCATTCAGGAAAGAAACGGTAGTTGCAAAATCAACAAGTGATTTCATATTAGATTGAAAAAAATATAGGATACAAATTGCACCCACACCTACGATTAGGATCCAAAACCAATATAAGTTTTCAAGATTAGTATTTTTAAATTTTGTGATGACCCTTCTTGTCGCATTTGAGACAACCCTCGGATAAGCATCAAAACAAGTGAGTGTGGTTGAAAACATAGTAAAAAAAGCTGCCACAAGTATAATGGGATATGCCCAACTCCCTATGGCTGTTGTATACAATTGAACCAGTTCGGATGCGAATTTTGCAGCTTGTGCAGAAAACTCAACACCGGTATTGTACATCATGTTTGAACCTAAAATCAAAAAACAAATTGCTAAAAATGTTGTACCCAGATAACCGATGTTAAAATCAATCATTGCGTATTTCATTGGCGGTAAGTTACCATCTTTGTCTTTTTTTTCCAAAGTCCAATCAGATTGCCACACGGCAGCTTCAATGGGGATGGGCATCCAACCCATGAGTGCGATTAAAAATGCGATATCCCCCAAGTTTTCGATGGCAAAGGTTTTTCCGGGTGTTTCTAATTTTGGAACATTTGCAAAAAACGAAACTGAAACTGCAATGATAGTGGCAATGGTGAGTAAAACAACAATCCACTTCATTAAAAAATCAAGGGCTGAAAATTTTCCTAAAGCAAGTAGTAACAAACAAAAAACTAAGATGACGGAACAAAGTAACCAAGGCTCCATTTTTAAACCCAACAAATTGGAAAAAAGCCCCGATGTAACGAGTGTTACTGTTGCAACGATGATACACATCGTACCAACTGAAATAAGGAAAAAAATCCAAATAGGAACCCTTCCCAAACTTTCATAACCATCAAGTAGAGATTTTTTGGTGATGATTGTGTATTTCGTACCCACCATAAAAAAAGGGTATTTAATCAAATTGGCAAATATAACAACGAAGAGCAGACCATAACCATACACTGCGCCTGCGCGCGTGGACTGGACGAGGTGGGAAACACCCACCGCTGCGCCTGCATAAAGTAGACCAGGTCCAATGAACTGAAGAGAGGGAAATCGTTTGAAAACTGACATTTTTTGTCTATTTGTCAGTAGCCACAAGCGGGATCAATTGCGAATTTATCTCACAACACTTTAGTTTTTTAATTTTTCTAAAATTGTGAAGAAATTGCCAAACGAATGGATGCAAAATTAGGCTTAAATTTGAATTTCGACATCCGTCGTTGGGAAAGCAACACAGGAATGAATCCAACCAAACTTTTTATCCGACTTTCGAATTTTTGCTTCCTTCGGACTGAATACCTCGCCTGATTTCAATCGCACCCGGCACAAACTACATTCGCCAGAACGGCAAGCATTCTCAGTAAAGTATCCATTTCGTTCTAAACTATTGAGAAGTGGTTCTCCCGCCGCTACTTCGAATGCCTCATTTTTTCCTACTTTTATCGTTAATGAATCACCTTGTTTTACTCCGCGAGGCCAATCAGACATTCGCATAACGTCCGTTGGTGGTCCATTGCTTTCAATAAGGATACGTCTGGATTTGACACCAAGTTCTGCAAGTAACTGAACACAATGATCATTAAATGGTGTTGGACCACAGATATAATACATTTTCGAAGGAGCATCAGAAATTAACGTTTGCAATATGGGAAGATTTAGCCTTCCAAGATAACCTTTATAATCAGGATTTGTTCCTCGAGAAATGAATTCGGTTAAACGAAAATTTTTGTGTTTTGTTTCTAATTCACGCAACTCATCGATGAAAATTCGATCTTCTTCAAAACTATTCGAATAAATAATATGAAACTGAAACGATCCTTGGGAAGCGAGAATGTATTTTAACATACTCATAGCAGGGGCAATCCCTGAACCGCCAGCAATGAATACCAAATCCGAACCATGAAAGAGAGGATTATGATGATAAGAACCCATTGGTCCTGATGTTTGGAAGATTTGGCCTTCTTTTACATCACCTAGTAGATAGGGACTCACAAAACCACCTTCTGCCCGTTTTATGGTCAATTCATAAAAATTTAGGTCTGTTGGTGATGAGGAAATGGAATACGGTCTAGCTGTCAAAACACCAGAAACGTTAACAAATAAATTGATGTATTGCCCAGCTTGGAAAGGAGGTAGGGAATTTCCATCCACAGAGACCAGTTGGAATGTTTTCGTGGACGGGGTATCAATTCTAATTTTTTTTACAATTAAGTTTAATCTCTTTGGGTGGAGACGACCTATCGTTTGTCGAACGTTACCCTTTTCTTCTGCAAAGTTTGAGCCTTTGGATTCTAATTCTCCCTTTTTGATCACAGCTTCCCGAAAGCCAGGAACAAAATTGAGAACATTCGATTCGGAATCGTTATTTATACTAGACATGATTTTTTCCCTTCTTCTCCGTATTTTTTCTTCGATGATTAAAAGCTCTCAATTTTGGAGAGATTGATTTTGTAATTTCCGCCTTGATTTCAAACGTTTCATTACTTTTCGAGCAGTGTTGTAACCATTGATATAGGTTGGCTGAAAACCTCCCATACTTGTCCAACTACTCGCCGAATAAAGTCCTTCAATTGCGTCGAGAGAATCGCGCATTAAGTGTCCGTCTTGTAACGTCTGTTTGAATCCGTAAATAGCGCCGCCTGGGGTATTCAAATACCGCATCATAGTCAACGGTGTTGCGACTTCTGCTTTTTCGATGTGTTCTCTAATTTTAGGATAAGCTTTTTCAACAAGATCAATGAGTTTTTCACCAAACTCATATTTTGTGGAAAAATATTTTTCTTTCGGAATATTTTTCCAAGCTTCGCCATATTGTAACGCCACGAGTGTCACTACTGTTTTACCTTTGGGGGCAAGGTCTTCATCAATAAAATTATAACAGGTAACCATTCCCCAATCAGGAGCATCCAAACTGTACATCCTTTCTTCGGTAACTTCCTTGTCCGAGGTTGTCATTACAAAAGTAGAAGCTGTTTGGAATCCAAGCTCTTCTGGTGAACAATCCAAGCCTAAATACAGGCAAACTGCCGACACCCCCATCCTTCTCGATTGAAAATCCTTTAAGACCGATGCGGGTGGGGTTTCCATATCGAGCATCTCATGATAAGTAATGAGGGGGCTTGCGTTAGAAACTACTGAATCACAGGATACAGTTTCACCTGATTCGAGTAATACGCCACGAACTTCTCCATTTTCAGTAAAAATCTTTTGAGCCGCGCAATGGAAACGAACTTCTCCACCAGCCTCTTCGAAGGAAGAGAGGAGAGCGCTCGATAACATTTGAGACCCACCTTTGATATGCCACGGTTTGTACACACAGTAAAAGTATAACATTCCGATGAACTCTGCAAAAACCAAATCCGTTGTTGGGATTCCAACATAACTCCAATAAGGCGTAATTACATTAATTAAATCTTCATTTTTAAAAAATTCTCTTAAAACTTCGCTAGTGGAACGTAAACCAAAGGCTGAAAAATTTGGGCATTTCGTGCGAATTTTTTCTGGATCGTTCGAAAGTCGCACGCGAGGTAAAATAAAGTAGTATTCATTCACCACTGCTTCACTCAAAAGAAAAAATCTTTCAATGGATTCACTTTCATTTGGAAATAGACTTTTAAGATGGAGTTTCAATTCGTTCCAATCTGCAGGTAAAGTAACATCGATACGCCCAGGAACAATGATACGATACAATTCGTGTTCTTGAACGAGTTCAATTTTTTTTAGAATGCCAAGTTCTTCAAAAATCCTACGCATGATAAAAGGATTCGATTCTGTCCCCACTCCACTCAATTGGTGCAGAGCCACTTCAAATTCGAAATCACCCCGAACAAAAGAAGTTGCACAGCCCCCAGGGACATTATGCCTTTCGAGAAGTAGGGTTTTTGAACCCTCTCGTTGCAAACGAGTGGCCGCCATCAAACCAGCATTGCCTGCACCGATGACTACGGTATCATAATGAAGCATTTATTTCTCCCAGTAGGTTTCACCTTTTACGAACGATAAATCTTTACACCGTAAAGATTGCAATCATTTTTTTACCTTCGTAAAAATAGAATTTTTCGATCCATGAAAAGACTTTACCCAATCGTTTGGTAATTCTTAAAGGATGTAATGCCTAGGAAAAAACAAAACCTCGAAAAACAAATAAGCACCTATCATCATGGAGACCTTCGTGCCACGCTCATTCTTGCAGCTCGAAAACTTTTGCAAAAAAATGGGTATGAGGCAATCTCACTCCGATCCATCGCATCGGAAATCGGTGTCACACATATGGCTCCCTACGCACATTTTAAAGGGAAACAAGAATTATTACAGGCAGTAGCCGCTTCTGGTTACGATGAATTGGCTGCTAATATGCTAACAACACAGAAAAAAAATCCGAAAACCCGTGGGCATTCTTTGGCTTACCATTATGGGGTAGAATACATCCAATTTGCATTAGGAAATCCTAATCTTTACCGTTTGATGATGAACCAAATTAATTTTGATCAAAAAACAAAAATGGAAATTCCCGATCGTGAATTATGGGTTAGTTCCCAGCGCCCATTTCGATTGTTGTATGCAGCCTTTGCAAACGAAGGTTCTGGCAAAGATCTTGCGCATGCAAAGGCTTTGGGTGCTTGGGCCATCGTCCATGGGATTGCATCTCTAGCAATCGAAGGTCATTTGGTTCTACCCCGAGGGATGGATATAATTCAATTATTCAAAACAACTGTTGGTTCCTCTATGGAGTTGGAATAACATAACAAACGATAAATAATAAAATTGAATCATCATTAAGTTTACGCTCCCCTTTTGTTTCTTCGATAAAATATTATCGACAATCATGCGAATGTTCGAAATTATATTTTCAGTTAGCATTACTCTCGTTATCTGGCTGTCTGCAAATATTATTGCTGCCCAGGCATGGGTAGTGGCGACCGATCCTTCCGGCAAGTGGAGACAACCTTAAGTTCACAAATGTTTTTGGACTTAGGTGGGTAAATAAATCTATCTTTTATGAGTGCTAACCCGGCAATGCTTTCGCAGTGACCCATAGGGAACGAGCAGGCGACATTTGCGGAGCAAACTTTGTTTGCCTAGCAAATAGTCGCGGACGGCAGCCGAAACAAAGCACTACAACAAACAAAAAAAGCGACTGCGTTTATCTTTGCTTCGCATCAATTTCCCATTTTTCGCTCATCTTCCCATCCAGGTCAGAATTCGCTACCGCGTCCTTCCATGGACGCTTAAAAATGGAAAACCAAATGCTCACAAATGTTTTTGGACTTAGGTGGGCAAAAAAATCTATTTTTTATGGTGCTAACCCGGCAACATATCGGAAGAATCTGAGCAAGATACCTTGCTCAGATTCTGAGATTAGGACCGCGGAGGCGAGTGTCCGAGCCTTGCTCCCTATGGGTCGCAAGTCTGTCATTTCGCGAACTATACTTTACTGTTGGTACTATTGGGTTCTCTCAATGGATTTTATTTTGTACATAAAAAAGCCAACCTTCCGGCTGGCTTTTTTATAGTTTATGAGGCTAACCCGGCAATGCTGCGCAGTGACCCATAGGGAACGAGCAGGCGACATTTGCGGAGCAAACTCTGTTTGCCTAGCAAATAGTCGCGGGCGGCAGCCGAAAAACAAAACTCCCACAAACAAAAAAAGCGTGAACAAATGTCCACGCTTTCGATAACAATAATGACGTACCCGGCAACGTCCTACTCTCCCATTGAGCGAACCCAATAGTACCATCGGCGATGAGAAGCTTGACTTCCGTGTTCGGAATGGGAACGGGTATTGCCTTCTCTCCATAATCACCAGGAGTAATTGTCAGTCTATGTGAACGGCGTGAGAAGGCAAGCAATTTTGCAAAAAAAACTACAAATTTATATCGTAGGTTGCCCCAAATTTGAATCCAAAAATATTGATGGAATGATCAGAAGTTGCACTCACATATTCCATGAGAGTTCCAAAAGTATTTAAACCATTTCCAGATGCACTGAAAGAAAAGGGAGAAACAGCTTTGGCCGTCATTTTTTCATTTTCCACACTGGCAAACAAACGAAGTTTTGGTGCTACGAGAAAACTTCCACCTAAACTAAGTTTTTCGGAACTAAATCTATACCCACCTTCCGTTAGGATGAAATTGATTCCAGGGCCAGAATCCAATGTGATTTTTTCTGATTTGTATTCACCACTGGTATTAAAAAGAAAAGGACCGTAAAAAAGAATATCTGAATATAACGTAACATTATTACTAATATCAAATTCCAAACCTACCCCGATTAGACCAGAAGTGCCGTATGAGGATGTGGTATCACGTCCAACCAAGATAGGAAGCCCAAGACCTAAATTTTTTCCTTCTAAGTTTTGTGCCATGGAACGAATGACATACTTAGGCAAAATGCGGAAATTGGCAGCCGGAGAAATTGTAACACCCAAGTTGATATCTGAATAAGCAAACCCATAATCTGCTTCTTTCATTCCAAATCCGACAGGATAAAAACTATTCCACTCATAACTCCGACCAAATCGATTGATATGAAATCCTAGAAAGAAATTTTGCAACATTCCAGCACTCAGTTGGTGGTAATAATCAGCACCTAGGCCATTGAAAAGAGTGAAACGGCTTGCGTTTTCCCATTCACGATTGTAATCCAACCTACCTAAATCACTATAAAACCCTCTTTTTTCAAGATCAGTTCGTAGACTTCCTAAAAACATTCCTCCTTTTAAACGAAGGGTATTGCCCTCCACCTTACCTTGTGCGTAAGTGGATGCTGGCAATAAAACAGCGAACATAATGAGTATTGCTACAATTTTATTTCGATTCATTGTATCTTCCTTTTGTTTATCCATATTTTGACTCATCTATCGGACTTCTAGTGAAATTTTTGATAGTTCCAGAGTCAATTTTTTGCATTTACTATGAACGAACCAAAAGAATGTTTAAAATTCGAGTGGAGTAAAAAAAGCAAAATGAAATGTTCTAAATTCATATGTATATCCATTATCTTTTACGATTGGACCACCAAACGAAATCCGAATTCTAAGTAAGTCTACAATTTTAGGAGTTTCAAAAAATACCATAAATGAGGTAAACGTTGTAGATCGAAAATTCACTTGCGTTCGAAACAAACTACTTATCGCCAAAGCTTCTAAAGGTGTGTATCTTCCACTAGCATAGGCTGATAATGCCAATGCATCAGGCCTCAGCAAACCTTTACTTGCGAGATAAGCACCTAACAATTCCAAGTTGTTCCCAGCACTTAGGTTGGCTAACAAATAGGAAGATACCACATCCCCACTTGCGGGGTTTACGTTGCCCGAAAAAAATTGATATGCACTCAGTGTGTTCAAAAACTCTGTTCGATTGGAAGGATTCGCAAGTGCAAAAGCAAAACCTAAATTCGGATTTTGAAAATCTGCATTTCCTTCCAATTGTACTCGACTTGGTCCAACACCCAATCCAAATCGAAAGGAGTCACTGTCTGAATTTCCAAAATAAAAAACGGGGATTGCCATACTATAAACTCCACGAATCCTCGTACCAAGATCAGTTTTCACGCGATTGCTCTCTCCAGGTGTTCCAGATCCTCCTGAAGAAGACGACTCGCTACTCGAATAACTTGAACCCTCTATCTCTGGTTTGCTCGCCACAAATTGATTGTTCAGCTCAAAACTTGAGTTATGCAGAAGCATGTGGATTCCAAAGTATTTTGAAATTTGATAATCGGCAGATTTGATATCAAGCATCCAAGATTGTTTGCCTGGCCCAGGCTGGGTCATTGTGGCATTGTTCCCACGACCTTTGATATCAACTGTGACAGACTCCAATGTAAATCCAGGATTGATTGAAAAATATTTCACTTTTGATTTTTCTTTCGGGATATCCGAGTCTTTCTGGGAAGGTTCTGATCTCGGTTCTGAATCCAAAGATGGATCCATTTGATTTCCAATTTTGTAAGGTGAGTACAGTCCAAAATTTTTCGGAATGACTTGGGCAAATAATGGCGTGAAAAATAATGCGATGCAACTAACAAAAAAAATTCGAAATTTCATGGCACATCGTTGGATTACCCAACATTTTTGGAAAGAAATTTGTGATACAAACCAAAGAAAAATGATAGGAATGCGAAATTAATTTATGGGGAATTTTGTTTTTTTTCTCTTTTAATGCAATGAATTTATACCTATCGGAAATAGGCATGAGGAGAATCTGTCCACTGACTGAATCAATTTTGATTCCAAATCAGGATTCGGTCTCGCTGTCAAAACTGAATCAATGGTTAATTTCAAATTTATAATCAATTTTGATTTGGTCTTTTGCTTTCAAAAAAACTAGCGATGGGTTTTCCAATTCGAATTCGCTAAAACTAACAAAAAAATCTCCCTGTATAACAAAACTAGAGTTAGTTTTTGGAGTGACCTTTGCAATAGAAACAAACTCTCTTTGCAAATTTCGAACTTTTAACGTTCCTTTGATTTTGTATACCTCCCCCTCCAACGTGACAGACAATATACGCGCTGTTATATCTTTGAATTCAGGGTCACCCAATATTTCATGAATATGACGATCCCTCCCACTATCTCCAGACTGTATCTTTTGGATGGGAATCGCAATTTGGAACGGCGATTTTAACTGAAACTTATCTTTTACCTTTTGGATGGAAAACTTCTCAGATTGTACATCTAAGCAAATACCGATCACATCAGCTGTCGGATGGTCCACAAAAAATTTAATCTCAGAATTCGAAATCTCTGCAGAAAAAACGGAAACTTGCACAAAAACGAAGAGGAAAATACCTAAAACTAGTTTCATACCGCAAAAATACCCTTGTTCACTTTGGCTTGCAACCTTACTTCGAAACTGACTTACTTTTTTATGCGGCTGCGTTTATCTTTGCTTCGCATCAGTTTCCCATTTTTCGCTCATCTTCCCATCCAGGTCAGAATTCGCTACCGCGTCCTTCCATGGACGCTTAAAAATGGAAAACCAAATGCTCACAAATGTTTTTGGACTTAGATGGGTAAATAAATCTATCTTTTATGAGTGCTAACCCGGCAACATATCGGAAGAATCTGAGCAAGATACCTTGCTCGGATTCTGAGATTAGGACCGCCTTAGGCGAGTCCTGGACTTGCCTGGTTTTCACAAGCTCCCACTTACAAAAAAAGCGACTGCGTTTATCTTTGCTTCGCATCAGTTTCCCATTTTTCGCTCATCTTCCCATCCAGGTCAGAATTCGCTACCGCGCCCTTCCATGGACGCTTAAAAATGGAAAACCAAATGCTCACAAATGTTTTTGGACTTAGATGGGTAAATAAATCTATCTTTTATGAGTGCTAACCCGGCAACATATCGGAAGAATCTGAGCAAGACACCTTGCTCGGATTCTGAGATTAGGACCGCCTTAGGCGAGTCCTGGACTTGCCTGGTTTTCACAAGCACCCACTTACAAAAAAAGCGTGAACATATGTCCACGCTTTCATTAACAATAATGACGTACCCGGCAACGTCCTACTTCCACCCCCACTCGCTTCTCCGCTCCGCGGGCGAGTGTCCGAGCCTTGCTCCCTGTGGGTCGCAAGTCTGTCATTTCGCGAACTATACTTTACTGTTGGTACTATTGGGTTCTCTCAATGAATCTTTGGGTGTACATAAAAAAGCCATCCCTTCGGATGGCTTTTTTATAGTTTATGAGTGCTAACCCGGCAACGTCCTACTCTCCCATTGAGCGAACCCAATAGTACCATCGGCGATGAGAAGCTTGACTTCCGTGTTCGGAATGGGAACGGGTATTGCCTTCTCTCCATAATCACCAGGAGTAATTGTCAGTCTTTCCAAACGTATCTATTTGTCAAAAACAAATAGAAGAAAAGATTGCGTTTTTTCTGACTGATGAAACCATTTTTCTATGTATGATTGGCAAGAACCATTTGTAACAACAGAACCCTTTACGGTGATGGGCATTCAAATTCGTACGTCCAATAAACCTGGGGAAGCAGATAAAACCATCCCTGCCGTTTACTCACGCTTTTACAAAGAAGAGATTCCTAAAAAAATGGAGTCCGTTCGCAAATTTGATCCGCTGTTTGCGATCTACGCAAAATACGAATCAGACGAAACAGGCGAATACGATTTTCTACTAGGATATGCAGTAGACGATAACCAAACAATAGTTAATGGTCTCATTAAAATACAGATCCCTTCGCAACAAGGCAGGTATTTTGCCATACAACCTGGACCGCCAGAAGAGGTGGTTCCCAAGTTTTGGTCAGAAATTTGGAACCATAAAGAAATTCCAAAAATTAGAACTTACAAAATTGATTGGGAAGAATATTCAGAAGCAGGGATCAGAGTTTTTTTATCTACAAAATAGTGTTTGGGTCAATCTCCCCAATTTTTTTTACTTCGCAATATGCATTGTTATCATTAACGTCAGCCTCCAAAGTTCGATAACTAACTTTAGTTACATTTACCATCCTTATAAAAATTTGATTTCCGATATAATCACGATTTTTTGGATCATTGGTTTCGATGAGTGTATTCGTGTAGGCACAAGGCTCAGTCCAATTATTTTTTTCCTTCAAATAATATGAATCATACTCCTGAATTTGAATTCCATTGAGTCTTTTAAATTTGGAAGAATGTCCAGTAGAACATACATTTAGAAACAGACCCGATTGAAAATTTTTGCAAAACTTTTCATTTTGTTTTTTCTCATTCGAATTGAGCGCATTGATCTTCAGAGTAAACCAAAATGTAAAAAAAATTAAAATTACATAAACAGTAAATTTTGAAATATTCATTCTATCACCGCAGGTTCTTCAAAAATTTCCATTTTTTCTTTTTTTAATTCGACCACAAATTTTTTCCAATCAGCCACAACCCAAACCCAAATTCCAACAAACATTGCGGTGGCGATCCATAACCCGATGGCCGCGCCAGGAATTAGCAAAAAATCGACTACCCCATGTTGCAATACTGCCAAGCCAAATCCTGATAGTAAATACAACACCTTCGATTTTCGATCAATTTTTCGGTTTGATTTGATCAAAAATAATCCGAAACATAAGTTGATCAACAAATGTATGTTTGAGGAATGGATGGTTCTTGCAAAAAAAAGATCTAATTTTTTTTCCGAGGGTTCTCGCGCAATGTATTGAGTATTTTCTACTAGAGAAAAACCCATTGCGACAAATGCCGAAAACAATACCACATTGGTACGAAATTTTTTCTCTTCTCTATCATAACCCAACACAAACGATAAAAATAAAATGAATAGAATTTTAAAACTTTCCTCCATCATTCCAGCCTGAATGAACGCTAAATGAGCCGTTTGGGTGAGTAGGTTCACTTTCTTTTTACTCACGAAATCGGTTTCTGGCCAAAGTATAGGATGCAAATTGATGATTAGGAATGTTGAGAACCAGCCCAAAACCAAAGCAAACGCTATTCCAAGTATCTCTTGCCATTTTTTTTGCGGTTTATATGCCTTCCAAATTACGATTGCCCAAGGTACAACCGTTAACGATCCTATTAGGTAATCAAAATATGTTAATTCTTTCACTCTGGTAACTCTTCCATATAACGCCCGTCAAACATGTTGATCATTTCTTTTTGGAGAGGTGTGTCCACAAAATCTGGGTCAATTGGTCCATTCCAAAAAAGTTCTGTTACTCGAATGTCATTTTTCGTTCCTGGCGGTGGCATAAGTGGACCCAAACTTTCTACAAGTTGTAAAGTACGGAGGTCTTGGTCTGGGTAGTCGGACGCCTCAACAAGTTCTACATCGATCACATCCCCATCTTGGGTGATCGTATAGGCAACCACGGACGAGTACGGGTGTGGTGCTTTTGCCCAATAATCCATATAACTTTCAGGGATTCGCATCTTTGCTGAGATATAATTAGAATATGTGGCGGGAACTTTTTTGCCACGGATTTTTTTGATATTGCCTTTCACGGGTCCATTATCAGCTAATTTTTCATTTTTAATTTTTTCGCCTTCTGTTTGGTTCGTGGTTTCATTGCCAGTGATGACACCGCCATTCAAACCCTCCATCTCATTTGGAATATTGGGATCGATGAAATAGAACTCCATCTTTTCAGGTTTGAAATTTTCTGCTTTCTGCGAAGATTTATCTTTTTTTCCACTTCTTTGTAATGAAATGGGTATCAGAAACACCAAACAAAGTAAGACCAAATGAAATAATAACGATACAGGGAGAACATTTTTAAAACCTCTTTTGATTCCAGGTTCAAAGAATGGTTCCCTCTCACCATCTTTTGGTTTTTTTAGACCTAGGTTTTCCAAACTAAAAGACTTTTCTAAAATATAACTCGAATAGAAATACAATCCGATGAGTGTTACCAAAGATAATATCGCATAAGATACGTTTTGTGCTGTTTGGAAAAAATTTTTGTCAGGAATTCCAGGTTTTAATCCAAATCCTGCCAAAAATTGGATCCCAAAAATAGGACTTATGTATGAAAAGACCCAAACGGCAAGAAAAAGCCACAACAACAATCCCAAAAACAAAATGGGAAAACCTCGCCAGTACTCATATAAATATAAATGCCCGAGTCCAGGTAAAAATTTTTCTCTAAATTGTGCTTTCGCTTTTACACTCAATTCCAATCGAAATGGAAAGTGTTTACTTTCAAAACTCGCTTTTCTCCAAAATTCCCGTAAACGGATTCCCCTCGTATAACTCAAGTATATTGGTGCAGCCAAGGAAGGAATTTTGTTTCGATTAAAACTTAATACGAGGATGGCAAGAGAAAGCGAATAATTAAAAAACAATTGGTATACACTCACGATGGGTGCAAGAGGTGCCAATGGTTTTGGGGGATGTAAAGAATCCGATACAAATTGGAAAATAAAACAAAGAAAGAGTGCCAAAAAAAATTCGAGGAGTAAGGTATCAAATTTTGAATCACGGATTTGTTTTTCACTACGCAGCGAAGAATTTGGATTCTTTGATTGGAGGGATTGTTTTCGGACAAACTCACGTTTGGAATTACGTTTATAGGAATGGATGTAATTGGCAAAAAGAAGGATAAAGTAAAAGGCTAAAAAACCGATCGTTGCTTTGGTCTGAAAGTTACCCGTAGAAATAAATTCGTTGATGGTAGCTTCCCACTCCAAACTAGAACGATGCAAAAGTTCCAATGGGTAGAAAATTGCCCAAGAAAACAAATAGATAGTAATTAGAAAAATCGCACTTAGGCGTAAACGGTATTCTCTGGGAAAAGCAAAGAGAACACCAATGGCCAAAAATGGCCCCAAGGAAAACATAGGCGACATCCAAATCAGAAAACTTAACGATTTTTTAGCCCAAGGTGAGAGTTGGTTTGGTTTTGCAGAATCCATTCTTTGTGACAATCTCAAGGAAAATACTTTGAATTTTCGTGGAAAACAAAAAATTTGGCGGATATGGCACAGCCGAAAGAGAAAGAAGAACAATCCCTCAAACCCATAGTCGCAGTCTCAAAACGAAGAGGCTTTGTTTTCCCAGGTTCCGAAATTTACGGAGGCCTCTCCAACACCTTTGACTATGGTCCAAACGGCATTGAAGTATTAAATAACTTAAAAAAACTGTGGTGGGAGTATTTTGTCCACCGGAGAGACGATGTTTTGGGATTAGATTCCTCAATTTTGCTCCACCCGAAGGTTTGGGAAGCTTCTGGCCACGTTTCGAATTTCAATGACCCCCTCATGGATTGCAAACAGTGCAAAACAAGAATCCGCGTGGACAAATTCCTCGAGGACAAAGAAGGCGAAGGGGCTGCTACTGGCAAAACTTTGGACGAACTCACCGCCACGATCCGCGAAAAAGCATACCCCTGCCCCACTTGCGGCACAGTTGGGAGTTTCACAGAAGCTCGCCAATTCAATTTGATGTTTAAAACCGCACATGGAGCCTCCGAAGAAGGTGCGATGGACATTTACCTCCGCCCAGAAACGGCACAGGGTATCTTTATCAACTTCAAGAATGTTTCCCAGATTGCACGAAAGAAAGTGCCTTTCGGGATTGCCCAAGTGGGAAAATCCTTCCGAAACGAAATTATGGCGCGCCAATTCATTTTCAGAACTCGCGAATTTGAGCAAATGGAGATGGAGTTTTTCTGCGAACCTGGAACCCAGAAACAATGGTTTGACTATTGGGTAAATTATTGTATGGATTGGCTTGTAAACGTAGTGGGTTTAAAAAAAGAAAACTTACGAATCCGTGAACACGAAAAGGAAGAACTTTCTTTTTACAGTGATTCCACAAGTGACATCGAATATAAATACCCGTTTGGTTGGGGAGAACTTTGGGGTGTTGCTTCGAGAACCGACTATGACCTCACACAACATGAAAAATTTTCTTCAGAAGATCTCAAATACCACGATTTGGATAACAAAAAGAAATACCTTCCCTATGTTGTGGAACCAGCGCTTGGCCTCAATCGTCTATTCTTAGCTGTGTTATGTGATGCATACGAAGAAGAAAAATTAGAAAAAGACGAAATTCGTACTGTCCTTCGATTTGGAAAACGTGTTTCTCCAATGAAGGTTGCAATCTTCCCTTTGATGAAAAAAGACGGACTCGATGCATTGGCAAAAGAAATCTACCATGATCTAAGAAACCATTGGTATGTTGATTATGACGAAACAGGTGCCATCGGAAAACGTTACCGCCGCCATGACGAAATTGGAACACCATTTTGTATCACTGTTGATTATGATAGTAAAACTGAAAACACTGTGACGATTAGAGAAAGGGATTCGATGCAACAAGAACGAATTAAAATTGAAGACCTTAAATCTTACCTAATCAACCGAATGGTGTAAGTGCTCCGAGATATTAACGAAAACGATAGAAACCAAACCATCGAACTCGTAAACCAGTTTTTTCGCAAGGTGAATGCGCTGGAGTTGGATGGTTTGTTTCGTATCAGACCAAGGGCAGCAACAAAATTTACGGATATTTATTTTAAACTGCAACACACAGGCAGGGTTTACATGCGTGGAGTGTTTGCAGATGAAGAATTAGTATCTCTCATCATTGCAAGGGTAGAAGAAAAACCCCACCTCGACGAAGAAACATCTCTTTTCATTGACCTCGCTGTCACAAAACTTGGCCATAAAAAAAATGGATATATGAAGCTTTTGCTCAATGATATTAAAGAATGGTGCAAACAAAAATCCATACCATCCATCGAACTTCGTGCGATCTTAAAAAATGAAGAGGCCGTAAAGTTTTGGGACCATGCAGGTTTCGAAAGATTTTATATTCGTTACAGAAAAAAATTAGATTAAAACTAAAAAAACACTTTGGCACCAAAACAAAGTTAGAAGATTACCAACTACCTGAGCTACCCCCTCCGCCAAACGAACCGCCACCTCCACCGGAAGAACTGCTACTAGAAGAAGAATAAGAGGAAGACGAATACCCCGAAGAACTCGAGTAAGACGAAGAAGATGAACTTCCTCCACTTCCTGATTCATTGGCGATGACTACAAAGAAGTGGATGACGAAAGTAGCAAGATAAAAGAGAAAAAAAGAATAAGGATACCAGTCATTCGTCAATCCGAGAAAAAAATCCAACGAATAAATGATTTTCCAAATGAGTGCAATCAAAAGGTATTTTACACTTCTCGTTTTCCAAGAATCCACTTCCCAATCCTTGGCTATCCGAAATGGTACAACTAAAAAAAACCAAACCTTCCCATAATCAAACAAGGAATCATTTGTGATTAAAATTTCATTTCCAAAAATATGATCAAAAAAATTAATTCGTAGTGTATTTACTACGATAACCCATAAAATAAAAACGATCAAATAAGGTTTATAAGTATAACCAACTACCTTGTAACCAAAACCATAAAGGAAACCTAAACTCAATCCCATGGAAAAAATGACCGCATAAGGATGGTAACCCATCACAATTTGGCTTACAGCAATGAAGATAACAATACAACCCAAAAGATGGAAGAACAATCCACCCAAGCCAGTGCCCAACTTTTTTGCAAACGAATTTAGATACCGAGTGACCACCTCATCATTTGCAAGTTTAATGAGAAGGAGAATTATCCCAACAACGGTAACGAAGATTGCGCTTTCTTGAAATTCAAAATTAAATAAAAATAGGAATATCGGAACCCAGACAAAAATGGAGATGATGGAAATTACATATTCCCATTTATGATGATAAGCATAAAAAAGATATAAATTACCACCCAAAAGTAACAATAAGGCAAATACTAAGAGCACTTGGTATGAAAAATACAATAGAATGAGAAAAACAATAATGCTGAATATAAATTTAAACAAGGTTTTGTTCTTAATGTTTCTTAAATCAAGAAGGATCACAAACAGAATCAAACTCACCACCGCTATTATAATAAAATAAACGAATTGGTTCGCAAAACTCTCGTTTAATAATTCTTGGACAATTCCATTTGGATACTCTTGGTTTAGATTTGGGTTGTTTTGAATATTTGAATTTATCACGTCCCGAATGCTTAGAATACCAAGTAACAAACCACCACTCAGATTCCCTGCTTTGAATTCAGGGATCATCACATTACGAATAATTCTATTGCAATAAACATCTGTTAGTGCATCTTCCAGTCCGTATCCGACTTCAATTCGCACTTTACGATCACCCTTGGAAAGTAAAACTAAAACTCCATTGTCTTTTCCTTTTTGCCCGATACCTGATGTTTCCGCTACAGCAAAAGAATAATATTCAATGTTTTCACCATCTAAACTTTGGATTGTGTACAAAAAAATTTGTGCAGAAGTTTCTGATTCAATTTCACCTACAATTTTAGATATTTCCTTTTTGTCTTCTTCCGTGAGTACGTTTGCGCTATCGGTAATACGATCTACCAAAACAACCACTTCTTTTGCAAAAACATTGGCTGCTCCAAACACAAAAAAGAAAAGTAGAACAAAACTGAATTGAATCCTTGTGCCAAACATGAGAGGAACTTATAACAATTTTTATCATTATTACAACCAGAGTTTTCTGATTTTGGAAATTTTTTTTAAACTGCTGTCACCAATCTGTGGATACGAAGGATTGAATTTAGTACCGGTTTGACCAAAGGAAATTTTGCCAAATGGATGAGTTTAAAAACTAAATTCATGGATTCATCGATCATGGCTTTGGTGCGTAAATAGGAAGCGGAACCATCGGAAAGCCAAAAATAAACAATTCCCATTTGATACATCCAAAGTAGTTCAGGAAGGATTTCTAAAAATTCTCCCCGTAGTTTCAAATTGGAATTTATCAATGAATCTCTTATGATTTGGACTGCTTCTTCTCGAATGACTTTTGTGTTTTGGCTAAACGGAGAAATCGGATGGTTAGGATCACCCGCATTTCTCGCGAGTATTGATAAAAAATTTTTATATTTCGCAAATGACTCAAGTTTAAATAAAATTATATTCTTAAATCGTTTTTGAAAGTCCTTCGTTGAATTGTTGAATTCATAGGCTTGTGTTTTAGCATCGTTTTGAGAAATACTATAAAATTCTAAAACAATGTCTTCTTTTGATTTAAAATAATAATAAGCGGAACCAAGTGAAACGCAAGCATCAGTGGAAATTTTTCGCATGGTCGCTTTTTCATAACCTACTTTTTGGAAAAGAGAAATTGCTGTGTTATAAATTTGTTCTTTCGTCTTTTGCGACTTATTTGTATCTTTTTCTTTCGAACTATGAGTTTTTTGATCATTCGATTTCATGGCGCCTGTTTAAACTCCTTCCATTTTCGTCACTGAATTCCTAGTTCTCTTTTTAATTGAGTTCGTTTTCTTAATCTACCGAATAAGTATAAATTGAAAAAATGCATACCACCTAATATCAAAATGACAAACCCAAGTTTAGAACTGAGTATCTCAATGGCTTCCACGTTATCTCTAGGTTTTAATCCTATTTTTAATGCAATTGTAATGTATCCAAAATTGATTAGATAAAAACCGACAACTAACAAATGATTAACGGAATTAGCCAGTTCTCCATCCTTAAATGCATCCACAAGAAACACTTTTCCATTTTTTGACAATGTCCGAGCCACCCAAATTGTAATGATAATACTGAGGAAAGTATAAATCAAATATAAGATAATCATTGTTTTTGAGCCTGTTTGTTTGTGCCCTATCCCACCATTGGTTTCCAGAATATTCGATATTTCTATATGTCCATAGAACTTTGCTAAATCAAGAGCCGTCTCACCATTTCGGTCTTCTTGATTGATCTCTTGGTTTGTTTCAACCATCAATTTTACAATATCGATATGATTGAAAATGGCTGCCAGATGGAGAGGTGTGTTTGAATTTTCGTCCACAACTGTAATGAGTGTTGGATCGGAAGAAATGATGGATTTTGTGACTCGCATATTTCCAACCTCCACGGCAAAGTGCAAACTAGTTTTGCCATTGTGATTTCTACGATACAAATCCACAAATTGATTGGTTTCCAATTTATTAACGATACAATCTAAATTTTGGATTTCACAAACCTCTTCTGATTGTGCCCACAAATTGTTTTGAAAGCAAATTACCAAAAACAAACAAAGTCTTCGCAATCCGTATCGATGGTTCATACAACACTCCCATATTTTGAACATGTTCAAAATATGATTCATAAATAAACTACAGTCAAGATCATTTTTGAACGCGTTCAAAAGAAAACGCAAAAAGACAGAAATATATTCATTCTCCCTAGAAAGGAGTTAAAAATCCATTTGTTAGGATAAGAATTCCGATGGAATTTTTCACCTTTGCGGGATTTCACCCAAGGCGAAATCGAAACTGGTTGTAATTTTTCACCCACTCACTTTTTTTTATTGCCTTATTTGTGTAAATTTGACATACTTTGTACTCAGAAAATTCAGAGGTGAAATATTTATGATTCGAAAAGGGATTTTGGCTTTTTTTGCCACAGCTTTCTTAACATTACCGGTTTTTGCGAGCTCAGGTTCGTCTTCCAAACCACTTACAGGAACTTACCCAATCATTTTGTCGCATGGTTTGTTCGGTTGGGGCGAAAATTCAGGTGGTGTCATTAGCATAGTAAACTACTGGGGTGGGATGGACAACTACCTCCGAAACCAAGGTGCAACTGTGTATGCCCCTGGCAAGTCGGCTGCCAACTCAAACGAAGTTCGTGCGGGTCAATTGAAAACAGCCATTTTAGCTTATGCTGCAGCAAACAATTATTCAGGTAAATTTCATATCCTGGGTCACTCACAAGGCGGTCTTGACAGCCGTTATATGGTGGCAAACCTTGGGATGTCTGGAAAAACTTCCACACTCACAACGCTCAACACTCCGCACCATGGCTCACCGATTGCTGACATTGTAAAAGGTGTTTTACCAAGTTGGTTACAACCTTTTGTTGCCAGTGTAATCGAAACACTTGTAAAAATTGTATATGGTGGAACGAACCAACAAAATGCACTCGCTGCACTTGCTTCTTTATCCAAAGAAGGATTGGCATCGTTTAACAACTATACACCGAATAAATCAGGAGTTAAATACTACTCTTACGGTTCTTATATCACGATCCCAGATCTTATCCAACACCCACTTATGGGAATTGTTTACCCTGCTTGCGCAGCTGGTGGTCTTTTCCAAGGCCAAGGGTCTACAAATGATGGACTTGTTCCCTTCACTTCACAAAAATGGGGTACATGGAAAGGTGGACCTTCGTATGGAATTTTCACAACAGGAATCGACCATTTACAAGCATCCAACACACTCAATTCAGGTAGTTTCTGGTTTGATGTGGAAGGGTACTTTTTACAAATGGCTTCAAATATGAAATCGAACCAATAAATACAGAGGTTCATTTTTTTAGAAAACCCAAGGATTTCCTTGGGTTTTTTTGTTTTCCAAGATCGTCAAAATATGATTCGTTTGACTAGTCTCTCATTAATTATGAACAAAAAGAACATCAGAATTTCTCTCTATCTTTTGGGTGCAGCTTTCGTCATCACCATTTCGATCCTTTTGTTTTCGAAAGAAAAAACCGATTATGTTGAATCGGAAAATCCCAATGACAAAGCAGAATCTTTTTTTCGAACACAGTCTGATGGTTTTTCTGTGGATCCTTACTATTTGGAGTCTGCCAAGTCCATGTTCTCACCGGAAGGAAGATTTTTAAAATTTGATGAAATTATAGACAGAGCGAGGAGAGGTGAACTCAATTTTGTTTCTGAACTCTGGGCTCTTCGCAGACAATGCCCAACTGATTACACAAGAGAACAATGCCACGAATTTATAAAAGCTTTTATACAAAACGAATATTCAGGTAAAGAAGCAGACCACCTAACTAAGCTTTTGACCAATTATTTAAAGTATGAAGATGCAATGATCCAACTTGATCCTGGATCCAAATCTTATACCAATATGGAACGTTACGAGCAGATCAAAAAATTACGGCGTAACTTTTTTTCGAAAGAAGACGCAGAACTTATATTTGGATTGGAAGAAGCTACCGCCGATTTTAGTTTTAATCGTAAAAACTTTCTGGATGATACAAAAAACCTCAAAGGTGATGATCGAATTCGTAAATATGAGGATTACCGCAAAAAAACATTTGGAAATTATTACGATTCCATTGTGGCCAGAGAACCGAGTTATGACCGTTTCGAAACAGAAATGGAATTACGCCAAAATGAATTAGCAAAACTAAATGGATCTGAGAGGGATAACAAAGAGAAAGAAATTAGAATCCGTTATTTTGGCAAAGATGGAAATGAAAGGATGGAAAAAGTCCTAAAAGAAATGAAAGAAGAGGAGGAACAAATTTCCAAGCTGGAAACGGAAGAATCAAATTTTATGAAAAAAAATTCCAACCTATCGAAAGAAGAAATGGATAAAAAACTCCTAGAACTTCGGATCAAAATGTTGGGCAGTAAAGAACTTGCAGAAGAATATGGACGTCGTTTGGAATACGAAAATACTCTGAAAAAATAAATTTGATTCCTTACTTTTATTTAATTATTTCCACCATCGCACTCAGTTTGGCTTTGGAACCCGTTGGTTCTTCCGTTATGGGCATGGTGGGTATTTTATTCATATTGCGATTTTGTCTTACCATATACCAAACTACAGATTTCAAAAAAACAGTTTTTGGAACCTTGTTCTTTTCCTTCTTCCTAACTCTTTTTGCTTTTACTTGGGTTTTTAACTCAATCCAAAACATAACAGGTGCAAACTATTTTACCACAATCATTCTATACATCGTGTATTCGCTCCTATCTTTTTACAAAATTGGAATTATTTTTTTAGGAACTTATATTTTAAGTCGCTACGGCAAACAAAACATCTACATATTTCTTTTTATTTACTTTCCTATTCTTTTTGTTCTATCGGATTGGTTTAGTCCAATGGTATTTCCTGTGTATTGGGGAGATTTTTTCCGCAACCAGATTTTTTTGAGACAAATCGTACGTTTCGGAGTAGAAACATTTGGTTTTGTCATGGTTTTAGTGGTTGTTTCCATGTATTGGTTGTATTCAAACAAAACCCAAAGTATAAAAGCTAAAATTCCTTATTTTTGTTTGATTCTCTTTCCGATTTTTCTCAATATTTATTTTTTATTTGAACCTTACCAAACCGAATCACAAATTCGTTTAGCACTTGTTCAACCTAATATTCCCTTTGCCAAACGAGAAGAGAAAGAAAATTTTGAATCAATGCGCTCCAGTCTACAAAACTTTTATGACATAGGACTTGAGGCAATCCAGAAATCAGAACATCCGTTAGACTTGCTTGTTTTCCCTGAATCATCCGTACCTTTTTTGGGTACACTCCCATCGGATCACCCCTCTTCTACTTACAATCAAAGTTTTGAAGAAGTGGTTTTTACCCTAAAAAAAAATAATCGCACAAACATTGTATTCAATGAACTGGTTTGGGACGGTGGTTCTCGTAACTCTCTTAGTTTACTCACCAAAAATTCAGATTATATAAAAAGAAAATACAAACAGAAGTTAATGCCTTTTGGGGAATACATCCCACTTGGAGACTTATTTCCAATTTTATTAAAAATATTTCCTGAATCCAGTGCGCACATTCCAGGAAACTCTGGCGAATTCTTGAAATTTGTATCCAACCAAGGGAAAGAAATTTCCTTTTTTGGAATTGTTTGTTACGAAATCATGTTTCCTGATCTCATCCAATCAAACCTATCACAAACGACAGAGCCAAAATTTTTACTCAATCTAACCAACGATTCATGGTTTGAATCGACGCGTGAATCCGAACAACACGCTGGTGCGGGCAAACTCCGTGCCATTGAAATGGGAATCCCCCTTGTCAGGGCAGCCTTAAACGGCCTCACACAAGGATACGACCCATATGGAAGGGAATTGTTAGCGAATCCCCCCATGTTTCAAAAAGCTATTTTTTTCTTGGATCTACCCCTATCACGAGCGGGAGAACCAACATTTTACCGAAGATTTGGTGCCTATCCTTTGCGGATCACACTCATTTTGATCTTAATTTTTACTTTTTTCTACTCGAATCGTCAAATATCTACCGAAGAAAATCAAAAATGAAATTGAAATTTACGTAAGGAAAGAAAGGCTATTCGAATATGGAATGGGAAAAAATACTTCGCGATGCAGTGAAAGACAACTCAATTAAGGAGTTGTATCTAAGGAAGGTACCGTCACTCAAAACTTGCGAAGATTGGAATAAGGTCACGGAGCTCGGAACCATTGACCACAAAACCAAGTATGCATACTATAAGGGCGGGCTTGTAAAATATGGGGATCGTTTGTTTTTTGTAACCCAAGAACGATTGGACGCAGTGTCCCCTTTTCGCAAATGGGATTTCAAAAACAAAATCAAGGTAACTGATTCTGAACTAGCAACAGAGAAAAAATAACAGCTTTTAAAGTTTAAACGATTAGCGGTTGAGCCGAATGATCATATTCAGCTTTTCCGCAATTGCGATCACTTCCATCACTTTTGATTTGTCGATGATGATGCCTGTTGGGCTCACCTCTTCCAAAACAAATTTTTTGCCTTTGATCTGACCAAGCAGCAATTCCATGACCTGCGAGTCTTTGGTTCTGAGTAAAACAGAATCTTCAGTGATGGTTACAATTGGTAAATTATTTCCCCAATCATCCAATAAAAAGAGAAGGTTTTGAGCAAGATCTGCTCGAGACGATTCTCTCAAAAATTGGATGAAAGTATCTTTTTCATAACCAAGCAGTATTCCCAACTGAAAGGAATCTTTGGTTAATAAAAAGGTATACACCCTATCATAATCTTTTAATTCGCAGAACGCTTTTAATAAATGAATACCGTTGATAGACACTCGATCCGGAAACGCAATGATGGAAAAGTCGGGGTTGATTGTGATCCCACCCTTTTCCGTAACTGTCGTTAGCGGCTCATGATTGAAATAATGGAGCCCAAGCTCAGACAAACTTAAGTTTCGTTGTGGGTATTCCACCTCAATCAAACCAAAAAGTTGTAAATAGAAAATCGCAGAAATAATTTCTTTACGAAGGTCACTCAAATCTTCTTCATAAGTTTTGATTTGAAAAGTTGGCGAAAAAACCAAATGATCACGAATGATATGACTGAAGATTACCGACACATTGATTTTGCCATGTGCCATGATGAGTTTTACAGTTTTGTCTAAAATGCCTTTTTCGTAAAACGGCACTTCGGTGGCAGTAAAAACTTCGGCAGGATTCAAACGTCTCGTACGTGCTTCATTCACTTCGTGGATCACAATTTTCATGATCTCAAAAATATCTTTTTTTAAGAACTCGTCTGTTTCTTGGATAAGGATAACATTTTCGCCCTTAATGTCCACATAACCGAGGAGTTTTAAAATAGGGAGTATGAGTTCAATTTGGTATACCTGACTCTTTTCAGGAAAAATTTCGATGTCCGGTGATAATAATTCTGTTTCGGTTCGTTTGTGATCCGCTTGTTTGATTTTTCCTGATTTTGCTAGGTTCAAACCTTTTCTAGAAATATAAGAAATGAGTTTTTTTGTATTGAGGAAAAAATCCAAACCGTTGGCAGAAATTTTTTCCTGGCGAACCCTTGTTCCTTTTTTTACAGGAGGGAGAATTGGTGTGTATTGCAAAAAATCCAAAATTTCTTTCGGAATCACAATCACCCGGATGAATTTGTCTTCTACATAATACAAATCGCGGATGAGATGAAGAGCCGTTAGGTGGGGGATGGATTGTTCGAATCTCCCGCGGTTTACGGTAATATAATTACGAATGGTATCAGCTTCAATCACACCACCATGGGTGTAAATTTTATGTAGCACATCTTTATCGAAATCATTCAACCCATCGATCAAAGTTTGTAAGGTTTCTTGCGATAAAGCATGTTTTAAAAAATGATCAATACCCTCACCTTTTTTAGTTCCAACAGCTTCTTTCCATTCTTCTGGAATTTCAGCCATGGTGGACTTATTCAAAGATTTTTCGATGGAATAACGGAATTTTTCACCCTTGGGATTTGTTTCCACTTTGATGAGTTTGAGATACTCATCGTAAGCATGGTATTTATCTAAATTATTGGTAAGCCGCTCTCTATTTTTTCTTTGGTAGAGGAGATAGTATTTACGAAGTACACCAAGTTCCATCTCCACATTGATGGGAGGGATATTGACTTTTCTAGAAATTTCACCCAGGGTCATGACCCCTTTGTTTTTTAGAATGGAAGTGAGGATATTCACTTGCAAAGGAGTGAATTTTTCCAGAACACCTTTTAGGAAAAATTCATTTTGGAAAATTTCCATCAGACCATGGATGGTGGATTTTTTGTCCTTACCTGGTATTTTCTGAATGTTCCAGAGGTTCGCTACTTTTTTAATTTCATTCAGATCGAGTTTTTCCAACTCTTGGTACAGGACAGTTTCTTGGCTCATGGGTGCGATTTGATTAGTTTTTGGCGGAGACCTAATCCTGCAACCCTATTTCACTTGCATCCCAGAGGCTTATTTTCTCGTTTCCTTCCTCTCCAACCCCAGAAAAATGAGGGAATATGGAATCTCTCACCGACTATGTTTCGTTTGGTTTCAAATCTGGGCTCAGAGTTGCCCATTCCAGCCTGGTTTTTGGTACAAAAATCCTAGAAATCCTGGCAAAATTGGCCGGCGGGTCGGCAAACCATCGGGAAATCGCTCGGTCTCTCCAGGAAGCATTTTCTAAATTGGGTGCCACCTATATCAAACTGGGTCAGTTCATCGCAAGTGCCCCTTCCCTATTCCCTAAAGAATATGTGGAGGAAATGCAAAATTGTTTGGATTCGGTTCGCCCCATCCATTTTAGAGAGGTTCGTTCGGTGGTGGAACGGGAACTGGGTGGCTCCCTCGCCTCGATCTTTCACCGGTTTGAGGAAACTCCCCTTGCCTCAGCCTCCATTGCGCAGGTACATGCCGCTGTGACGAAGGATGGTCTTGATGTGGTGGTGAAGGTGCAAAGACCCGATGTCCAGACCACATTGCAGACTGATATGCAGATTTTAGGACTCCTGACCAAAGTTTTGGAATTCATTGCCCCCGAATTTAAAAAATCAGGACTCACTGCAATGTTTGAAGAATTCCAAACCTCCATTTTGCAGGAAATTGATTTTATCCAAGAATCAAAAAACATCGAAGAATTTGAGGAGTATCTATTATCATCGGGAGAAACACGTGCCCGGGTGCCAAGAGTGTATCATACACTTTCTACAAAAAAAGTTCTGACCATGGAACGATTTTATGGTGCTGCCATCACAGACGAAGAAGGATTAAAGAAATTTACAGATAACCCACGCAAGGTGATTAACGATGCCCTTGAGATTTGGTTTTCTTCCCTTTCTAAAAAAGGTTTTTTCCATGCAGACGTACATGCAGGCAATTTAATGATCTTAAAAGATGGAAACATTGGTTTCATTGATTTTGGAATTGTTGGCCGGATCTCCCCGAAAGTATGGAAAGGTTTGATGCTTTTTATGCAAGGAGTTGGCATTGGAGAACCACTTCTTGTTGCCAAAGGACTTGTGGAAATGGATTCTACCGATGCAACAGTGTCTCCTAATATTTTAGCTCACGAATTAAATTCTGTATTTTTAGAACTGGAATCTGTTTATGATGCGATCTCAAAAAATCAAATATTTGATGAAGCAAAACTCAATCGATTGATGTATGATCTGAAAGAGATCGCAGAAAAAAATGGGTTAAAAATTCCAAGAGAATTTGCACTCCTCATGAAACAAATGTTATACTTCGATCGGTATATAAAAACCATGGCGCCAGAAATCAATCTTTTTCGGGACACCGAAAAATATACGAAAATTTAAGAGCACATAATGAACAAACTTTCAGAAATGAAGGAAGGTGAAATGGTAGAGGTGATTTCCTTTGATGGGAATTATTTGCCAAATTCCATGCAAACAGAACTTTTGGAACTGGGAGTATTCCCAGGTTCCAAAATGAAATTGGTATACCGTAATCGATCTTTAGACAAAATGATTGTAGTGATTGGAGATACCAAAATTGGTATCAGACTTTCCGATGCAAACTTTATCCACACAAAACCCGCAGTTTAGGATTTAAATGAATTCACAAAACATTTTACTCGTAGGAAATCCCAATTGTGGCAAAACCACATTGTTTAACCACCTCACTGGCTTAAACCAAAAGACAGGAAACTTTAGTGGAGTCACCGTTGAAAAAAAAACAGGAAATTTCAAAGTGGCAAATTCGGAAATCAAAATTACAGATTTACCTGGCAGTTATGGATTGGGGGGAGTTGCTGAAGATAAAAAAATTGCCTACGAAGTTTTACTCGAGCGAAACCCAGAAGATAAAGTGTTATACGTCTTGGATTCACTCAACTTAGAGCGCGGTTTACAATTTTTACTCCAAATCATGGATATGGGAGTAGCAATCCTTGTAGTTCTCACGATGAAGGATGTACTCGAAAAAAAACAAATTTTAATCGATACAAAAAAACTCGAAAAAACATTCGGATTAAATTTTTTACTCATCAACACCAAGTCAGGTGATGGTATTCAAACTATTAAACAATACATTGGTGACCCAGGGTCTTTCAAAAAGAACAATCGTTTATGGTCTTGGGACAAAAAAGAAGAGATTTTTTTCAACCACGCCAAACAAAAGCTAAATATAAAATCGAACGAAACAGAATTTTTTTTATCACAGTCTCTCAAATATTTAAACAATGACCCACACTTAAATGAAGAAAGGTATCTCGAATATTTCCCGAATGAAACAAAGGAATGGCTAAAAGAAAAACTATCTAAAAACTCGTTTCGTTTTTTTTATGAAGAAGAAATAATAAGAAGATCCATTTTTATCAAACAAATCATCACTTCTTCGGTTTTATTACCAAAAAATCCAACTTCCAACTGGGAACGAAAGTTAGATGCAGTTTTACTCCATCCAATTTTTGGTTTTTTTGTGTTTTTTGGAATTATGGCATTATTATTCCAAAGTTTATTCAATTTTGCCGAGTTACCTATGGAATTCATTGAATCAGGGATCGAATTATTACAAAATTCCATTGGAAATTATTTGGACAACGGTCCACTAAAAAGTTTACTAATCGAAGGTATGATTGGTGGCGTCGGATCTGTCATCGTTTTTATCCCACAAATTGCCCTACTTTTTTTATTCATTGGTATCTTGGAAGAAACAGGCTATTTAGCTCGTGTTAGTTTTTTAATGGATAAGATTATGGGGAAATTTGGTTTATCTGGAAAATCCTTTATTCCTTTACTTTCGTCTGCTGCCTGCGCGGTTCCAGCCATTTTGGGCACACGAACCATAGAAAACAAATCTGATCGATTAACAACAATTATGGTATCTCCTCTCATCATGTGTTCCGCACGTTACCCAGTGTATATCCTCATTGTTGGCACCGTTTTTTCCTTTTCACCCATATTCGGATTTATCAATGTACAGGGTTTTGTATTGTTTTGTATGTTTTTAATCGGACTTGTTTTTTCTTTCCTCTTTGCGCTCCTCTTTCGAAGAACGGTATTTAAAGAAACGGCTTCTTACTTTGTAGTGGAATTACCCAGATATATGTTACCTTCTTTAAGAAGTTTATTCCAAACCGTTTACGAGAAAATTAAATCTTTTTTGGCCACTGCGGGACAAATCATTTTATATATATCCATCGTTCTTTGGTTTTTATCTAATTTTCCTGCGAATACCGAAAAGAACCATTGGCAACCAAGTTCCATTGAAAAATCATACATTGGCCAAATTGGAAAAACGATAGAACCTGTCATTCGTCCGATGGGTTTTGACTGGAAGATAGGGATCTCCATTTTAACTTCATTTGCTGCAAGGGAAGTAATGGTTTCCACTCTTGCCGTACTCTATGGGTCAGATGAAAATGAAGAAAGTGAAAATTTACGATCGACTCTTCGGAAGGATTCTTACGAAGACGGCACACCTGTATGGACTCCGCTTGTTGGCTTATCACTCTTAGTTTTTTTCGCTTTTGCTAGTCAATGTATGTCAACGCTCGCCGTTACAAAAAAAGAGACTGGTTCCATTGTATGGCCGCTTTTACAATTTTTTTACATGACCTTACTTGCAATTTTTTCCTCGTTGTGTATTTTCCAAGTTGGTTCTCTTTTGGGATTCAATTAAAATGCCGATGAATTGATTAAAGAGGAATTTGTTTGAACTTTACAATTGGTGACCGCAAACTCACACGAAAAGCTAGCCCCTATTTGGTGGCAGAAATTGGACTCAATCATAATAACGACATAGAAATTGGAAAACGTACCATTGAAAAAGCCAAAGAGGCTGGTGCCGATGCCGTCAAATTCCAAACCTATACCACAGAAGAATTTGTGGATGTAAAGAATAACGAAACCAAATTCTTATTCGATATTTTCAAACAGTATGAATTGACAGAAAATTTCCATAGGCAATTCCAAAAAACAGCGAATGATTTGGGACTAGATTTTTTTTCCACACCACTTTGTGAATCAGCAGTTGATTTATTGACGAATTTAAATGTACCTGTGTTTAAAGTTGCTTCGGGTGATATTGTGAATTTAGGTCTTTTGCAAAAAATTATACAAACGAAAAAACCTATTTTGGTTTCGACGGGAGCTGCCCTCCCAGAAGAAGTGATTCGCTCCTTAGAACTTTTCAAAAAACACCAAACAGAAATTTGTTTAATGCATTGTGTGTCACTCTATCCCACCCCTCTTAACAAAACAAATTTGAACACAATTCGTTATTTTTTAGATACAACTGAATATGTGATTGGTTTTTCTGATCATTCCGATGGGACGTTAGCTTCAAACATCGCAGTTGGTTTTGGAGCAGTTGTCATCGAAAAACATTTTACTTTGGATAAAAATTTAGATGGACCTGACCACCAAATTTCCATGGATCCGGAAAGTTTTAAAAAACTAGCTACCGAGATACAAACTGTCCATCAAATGAAAGGTGAATATGGAAAAAACACGCACCAAGAAGAAACGAATGGATGGTTTTATGGAAGAAGGTCGCTCTACAAACAAAATGGTAAAATAATGGCACTCCGCCCAGCTTTGCACACCAAAGAAAATGATGTATTCGATTCGTGGGAGCTTTCGAGAGTGGTGGATCCTTCCAAAATTCCAGAAGGACCCGTTCGATTCAAAATTTAGATTTTTTTGATAAGTGAATCAAGTAGTGTTTTCAAAAATATAGGATTCGGTGTCCCACTATCAATTCTCTTGTCATTGATAAAAAGTGATGGAGTGGCTTGGATTTGCAACCGTTCCGCTTCATCAATTTCCGCATTCAACTGATTCATTGCCTCACGAGAGCCCATACAAGATTTCAATTGGTTCATATTCAAAGAAAGTGAATTTGCTAAATTGAGAATCGTCGACGTTGTATGACCCACACCTTTTTCCGTATTGTCATACAAACCACGATACATCGGTTCAAACTTTCCTTGTTTGTCGGCACATATGGACGCAATGGCAGCAACACAAGAACTAGCACCTGGTCTTGGCTGTTGGATAAGTCGGTTACAGGATCCATCCAATGGAAAGTTTTTATAAACCACTTTCACCATACCATCATATTCGGACAAAACAGTATGTAACATATGACTCGTATGTAAACAATGCCCACAATTAAAATCAGCAAACTTAACGATAGTTATAGGCGCATCTTTTTTGCCTATGCTCGGATATCCTTTTGTTACTAAATTTAAGTTTGAACCATTTTCATATTCAGCAATTTTTTTTAGAACGTCCGATGACTCTAAACCTTGTGAAGTAGCGATCCGTTGGCTTCCAGAATTTGCGGAAACCATTTTACTCGAAGCGTAACCAAATGAAAAACTAAAAAAGAATGCTAAAAATATTGTTAAAAACCCTTCTTTTAACCCAGGGATAGGATTCAAATTTAGATTACCCTCGGTTTTACGAAGCAAAAACAATACGATCAAACTAGCGATTGTAACTAAATAAGTGAAAAAACACAAACGACAAATGGTTTCAATGAGAAAGACGGAAACGCCAAGTAGTATGATATCAACCAGAAGTCCAAGGCCGAGTATGAATAACAAAACCGAAACTACACTTGCAACCGATTCAGTGGATACGGATTTGTAGAGACTGTAAAACAAATAAGTTACAAGTCCGTAAAACCCAAAACCGAGTAATGCGATGGGAATGTTTCCTAAAAATGGTACATTCGGAATCGCAGAATAACCACTCCCAGCAACTTTCAAACAAGAATCGCCCCCACCTAATGCGGAGCAGGCAGCATTTGCAATATTATCAGATCCTAATCCAAAATATTCAACGGCAAGTAAAAAAGACAGCACAAGGCCAACCAGACCAAGAACGAAACCCGTCACACTTAGGTTTTTACGATTCATTATTTTTTTATCCTCTTCTCTTTTAGAATAGAAATACCTTCAGAAAGATTTAATTTTCCTTCATAAATTGCTTTTCCAGCAATTGCTCCATACAATTTTCCACTCGTTTTGTCCCAAAGTGCCAACAAATCTTCAATGGAAGAAACCCCTCCAGAAGCGATGAGTTTAAAATCAGGAAAAGACTCCAAAATTTCGCTGTAAACATCAAAATTTGGTCCAAGCATCATTCCGTCCTTGCTGATGTCGGTAAAAATGATATGGCGCACGCCTATACTATGTAAGGTTTTTAGAAATTCTATATATTGAATTCCTGAATTCGTTTCCCAACCCTTGGTGCGAACAAACCCGTCTTTTGCGTCCACACCAACGACGATTCTATCTTCGCCATACAAACGTAATCCCTCTTCCACAACTTTTATGTTTTCTACGGCCACGGTTCCCAAAATAAATCGATCCACACCCAAATCGGTATAAAACTTCATGTTTTCTGTAGAACGAATACCACCACCTAACTCAAGCTTCACGCTTGTATTATTTTTAATGTTCGTGATAGTTGATTGATTGGCTGAAACACCTTCCCTCGCAGCATTAAGATCCACAATGTGGATTAAACTGGCACCATCGGATTCGAATTGTTTCACCATTATTTCTGGCATTGTTGAATAGACAGTTTTTTTGTCATAATCACCTTGCAAAAGGCGAACTGCTTCGTTATTTAATAAGTCGATTGCGGGAATGATTAACATTTAAATTTCTATAAAATTTTTAAGTATTTGGAGACCGAGTTTATCTGATTTTTCAGGGTGAAATTGGGTTCCGTTCACTACAGCTTTTTCTACTACAGCAGGGAAAGACTCACCATAATATTTACAAGTGGCAGTGATGTCCAAACGGTCAACACCTACGGGACGATAGGAATGAATAAAATACATGAAAGATTCATTTTTAATACCTTTCAAAAGTTTTGTTTGTTTCGGTTTAATATCAAAAAGTTTATTCCAACCCATATGAGGTACTTTTAAATTTTGTTTGCCCTCAAATTTACGAATTTTTCCACGAATTAGCCCAAGCCCAGGAATTGTTGCGCCTTGTTTTGATGTTTCATCTGAATCTTCGAATAACACCTGATATCCGATACAAATCCCAAGCAATGGTTTTTCTTTTAATACATGTTCTTTGATTAGATCAGAAAAACCAAGTGAATTGAGATTTTGCATTGCTTTATCAAAATGGCCATCACCCGGTAAAATTAGTTTATCTGCATTCGCAATTTTTTTTATATCCGAAGTGAATTCAAATTTGTCCGTATACAAAGAAACTGCTTTGAGCAAGGAATGGATATTACCCATTCCAAAATCTAAAACAGCAATCACTCTAACATTCCTTTGGTGGAAGGAATTTGGTCTTTAGCTTCCAAATCAAGAGTTATGGCTTGTCTCATCGCTTTACCCAAACCTTTGAATATAGATTCGTGGATATGATGTTTGTTATCACCGTAATGAACAACAACATGTAAATTCATCTTCGCATTCAGTGCAAACTTTTGCAAAAACTCTAAACTGAGTTCGGAATCATAAATTCCAAATTTCCCATCCAAATGTGGGCCAGTGTATTTAAAGTAAAAACGACCACCAAAGTCAACAGCGACAGTTGTGAGGACTTCATCCATCGGAATGGTAAAATGACCGTAACGAAATATACCTTTTTTGTCGCCCAATTGTTTGTGCACCAATTGCCCCATGAGTATGGCGGTGTCCTCAACAGAATGGTGACAATCAATGCCGATGTCTCCCCGAAGGAATAAATTGAGATCAAATAGCCCATGTTTACAGATATGAGACAACATATGTTCAAAAAAAGGAATTTCCGTATCAAACTGGTAATTCCCCGTCCCACGGATGTTTAGATCCATTCGGATGTCAGTTTCGGAAGTCTTTCGCGATTCCATCATATTCATAACATGCCTGAGAGAAAACCCAGGTGTCAAGAGAGAAAGAAGACGAAAGACCAAAGGTAAAAATGAAGATAAAAAATAAAACTTAAGATGCCAAACTGAGTACCCCTATGATGTCATACCCAATAAAAACCCAAAAAATATACATAGCTGCGACAAATGAAAATACCAAGACTCGTTTCCAAGTTTCTTCCAATGGATCCCTCTCTGTATCACTTAACAAAGACAGAAAGAACGATTTTCAGGGATTTTTAGCTTTTTTTGGAAAGTAGGGGTAAATCCACAAAAAATTTTGCGCCTGGATTTCCAGGCTCACACCAAATCAGACCTTCATGTTTGTCTATGATTTGTTTGGATAAAAAAAGCCCAAGCCCTGTCCCCTCGCCCGACTCTTTTGTGGTGTAAAACGCATGGAAAATTTTTTTCGGTTCGGAAACTCCTTTGCCGGTATCAGAAAACTCAACTCGTAAATACTCCCCTTCATTTTTTGTTATTTTCTGGATTTTGATGTAAAGTTTACCTTTTCCGTCCATTGCCTGAATTGCGTTTTGTGTTAGGTTAGACCAAACCTGCATTAACTCGTCTGGATAACAAAAAATAGGTGGATTATCGACAATTTCTTTTTGGACTTCCATTCCAGATTTGAATGCGTGATTAAAAATAGTGAGAATGGTATCGATTGTTTCAGACAGAACCACCATTTTTTTTTCTGAATTCGGATCCAAATGTGTATAGGTTTTTAAAGCATTTATAATTTTTACTACCCTTTCTGTTGCCACATGGATTGCTTCCATTTTCGTAAGCACCCCACGCCATAAACTTACCCAATCTAAAATGATAATTGATTTTTCATTGCCAATGTTTTGAAACCACTCATCCGGAATTTTATTGATACTAGCCTGCAAGAGTAAATCTATGAATTTTTCTTTTTCCACTGCACTCGCATCCAAATGTGATATGGATGATAACATTCTGTTTTTTAGTTCTCGTTCTTCTCTGGAAGAAAGATAAATGATACTAGAATCCGATGGAAATTCTAAAGTTTGTTTTAAAAATTCTTTTCCAGTATCATCCAAAACTGGTATCAATTTAAAAAGTTTGGCGACAAGACCATCCATAATGAAACGGACATTTGCCTCTCCTAGCTGAATAGCGGCAATCGGTGAATTGATCTCATGTGCAACACCTGCCACGATTTGCCCAATGGATGACATTTTTTCGGCTTGAACAAGTTGGTACCGAGTGGCAAGTAACTCCAGTTCCGTAGAGCGCATAGATTTTGTTTGTATTTGTGAGAGATACAAAGTTTGGTTGAATACAAAACTTAGGAAACCATATTCAATTGTATTAGGAAACTTTAAATTGAATAAAAAACTGATAATATCGAAACTCGCGGTGATGACAATAGACAATACTCCAATAATGAGGACAACCCTACCTGGAAGTTGAAATCTATAAATTTTGTACAATACATAAAGCGCAAGGCTCAATGGCAAAAATGAATAAATAAGAATTATTGCTCTGAGTGAACTAAGTAAATACAACGAACCAGAAAAAACAATGATGATGGGGATTATATAAGGCAGTGAAACTATATAATTTACATATTTTGGATAAGCCTTGGGATAAAGGGAATGATTGTAAAATAAAGATAAAGCCATACCCATTGAAATTGTTAGGTAATCAAATTTTACAACATCTTCTCCAGTTAACCATCCGTATGTGATTACTGAAAAAATATTAGTTCCTGTTGTGGCAATTCTTAGAATGACAACAACGGAAAACAAAACAAACCAGAGGATACTTGAGATTTTTTTCCTATAAAAATAAAAAACAAATTGGTACAATGCAAGTAAACAAAGTCCGCCAATGATGAGTGCTTCTTGTACCATCTCAGATCTCGATTTAGCAACCAAATGATCTTTCAGGCCGAGTTTGGGGACCGTCCAAATTCCTCCCCGTGCATGGTGGTGGTTTGAAACTTGGATATAGAGATAACTTTCCTTTTTATAATCTTCGATGCTAAAACCAATCGTACGGATACTTAGAATTTCCGAATCTTTATCTTCTGCAATGGTTCCTACCTCACCGAGGAAATCTTCATCCAAATAAAATTTGCATGCTGATGCGATTGTACCAGAAAACATATGTAGGGCACGGATCTCATCCTGTTCTGGCCAAAGGATTTGAATCGCGTAGGTTCCGTAACCAGTGCCTTTGGGCGAGTCAGGGTCTAATAAAAATTCATTCCAAGCAGATGGCGCTGCCACAAGGATGGGATCTTGTGCTTGGCTACGGTTGTGTTTACCAACCCATTGTTTGGGATAAAAATACCAATCGCCAGCGAGGGAAATGCTCTGATTCGATTGTATATCCCAAGTCCGAAGATCGAGAACTCCATCCTTCACAAGTTTGGGATTTCCCGAATGATCGCACCCTAGTACTAAGAGTAGAAGAGTAAAAACCAAAATCCGATTGCAAAAGATGTTACCGTTCATATTGCCCACGTGAAGAACTCGAGAACAAGAGGAAATGGCAATATCAAGAATCAATCAACAAAAAAATATGAGAAAATTACTTTCCAAACCTTTGTGAAAACATCCGGACCAATTCAGCAATTGAGTCTTCGACATATTTAAAATGTTTTGGTTTCATAGGATCCAAAGGCATTAGTTTATGAATTTTTTTGTATCGATCAAAAGACTCGCGGATATACTCCAAATACTTTTGTGTTGTGATTCCGTATCGTTTAAAAACACTCTCATTCTCTGAATACAAACGTTTAAATTCATCGCTATAATTACTCTCATTCAAAAAATAAAAACGTAAATCTGTTTTTGCTTGGGAAAGAGTGATATCGATGTTTGTGATGAATTTTGTAGTTTTTGAAGAATCTGTCTCGCTTGGGTTCGCTTGGGACATTTTTTCCACTGCGAGTTCCATTGCTTTTTTTTCGGATTTTACTTTTTCTTTTTCAAAATCTTTCGTTAACTTTTCTCTTTTGAGAAGCTCATCAACTGAAGATTTTTTCTTTTCAGCCATAGTTTGATTGTTCTCATCTAGGCTCGATGTCAAGAAATTACAAAGAAAAAATCACTCTTTTGTTTTTCGTAATGCACAATTTGGCAACCATTCGCACCTCAAACAGATTGGATCTTGGGTATTATACGTAGATGGAGGGCAAATATTTGCATTTTGCACTTGTTTCTCTAGTAAATACGATTCGATCTTCGAAGTATTGTCTTCCGATTGAATGAATGATAATATAGTTTCGTTGTATTTTTTTTGATCTACAAATAAATCTTCAACTGATGGTTGTTTTGCTGGCTTTAGGTTTTTGTTTTGTTTGGGGTCTTCCCATTCAAACCCAGGCAAAACTTGGAGCCCGTTTGGGCGGATTTGTTTTTTTAAAATTTGGTATAAAAGAAGGCCTGTCACCGCTCCGCCTAAATGGCATGTGTTGGAAATACCCCCGTTGCCAAAAAGCGAAAATAGATAACCAATAAGAAGTGAGAACCAAACTGCGTTCTTTGCACGAACGGGAAATACGAATAACAGAAGTTCTGTGTTTGGGTAAAAAACTCCAAAAAGGGCAAGCAGACCAAATAACGCACCTGAAGCACCGATGGTTGGTGTCATCATTGATTCTAAGATAGGGATTTCCCCACCTAATATTTGATTGAGATAGGCAGAACCTACCACAAAAATACCCGCACCCAATTGAGATAAAAAATAAAAAATTGTAAACTTTGTTTTTCCAATGATAGGAATGATATGAGTTCCTAACATATACATACCATACATATTCACAAGTAAGTGAAATGGGATGAGATCGACGGCGTGCAAAAATCCATATGTGAAGACTTGCCAAACGGCACCAGATACAACAAATTCAGGTATTAGGGCAAACCGGTAGATCAGTTGTTGGTTTGCAAAGTTTTGGAGTAGAAATATAGCACAATTGATAATGAGGATGATATTTAATGGGTGAGATATTGGATTTCCAAACAATGTAAGGCTTTGGCCTCTGTTACGACTCATATTGACTTCCAGAATTTAGATTGTGGGGAAAGAAACAAGGGAAATAAAAAAAGGGGGTTTCCTTTCGGAATTCCCCCCCGGGAGTGATTTTAGGTAAAATCAGGCAACAGATCCTACCATGATTATCAATCAATAATACCATCGGAATCTGGAACCAGGTGCTTAACCATTTGTGCGAAAAAATTAGGCAATTTTGGAAAGAGAATAGAGTGCGTCTCTGTTCAGAATATCAATTCTGTTTTTGTCTACGGCAATGAAATCCCTCGCTTTTAGGTCGGAAAGGGCTCTGACGAGGGTTTCCGTTTTTGTACCAATGAATGTGGCCAAAACGTCCCGAGTCACTTTGAGTTCTACTTGGTTTTTGCGACCTTGCGCATTGTCGAGGACGATGAGGATTTCTGCCAATTTTTCGTGGACTTGTTTGGTTCCGAGAGAAACTACATGTTCTTCCATCTCCCTCCATTCCTTAGCCATTTGGCGGAACACTTCTTTTTGAAAAAGGGTGTCATCCTTCACAAGTGCGTCGATGAGTTCACCTGTGATGTAACATGCTTCTGTGTCTTCTACTGCCACTGCATTGTGGTGGAAAACAGAATTCGAGATACAATCCCGAAAACCCACCCAATCTCCAGAGCCGCTCAAACGAAGGGTTTGTTCCTTTCCACTGGCCAATTGGACAAAACTACGAACCAAACCCTTTTTGATAAAAAAGAAACCTTTCGCTTCCGTACCAGAAAGGACAAGGGCCTTGCCCCTTGGAAAAACAGAATAGTCTTTGGCTTGGTTGATCCGTTCGATGGTTTCATGTGCCGCACAGTGTAGTACATTGTGGTTTCGATAATCGCACTCAAAACAATCCGGATTGAAAGCTTCGTCCATAACTAACTTTTGTTTTATCCCCAATTCTCTCATTGTCTAGTTTAAAATTAGAAAATTTCTAACTTTTTTATCGACCTTTGAATTTTGGTTCTCGTTTGTCCAAAATGCTTTGGATGGTTTCTTTAAAATCTTCAGAAATAAAATTACGGGCTTGCGACTCTGCTTCTTTCTGTAGCGCTCTGTCCAAAGTTTTCCAGGAGTATAAATTTTTTTTCAATTCCCTTTGTGCCAGGGGTGCAGACTTTGTTAGCGAACGCGCCAGTTCTTTGGCTCTTTCGTAAACGGCAGACTTTTCGGCCACTTCATACGCAAGCCCTACTTCCTTTGCAAATTCACCACCAAAAGTTTCACCTGTAATGAGTAGTCTCGCCCCTAAACTTTTTCCCAAAAGTTCTGGTGCGAGAAAGGAACTGCCCATGCCAGGGTGGATTCCCAAACGGACAAAATTAAATGAGTATTTTCCATCCTTCGCAAAAATTCGTAAATCACAAGCAAAGGCCAAAGAAAGTCCAGCACCGATTGCATGACCGTTTAACGCAGCTATGACGGGGATGGGGAGATTCCGAATAGACAAAAAGAAACCGTAAAACTTACGCATATCCCTTCTGTTTTTTTTAAAGGATTTTTCAGAAAACGACCGCAAAAGATTTAAGTCACCACCTGCACAGAAAACATCATTTTTTCCGGAAAGAATGACTGCCCGAGGTAGTTCTTTTGATTTTGAAATGGATTGGATGAGGGAAAAAAATTCCTCTCCCATTTTCCAAGTCATGGAATTGCGAGAGGTGGGGTTGTTCAAAAAGATGGATACGATGTCTCCATCTTCCGTAGTTTCTGTTTCGACGGTTAAGAATTCATACTTCGTTGTTTCAAACTGCGATTTCATCTATCTGAAAGGATTCGTACCAGGCTTTATCTTGTAAAGATAAAGGTTTTTTCCATAGTTCCAGATTTTCAAAGTAATTGAGTAAAATATCGAGGTGAGCCGATTCTTCCATTTCTGTGTCCCAGAGTGCTGCATCAATCCCTTTACTGACGAGAGCCTCCGCCCTGATTTTATCTTTGTAGTAATCGGGTTTTCCTGAAAATATCAGATTCGCAGAAACCAAGTCAAATCGAATGGTATCCACGATTTTTTGTAAGGATGTTTCCGATTCTAAAAAATAACGTGATGCCACCTCAGTTTGGAAATAGTCAGCCCAAGTGATGAGGTCAGGCAAACAACCTGTTTTCGTTTGGATTTTTTTTTGGGTTTCCTCATCAGTGTATAGGCAACCAGCAAATCGTTCCACAATCTCATAAAGGTCGGTCAGAATGGACAATTTTTCTGGTGAAAGTAGGCCTTGTCTGATCATCGGTAAAAGTTCAGGATTTACATTCTTTGGGATCACGAGTTCCATATACTTTCCATTTCGGCGGAAATGTCCGATTTCCCCCAATTTTTATCCGTCCAAACATCGATTTTGAATCAGGATTTTTCGATATTTAAAGTATGGCAATTGGCAGAACCGATTCGATGCAGGAACTCATAACAATCCTTGAGTCGTTGTTTGAGGAAACCATCATTGGATCTGATGTCAATATCGTTAAACATCTATTCTACTATCTAAAAGCAGACAATAGAGAATTCGAATTCATTTATGAAGAAGAGTCACTCGTGGCGGCCGTGGAAGAAATCCAAACAAACCATGTAGTTTTACAAATTCCTGATTTAGTAGAACAAGGTTCCAGAAGGGCTCGGGTTCGATTTGAGGTGATGAACATCAACTACCAATTTGAGGTAGTCATCACCGACATCCAAAAAGAAACAACGACCATTCGTACGCCCACCGAACTCCAATCGTACCAACTACGAACCAATCGTCGGATTCCAGTAGATGATTTATTTATGAATTTTATCATATTGTTTCGGTCACTCACTGGGGGATCAAGGGAAGTTGGAAAAAACCTTTATGCCGAAAGTCGTTTTCCTCACCTAATGAAAGAAGTACGAAAAGACCAGCCAGATATCAAACTCATAAATCTTATGTTAACGGAAGTAATCGAAAGAGTTTCCAAAGATTATGAAATCATTTTCTTTAAAGATTCTGATAAACTAAATGAATTTGATAGTTTCATTAAAAAAACGGTTTTTAATACAGCCAAAACACTCTATGTTCCAGATTGCAGTCGGATCGAATCTTATATCAATCCTCTAAATGAAGAAACCATATTTAACTTTAATACCGAATACAAACAAATGGCCAAAGATCTTGGTGATGAGCTTGCATATGATTTTTTTCAATCTATGTGCAAAACAGAATCTCGAAATTTTTTGGTTTCTTATGTGATCGCACCAATTCGATTGTATGAAGATGTTGTCGGTTATATTAAAGTTTACTCGACTGCAATGGAACGTTTTACAATTTCCAATGCGCAAGCAATTTACATTCATGAATTATCAGAAATCATTAGTTATGCTTTTACAAAAATTGCCATTCAGTTGGGTAGTTATGAAACCATGCAAAGTACAACAAGGGTTGTGGATATTTCACTTGATGGTTTATTATTTGAAATTTTTGACAAACGCCTCTTTACATATTTAAAAAGGCATAATATCATAAAAATGTTTATCCCGCTGAGTGGGGATAGAACCATGATCATTCGAGGAGAAATCATCCGTTTTTTGGATCGGGGCGACCACTACCACTTAGGTGTAAATTATTTCAGCACAGCACCTGATGATATGTTACACCTTGAAACATTCTTATTCGAAAAAAGTATGAAAATTCTTTCAGAATGAATTGGATTGTTTTTCAGCCAACCGTATCGCATTCAGCAAATCTTCAGAAAGGTTACTCTCACCCGTATAATACAATCGTAATTGTTTACCATGGTCGATGAGTTTATCTCGGTATTCTTTCTCCTTCTGTGTGCCTCGGTATTCTTTCCATTTTAAATTATAAAATTCACAAGCAAGTTTATGCAGGTAATAATCTGACCGTCTAAGTGATAGAGCTTTGTTTAAAAACATTTCGGAACTCTCGGATAACTCTTCCCGCCTTTTTCGAAGATCAACACTGTTTTCTTCCAAATTTGAATGTATCAGATTGGTATAAGCTGATTCAAAACTGTACAACCAAACTTCGTAATTTTTTGGGTATAAGGTTCTTGCTTCTTTGGCCACAAGTGGAAGTTTTTCTAAATGTTTTTTATTATCCTTACCTTCAATTTTGAAGTAGTAGATTAAAAAACGCATATAATCTACTAGAAATAATAATTTTTCTTGAGAATTGGAAAACCGTTCTTTGTTTTTCCAAGCGAGCGAATACTCAAAAGCAGTGGATACATAACCTTCACCGTCTTTCCAATGTGCTTTTCCGAGTGCATAATGAAAATCAGGAGAACCAGGATCCAAAGAAATTGCGTGTTTGTACATCCGGAGAGCTTCGTCAGTCAATCCTTTTGCAAAAAAATGATCCCCTTTCTTTTTGGCAAAGAATGCTTCTTCGTATTTTGTGGTATCGAGTAACCTAGCGGCGGTTACGGGACGATCCTCAATCAAACGTAAATACCCCTCACCCCTCACCTGCCAGCCAAAAAAAGTTGTTTGGTAAACGGACTTTACAGTTACCATTCCAACAATATTTCCGTCTCGGAATGTTTTGTGGTCTGGATCTTTTTCGAGTAAATACAATGTTTGTCCAACCCGAATCCCTTTCGGATTCGACACTTTCAGGGTGACTGTGTCAGGTCTTGTATCAACTTCTAATTCTTGCGAGAGTTTATCCACTTCGAAAAAACTAGCTTTTTCGATTCCAACCACATCCCCAACGATGATCATACGCAGTGGATCAAGCGAAGCTTGGCTTCGGAATGCGAACGTTATACGATCTTGCGAAGATTGTGCCGCTAATGAAACGGAGATGAATAGAAAATAAAATAAAATACGAATCATCCACTCCTATCATCGACCCAATCTTCCAATCGAAAGGGGAAAATTCAGGCAAAAATAGGGACGTTTTTGTAAAAATTTTCTAAAATTACGATTTCAGATTTATAAAAACACCGTGCTTGTGCCGTAAGGGAAGCACAGTGTGAGTGCGGATCCCCCACCCAATGGTCAGGGCGGGGAGATTGGATGCCCTACTCAGGCAAAATTTCTAACTGGTAAGCGCCCGCTCCGATTTGTTCATCGCTAAACAAAATTTTTCTGTGAACACCTTTGATGTAATCTTCCACCAAATTACCGTAATATGGGCTTCCTAAATTTCCCGAATTTCCGATGGGAAGTTGGGTGAGAGACTCTTCAAACCTACCATAATCAATGACCCTACGTTTGCTTGGTCCTGAGGTTGCGGTCCAATCCTCTTTCATCAATTTGTATTTTAAATTGTTCACAACCTCTGCCCCACCAGGAGAAGGGAAAGGACCCACATTGAATACACCACCGATCAACGGCAATACACCCAGGGGATGAGGGTGTTTGATTTTATAAAGTTGTTTCCATTTCCAAAGGCTAGGTGATTTGGAAACATTGGTCTCCAAATAAGCACCTGTTTTATCGAGAGACCGAGCCAAAATATCTTCTCTCGTTTCTTTAATGTCTGGGGTTGTCAAATCATCCCAAAACATTGAATCGGGATTTCTCACAAAACGTCTGTAAGCATTCCAGTATTCTGCAAAATCCCCATACAAAACAAAATTGGACTCACCCAATTCATCGATCAAAATTTCTTTTAAGGTGAGGTAAAAAAATACATCATACACGGCCGCACCTTGCGATTCCAAAGCATGTTCAAAATTCCAGGCTTTGAGTGCAGCTAGTGCTTTTTTACCCGCAATTGTTTTTGGCTGTTTGGGATTTGTTATGACTATGTCCAAATATTCTGGAGCAAAACTCGCCACCGTATCGTTTTGCAAAGATGCCAAGTCTTCCAAACTCCATTTTTCTTTGGTTTCCAAAACCGAAACAATCCTTTGGAACCTGTCAGGTGGTTGCCAGTTCCCTTCTGGTTTACCAAGCCCAGGGATGAGACCCGATGTTACTTTATTATTGGCAGTGACGATGATTCCATTTTTTGGATTGATGATTTTCGGATTGTTGTTTGGTGATACATACCCAATCACATCCGAATCTCCACTTGCTCCATCCAAAACCTTTCTTGGATTGCCCGATTTTAAAATAGGAAATCTACCCACAGAATAGTAGGCAATGTTTCCTTTGGAATCGGCATAACTAAAATTTAGACCAGGTGCTGCGATGAGGGAAGATGCTTCATCCAACTCCTTAAAACTCTCAGACCTTCCCATTTTATAAAGAACATCAAGTAATGGATTGTCGAGATGGTGGTTTGCCCAATACAAACTGATTTCTCTTCCACTGTAACCTTTGATATGGCTCGTGATGACAGGTCCATGATTTGTGATCTTCACCTCATAGGGAACTTCTGAACCATTCTTCATTTTGATTGGGTCTTTATAAATAGAAAAATCCAACCACTTACCTTTGTAGAGGTAACGATTCCCTTCTACTGTTTCTGCATACAAATTGACATCGTCTTGTTCAAGCATGGTCAAACCCCAAGCCTTACTTCGGTTATGTGCAATTAACGGAAAAGGAATAATGGATAAAAAATAACCGTAGTTTTCATACCCTGGAAATTTGATATGTGCCTCATACCAAGCACCTGGGTTCGACAAAGCAATGTGCGGATCGTTGGCAAGGATCGCTCCACCACTTTCGGAACGACTCGGTGCCACAAGCCAAGAATTACTCCCTTCCATCGGCTGGATTGGCAAATGCAAACCGTCCAATGCGCCGAGCAATTGTTTGAGTTCTTTTGCAATCTTTTGCGAATTTGTTTTCGTTAGATTGGGATTGTATGGAAATTCACCCATAGCCAATTTTTTTACACCAGGTTGTGATTCCACAATGGTGGCATTGGTCTCAAAATCGTAACGCGGGAAAAGTTCCGATACATCGCGCGAGGCAACCTCTTCTTCCAAAATATGAAATAGGGAATCTGATTTGATTCCTTCCGCAAAGGAAAAACCCATATAAAACAAAAAGGAAATGGCATCGACACGATCAAAATGCCTAGGTTTTAGCCCCAAAATAGTGTATTCGATAGGAAGATTGCCTTCGTCCACAAACTGGTTCACACCCGATAAAAACCAGTCCAGCTGTTCCCAAGCTTCTGGGTGGACGTGCTTCGGATGATTGGCATATTCTTCTGCTGTTTTTTTCAAAAGGAGCGACTTTAAAAACTTATCCGAATCTATCAGTGCTTCACCAAAGAGTTCAGAAAGTTCACCGCGTCCAATCCGCCTTTGTAATTCCATTTGGAAAATCCGATCTTGCGCCATCGTATAACCAAGAGCAAAGTAAGCCGATTTGGCATCACCAGCGCTGATATGCGGTATACCGGCAGAATCCCGAACAACTGTTACCTTCGAGTTCACAGATTTTGTTTTTACCGTACCAGAATAATTGGGAGCCTTTGCACTCACAAGCCCCCAAAAAACAAAATGCAAAATGACTGGCAAACTGAGGATGAAAAGAAAAAAGAAACCAAGGATTGGTTTCCTTTTAAAAAACGATTTTATTTGTTCTATCATATTTTTTTACACTAGAGAGATTTAATTTGGCGGATCCTTTCCTGTTTGTCTTGCGAATCCCATGCGGCACGAGAGAATGTTTCCACTTTATAAAACCTTGTTTTATATTCATCTTTGTATGGAACCACGAGCTCACGGTCAGGCTCTGTCGTCCTTGCCGCTTCAATTTTTCGTAAACCCTCTGCACCTTGGTTGAACCATTCAGGATCAATGGGAAGATTCACCCGATGACCACGGAATGAAGTGGCGATGTATGGACCATCTAAATCTTTATCGCGCAAAATTTTACCAAAAAAAGTAAAGGAAACTTCGTTAGAACCAGACACAAGTTCGCCATCATACACAGCGTAGGCGATGTATTCACCATTTTTTTCGTCTTTTAGATTCGCTTCCAAATGATATTTCCCTTTGCGATACACGTTTAGCACAGCCTTTACGATGAGAGAACCGTCTTGGACTGTATCTGTGAATACTCCGTTGAATTCGGCTGGCACTGTGGGTGAGGAAAAAAAACTAGAAGTGAGTTTTGTTTTTAAATTTTCTGGGCCATATGTAATTTCAGCGACAAGAGACATTTGCCCCCAATCCCCTTTCATTGGTTTCCAAGAAAATGTGTACACATTGTCCCCTCTGGTTTGGTCGCCATCCGTTCCATTGTCGTTCACAGAAGCACTCACAACCCCATAACGTTGCCCTTCCCATTCTTTGAATACTTGATGGGAATCGATGGATACTTTGACGCGGTTCCGTGCTTTGTCTCTGCATTCCAAGGTTACGTACATTACGTCCTTAGGACCTATGACTGACCAAGTTTTTGGTTGGAACATACATACATACCCATTGGGTTCATTGGTTTTTTCGTCCAAAATATAATCGGGTGATGTCTCGATGATGAACGGAAAGGCCAAGTCATGATTGAGAATGGACATCGGTCTTGAGTAAGGTGGGTATTCTGCCCATTCTAAATACTTTTCGAGAATGAATTCTGGTGTGGCTCCATCATCAGGGATTTGTCCGTCCCCACCATCACCTGTTTGTCCATACGAATCGTTTGGATTTGTGGGGTCATAAGTTTGAGCCAATCGTTCCTGTTTTTCCCTTTCTTTGGCTTCTGAATCTCCGCTAAAATTGTCTCTTAATAAAAAAACAACTAAACCAATAATGACAACGATAACCAGCGTTAGATACAATCCGTACCTACGAAATAATTCCATAGCTCCCATCCTTTCTGTTTTGAACGGATAAGAGCCTTACCAGTATTTTGGCAATGTAAAGTAAAAATTAAATGTCTAGTTGGAAGGCAACCGACTGAACAGGGTTTTGTCTTTCATAGGAGAACGATTTCCATTCATCATAGTTTTTGAAAATGGATTTAGGATAAGAGGCGATGCCGCCAAATCGTTTGTATCCGCCAAGCCCTGCATTATAAGCCAAAAGTGCGGCTTCCACGGAGTCCGTCCTTTCAAACAAATAGTTAAGATACAAAACCCCCAAACGTAGATTGGTTTCCGGATTGTACAAATCCTTCGCAGTTTTATATGGAATTCCTTCCTTATTTGCCAACCATTTGGCCGTGGCCGGCATCACTTGCATGAGACCAAGAGCTCCCTTGTGGGATTTTGCTTTCGGATTGAATTCAGATTCCGTTTGGATCACACCCAATAGAAAACCCAACCTGTCCCAACCCTTACCATTGGGCAATTTTAAGTTCTTTGCTTCCCTTTCGATGAGTTTTGTCAAAACAGCCCTTTCGCTGAGAGCCATTTTGGGGCGCTTTTTAGCGAGGAAATGCTCTGCCTTTTCGGCTCCAGGACGAATCAGACTGGTGCCGGCACTTGGGCTCAGTTTTCCGTAAGATTCTCCCAAAAAAACCATGACCAAGATGGCCAAAGCACTCAATTTTTTCATTCGATTCAGGTTCGCTTTCATAGTAAGTCCTCTTTTCACATTTGTGCATCGCACAATAAAACCAGGATTCCACAGCCCGCCACCAGGTCGATCTCTTTTTTGTGCGTCGCACAATTCGATTTCGTTGGACAAAATGGACAGGACTTCCCCTTAGTTGTCAGTAATCTTTGGATTTGGCCTGAATTTGTTACTCAATCTATACAGTTTTTTCTATTTTGGACTCAGTTTGGTGAGTGGCACAGCCTGGATCTATTTTTACTGCCAAAAAAAAGATCTACCGCCGACCTTCCGGGCTATGCTCGTGCCCATGGCCTGTCTTTTTCTTTGGTCAACCGCTTGGGCCATTTGTAACTCCTTCCTTTCGCCTTGGACGGGTTACCTTTTTGTTTTTCTGAAAAACCCTGCCATCATTGTGATGGGACTTTCTCTCACCAAACTTGCCTTTGAATTCCAAGGCAATTTTTTCCCTCGTTGGAAATCATTGAGTGTGCAATTTCTAAATCTATTCGGGGGTTTGGCATTGGCCTTCAATGGATTCGGATTTTTTTTCCGTGAAATTCAATTTGATCCCAAAATGGAATTTTATGTTCCCGTCCAGTCGAGTGAAGTATTTTGGATCCAATTATCCATTCTCTCCATCGCCACAGCATTGGCACTTTCCATGTTCAACACTATGGCCGTTCTCATTTTAAAATTCATTCGTTTAACAGGGAAAAAGCGACAAAAAGTCCTTGTTTTTTTAGGAGGGATACTCACTGTTCTTTGTTTAACCATCCTAGATATTTTGGTCGATCTAAACGATTTTGATAAATCCACGTATATATTTTTCCTGACAAATATAACCATCATCTTTACGACCATCGTTGTTTTGTCTGCGCTCAACCAAGAGAGCATTCCATCCTCGGTTGGTTTTAAGATTATGACTTTTAACGTCACAATCTTATATTTGATATTGTCGATGGTTGCCAATTTTTTATTCAATCGCTTCCGGTCTGATTTTTTGAGTGAAATGAACCGAGAAAAACACAACATCAGAACCCAAATTGAAACTGGCAACAAACACCCATTTGTTTATTTATCAGACATTGTTTTTGATACCCAAGAAAAATTTTTTAATATCAATAAAGTAATCCTTAAGGAAACAATTCAAATTCATCTTCACAAACCGGGTTTTGAATCGTTTCAATTGGATGTTTTGGCGAATAATAGAAACGGAATATTTTGGTCTTCAGATTTTCATGCGAACAATCGGCATTTTATAATGGCAATACCGTACTTAGAATACCGAAAGAATATACACCAGACAGTTGTTTGGCTAACCATCACCCTTATTTTTTCACTTGCAACTGTTTTTTTACTCTACCCATTACTCCATAAAACAAGTATCATTCACCCTCTAAAACGTTTACTATCTGGGATCAGAGTCATGCAATCAGGTAATTTCAATGTGGAAGTGCAAGTGACAAGTAAAGATGAAATCGGCGAAATTTCAAATAGTTTCAATGAAATGATTTCCATTGTCAGAAATGCACGAGACAATTTGGAAAAAAAAATCGAAGAAAGAACTGTATCGTTAAATAAAACCATCTCAGAACTCAGAGAAGCCCAAGAACAACTCTTACAATCAGAACGAATGTCCACTCTTGGTAAAATTGCGGCAAGTGTTGCGCATGAAATCAACAACCCACTTGCTGCCATCAAAGGCAGTGTTCAGTTCATCAAAGATTCAAATTTTGGATCCCCATCTGAAATGGGAGTCCAGGAGCTAGACCAATTGGCTAAAGAACTCTTCAACGCAAAAGATTTGCCACGGCGCCCGGAAGTGACAAACCGCTTCAAACGCAAACGTGAAATGACAGAACTCTTTGATTCCCGCGGATTTCCTGACCCAGATTCCACAGCCGATACCTGTTTTGATATTGGGATCGAAGCCATCCCGCAAAGGTTCGCTCCCCTTCTGGATTCTCCCGAAGGCAGGTCTGTATTTTTGACGAATCTAAATCTTTTTTTATTCCAATACCATTTGCAGATCATCGAAACCGCAGTGGAACGTGCTTCCAAAATTGTCTTCGCACTCAAACATTATTCATTCTCTGGTCCGAAAGAATCCCAATCGATTTTTTCCATCAAAGAAGGCATCGAATCAGTGCTGACAATGTATTCTTCCATCTGGAAACAAGGCATTGAGATCTCCCTATCCGCTCCCAAAGATCCGAAAGTGGTAGGTTACCCCAACGAACTTGTCCAAGTTTGGACCAATTTGATTTTCAATGCCATCCAGGCCTGCCCCAAACTCTATGGAAAAATCCAGATCCGGGTCGAAGAAAAGAATGGATTTGCCAAGGTTTCCATCCAAGACAACGGAGAGGGCATCCCCAAAGACCACCAAATGAAGATTTTCGAGCCATTTTTCACCACCAAAGAATTGGGTTTGGGCACGGGTCTTGGCCTTTCCATCGTCAAAAAAATCATCGAAGGCCATAAGGGCACAATCGAGGTCTTAAGCTCACCGGGGCAAACAGAATTCACCATCTTCCTTCCCCTAGCAATTTCCTAGGAACTTCTCCCGAACTCTGTCATAAAATCCACGACGATGGCAAATTTATGTTAAAAATAAGTTCAAACTGGGAAAAAAATTTCTTGTCAAACTTTTGCCAAACTTACATAACAAAGAAAACACAACTTCGGAGATTAACAAATGAAAATGCGAATCACATTGACCTTTCTATCAGCCCTCTTTTTTGCAGGGTCCATAAGTGCACAAACTTATACTGTCTTTATCCATGGTAAATCAGACAAAAACCACAATGGTGTTGGTACAACTGATGTAAACAGCTACTGGGGTTCTTCTACTAATTCCGTTTCTGGTTCTAAAATTTTCATCGGTTACGATGGAAAAACTGACCCAAGAACTTACGGCTCTTCTCGTGCGCAAACAAACATTTCTACTGGACTTTCGAACTATTGCAAAAATGGCAAATCTTGTAAAATCGTTTGCCACTCCGCAGGTTGTTATGCGATCGAATTCTGGTTGGCAAACCTCGGCGGAACTGCTTCTTCTAAAGGTTTCAATCTAACAAAAGTAACAGCACTTGCGGCTGCTTCTGGTGGATCCGAACTCGCTTCTGCTCTCAATGGAATCACTTTTGGTTTCGGTGGAAACGCAATGGACAAAGCACTCATCGTATCGACTGCTCGCGGTGCCTTTAACCACAATAACACTGCTAGTGTTGGAGTTTACCATGTTCCAGGTTACAAAGGAATGTTTGGTGCTTCTGCGATTCTCCCTGGGGAAGATGACTATGCGGTTGCCTACCACTCTTCTTGCGGTTACAACCGAACTGGTGGTGTGAGCAAATGCCAAGCTTCTCTTACACAAAGTGAAGGGATCTGGCCATTCAATTCCAATGTCACTTACAAACAATACACTGGCCACTACAGGGCTCCTTCGCTTTCAGCAACTGGTCTCTATTTGGATCATAGCCAATTGAAAAACGAGGGTTGGAGATAATCCAGCAGGGAATCTGATTTAAATTGCAAAAAAGGCCAACATTTTGTTGGTCTTTTTTTTTCTCCGTCGTCAATATCTGAAATTCAAAGAAAAGGAAAGGAAACGAGATGCGTAGCACACTCACAATGTTACTGGCGCTGCTTTTTGCAGGTTCTGTCAGTGCACAAACATATACCGTGTTTATACACGGTAAATCAGACAAAAACCACAATGGTGTGGGAACCACTGACGTAAACAGCTATTGGGGAAGTTCCTCGAGCACTGTTTCTGGGTCAAAAATTTTCATCGGATACGATGGAACAACAGATCCAAGAACTTACGGAACAGCGCGTGCCCAAACCAATATTTCAACTGGTCTCACAAACTATTGCAAAGGATCAAACTCTTGCAAAGTCGTTTGTCACTCGGCCGGTTGTTACGCGATTGAATTTTGGTTGGCGAGCCTTGGTGGCACCGCTTCTTCCAAAGGTTTCAATCTAACAAAAGTGACTGCACTTGCGGCTGCTTCTGGTGGATCAGAACTTGCTTCTGCTCTCAACGGAATTAGTTTTGGGTTTGCTGGAAATGCAATGGATAAATCCCTCATTGTTTCCACAGCTCGGGGTGCATTCAACCACAACAACACCGCAAGCGTTGGAGTTTACCATGTTCCAGGTTACAAAGGAATGTTTGGTGCTTCTGCGATTCTCCCTGGGGAAGATGACTATGCGGTTGCATACCACTCTTCTTGCGGGTACAACAAAGCTGGTGGCGTGAGCAAATGCCAATCTTCTCTCACACAAAGTGAAGGGATCTGGCCATTCAATTCCAATGTCACTTACACACAATACTCTGGCCATTACAGAGCTCCGTCGCTCACAGCGACTGGACTTTATTTGGACCACAGCGAATTGAAAAAAGAAGGCACTCGGTAAAACGAAGTCCAATCTGCCTTTCCTAGGGCAAAGAGGCCAGCCAAGGTGCTGGTCTTTTTTTTGCCTTTTTTAAAACTTAATTGACACATTTGACACCTAAATGTTTTTCTGTGACAAAAAATAAGGAAATTCAGATGCGAACAAAACTCACAATCTTACTGACCCTCCTCTTCGCAGGATCTGTCAGTGCACAAACCTACACCGTGTTCATCCACGGCAAATCAGATAAAAACCACAACGGAGTGGGAACCTCCGACGTAAATAGCTACTGGGGAAGCTCAGCGAATACAGTTTCTGGTTCCAAAATTTTCATTGGTTACGATGGAAAAACAGACCCAAGAACCTACGGATCCGCACGTGCCCAAACCAATATCTCCACAGGTCTTACAAACTACTGCAAAGGCGGTAAAACATGTAAAATCGTTTGCCACTCTGCTGGCTGTTATGCGATCGAATTCTGGTTAGCAAACCTCGGTGGAACAGCTTCTTCCAAAGGTTTTGGAATCACAAAAGTGACTGCCCTTGCAGCAGCTTCTGGTGGATCCGAACTTGCTTCTGCTTTGAATGGCGTAACCTTTGGGTTTGGTGGAAATGCTATGGATAAATCCCTCATTGTATCCACAGCGCGCGGTGCCTTCAATCACAACAACACAGGTGGTGTCACCATCAACCATGTTCCTGGTTACAAAGGAGCTTTTGGTCCATCAGCCATCCTCCCTGGAGAAGATGACTATGCAGTGGCTTACCATTCTTCTTGCGGATACAACCGTGCGGGTGGCCTTAACAAATGCCAATCCTCCATTGTGAGTGGGAGTACAACCTACACACAATACTCAGGTCATGTGCGGGCACCATCTTTAACAGCAGCTGGTCTCTATAAAAACCACAGTGAGATCAAAAACGAAGGAACAAGATAAATACCAAAGTTCAATTGCTTTTGAAAGGCCGATCCAATCGGCCTTTTTTTATATCCTTTCGTGTTTCAAAACTCCCACTCTCGATTTACCAACAAACCAATAGTATAAGGCGGGCACTGCAAATCGACTTAAAAAAGTTGCGGCAATTTCACCAAACATAAGTGAGATGGCAAGACCTTGGAATATGGGATCAAACAACATTATAAAAGATCCAACCACAACAGCTGACGCGGTAAGTAACATAGGACGAAACCGAACGAGGCCTGCGTGTACAACTGCTTCTTTGAGTTCCACTCCTCTCTGGATTTCTCCTTCGATGAAATCTACTAAAATAATGGAATTTCGGACGATGATGCCAGCACCAGCGATGAAACCTATCATTGAGGTGGCAGTAAAATAAGCATCCATCATAGAATGACCAGGTATTATTCCAATGAGAGAAATAGGAATGGGCGCCATAATGATGAGAGGAACAGAATAACTTTTGAACCAACCAAGCACTAAAATGTATATGAGTAAAATCACTACGGCAAATGCTCCCCCCAAATCACGGAACACTTCATAGGTGATAAACCATTCACCGTCCCATTTGATGATTGGTTTTTCGGTATTCCAAGGGACATCAGCCGTTTGGGTTTCGTATTTTATTTTGGGAGCTAATTTTAACATCCCATAGACGGGTGCTTCTTCTGTTCCCGAAAGTTCACTGAGAACATAACTCACTGGTTTTAAATTTTTACGATGCAAAACACGATCTTCTTCCAGATAGGTTTGGGTTAAAACAGTGTTGGCACTTATAACTCCCGATTCCATAGACATTAAGTTTTGGTTTTGGAATGGTGTTTTGGAAGACCGTATACGATCCGTTACCGATAAATTAACAAATACTTCTTCAGGATCATTTGTATTGGCTAAACTCACAAGTGGACTTTCAGAGAATAATAAAACACCTGTTTGTGCAAACTGTATTGTTTTGACTCCATACAATCCAGATCTAAAAAAATCTATGGGGAATACCATTTTCGGCCTCCCCAAACGCAACGAACTATCCAAATCAACTACACTGGGTTCTTCTTTAAATATTTCATACACTTCTTTTGCGACCCTTTCTCGTTCCAATCGATTGGGACCGTATATTTCCGCAACCATCGTTGCCATCACAGGTGGGCCTGGAGGAATTTCTAAAATTTTGGTTACCGCATTCTTATCTGATGCAAACTTCTGAATGGCTGGTCTCAGAGATTCGATGATGGTGTGACTCGAATCCTTGCGGTCTGATTTATTCTTTAGAATGACTTGCAAATCATTCATCGAATCCAGATTTCTCAAAAAGGAGTGTTTTACCATGCCCGAAAATGAAAATGGCGCTGCTTCCCCAGCATAAATCTGTATTTTTTCGACATTCGGATTTTTTATCAAAATTTCTGCCAGCTCTTCCGAGAGAAATAAACTTTGTTTTAAAGCTGTGGTAGGAGGATAATCAATTAGAACCTGGAATTCTTCTTTGTTATCAAATGGTAACATTTTAACCTTCACCCATTTAAAACCTAAAAAAGACATCGAAATGAGTAATAAAATAATGGTGAAGCTAAAAAACAAAAAAGCATTTTTTCTAAAACCTAACAACCAATTCATGATTGCAAGATAAATCGAATCTAGCCTAGATACCTTTTTATCATCCGTTGGAATTTCAGAAATAGAATTATGTTTATGTTTTAAAAAACGAACAGAAGCCCAAGGAGTGATCACAAATGCCACTATGAGAGAAAGTATCATGGCAAGACTTGCACCCACTGGGATTGGTTTCATATAAGGCCCCATAAGACCACGAACAAATGCCATCGGCAATATTGCAGCTATGACTGTAAATGTAGCAAGTATTGTTGGGTTTCCCACTTCGGAGACGGCAACCAAAGTAGCTTTAATAATTCCTAGTTTTGGATTTTCATCCAAATGCCTTTCGATGTTCTCAACAACAACGATTGCATCATCCACAAGTATCCCTATGGAAAAAATAAGCGCAAATAATGTGACTCGGTTTAAAGTGTAACCCAAGAAATAGTAGATTGCAAGAGTCAGAGCTAATGTAACTGGAATGGCGATAGCAACAACCAATGCGGCCCGAAACCCCATCCACAAGGCGATTAGAATTGTTACAGAAATCGTTGCTATTAACAAATGTTCGATGAGCTCATGTGATTTATCTGCAGCCGTACTTCCATAATTTCGAACCACACTAAGTTCGATTTCTTTTGGTAATTGTTTTTTGAAAATTTCTGCTCGTTCCAACAACTCCTTAGAAAGTGTTACAACATTGGTTCCCTTCCGTTTAGAAAAAACAATGGAGACGGCATTACGTTTTTGACTTCCGAGAGATTTATCATAGATTACGCTCATACGCGTTCTTTCCTCTGGTCCCTCTTTGATAATTCCCAAGTTCTCAATTTTTACAACACGACCTCCCCTTTGTGCTACGGGAATTTTTTTTACGTCTTCGATTGATTTTAAAACTCCCCCAACTTCCACGTCATAAACTTTATAGGAAGACCAATTTTTACCTGCTGGTAACAAAGCGTTGTTTTGTTTTAAACTTTCCGCAACCTCCAAGATTGTAACCCCGAAACGGGAAAGTAAACTCGGATCCAATTGAATACGAATTGTTTTCCTGAGACCACCTAACATATCCACTTTAGATAAATCAGGAGTTGAAGATAGTTCCCTTGCAAGTTTTGCTACTTCTGCCCGAAGGGTATAATCATCCAATGTTTCTGAACTAAAACTAAGAGCTAAAAATGGGACATCGTCAATGGAAAACGATTTAACAATCGGAGACTGTAAATTCTGCGGTAAACTTGTTCGGACCTCCATTAGTTTATGATGGATTTTGACAAGCGATGGTTCCATTGGCTCTCCCACCTTGAAACGAACCGTAATGTAGGAACCATGCCACTTGCTTGCAGAATAAACATACTCAACACCTTCCAATCCCCAAACAGCCCGTTCGACCACCTCAGTGACATTTTTCTCGACCTCTTCGGGAGAAAGCCCAGGTGCCATCAGTTGGATATCGATCATGGGAACAGAAATTTGGGGTTCTTCTTCTTTGGGTGTCAAATACACGGCAAATAAACCCAGAATCAAACTGACGACAATGATAACGGGCGTTAATTGTGAATGCATAAAAGTTTCTGCAATTTTGCCAGCGAATCCTTTTTTTATTGTATCAAAATTCATTACTTATCTCTCCCTGATTTGAGAAAAATGGAATACTCAGTTCTAACTTGTAAAATACCAATTTCAGTTTCAAATAGTGCCTTTGAAATATCTGAATATTTATTTAAAGTATCTGCAAACTGTATGGCATTGATTGCTCCCGATTGGAATAATCTTTGCATAATCAACACCTGTTCTTCTAAATTCGCAATAGAGTTCCGAATGAGTTCGAAGTTTTCCCTATATGAAATTTCTTTCTTCCTAAGCTGCTTCACATGTTTTTCTTCTTCTTTTTTCTTCTCCTCCAAGGTTTTAAAAAACGACTCAGAACTTAATTTTGCTTCTTCCACTGATCCAATGTCCTTAGGATCATATAAATTCATTTGTAAATATATTCCTGCTTGGTATGCATCCGAGGTTCCCCTACTCCCTTGATAAACATAAGTTTCCGAATAGGCGGCCACTTTCGGTAAAAACTTGGATAATTCTAAATCAGATTTTAATTTTTCACTTTCTGCATATAAGGAAAGGGCATTCAAATGATTTGAACCTTTGTATTCAGCTAATCTATCAAAATACAAATCCAAAAACTCTAGTAGATTTGAATGATTCGTTATTATTTCCGTGCTTGGAATTCCTGATAAAATTTGTAGTATTTCTTTATATTCAAATATTTGTTCATCAATTTGATTATGAATTCCAATCAATTGGTTTCTAAGAGTTTTTAGAGCAAGATACCCACTATAACCAACTGGATTTGCCTTATTTGTCAATTGGTAGTTTGTTTGGAATTTATATTCAATTTTTTGAATTTGTTCAATTCGAGTTTGATATTCTATTAAAGATTGAATCGCTCTGTAATAAAAACCAGCTTGCGCATATTCCCTATCTTTGATAGCCAACCACTCAAATTTTAAACCATTTGTTTTTTGCTCTGCCATTCTGCTCTTAGTTTTACCAGAGCCACCTTCATAAATTGCTAGATCAACACCCAGTGTTCCCCTAGTGTATACATTTGAACCTGGATAATTGAGTGTGTCCTTTGCGAATAAATTTGTTGAATCCGAGTTTAAATTCGAATAAGGCTCATTATTTGAATTTAAAAAATTTCCTGGTCTAAGTCTTACTGAGGAAGTTGAAAAATCTGCCTCCGTTGCCTTTCTCTGCCCTAACTTTCCCATAAAATTCAATGTAGGATCATTGGTTTGAAAAGAGCGAATATCCGTATAAACCCGAGGAAGCCAGTGTTTCTCAGATTTATTTTTGTTTATTTCACTTGCTTTCCACTCTAAAAATTTTGCCTTACTCCCCGATGAGTTAGATTCAATTTTTTCCCAAACTTCGGAAAATTCCAAAGTTTGAGAAAACACCACCATTGGCGATACCAAAGAAAGTAAAACAAACAGCCGTTTCATTGTGTAACTTCCGATTTAGATTTTAGCCCAAGTTTGTGGAGAATAATCGCCATTGGGCAAAAACCTGTGAAGGAAAATAAAATCAGATTAAATCCAACTAGCAGATTTAAAATAAAGCCATACTCTGAAAGAAAAAATCCTACGCTAAGTCCCACGAGTGAAAAAACACCTGCAATGAGAAAAACTGCTCTCTCCAAATACCAATTTTTTGTTGATGCCAAATACATTACCATACCCCCTATAGTATATAACGCACAAATCCATATATACCCCCATGGGTATATATGGCAATCAAAAAAATAAACTGGCTTTAGGTAAATGTATAATTAAAAAATCGATTTAGAAGGAAAATGCAGCAGAAATGGCTTTTTTTACGTCAACTTCCATATTTTGAATTGGTTTTTTCTCCTTAAAACATGTTTCTACATAGTCTTGGATATAGGCCTCACCAAATTTTTTCATCGCTTGGTGAGCGGCTTTTAAGAGTAAAATTGCTTTTTCACAATCTTTTTCTTCTTCAATGATTGTATTTTTGATCGCTTCCAATTGTCCTTGGATGCGATTGATTCTGTGGATTAATTTAGTTTGTTTTTCAGAAAGGCTCATAACGATACCCCATAGGGTATTGTTATGATGTCAATCCTAAACTACTTGGATTACTTCATGCTGCCTGTTTTTAAAAACTGGACATGCCAAGAGAGCGCATTTTCTAAATCATGTGGAGTATGTTTCCCTTTCGAGACTTTAAGAGAATTTTCAAAGTATTGGTGAAGTTTGTCGCGGTAAATTGGATGAGCGCAGTTTTTTATTATGAGTTCAGCCCTTTTTTTAGGCGGACACCCTCTTAGGTCAGCTAAGCCTTGTTCGGTTACGATCACCATTGTTGAATGCTCATTATGATCCGTATGAGAGACCATAGGCACAATGGCAGATATATCACCATCTTTTGCAAGAGATGGGGTCATAAATATACTTAAATGAGAATTACGAGTGAAATCTCCAGATCCACCGATCCCATTCATCATCGAAGTTCCCATAACATGAGTTGAATTGACATTCCCATAGATATCAACTTCTAATGCTGTATTCATTGCAATGAGTCCCATTCTGCGAATGACTTCGGGGTGGTTTGAAATTTCTTGTGGCCTAATGATGAATTTAGATTTCCATTCATTGATATTTTTATGGAAACGATCCAATCCCTTTGCTGAAAATGTTAGCGCCGAGGTGGATGCAATTTTCAATTTATCCGCGTCGATCAAATCAAAAACAGAATCTTGAACCACTTCGGTGTACATTTGTATTTCATTAAACTTGGGATCTTTCGCCATACTTGAAAGTACGGCATTTGCAATATTGCCTACACCATTTTGAAATGGTAAATATTCTTTCGGAATTCGACCCATCTTAATTTCATGTTGGATAAAAGAAAGTACATGATCTGCAATACTTAAACAATCATTATCTGGCGATTTAAACACTGTTGCTGCGTCCCTAACATTTGAACGGACAATTCCTTTTATTTTATCTGGATTGATTTGAATGTATGGCAGTCCAATTCTATCGTCTGGAGAAAGAATGTTGATTGGCATTCCTTTATCATGATGGGTTGGTAAATACACATCGTGATATCCTTTCAATTCAATGGGATGAACATCCGTTAACTCTATATAAACATCTTCCGCATTTTTTAGATAGGTTGCACTCATACCTGAAGATGTCGTTAAATAAATTTTACCATCAGGTGTGACATCGACAGCTTCAACGATTGACACATCAATCTTTGGTAAAATCCCATGTTCTATATACTTTACAACATGCGACAAATGCATATCGATGAAATCTGTTTGTCCTGAATTGATTAAATTACGTAGATATGAATTGGATTGATAAGGAATCCTGAGTTTGAGTGCTCCTGTCTTTGCTAGACAACCATCCAACTCCTCTCCGGTTGAGGCTCCTGCGTATAAATTAATGGAAAAGGTTTTTCCAGATTTGGATTCTTCTTCAATTCGTTTCGCAAAAGCCTGCGGTATGAGTTTGGGATACCCTGCTGGTGTAAAACCAGAACAACCTAGGGTCACATGATTCGGCAAAAGATTTGCCACTTCTTCTGCTGATTTGATCTTTTTCTCGATGAGGGAGTTTGTCACTGTCATAATAATTTAACTTTCTCTAAACCAAACATAAAGAGATTGCACAAAAATAAAAAGCTCAAATTCTCGTACTATGGATTTTCTATTGGTCTTATATTCGTTATTTTTTGGAATCATTCTCATTTCTCCTTTTTTGATTTTCCATTTTCGATTCAAAGAAACGGAATCACCATTTGGCAAGGAAGTAGATCCACACCTCAAAGCCCTTTTAGAAAAACGGAATAACTTGCTCGATTCACTAAGAGATGTTAGGACGGACTTTGATAGTGGTAAACTAACGGAAGACGAATTTCAGGCTAATTCAATTCCTTATATAGAAGAACTTGAAGTTTTGGAATCATCAATGCAAAAATTAAAAGCAGAGACAGTTACGATTTTTACTCCAAAAATTTTAAACCACTGGACATGCCAAAATTGTGGTGCAGAAGTTGCAATTCCCAATGCTAAATTTTGCCCACAATGTGGAACAAGTTTAACTGCATAAACTCGAATTAGGTGCGACTCATAAACTGCATATCATACAATCGTTTATATTTTGAATCAGGAATGGCCAGTAAATCACTATGGCTTCCACTTTCAACAATCTGCCCTGCTTCTAAGTAATAAATTGTGTCTGCAATTTTTACAGTGGACAACCTATGTGCGATGATGATCACTGTTTTGTTCTGATATAGTCTAACAAATGCTTGCTGTATCAATCGTTCTGACTCTGTATCCAAAGCGGAAGTGGCTTCATCTAAAATCAAAACTTCTGGGTTCGCAAGTAATGTCCTTGCAATTGAAATCCTTTGCCTTTGTCCACCAGACAACATCACTCCGCGTTCGCCAACAATCGTGTCATATCCATCTTCAAAAGATTCGATGAATTCTGAAGCAAAGGCATCCTCAGCTGCACGCCTAATTTCTTCCTCCGTTGCATCTGGTTTGCCAAAAGAAATATTTTCCCGAATGGTTCCATTGAATAAAAATATATTTTGTGAAACAACACCTATCCGTCTTCGGAGATTATCTAAGCTTAATTCTTTAGCATTCACACCATCCCAAAAAAGTCCGCCATCTGTTGGATCAATGAGACGTGGCAATAAATCTACAAGTGTGGATTTACCAGCACCTGAGGATCCGACAATGGCAATGGTTCCACCCTTCGGTATGGTAAGATTGATTTGTTTTAAGGCATACAAATCCGTATTAGGGTATAGATAAGAAACATTTCGATACTCGATTGATTTTGTTAGCAGGCCAAGTTCCGTTGGAACAGAAGGTTCTTTAATGTCTGTTTCACGGTCTAAAATTTCAAATACTCTATCACTCGCAACCACAGAAGCCTGAATTAAGTTAATAAGAATACTCATTTGTTTGAGAGGTCTCATAATGAATATGAGTGTGAGAAAAAAAGCGATAAACATACCTTTCGAAAAACTTGGATCTTCCAATAGATACGCACCAATGCCTAAAAATACCATTGTAACAACTGATCCCGAAAGTTCAGTTAGGGCAGGTCCAATTTGATGGTAAAAATGGGTTTTAAAAGTTTTGTCCGAAAGTTCTGTATTGACTTTAAAAAATCGGTTTGATTCCTGTTGTTCCATTGAGAATGCACGAATGACTCGTATGCCAGAAATCACCTCTTGTAAATCACCATTCAATTCAGACAACTGTTCTTGTTGGTTTTTTGTAGTACGTCGAATCCTATCGGCAAAACTACTTACAGGTCCAACAATGAGTGGAATTACTATGAATAATAAAAAGAATAATTTCCAACTCAATACAAGAAGTATTATGAGATGTGTAATGATATAAAAAAAATCGTTGATTGCATCTTTTAAATCATTGGAAACAACCTTTCCTACTGTGTCCACATCGTTAATCACACGACTCATAAGTACTCCCGTTTTTTCCCGCAAAAAATCGTTTAACGGTAGTTCTTGTAATTTCTGGTACAAAGCAAGCCGCAAGTCTCGAACAGCAAACAAACCTGCAGAATTAACAAAGTAAACAGTGCCTGCTAGGCAAAGTAGTTTTAAAAAATAGATTGGAAGTATAATCAGACAAAATAAAAATACTAGGTCGTCAGGTTTTTTATTCGAGAGTTCTTCATTCACATTGGTTTTCAATTTTGCGAATTGCCATTCGAAATATGTAAGCCCTGTCAAATGGTCTGGCTTTTTATGCTCACTTAAAATGGTTTCATCCTTTTGGGTTAGAGAAATTTGGAATTTATAATTTTCTCCAGTACCAAGAGAATCAAAAATGGGGATGAGTGAAGTTAAGGATGCCCCATTAAAAATTGAAACAAATATAGACAAAAATATTCCAAAACTCAATCTGTATTTGTAACGAACCAAGTATGGCCAAAGTTTTCGATAAATCTTCACGTATGAGAACCTTGTCCCTTATTTTCATTCTTTTGTCCCTCACTTTTTGCCAGGAAAAAACAAGAGATTTTGACTTAAAAATTGCCTTACTTTCCGATCCGCAAAGCCTCGATCCCATTGCATTGAACGACCTGACGGCGCAGAAAGTCGCTAAGTGGATTCATAAGGGTCTCTATCATTGGAAAGACGGGGCTATAAAAACTGATTGGGTAAAAAAACATTCGATTGCCCAATACAAAGAATTCCAGCTCGTCATTTTTGAACTCAAGCCCGATGCTCCAAAACCAAATATCATTGCCAGAAGCATAAAACGTTTGTTAATCGAAAGTTTTCCAAGAAAAAACGATTATGATTTTTTATTAGGTGTATCAACAGGGAATCGATCAGTCCATTTAAAAATTAGAAACAATATTTCAGAGTCTACTTGGAAAGAAAAATTGGCTCTACCTTTTGCTTCTATCATCCAATTCAAAGAAGATGGCACTTGGGAAAGTTTAGGAGATTATCGTTTGGTAGAATGGAAAAAAAATGAATACATCGATATAAAAAGAAACAACCCGAATTCATCCGACCTACCCACCGAAGTGCGTTTTTTAATTTTACCACAAGCAACCACTGCTCTGTTTTTATACCGAAAACAAAAATTGGATGTTTTCAAACTAACAGATTTTTTACTCAACTTACCAGAAGCGAATGAAAAAAATACGATAATAAAAAAAGGCCGATCCGTTCAATATGTTGCAATCAATCATAACAATAAATGTTTTGATCAAAATTTCCGTTTAGCTTTAAATTTTGCCATTCCAAGAGAACTCATCATAGAAAAATTATTGGGTAGTGCTGCGGATCTAACCTACGGAGCTATTCCCATTCCATACTTTACTCTTAAATTTCCTGGTTCAGAGTATAAAACTTATGTTTATGATAAAAACAAAGCGATACAATATTTAAAATCATCTGTATGTTATCCAAATATTCTAAAATCGGAAATTGAATTTAGAATGAGAGCCGATGAAGAAAATCAAACCAAAGGTAGAGCGATCATCCAAGCACTCCGTGAACTTGGCTTAACAATCAAATTAAAACCAATGGAAAAAGCTAGTCTTTATAAGGAAAATGGAGAGGGAAAAGGAGATTTAACACTCCTTACATGGTATAGTGACTATGATTCGATTTGGAATTTTTTAGACCCACTATTTCATTCTGAAAAGTTTGGTAATTCAGGAAACAGAAGTTTTTATATAAATAAAAATTTAACAAAAAAATTCGAAACTAAAAATGATTCTGAAGCACTACAAACGATAACAACAATTTATAATGAAGTTCCTTGGATTTTTTTATGGTCAATACAGGAAAATTATTTAGTATCTAACGAATTTCTTCGTTTTGTCGGGCTTTCCGATTATCTATAAGTGGGGGTTCGAGCTCCACGGAATCTACCTGCGGATTTACTATAGGTTTCCCATTCGCATCATAGGTTGTAATTTCAGATTCTTCTTCTTGGTCTTCATTTGAATTTTCTGCCTCAGGCATAACAACTGCTTCTTGTTTTGCGAAACCTGCTCTTTTTTTGGGGAGATCACCTATATAATAATACTGAGAAAATAAAGGAAAATTACAAAGATACTCAGGTGATGTTTCTAAAATTGTTCCGTCATCCGCACATACATCAACTTTTACATAATCTCCCACAAAATTTGGCACCAATTGGTTTCCCAAACCCAATTTGGATTTTACGGATTGTATGTATCGTAACCAGATTCCACCTGAAACACCAGATCCTGAACCAGGAAATGGTGCCCCTTCATCATGCCCAACCCAAACAACCGTTACATTCCTTGGGGCGAGACCAGCAAACCATACGTCTCTAACTCCTTTTAGATCTTTCCATTTAGAATTTTTCACTTTCGGTGATTGAACTGTACCTGTTTTGCCAGCAAAAATACCAACTTCACCTTCTTTTTTCTTTAAGGTCATTGTTCCTTCTTGGGTTAGTACTGATTCAAGTGTATTGATCGCCATTGCACAGGCAACAGGATCTAATATTTGTTCGGTTACCATATCAGATTCATTATTATAAAATTCGTTTCCATCCAAATCGGTGATTTTAATTATTTTTCTTGGTGTAACTCTTTTGCCGCCATTTAAAAGAGTTGAATAAATTATAGAAAGTTCCATAGGACTGAGTTCACCAGAACCCAAAGCAAGAGATAAATTCCTCTGAAACCTCTCTTCTGCCTCTTCTTCTGGAATGGAGAGAATCATCGCCAATTTTTTTATAAAAAAAGGCAAACCTATTTCGTTTAACAATTTAACAGATACAGTATTGACCGACTGCGCCAATGCCTGCCTGACTGTGATATCACCTTTATAACCCTTATACCAATTCTTAGGTGAATACCCTGCAAAATTAAGTTTTTCATCTTTAATCTTAGAAGATGGATTTACAATTCGTTTTTCAAAAGCAAGTGCATACACAAGTGCTTTGATTGTGGATCCTGGTTGTCTCTTTGCCTCTTCTGCCCTATTAAACCGAAAAACGTTCGAAATTTTATATCCGCCAATGAGCGCCTCAATGTCTCCCGATTCTGGATCCATCGATACGAGTGAACCTGTCATTTGCGGCATAATCGATTGGGTGAGAGCATTTAGTTCTGTTTTATTCTTTTTCGCAAACTCTAATGCTTGTTTGTTTAAATCTGAACGAACAGAATCAACACCAATCCTTAGTGCGTCTTCTGCAAACCTTTGTTTTTCTAAATCCAAGGTAGTATAAACAAGCAAACCTCTTTCTTCCAAGTCTTCATTTGAAAATTTCTCTAATATAAATCTACGTATTTCAGAATTAAAATCGGGTGCTAAATTGACTCTGAAGTCTTTATCTGCTCCAAACTTTCCAATTTCACTCGAAAAATGAATATTCCCTTCTTCGTCTTTTGATTCTTTTATTTTATAAATGGTTCTAAATTTTTTCAAATTCAAATCAATTGATTCAGAAAACTTTAGCGGAATATTTTTGGGGTTAGGGTGTACTTCAGGATTATGCGCCATATCGTATAACACGCGCTTTTGTCGATTCAAAGCGATGCCTAAATTTCGGACTGGATTATAAACACTGGGGGCAGGTATAATTCCAACAAGGAGAGCCGCTTCCTCTGGACTCAGTTCGGAAGCTGGTTTACGGAAATAATAGCGAGACGCCTCTTCCACTCCTGTATTACTCTCGCCCAAAAAAATTTGGTTCAAATACATTGCCAAAATTTCTTCTTTGCTATAATGGCTTTCGATATAAAAAGTACAATAAAGTTCAGTGAGTTTGTTGAATAAATTTCGTTTGCCGAGGTTCAGTGTTAGTTTGGCAAGTTGTTGAGAAATTGTAGAACCACCCTGTGATAACCTAAACTGCATTAGGTTGGTAATGATTGCCCGAGCAATGGCCGTGTAATTAAGACCAGAATGATAAAAAAATTCCCGATCCTCCGAAGACAAAACTGCCCAAATGATTACGTGGTGTTTATTTAAATTGTCGGTTCGAATTGGGCGAAAATTTCTTCGATAGAATTCACCCATGACCTTACCACTTTGATCCAAAATTTTTATCGATTTTGGCTGAAAACTATCATAAAAATTGGAAACTTCCGACCTATACTTTTCTAAAGATTTTTGAACTCTTGTTTCCTCTCCCGACCAAACGACGTAAGCCCCACCTAAAAAAAACAAAGAAACAAAAATACCTATGGCAAACCCAATGACAAAAATCGCAAATCTGCGAAGCCACAAAAACCGCATAATATCGACAATATGAAGGTATAATACTTTTAAAAAAATCTGGAATGTACTTTCTTGGTTCATTTCTATTTCTTCTTCAGTTTTGGAAACAACAGAGACACAACTTCTTCAAATTTTGAGACAGGAAAAAA
>JARJFC010000080.1 GCA_029310945.1 Leptospira sp. 96542
GTAAATACAGAGCAGGGCATTCAAAACGAGAGGAGCTTTCCAACTCTTCTTCTCTTTCTCTTCACTGCTGCGCAGCTCTTAGGCGCGACTTTTTCTACCTGATTTTTGCCAATTACGCATAACGAACTAGACTTAACGACGTTCCTCGACCCTGAGTCCCGGGACGGGACGTTAGGGACTGGCACGTAGCTTGCGTATGCGAGCGAGTGACAGAAGAGGAATGTGTCGCAGACCAAGCGAGGGCGTAAGTCCCGACGCGAAGCGTTAAGTCGCTGTTATGCGCTGGCCAGATTTATAAATTCTTGCAAATTCTTTTGAGCTGATAATCTGAAGGACCAATTACATATCTAAATGCATTTTTAGCAATAGAAATATTTGTTTTCCTGATTTCTAGTTTATTTCTCTGAATATTTTTAATTACAGAATTTCCCGTTTGAAAGAAAGATAAGGCTATTTTTGGAGTCAAAGGAATACTAATTTCTGTATTCTCAAAAACAATTCCTGTATTCTCATTCTTATTTGTAATCAAAACTGGATTATCTGATGTAATGAAGCCACTTGAAATATTATCTGGAATTATAGAAATTACTAAATTCTTTCTTAATAATATCTCTAAAAAGTTCATATCACTATTTTCACCAAACTTGGATAAAACAAATAAAACATAATTTTTCATTTCATATGAATAATTTCCATTTGGTAATTTATCTATGGACAACCCATCCTTTTCAAATTCCTTTGCTAAACCTTCTTCTATATTTTGCATAAATGAGATTGTTCGTTTATATTGCCAAATTAGAAATTGACCAAAGATAATTTTATCTTCTTCGCTTATATAAATTTTAGATGATATATTTGAGAAATTTTCTATCTCCGAGATTAATCTTTTTTTTGCGCCAGCAAATTTGGTTTCTAAAGCCGATAAATATTTTTCAATCTTATTATCTTTTTCACCAGTTTCATTTCTGAAACTATAAAAATGATTTAAAGTCAGAAAGTTTTTAGTTCCACGTGAAAAGAAAAGTTTTTTGTCCTTATCAAAGATTTTTAATGGTTTATCAGGAAATTCCGATCTGAAATCAGTAAAACTTGAAAGATAAATTTGAGGAACTGTATGTTGATTTTGTCCCATAATTAGATTCTGGCTTGCGCATAACGAACTAGACTTAACGACGTTCCTCGACCCTGAGTCCCGGAACGGGACGTTAGGGACTGGCACGGAGTTTGCGAATGCAAACGAGTGACAGAAGAGGAATGTGTCGCAGACCGAGCGAGGGCTAGTCCCGAAGCGAAGCGTTAAGTCGCTGTTATGCGAAGTTTTCGGGTTGTTAGAATAGATTACGCCACGGACGGCGTTTTCTTTCTTCCTGATTTAGATGTTTTCATTTGATATTCTTTTACAAGAATGTCGGTAGGAATTCCTAGATTTTGATTAATTTTTCTGATCATTTCTAAAGTAAGTTTTCTTTTGCGATTTAGTATTTCAGTAGCACGACTTCGCCCGCCGATGAGATTTCCTAAATCTACACTTTTCATGTTCATATCATCCATGACTGATTTTAATGCTTCAATTGGATCCGGTTCATCAATGGGGTAATGTTTAGTTTCGTAAGCATCAACTAATGTTATTAAAATATCGAGTTTATCATAATCTGGTGTATTTTTCTTAGCATTCCAAATTTTTTCAATTTCAGAAAGAGCTTCTAAGTGATCTTTTTGATTTTTAATAGGTTTGATGTTCATTTAAATCACCTCAGCATTGATTTTGTCATATTGTTCATGAGTTCCGATAAATCTTATAAAGACCGTTTGAAGGTTATAATGAATCTTCACAATTAATCTGTATTTATTTCCATGTATGTTGAAAACTATTCTATTATCTTTAAGGAAACTAGCATTTCTGTATTTTTCCTTAATATCTGAAGGAGATTTCCATAAAGCTTTCGAAGTCTCTTTAAACCAAACTTCAATCGGAATTTTAGAGTCTGAGTATTTAGGTATAGAGTAGAAATCTCTAAGTATTTTTCTAGAAATAACCCTCACAAATCAATAATAACATGTTACCAGATTGGTAACAACAACTTTTTTGCTAATTTAGCGAGCACGGACGCTCGCAATTTATTTAAATAGAAGCGCCCGAAAATTTTCGCATAACGAACTAGACTTAACGACGTTCCCCGACCCTGAGTCCCTGCGGGACGTTAGGGACTGGCACGGAGTTTGCGGAAGCAAACGAGTGACAGAAGGGGAATGTGTCGCAGACCAAGCGAGGGCTTGTCCCGAAGCGAAGCGTTAAGTCGCTGTTATGCGACGTTTTTAATTGCTTAGTAGGTTTTTACATTTTGAGAAGAGAACTTCATTGTAATATCGATCTTTTTCGATAGGCTGTAGAACTTGTATACATTCTTTTGCGTAAAACTCTGAATCCTTTAGATTTTGGTTCTTCACGTGTATAAGAGCAAGACTTAATAATGCGTTTCCTTTTGCACTTCCAGTTAGAACTTTTGCTAGTTCTTGTAAAAAAAATATTTTCTTATCATTGGGAATAGATTCATCAAAGTAAATTAGTTGAACATATTGATCGCCATATGTTGTTGTAGATGAAGATCCGTTTAATCTTCCTCTTAGTAGATTTGAATATAATAAGGATTGATCCTTTACAAATTTAAATTTTTCTTCAGGACTATTTTTGGTATAATTTGTGAAATGTTTGAATTTGAAAAATAGGTCAGGCTGTGTATATCCATACTCCCAAAAAATTAGCTCAAGACCCTTCGTATTTTTATCAAATTTTTCCATATGTATAAATTTTGAATTTGGTAGAAGATTAAGCTTGTTTAGCTGTTCAGTAGCTAAGTTTCTATCTCCTGATAACAAAGCTGTTTTTAGTATAGATAATTCTAGACCAATATTGTAAGGATCGTTTTCTTTAGAATTACTTAATTTACCTTTTAAATTTAGAAATCCTTTTAAGGCATTTTTAAAGTCTTTTTCGTTATCTATCAAACTTTGAGCTTCCATGAGCTGCTTTTCGAATTCTTCTAGACTGAAACTATTGTTTTCCTGTGGGAATAAAGGTGATAAGAATAAGATCGTCAAAAGCAGTATTGTAGTTTTTTTCTTCATTTTAGTGTCCTTTGAATATTTTTTTAAAAATGTCGCATAACGAACTAGACTTACCGAAGTTCCCCGACCCTGAGTCCCGGAACGGGACGTTAGGGACTGGCATGTAGCTTGCGAACGCAAGGCGAATGCCCGAAGGGGAATTTGCCGTAGGCCGAGCGAGGGCTTGTCCCGAAGCGTAGCGGTAAGTCGCTGTTAGGCGCAGTAATTTACACGAACTTACTTCGCGTTTAATCCTTTTTTCTTTATTAATATATTTTCTAAAAGTAATTCCATTTTTTCTATTGAAAAAGATTAAGAAATATTTGATAATTTGAAATTCGTGTGACAAAAAATTGGGATGATTTTTATGATTCTTTCATTCAGATTGAAAACATTTTTTTTCTCAATTTAGGAGAAAAGAATTTCCATTAAGAATTGCCTTTTAGACAAGTATTTTTCTTATATCTATAACTTTATACTCTTCAGTATATAATTCAATGAGAGAATTTTGGGTTATATTTGGGATTTGTTTAAACTCTGAGTAATCTCCTAAGTATGAAATGAAATACTCTTCTTCAAAAAATCTTCTATTCACTCTACGCGATCCTGAGAAATCGGATTTGTAGTTTAACTTGATATTATATTTATTTTTTAAATTTAATTCACCTAAATGAAAATACTTATCCCGATCAATATAGATTTGAAAATTTCCGATTGTGTTCTGATCGGCTTGAAATTTAAAATCGGCAACAGTGAATTGACTTTTTTTATATTTATTGTATATCAAATCGCCTTCATAATAAGTATTATCAGGAAAACGCCCGGAATTTATATTGTGTGTAATAACTAAGAATTCGGATTGAATGAATTTTGGAGAATTGATAGAAATTGAATTTAGATAAACAATATTTTCTTCAATTTTATTGTATGATAAATAGCTATCAGGTATAGAAACCTGTTTGTAACCATATTCTCTATACTCTTCTTTGTCAAAATTTGTTTCAAATTTTAGAACTTTAAATACATTTTTTTCTAACATTGTAAGTTTTGATAAATTAATTTTATTATTGCGCCTAACGAACTAGCCTTAACGACGTTCCTCGGAGCTGAGCCTCTGGAAGAGGCGTTAGCGTCGGCACGGAGTCTTGCGGAGGCAAGAAACGTGCCGGAGAGGAATGTGTCGCAGACCGAGCGAGGGCTTGACCCGAAGCGAAGCGTTAAGGCGCTGTTATGCGCAGTGGCGAGTTCCTTAAGGGAAATCAGGAAAATTGAATTTGTTTAAAATCTTGGTTCTCCATCACTATAATAGTCGAGTTTATCAATGTTTTCAAATCTGCAGCCAAGTTTTGCGTCAAAAATTACAATTTTGTTGCAGTATGGATTTTTTAAAAAAATCAGATCGGAAATATTTGAACAGTAAGTGATGTAATCCTTAGGTCTTGAAGATCCAGTTAAGGCATAAATAAAATATTTCCCAGGCTTTACGCTTATCTCAAACTCTCCTAAATTATTTATTTTGCGTCCAATTGGAACATCAATTTTTTGATTGGTTTTTATGTTCACTAGATAAAGACCAGAAACCTCAAAAAATTCACTTGGGTAGCTGATTTTCCCTTGAAAAACTGGTAATGTATTATCGTCATAACAGAATTTGGAATAAGGTAAAAAAGTTACTAAAAAAACATTGAATACCCAACCCGTTTTATCATCTTTTTTGACTTTATACCAATTTCCTTTTTTATTTTCAAAAATACCTTCTGGACCATTTTTATCTATTAATTCACATTCATCTCCTTGATTTAATTTTAAAAGAATGCTTGAATCTAAGGATGGTTCACTTCTGATGTTTACGCCATCTCCCATTGAATAAATCCATACTTTCAATTTCTGTTTAATTTCTGATTTTTTAGTTTCACTTTTTGTAAAACAATTGGAAATCATAATACAAATTATAAGAGTTTTGACAAAGTTAGCCATATTTTTTATTCCTTAATTGAGATATTTAGCCATTGCGCATAACGAACTAGGCTTGCCGACGTTTCCCGCCCCTGAGCCTTTAGGCGTTAGGGACTGGCTACGAGACTTGCGTAAGCAAGGTGAGTGCCAGAAGGGAAATGTGCCTTTAGGCCAAGCGAGGGCATCAGTCCCGAAGCGCAGCGGTAAGCCGTTGTTATGCGGAGTTGGTGATGTATACGATAAAACGATTATACGAAGTGTAGGAAATTGGAGCGCCCCACTCACTAGCTTGCTCGTAAATACAGAGCAGGGCATTCAAAACGAGAAGCGCTTTCCAACTCTTCATCTCTTCTCTTTCTCTTCACTGCTGCGCAGCTCTTAGGCGCGACTTTTTCTACCTGATTTTTGCCAATTACGCATAACGAACCAGGCTTACCGACGTTTCCCGCCCCTGAGCCTTTAGGCGTTAGGGACTGGCTACGAGACTTGCGTAAGCAAGGTGAGTGCCAGAAGGGAAATGTGCCTTTAGGCCAAGCGAGGGCATCAGTCCCGAAGCGCAGCGGTAAGCCGTTGTTATGCGGAGTTGGTAATTTAAACGATAAAACGATTATACGAAGTGTAGAAAATTGGAGCGCCCCACTCACTAGCTTGCTCGTAAATCCAGAGCAGGGCATTCAAAACGAGAAGCGCTTTCCAACTCTTCCTCTCTTCTCTTTGTCTTCACTGCTGCGCAGCTCTTAGGCGCGACTTTTTCTGCTTGATTTTTGCCAATTTCGCATAACGAACCAGGCTTGCCGACGTTTCCCGACCCTGAGCCTTTAGGCGTTAGGGACTGGCTACGAGACTTGCGTAAGCAAGGTGAGTGCCAGAAGGGAAATGTGCCTTTAGGCCAAGCGAGGGCATCAGTCCCGAAGCGCAGCGGTAAGCCGATGTTATACGCAGTGCTGTTCTGAAAAAGTTGCATGTTATTTAAAAACTAATATTATTGATTTATCTTTATAATATAAATTTTATTATTAATTTCAGATTCTTTAAATTCGGAATTTTTTCACAGGACAATACCTTTTATCTATCGTAATTTTAATTTCGATTTCTAGGTTTTTTTAATTTTAGGAGGTAAGGTATTTTGTTTACAGGATGAATTAAACATTATTCGATTTTTTATATTTTAGATTCCTAAATAATTGATAAGTTTATCTTTTTTTTTTAAAAAATGAAAAAGATGGAATTGTTGATTTATCTAAATTAACTAAATTAACATTAAAATATTAACAATAATTTCCCTTAAGATTTGTTTATTAAGTGAACAATAAAATAACTTATAAGTAATATATTATTTTATTAATTTACTAAATAGAAAGTATGAATTTTATAAGTTGACTACATATAGATAGTATTACTCAAAATTAGGTCCTAATGTTTCCCTTTTCCCATTCTTTTAGAAACATGTCAATGGACAAATACATAAGTCCTAATCCTTCTGTAGATTTTTTGTATTTCTCATTAAGTTTTTTTAAAACTGAAAGAGCTTTTTTTTCGTCAAAATGGATAACATATACTGCTGAAATATATTTAATATAATCGCTTTTCTCTTCGATCATTAATTCCAAAATTTCTTTTCCTTTTGAATGTTTAAGTAAATTTTTAAACAATTTATCCATTTTTGAATAGATTTTATTTGTCGTTTTTGAATCTTCGATTACCTCATAGGCAAATTTGCAGTATTCAAGAGCGTATTTCAGACATTCTTCTTTTGTTTTTTCATAATTGAAATTCATATTAAAATATATTTTTAATTTATTTCTATTAATAAATTTTTACAGCATTGCGTATAACGAACTAGACTTAACGACGTTCCTCGACCCTGAGTCCCGAAGGGACGTTAGGGGCTGGAACGAGTCTTGCGGAGGCAAGAGGAGTTCCAGAGAGGAATGTGTCGAAGACCGAGTGAGGGCGCAAGTCCCGAAACGAAGCGTTAAGGCGCTGTTATCTGCAGTGCGCTTTTAGTTTAATTCCGATGGCTAGTTAACTGCCAAAATTAAAAGAATGCTGTGCCATTCTCTATAATGTTTTTACAATTTTCTTTTTCTATGGTTTTAAAAAAATATGTATCTAATTTTGGAATATTAAGTTTGAAAACACCTGAGATATTCATTTGTAAAGCAATTCTAAGTTCAGTTTGGTAAGCATAATTTGCAGGTTTATGAAATACATCCCAGGATCCATTGAAATTTTTTATATCGGTGTATTCTACAGCATCAATTTCCCATTTTATAATATTGGGATGAATTTTACAAATAGCATCTATTTCGGTTAACAATTCTGAGATTTTTAAACAGATTAGAAAGGAATCTCCAAATTCAAATAATTTTGGATTAAAAATTCGTTGTTTATTTTCTATTTCAGTGGCTGAATTATAGATTAAAGATAAACAGCAAATATGTGTAAAGTTTTCGATGTTTCCATAAAAGATTTTAACTGGGGTACTTTTGGGAGCCAAGTCAAATTCCCTATAATTTATTAATAATTTCGTTATTTGATCAGATTGAATAATTTCATCTGCACCTTCATATGAATCAAAACGATAATCTTCTTTTTCTTTATTAGAAAAATACTCAATTCTATTAAAAAACAAATAGTTGTTACTTATTGAATCCTCGAGATATTTTTTTTTAGCGAATTTTAAAAGAGTAATAGGCGTTTTCATTATTTAAATTATGACGTAGCAGCGCTTATTTTGAATCTTCAGAAAAATAAGAAAGTTTCTGAAACTAAATTTTATGTACTTTTGATCTTTTGATTTAAATACTGTTTTAAAAACAGTTTGGAAAATTGAAAAATAATTTAGTTAAATTATAGATGATGGTAATTAAGGTTAATGGTATAAGAAGCAAAGAATAGAAGAAAATGTTTGATTTTATTGATTTTTTGTGTATTTCTGATGTATCCATTTTCCAAACCGTATATGATAATCTTTGCATAATTTCCCAGGTTTGTAAAACGATTAGTAAAGATAAACAAATTGATATTAAATTAAGTATTAATCCTGAGAATACCATTGCTGGTTCATGTCGATAATATAAATTATTCGCTATTAAATATAATCCTGTGTTGACTGCGTAGTTTTTAATGTTATCAATTAATTCTTTAAGTGTAACATTCTCTGTAGATGGTCTGATAAAGCTCCAAAATTTACTTTTATTTTCATGAATTGGTGTCATATTTGTTTCCTAAGTCTTTTTTGAATTTAATTTTAGCGCATTGCAGATAACGAACTAGACTTAACGACGTTCCTCGACCCTGAGTCCCGAAGGGACGTTAGGGACTGGCATGTAGCTTGCGTATAGCAAGCGAGTGACAGAAGAGGAATGTGGCGTAGCCCGAGCGAGGGCTTGTCCCGAAGCGTAGCGTTAAGTCGCTGTTATGCGATGGTGCAAGTTAAGGATTAAATTTTTTATATATCTTGTTCCAATGATGCTTTGTATCTTTTTCTAAAGATTCATTTTTGAATATTTTTTTTGCTCTCTTTACATAAGAAATAAAATTATCTTTCCCTAAATGAGTATAATTCTCGTAAAATCTTTTTAGAAATATTTTATCATTTTGTTTTATTTTTTGAACTTTTTTTATTATTTCAATTCTCTTATAGACTTTTTTATAATAACTTGTTACAGTTTTAGGCCGAATGCGAATTTCTCCATCCATGTAAATAAATCCTAGGTATTGGATCTGTTTTCCATCAATAGGTATTCCGCCATTCAGTTTTACTATTTCAGTTTTCTTTTCACTTATGTTTAGTTTTATTGAATTTATTAGATTTTTAACGAATTCATTGTAGTATTCTTTAGCATATGAGGGACATGGAATTATCAATATAATGTCATCAGAATATCGTTTATAAAAGCCGTTTTCTTTTTTTGCAAATTTTGACAATTGTAGGTCAAATTCAATCATATATATATTAGAAAATAAAGCACTCAAGGCAGAGCCTTGAGGTATTCCGTATTTTTCATGGTTTTGATGTATTAAATTATTCTTTCTAATTTTATTTCTAAAATCTTTAGCGCTGCAAAGTCTATTGATATTAAGAATGTCATTTTGTTTTAAATTTAGAATTTTTAAAGCCTCGTTGCGTTCTACCCATGAAAAATTTGTTAAACTCTTAAAAACTTTGTAAAATGCTTCTGGCAATTTAGATAGATTTTGAATTTTCAGTAAATTTTCTTTCAGTATTGAGTGATCAAGTCTATCGAAAAATTTTTCTATATCAAAACATAAGACTAGAGAGTTTGGATTTTTGCTTATAAATTCAAAAGATTCTGCCGCAAAATGGATATTTGATTTTTCTAAACTTCGATAAGCTATCGGATAATTAGTTAAATTTTTTTCAATCAAATAGGATTCATAAAAGGATGATAATTTATGATTATAATATTGGTAAATATAACTATCGAGATGGGAGCTATAATATAGTTCTCTACTCTTTGGTGTCTTTACTTTATCGTAATATTTAGTTGTTTTAAGTTGGAAATGTAGAAAAGGCCAAAAGCTATGCTGTTTTATGAAAGTTTCATTGCTAAGTGCATTTAGTAGTTCAGTTGATGGGGGGCGAGTTACGTCAAAATGCTTATATTTTTTTTGTGTTAAAATTTCTTTGTTCGATTTCATATCAATTAGGTACGTTTTAAGACCTGTGGCATCTAACGTAAAACGTACCTAATTCTGAAGTCCCAAGCCACAGTAATGATTCTTAGATATAACTATCAACTTCTCAGCCGAAGTCATACCAGGAGTGTATATAATGGTCGATTGCTCAACTAATATATTGTTATTGACAGCAAACTTCTTTGCGCCAATATTCCCCGTCCCTAATGGCATCTTCTATTAGGCAGTTTTATATATTTTATTCTTTTCTATTTTGTCAAATATTTTTTTTTGCACTATCGTATAACGAAATAGCCTTAACGACGTAGGCTGACCCTGAGTCCCGGAACGGGACGTTAGGGACTGGAACGTAGCTTGCGTAAGCAAGGCGAGTGCCAGAAAGCCTATGTGTCGCAGACCGAGCGAGGGCTTGACCCGAAGCGTTAAGGCGCTGTTATACGCAGTTTCATTCAGAATATAGCAATATATTCCGAATATCTATGTTTTTATTTTTCAAACTATCATGAAGCTCTATATTTTTTCTTATCATATAACAAACTTTTGTCAATTCTTCATTTTTCGAGTATCGCTCATTAACAGATAAATTATTTCCGATTTCATGGTTTAAAATGTTGGTTAATTTTTCGAATTCATGTTTGAAATAATAGTACTGAATATCATTGAACGATAAAGCTCTATTTTTCTGATCATTTGATAACAAAGTTAAAACTTTTAATTTTAAATCTAGATTTAAAATACTCTCTATTTCTTCGTTGTCGTAAGATATAGACAAAATATCTTTTCCGAGAACGGTGCCATTTTCTTTTAGAGTTTGTAAAGCTTTGGTTTGCCTATCTAATTTTGAGTTTCTATAGTTTATTTTAGCGATGAATCCTGAAGTTAGTAAACTAAGAATAGCAATTAAGATTGTTATACAACTTATTAAGTTTCTGGAAAAATTTTCCTTAGTAGTTTTTAATTCATCTGATGTTTTATAACCATTTTCAATATAGTTCTTTAGTAACGGGCTAGTTGTAAATCTTATATAAAGATAATCATGTATAATTGAGTCAAGTTTTTCGTTTTTGATATAAGAGCCATTTTGGTATGACTCATATATGAAATATATATTTGGATTTTGGATTTTATGGAATACTAAAAAGCCCAGCCTTTCAAAATAACTAATTATTGATAAAAAGGATCTAGTTTTTTCAATTATTGTTTCAATCTCTTGAGCTAAATATCCAAAATTAGGACCATATTGGTGTTTTTTTACCAAGTTTGATAATAATGTATCTCTAATGTCATGAATATTTGAAATTTTGTTCTCGTTAATTAAATTAATTAATTTTTTTTCTTCTTCATTGAAATTCATTGTTATTGATCCTGTTGAATGAAATTGCGTATAACGAACCAGGCTTACCGACGTTTCCCGCCCCTGAGCCTTTAGGCGTTAGGGACTGGCTACGAGACTTGCGTAAGCAAGGTGAGTGCCAGAAGGGAAATGTGCCGGAGGCCAAGCGAGGGCATCAGTCCCGAAGCGCAGCGGTAAGCCGTTGTTATGCGGAGTTGGTAATGTTTCCGATAGAATTTGAAAACGAAGTGTAAAAAATTGGAGCGCCCCACTCACTAGCTTGCTCGTAAATACAGAGCAGGGCATTCAAAACGAGAGGAGCT
>JARJFC010000081.1 GCA_029310945.1 Leptospira sp. 96542
GGGCGGCATCGTCGCGGGCACCCTGGCCGGCCTGCGCTGGCAGCGCTGGCGCATCGAGCGCGCGGGCTGAACCCGCCCCGCGCTTCGACGCCGACCTCCGCCGGCCACGTCAGCCGGCGATGGCCTGGGCGCCGAGCGCGCGCACATCGTCCGCGCTCATCTCGCCCGGGATGCGCAGACGGATCCGCCCCCGGGTATCCACCAGGCAGGTCATGGGCAACACCCGGCGCTCGGTGAAGCGGCGGCGCAGGCCCCCGTCGTCGAGCGTGACCGGGAAAGTGAGCCCCTGCCGCCGCACATGGTCGCGCACGGCACGCGCGTCCTGATCGAGCGCGACGCCCAGCACCTGCAGGCGCGCCGGGTCGACCGCGCGGAACAGTTGTTCGATGCGGGGGTTGTGGCGTCTGCAGTAAGGGCACCAAGTCGCCCAGAAGACCACCAACGCCGGCCGGCCCGCCCAGCTTTCGGGTGCGCGTGCGCGACCGTCCAGCAAGGTGATCTCGGGCCAGTCGATGGGCGTACCGTCGGATGAGGCCCCTGGCTCCGTCAGCGCGTCAAGCGCGTCCGGCCACGGCGCTTCCTGCGTCGATGCAGACCAGGCCGGCAAGGCCGGAAGCGCAAGCCAGACTGCGGCCGTGCTCAGAAAGGCACGGCGCCCTGCCACCCCCTGGACGCCGAGGTCTCTCACGGCCCTTGCCCCTGGTGCTCCATCAGCAGGTAGGTGTTGTAGGCGTTCATGCGGTTGGCCACGCGAAACAGGGGCAGGTGCGCGAAGGCCGACCAGTCCACGCGCGCATAGGCCTCGTCGAAGGGCTCCATGGCCTCGGCCGCCGCGCCCATGGTCTGGCGCAGGTACGCCAGGTAGTCGCGGGTGAGCTTCAGGTCGGCCAGCGGCTCCCGGGACACCGGGCCATGGCCGGGCACGATGGCCTGGGGCGCGAGCGTGATCAGCCCCTCGAGCGCGGCGATCCAGCTGCGGCTGTCGGCCTGGCCCACATAGGGCACACGGCCACGGAAGACCAGGTCCCCGGCGTACAGCACCTGGGCCCGTTCCGCGTAGACCGCCAGATCTTCCTGCGTGTGCGCGGGACCAACATGGCGCAGGTGGAAGCGCTCCCCCCCGAGTTCGAGCACAGTGTCGGCTTCCAGCCAGCGGTCGGCGGGCACCAGGCGGGTCTGCGCGTCGATCCACGGCGCCAGCTCTTCGCGGCTGGCGATCAGGCGCTGCCGGGCGGTCTCGGAACTCAGGTAATCACGTCCCAGGCCATGGGCGATGATGACCGCGCCCTGGTCCTGGAAGACCTGCAGGCCGTAGATGTGGTCGGCATGGTAGTGCGTGACGATCACATAGCGCACCGGCTGGTCGGTGACCTGGCGGATGGTGGCGAGCAGTTCGCGCGCGAGTGCCGGCGAACCCAGCGCATCGATCACCACCACCCCGGCCGAGGTGACGACAAACCCCGCGTTGGAAATGAAGTTGCGGTTCTGGCGCGAGCCCAGGGCCGCCTCGCCCTGGACGAACCAGGCGTTCTCGGCCACGCGCAGCGGCTGCAGCGGCGATGCGGCCGCCGACGTGGGCTCGGACGCAACCGGCGCTGGCGCGCTGGATGGCGCGGCAGGCGGGGCGGTTTGCGCGGCCGCAGACCACACCGTCAACGTCGCCAGCACAAGGGGCAGCCAGCCGCCACGACCGCGAGCGATCAGCGCGAGCGCCCTCATCGCGCGACCCCAGCGCCCGGCATGGGCTGGTCCAGCACGCCGGGCGGAGGGCCGTCGACCAGCCGATCGGTCAGCGCCGCGGCGGCCCAGATGGCGGTCAGCGTGACCCAGGCCGTGGCCGTGAACACGGCGGCGCCCGACAAGCCGGCACCCACCGCGCAGCCGGCGGCCAGCATGCCGCCAAAGCCCATGCAGACCGCGCCGACGATGTAGCGCCGCATGCTGGCGGCCCCCTGGAAGCCTTCGAGCTTGAGCTCACCGAAGCACCAGGCCGCGAGAAAGGCACCGAGGAACACCCCCGGCACCAGGCCGGCGTCGAAGCTCAGCCGACGGTCACTGGCGAAGAGCACGCGGGTCAGCACCTCGGCCGAGGGGCCGGTGAAGCTGAGCGACTGGATGGGATGCGGGTCGAAAGCGATGCGCGAGATGGCATAGGTGAACCACCAGGCCGCCGCGACCGCCAGACCCACGCCGATGGCGCCGGCCCAGCCCCAGACCGGCACGCGCTGGCGTCGTGCCCAGTAGATGGCGGCGCCCAGCCAGACCAGGGCGAACAGCAGCGCACCACCATGGCCGACACCGCTGCGCGCGAGCAGGTCACGCGACGCACCGCCTTCGATGGTCCACCAGGCCGAGAGGGTTTCGCGCAGGGGCGCGAGCGCACCGGTGAGCGCGGACTGCGCGGTCACCGCGAAGATCAGCCCCGTGACCAGGGAACGCAGATTGCCCTGGGCCGCCAGCACCAGCAGGCGGCTGGCGCAACCGCGCGCGAGGACCATGCCCATGCCGAACAGCAGGCCGCCGAGGGTCGCGCCCGAGAGCGTGCCGCGCGCGGCGATCTGGCGTGCGTTGCCCGTGTCCAGCCAGCCGGCCCAGGCCAATGCCTGGGTCGCGCCGACGGCGGTCGCGAAGGCAAAGAGCCAGACCGTGAGCTTGCCGCCCAGCAGATTGCGCGCGAATTCGATGACGGCCGAGCGCAGGCAGAAACGCGAGCGTTGCGCGGCGAAGCCGAACAGCACACCGATGACGGCCCCGCCCAGGGCCAGCGTGCCCCCTTCGCCCAGACGGTCCACCAAGGCTTCCAGCATGGCCATTCAACGCGCTTGAGGGATGTGCGCCGCGGTCCCGCTCAGGGTTTCAGGTAGGAATAGCCCTGGGCCTGCAGCTTGGTGATGCGCACCACGCCGGACAACGTGAAGTCGGCCTCCTGGATGAAGGCGTCCTTCTTGAGGCCCCGGTTCTTGAGCGTGATCTCGCAGACCTCGAAGAGCACGCCCCGCGCGCGCAGCGCGGAGATCAAAGGCGCGTACTCGGTGCCGTTGGGCGACTTGGCGTCTTCCATCAGCAGGTCGATGCCTTCGGCATGGGCGACGGCAATGATCTGGGTCGTGGGTTCGGTGTCGAGCTGGTTGCGGATATTGCGCAGGCCCTTGAGGCCCTGCGTGGCCGCGTTGTCGAAGTGGTAGACCACCTTGTCCTGGGCGCTGGCGCCGAGGGTGGCCAAGGCGAGCCCGGCGGCGAGCAAGAGGGATTTCAGGTTCATGGCCTCAGAACTCCAGTTCGTCTGAAATGGCGCGCACACCGGCGGCAGCGCAAGCCTCGTCAGCATCCCCGCCCGGAGCACCCGAGACGCCGATGCCGCCGAAGAGGTTGCCCCCACCTTCGATGGGCAGGCCGCCGCCCACTGCCATGAACTGCGGCAGTGCACGCAAGCCCGACAGAGGCTTGCCGGCCTGGGTTTCGTTGGCGAAGGCAGTGGTGGGAATCTTGAGGCTGGCGGCGGTCCAGGCCTTGCGCGGCGCGACCTCCACCGTGTGCGGACCGGCCAGGCGGTCGCGCAGCAGCACCTGCGTTACGCCCGCACGGTCCACCACGGCCACGGCCACCTGGTAGCCCGCCTTGCGGCAGGCGGCCAGCGCGGCTTGCGCGGCAAGCAGCGCGGCCTCCGGCGTGAGTTGCTTGAGCTGGAAGGTGGTCGGTGCCGTGGGTGCGACCGCAGTGGCCGCTATGGTCGATGTGGCCGCGCTTGCGCCCAGGGGCGCAAGGGCCGCCGCGAGCAGCGTGGCAAAAAAGGCGCGGGTGTGCCAGGATTTCATGTTCATCCCGCCACCATACCCGGGTTGCTCGTGATGCCGCGCAGCGTGGGCGTGTTGATCTTGCGCGATGGGATGCGGCGACCCGGCCGCGACTTGAGCCAGGTCTCGACATGCTCCCAGACCGGCTTGACGCCGGGCTGGTTCTTCGCGTCTTCCGCCACGGGCGCCCAGCCCGCCACCTTGTAGCGCTTGCCGGCCTCGATGGGCCGTCCGCCCAGGCGCATGTCGCCGATGCGGCTGCCCATCGTCGCGCCCGGCGCCATGCTGTAGCTCAAGCCACCCACGCGCACCATGTCGCCGCCCTGCTGGTAATACGGGTCGGGGTTGAAGAGGTTGTCGGCCACGTCCTCAAGAATGGTCTTGATGGTTTCGCCGCTCATCTCGGTCAGCGTGGCGTAGGGGTAGGTGATGGCGAGCTGGTCCATCATCAGTTCGCGCGTGATCGGGTCGCCCGGCAGCAGGCTGGTGCCCCAGCGGAAGCCGGGCGAGAAGGCGATATCGGCGCCCTGCACGTCCATCAGCGCGTCGCAGATGAGCTGGTCCCAGCTGCCGTTGAAGTTGCCGCGCCGGAACAGCAGGCCGTCGGTGACGGCCAGGGTTTCCGATAGGCGGGCTTCGTAGGGCGCGCGGATCTTGCTGATCAGCGCCTCCATCTCGGGGTCGGCACGCAGCTGGTTGGCGAAGACCGGCAACAGGCGGTAACGGAAGTCCACCAGCTTGCCGCCCTTGACGTCGAAATCCATCACGCCGAGGAACTTGCCATTGCTGCCCGCGTTGGTGACCAGGGTCACGCCACCCGCGTTGCGCACCGGCACGGCGACCGGCACGCCGTCGTGCGTGTGGCCGCCGAAGATGGCGTCGATGCCGCGCACGCGCGAGGCCATCTTCAGGTCCACGTCCATGCCGTTGTGCGACACGACGACCACCAGCTGCGCGCCCTTGGCGCGCGCCTCGTCCACCACGGCTTGCATGTTCTCGTCCTGGATGCCGAAGCTCCAGTCGGCCACCATGTAGCGCGGGTTGGCGATGGGTGTGTAGGGAAAGGCCTGGCCGACGATGGCGACCGGCACGCCGTTGATCTCGCGGATCACATAGGGCTTGAAGACCGGGTCGCCGAAGTCCGCGGTCTTGATGTTCTGTGCGACGAAATCGACCTTGCCGGCGAAGTCCTTCTCGACGATCTCCTTGACGCGCTCCATGCCGTAGGTGAATTCCCAGTGGCCCGTCATCACGTCCACGCCCAGCAGCTTGCAGGCGTCGACCATGTCCTGGGCCTTGGTCCACAAGGACGTGGCCGAACCCTGCCAGGTATCGCCGCCGTCGAGCAGCAGCGCGCCGGGGCGGCTGGCCTTCATGCGCTTGACCAGGGTGGCGAGGTGCGCGAAACCGCCGACCCGGCCGTAGCGCCGCGCCGCGGTCTCGAAGTCCAGGTAGGTGTAGGCGTGCGCGGCCGCCGAGCCTGCGGGGATGCCCGCGGCCTTCAGCAAGGACTCGCCAACGAGGTGCGGCAATTGCCCGCTCATCGTGCCCAAGCCCAGGTTGACGCTGGGCTCGCGGAAATAGACCGGCTTGAGCTGCGCATGGCAGTCGGTCATGTGCAACAGGGACACGTTGCCGAAACGCGGCAGGTCGTAGAGCGCCTGCTCGGCGACGGCCGCGTCGGCCTCGGCGTGGCGGCCCAGGCTCAAGCCGGCCGCGGAAGCGGCCGCCAGCACCTGGAGGAAATCGCGCCTGGATAGGGACATGGTGGCGTGCGGGTACGGAAAACGGGGAAGAAGTGAGTAGGTTTACTGGTTGACCGGCGACTTCGGGTCCAGCAGCAGCGCCATCAGGTCGCGAATCTGATCTTCGTTGAGCAGCTTGTTGTGCCCGAAGCGTGGCATGTTGGAGCAGGCCAGGTAGGCCTTGCTGTTCCACAGCTTGCCCCAGGTGTACTGCACGATGGCCTCCGAGGCCGGATCGGCCGGGTCGCTCACGCCGCGCAGCTTGCCGTAATTCCACAGGCTCGGGCCAATGGTGCCGAAGGAGATTTCCTTCTTGTCGATCTGGTGGCAGTTGTAGCAGGAGCCGCCGTTGGACATCGGGTCCACGCTCTTGTCGGTCCAGGTCATGCCGCGGCCGTTCTGGGCCAGGCGTTCGCCGGCGCGCCAGTCGCCGAGGTAACGCTTGCCCTCGGGCCAGCGGATGGTGGCCAGCGCCTGGGCTTCGATCTGCCGGGCCACCGCCTCCGGGGGCGGCTCGGCCGCGGAACAGGCCTGCTGCCCCGGGTCCTGAGCGAGGCGGTCCATCGTGGCGATGCCCCGCTCGCTGAATGATCCGTTCATCATCGCCAAGGCTTGCCGATCCAACTCGCCCGAGGCCGGCATGCCGGCGCAGCCGGCGCACAGCACGACCAGGGAAGCCAGGCGCAGGGTACTTTGCAACGTCATGGTTCCTCCTGCTTCAACGCTTGATGGCGGGCGCGATGGATTCCGCGCCCTTGGCGTTCACGCCCATGTACACGCCGAGCGCGATCGTCGCCTCGGAGCCAAAGCCCGGGTAGGGGAAGCGCTGCTGCCGGAAGCAGTCGTTCAGGCGCCGCTGCATGGTCCAGAGTTCACCACTGGACACGCGGTAGGCGGGCCAGGCCGCGAAGCCGACGCCGTCACCCGGGTTCTTGGTGAGGTTGGGCAGGTCCTGCAGGCGGATGCGTCGGCCATCCTCGCCATGGCAGCTCGCGCAGGAGAAGTCCATCGGACCGCCCCGGAAGTAAAAGGCACGCTTGCCCAGCTCGTAGAAACGACGCTCCTCGGCGTGCCCCTGCGGCAAGGCCATCTTCATGCCGCGCGACTGGGACGACACCCAGGCCGCGAGGGCCGTCACATTGGCCTGCTCGCCCTTGTCGAAGGGCGTCTTGGCGATCTCGGCGGCGTTGAAGCCCTGCAGGGTCTCCATGCAGGTCAGCAGGCGCGACTCCAGATCCTGCACCCGCCCGGTGTCGGCGAAGAAACGCGGCAGCTGGACCCAGGCGCCCTGGACCACGCCCGGGCCCAGGCCCAGGTCGCATCGCTCCAGCGTGGCCTGCTTCGGGCCCCGGCGGGTCTTCCAGAGGTCTTCGCCCTTGGCTTCGAAAAGTTCGGCCGGGTTGCCGTCCTCCAGCATCTTGCGGTACTCGGCGATGCCGTCGGCGGTGCTCTTTTGCGCCGCCGCGGCAAACGGCAGGGCGATGGCGACCAGCGCCAGCACCGCCCGCGCCACGGATCGATTGCAGTTCATGTTCTCGTCTCTCCTTGGTGATGGCGCGGCACAGTGCCGCCCGCGCTTTGTCCCGCCTGCTTGCTGGCTCAGGAAACCGTCGCTTCGTCGGTGCGGGAGTCGCCCCGGTTGTCGACCCAGGTCACGGCGACCTTGTCACCGGACTTGGCACCCTTGAGGTTGAACTGCAGGAAAGGGTTCTTCGAGACGGATGGTCCCCACTGGGCGGCGAACACCGCCTTGCCATTGAGGGCCGCGGTCACGTTCTGGATGAACCAGGCGGGGATGGTCTGGCCGGCCGCGTCCTTGCGCAGGCCGGTTTCCATTTCGTGACTCATCAGAACGCGGATGGTGGCCTTGTCACCGGCCATCTGGGCGCGTATGCGCATCGGGTCTGCCATGGATGCTTCTCCTGTGTGTGTTGAACCGCTTCAGCCGCCGCAGCCGCCCAGCGTGACCTTGACTTCCTTGCGCGCGTACAGCGTGCGGCCATCGGCCATCAGCGCGACGGCGTAGACGTCGGAAGACTGACCCATCTTCACGCGCGTCGAGAAGCTGGCCTCGACACTCGGGCTGACCTCATAGATCGCGGACAGCAGGTTGGGATTCTTCTCGACCAGCACCAGCATGCGCTTGACGCCGGCCAGGTTGGTCGCGATGCCCACCGGCACCACGGCGCCGTTCTCGGCGATGTCCGGGGCGGTCAGCGTGACCTCCGCGTTTTCGGCCGGGGCACCGGCGCCCAGGGCCTTGAGCACCTCGGCCAGGTTCTTGGCCTCGAAAGCGCCCTTTTCCCAGGCCGCCTGCGCCGCCTGGGGCAACAGACCGGCACCGCCCATCAGCGCGGCCAGCGCTGCGGAACGGGTGATGGCTTCTCTGCGTGTCAGCATCGTTTCACTCCTTTATTCGTATATGTTAATTTAGTGAGATTTGAGTCTCACGGGTGGATACCCTGACCTCACTTGGGCGCGCCGGCGGCCAGCCACGCAGCGATCACCTGGAGATCGGCTTCCGGCAAGGACTGGGCAGGCATCGGTATCGGCCCCCACATGCCCTGACCTCCGGCTCGGATCCTGCCTGCCAGATAGGCCTTGGCGTCGGGACGCTTGGCGTGCTTGGCCGCGACGTCCTTGAAGCTGGGGCCGACGATCTTGTTGTCCATGCCGTGGCAGGCCGTGCAGCTGTATTTCTGCGCCAGGGCCAAGGCCTGCGCGCCGGACGGGGCACCGGATGACAGGCCTGGCTTCGCGGCGGCAGTCGGCTTGGGTGGGACGGGCGCGGAGGCCTGCGCCACCGTCGCGGCCTGGACCACGGGCTTGGTCGTCGTGGTCGCCGACGCACCGCCGGCCGCTTGCGAGGTGTCGGCGCCACGCTGCGGGCCTATGCCACGCTGCTGCTCGGCGAGGTTGCCATGGTTGTTGCGCGCGAAATCGGGCAGCAGCGATGTCACCTTGGGTTCGGCCACGCAGTCCTTCATGCAGGCCACGGCCTTCACATCCGGCACGCCACCATTGCCCAGGCCCCGGCCGGGCCAGAGACCATGGTCGGTGGTCATGCCATCGCGGTTGGGCATGCGCTTTTGCACTTCGGCGATGTTGGCGTCGGACAGCACGAAGTCGGCAGGCACCACATCGCCCAGGTTGAGCAGGAACGCGGTCAGCGCATAGACCTCGTCGGTCTTCAGCGTCTTCGGTGCGTTCCAGGGCATGGCCCGGTTGATGTAGTCCCACAGCGTGGACACCGTGGGCACCTTCATCAGAGTCGTCCGACCAGGAAAACCGGTGTCGGTCAGGCGGGCGACGCGCCCGCGTTCGACGTCCTGGGCATTCGTGCCACCGACCAGGGGATTGAAGACCTGGTTACTCTCGCCAAAGACACCATGGCAGGACGCGCACTTGGCCTCCCACACATCCTGACCTTGGCTGACCGAGCCGGCGCCCTTGGGCAGGCCCTTGAAATCAGGGCGCACATCGATGTCCCAGGCGCGCACTTCTTGCGGCGTCGCAGTCCGGCCCAGGCCGGGGTAGTTCGCCTGCGCGAGGGCCAAGCCGCTGCCCGCTCCGAAGGCCAACGCCACGAGCAAGCGGGCAAGATCACGACAGCTGGACATTCTTCACCTCCCCGCTCTCCTGCACGAGCCAGGTCTGGATCGCATTGTTGTGATAGATCGATCGCGTGCCACGCACGGCACGCAGTTGCCGGTAGTTGGGCTGCACATAGCCCGTCTCGTCCATGGCGCGGCTCTGGACCAGGGCGGGTTTGCCGTCCCACACCCAGTCGATGCTGAAGCGCGTCAGGCATTTGCTCATCACCGGTTCCTGCAGGCGCGCCGTCTTCCAGTTGCGCCCGCCGTCCACCGAGACGTCGACACGGCTGACCTTGCCGCGGCCCGACCAGGCCAGGCCACTGATCTGGTAATAGCCTTGGTCGAGCAGCACCTGCCCGCCCGAGGGCGTGGTGACGACGCTCTTGCATTCCTGCGTGCTGCTGTACTGGCGGTGGCGACCGTCGGGCATCAGGTCCACGTAATGCACCGCCTCGTCCTTGGCGCCATAAGGCTGATCGCCGACCTCGATGCGACGCAGGTACTTGACCCAGCTCACGCCTTGCACGCCGGGCACCACCAGGCGCAAGGGGTAGCCCTGTTCGGGTCGCAGCATCTCGCCGTTCTGGCCGTAGGCCACGAGCACCTCGCCGCTTTCGATCAGCTCCATGGGGATGGTGCGGGTCATGCTGGAACCATCGGCCCCCTCGGCCAGCACGTAACGGCCGCGCTTGTAGTCCGCGCCCGCCATGTCGAGCAGCACCTTGAGCGGCACACCCGTGAACTCACTGCAGCTGAGCATGCCGTGGGTGTACTGGCAGGTGGGCACGGCCACGTTGCCCCATTCCATGCCGGTGTTCGCGCCGCACTCGATGAAGTGGAAGCGGCTCACCGAGGGCAGGCGCATGATCTCGTCCATGGTGAAGACCATGGGCTTTTTGAGCATCTTCTCGTCCGAGCCGTTGAGCATCAGGCGGTGCTTGGACGGATCGATGTCCCACCAGCCCTGGTGATGGCGCTCGAAATGCAGGCCACTGGGCGTGACGATGCCGAACAGGCTTTGCAGGGGCGCGAAGGACACGGAGGCCTGCGCGGTCTGGGTCAGGCCCGGGCTTTGGCGCCGCTGCACATTGCGCTCGTACTGCGAAGGCTTGCCATAACCATCGGTCACCACCGCCTGGCCCAGGCCGGTGCTGTGGGGCGGTAGTTCCAGGATGGCGGGATCACCGGCGGTGGCGCTCTGCGCCAGGGCCACGGGCGCGGCCACGCCAGCCAGGGCCGCTGCAAAGGCGCCACGCACGAAGTCGCGCCGCCCCTCCTTGGCCTCGCGCATGACCTGCGCGACACCTTCGGGGCTGATGAAGTTCTCCGGCGCTTTCCGAAGGCGTCCGCCGGGCTGGATGGGATCGTTAGGTTTCACCCTATGGTTCCTTATATTTGTTAATACGAATATAACGATTAAATTCAGACCTGCCCATGCCCGCAAGATCAGTACTAACCCTTGAAATTTCCGGAAAGCCGCACTTCTGCATCCCCGGTGGCATCGGCGGGGACGCACTTGGGCACGGGTCTCAGCCGAGGTAACGCTCGATCTCGACAGTGTCGATCTGCGCCCAAAAAAGATCCCACGCCTGAAAAGACCAGCATCTGGCAATAAGTTTTCTGTATGGGCACCACCTGACGCAATCCAGAGAGTTTCGCTCGTCGATCCATGCTGTATAGCATTTGCTCTTTTAATGGC
>JARJFC010000082.1 GCA_029310945.1 Leptospira sp. 96542
TCTCTTTGATTACATTGAACTATTTTATAATCGACAGAGATCGCATTCTTTTCTAGGTTATGTGAGTCCTGAGAAATTTGAATTAAAAATGAATTAAAAAAGTGTCCGCTAAAACGTAATCAGGCTAGTAGAATCATATTTAGTTTAAGGTATCGTCGCGTTTGACTGTATTCCTCTCGCCACAAACCAGACCCTTGCGAGAAGGACACGTCGGGCTTGGCCTGCCTTAGGCAGGCGGGAGCGTAAGCGCACCCCAGAGAGGCCTGACCCGTCAAACACTAAAATATTGATCGCCAAACATGTTTATGTTTGTATATTATGTTTTTGTTCGGGACTCGCCCAGAAGGAAAACCATAACCTACCCCGAAGGGACATTGGTTCGTAATCATTATACAGGAACGGGTCAACTTGCATTTTTAACGATGGATTCGCATGATGGGAATAGCACAAACCATACAGTGGTAAGTTATGAAGGCCCAAAACTAGAAAATGGAAAATACTTTGTGGAACGTAAAACTGGAAATGGGATTGTCACAAAGATTGGTTATGACCCACTGCGTATGCGTCCACAAAGCCTTGTGACCTACCTCAAAGACAGCAGTGTGGAACAAAGTATAAAGTATGATTATGATAAACGAGGCAACATCTCCTCCATCACCGACCTAATGAACGAGTCGAGAAACCAAAGTTTTGAGTATGACCATTTGAGCCGAGTGACGAAAGCAATTGGTAAGTATGGTGAAGAAAATTATAACTACCACCGCAATGGGAATTTGTTAACAAAGGGAGCGTTCAGCTATTCTTACGAGAACGGCAACCATATCCATGCTGTTACACGGGTGAATAGTGCAAACACAGGGATGGTTGGTTATTCGTATGATGCGATGGGGAATATGGTAGGTCGCAATGGCGACACCCTCCACTACAATGCCCAAAATAAGTTAAAACGTATCGATACAAGCGGTGGCGACAAATTCGAATACACATATGACCATTCAGGGATGCGGATCAAAAAGGCGTTACAGAATTCGAATACCACAACGTATAGTTTTGGAAATTATTATGAGATTCATAGGACACCCGGCGAACAAGAGAAACATACGATGTATGTGATCGGAGTGGAGGGGGATATGGTAGCCCAGTACAGCCGTGGAGATGCGATCCTTGTAAACCAGATGGCTTCTGCTTCGGACAACATCTTTACGAATCCATTTTGTCAGGATGTAACGGTTGCTTGTGATACCTATTGGAAGAACCGGGTAGGTTTTGCGTTTATTAGTTTCTTAGAAAATACAAATATTTATGTAGATGGGAAACTTCGTGAAGGTTACCGTGCTCTTCCTTGGATCCTCCTTCTTGGATTTTTGTTTGTATTGGTGTATCGGACGAGGGGTGAGACAAAGAATGATCCAAGTTATGGTAATTTAGAACCGCAAACGCTGAGTGTGTTCGGTGTTTCCCTATTTCCAAATCTAGTAGGTCGCATCCAGAATCAAACCCACCGTTATGGAACAGCAATACTCGTTGTAATATTCTCATTTACGAATACAGTTGGTTGTTTTCCGCTCTTACTTGGTGGGCGGAGGGAGAGACAGGCACTCCGATTTGGTTACTTGGGCTTGCCAATGGCATTCCCACAGACACACCCTCTGTTGGTGATGAACCGACCACTGGGGGCGGCGGTGGAGGAGGAAACTCGGGAGGCAATGCCCGGGTGACAGGGATGTATTTTTTCCACCCCGATCATTTGGGAAGCATCACCATGATCACCGATGGGAATGGAAATGTGCTTGCTGGCGGTGAACGTGGTGGTAAAAGTCATATCACTTATAAACCGTATGGTGAGATTTTACGCACTGATTCCTATGGACCTGACATTACTAAATTCAAATATACGGGACAGGAAGAGGATCGGGAGAGTGGACTGTATTACTACAAGGCACGGTATTATGATGCGGCTTTGGGACGGTTTGCAAGTAACGATGGTGTCGCTATGCCAGATAACATACAAGGTTTAAATCGGATGATGTATGTGGAAGGGAACCCGGTTGCTTTTGTTGATCCGAGTGGGAACAACAAACATATCCATATGTTAAATCGGATCATTGGCCATGCTATGGGGAAGGATTTTGGTAGTAAGATGAATGGGCGATTTAGTTCTGGAAGCATTACAAAGAAATTGAATATTCCTAAAATTACTCCAGTTGTGAAATTTAAAATATTTAATAAAGATTTTAAAATAAATTTTTCAGCGGAAAAAATCAAAGGCACCTTTGATGAGCTTTTATCCAATTGTCCATTGGGAGGATCCGACGGAGGTCTCAATATTAAGTGTGGTGAGACTCAATTAAAACTTGGAGGAAATGTTGCTAAGGCAAATCCTGAGGAGGCAGAGTTATACATGACAGCAATTTTAATTACAGTCGGATGTATAGAGTGTGACGTAGTGCTTGCAATCATTGCTTATTTTAATGAAAAAAGAAAGTAAACGCTATCGTCTAATTTTCTTCTTCTATATCGGATTATGGTCATGTATTTCAAATACGGAATCTAAAGTTGGTAATGATTATAAATTTGTTTTGCCAAGTGAGATTCGTAGCGATGAAAGCTATGGCTGGAAAATTACTTCTGTTGATAATATAAAGTATGGTTCAGGTAATGGATTTGTAGTTAGTATCTCAAAGTCTGATATTATTGATGAAAGTCAAAAGCTTGAAATTATTAAACAGAAAAGGATACCCTTTGAATGTAAAGCAACATTTAGAATGAACATAACAGGTAAAGAATTGCAAGAGTTAGATATTTATCCAAAGGATTTATATATAAAATTGCAGTCGAAGCAAAAGTCTATTTTTTATTTTAATACAAACGGGATAGTAAACACTTTAGTAAATTCAATATTAATTCTCAGTTATCCAATTAGTCATTCATTTGGGGATTATCCATTTTGCGAGATTTCATTGAGTATCGAGAGAGTGGATGATTTTTTACTTAAGTAAACTTGGTGTGACTACATTTTTAGTTGATGCAGCGACTTACATCGGTTCGAAAGCTAGAAGTTCTGGGGACGGATCAATATAGATTGAACATAATGAAAAGATATATTATTTTAATATTTGTATTTACCAATTGCATGTTTTGGAAATCAGGCAAAGCTAAACACGCGTCAGTTGGTGAATTTGCTACTTTTAAGTCGGAGGATAAGCAAGAATTAGTATTTAAATTCAGTAATTTCAAAAATCTCCCAGTTAAGTTTGAGATTTCTATTCAGGATGTAAAGAAGAATGTTGATTCTACTTTTGAGTGCAATGATACTATTTTTCAATCAAAATTAGAATATGAAAATAAAGATATTAAGATAACACTAGATAAGGGTCGTTATTGCATAAACTTATTTGTTTATTATCAAACTTTTCGACCGTTTTGGATAAATGAGTATTCTGGGCTAAGAATAAATTTTGGCAAGGCACGTAATTGTGAGCAATTTTCTGCTGGGAGTATAAAGGAGTTTAATTGCGACTTTCTTGAGCTTTCAAATCTACCAAAAATTATAGAATTCGAAAACATTTCTACAGGAAAAACGGATGAGACTAAAACTTTTTTAACTTGGGGATTGACTTTCTTGGCCTCTTTAAGGCCACCTCCATATATTTATGGTGCGCCGATACCTTTGCTAGTTTTTGGTTATAAGTCAGTAAAAAATGATATTCATTTTGACATTAAATAGTCTGAACCTAAGCCAAAATTAAGTAATCGAACACAATTCTCTATACTTTAAATGAAATTCCCCTTCCCACCAACCAGGCTTTGCGAGAAGGACACGCAGGGCTTGGCCTGCCTTAGGCAGGCGGAAGCGATAGCGCACCCCAGAGTGGCCTGACCCGACAAACACCAAAATAGTGATCGCCAAACAATATTATATTTGTATATTATGTTTATGTTCGGGGGTCGCCCAAGAAGAAGATATTCCACCCCGATCATTTGGGAAGTATCACCATGATTACCGATGGGAATGGAAATGTGCTTGCCGGCGGAGAACGTGGTGGTAAAAGTCATATCACTTATAAACCGTATGGTGAGATTTTACGCACTGATTCCTATGGACCTGACATTACTAAATTCAAATATACGGGACAGGAAGAGGACAAGGAGAGTGGACTGTATTACTACAAGGCACGGTATTATGATGCGGCATTGGGACGGTTTGCGATTAACGATGGTCAGGTGTTTCCAGATAAAGAGCAGGGCATGAATCGTATGATGTATGTAGAAGGGAACCCGGTATTATTTAGGGACTTTACTGGAAATTTCAGTTCTAAAAATCTTTTACAGGATCTAGCTAAATTTGCGCTTGCGGATGCTATATCCAAGACAAGTGATCCAATGGGGAGGGTACTTTTGGATATAGCTGGCCAAAAAGCGCTTTTTAAAATACGGAAGCATAAGGGAAGCGAATTTATGAGAAGCGATTTAGGAAAGATTCATAATGCATTTAATCCGCTAAATTACATAGGTGCTTTGTGGGCATTATCGAATTATGCAGCAGGAAAACTCATGCACCGTGATACAAAGCTAAAGAAAGTCAATGGGGGGTATGTAGTGCAAGGTGGTCCATTGATGCCTTCTTTCGGTGGAGGAGGCATCGCCATCGGTCAATTTGCAGTAACAAAAGGAACTGATGAGGCGACTTTAAGGCATGAGACTGCTCACTTGCAACAATATAGAGAATGGGGTCCACATAAGTATTTAAGTAATTTAGGGTCATCACCATTTGGAGGTGGTGGTGTCGGTGAGAACGATGCAGATCAGCGGGCAGGGACTTTTGCATACAATGCAAATAAGCAGAAGAGAATTATGTCGATTTTGATTTCAACTACAAATCGAAATCCATATAATTTAAACTTATTCGCAATTATAATTTATCTGGGCTATATACCATGAGATTATCATTCATAAAATTTTTTGTCCTTTGTATTTTAACTTTATTCTACCTTCACTGTGAGATGACAGAGGAGGAAGTGAAGGCTATCTGCAATGACTCTCTTTATGTTTTAGGCGGTTTAAAAAAGGAGGATGACGAATCTGAAATAGAATTCCAGGAAAGACAAAACTCTATTTTGTTTGTTTATCTTGCATGCATGGAAGATGCAAAAAATCATAGAAAGCAAATAAGTGTTTTCTGATCTCCATGGAGGAGCGATGAGATACCTAAAAATACTAATAGGGTGCACCTCGCCAAAATTACAATATCCAAAATAATGTTCGTTAAGTTGTATGATATATGGATTATGCGTGATTTTGTCCATCCAAACGAGTGGTAAAATCAGAGTGGACTGTCAAAACTAAGCAAATTTGAGTCGGAATTTGATTAGTTTTTAGAATCAAAGTAATAGGAGATCCTTCTCTTTTTTGGAAGAGATTTGTTAGGCACTGGTAGCAAGCTAAAGTGTAAAAGAAAGTTTGTTTCTTAATCGCTTTTTTTTTAGGAGTGGGTGTGGTCGTGGTCACCTTACTTTGGATCCAATTCCTCTTCCCACCAAACCAGGCCATGCGAGAAGGACACGGCGGGCTTGGCCTGCCTTAGGCAGGCGGTGAGCGTAAGCGGACCCCAGAGCGGCCTGACCCGACAAACGCCAAAATAGTGATCGCCAAACAAGATTATATTTGTATATACTGTTTATGTTCGGGACTCGCCCAGAAGAAAAAAATTGGCCAACCGCATCCAGAAACAAATCCACCGATATGGGACAGCAATACTCGTTGTTATATTCTCATTTACGAATACGGTTGGTTGTTTTCCGCTCTTACTTGGTGGAGCGGAGGCAGAGACAGGCACTCCGATTTGGTTATTAGGGCTTGCCAATGGCATTCCCACTGATACACCCTCTGTTGGTGATGAACCGACCACTGGTGGCGGAGGTGGTGGAGGAACTTCAGGCAATGCCCGCGTGACAGGAATGTATTTTTTCCACCCCGATCATTTGGGAAGCATCACCATGATCACCGATGGGAATGGAAATGTGCTTGCTGGCGGTGAACGTGGTGGTAAAAGTCATATCACTTATAAACCGTATGGAGAGATTTTACGAACTGATTCCTATGGGCCAGACATTACTAAATTCAAATATACGGGACAGGAAGAGGACAAGGAGAGTGGACTGTATTACTACAAGGCACGGTATTATGATGCGGCTTTGGGGCGGTTTGCGAGTAACGATGGTCAGGTGTTTCCAGATAAAGAGCAGGGCATGAATCGTATGATGTATGTAGAAGGGAACCCGGTCCGATTTACAGATGATTCGGGAAATAGCACAATTATATGCATATGATCAATCAAATCTTGAAGCATATGATGGGGGGAGTAACTGCAGCCGCAAAAGGAATGCAAGGAACTGTTGATAGAATTTCTAAAGGTCAGTCAAGCAGAAGGAGTGCAGAATTTCAGCAAGTAGGTCCTAGAAAAATGCGAGAGGCGGCAACCTTCTCATGGCGATTAATGACTAATCCAAATTCATGGATTGGTTACATTGGGGCTTTATATGACTTCACTGCAGGAATACCAATAGCAGCTGCACAGGGGAAACCTGTTCCAACAATGCATTATAGCAATGGAGGAATAGTAGTTAAAAATTCTCAATTTTTCTCAATTTATAACAGTACATTCGGAGGAGGGCAAACTGAAGGCGTTGCAATGGGTCAGTTTGCTTTTGTTCCCGAAGGTGCCTCATTAGATACAATTTTACATGAAAAAGGTCATTTAAACCAATTCAATAATCGAGGCGGTTGGGATCTTATGCAATGGGGATCGAGAGATTCCCGTGGGCTAGAAAGATCGAACGATATTAACGCTGGCTTTACCCATGGTTATTCTCGTATATTTTTATATTTACAATATGCAATGTTGATAGCAGGAAATGACGTAGAAAAACGAAGACAACTAACAAACTTTCTTTTGCTAAGATATATTTATATGGGTTTTTCAAAATGAAGATTAAAATTTTGAATATTATTTTATTAGGCATTGTTCTTTATAATTGTTCATCAAATGAATCTGAGTCTGAAGTTTGTAAGGCAGAAAATGATATTATCTTGTCAACCTTGGGATTAGTTATGAATGAAAGTTCAGGAACGAATGAATTGGAGAATGTTATGGTAGGCGCATATATTTCTTGCGAGCGAAAACAATTAGAAAATAGAAAAGAAAGGAAAAGGATGTTACGAATTCCTGGAGTGTTTTGAGATGGATTTGATTAAATCACTTGAATCTCGACAAAAGGGATTTTGTATGAAAATTGTGTAAGCCAGTCATAATTTTAATCTAAGCTTTCTTGCTCCTCGCCAAAACTACAATAGCGAACACAATGTTCGTTAGGTTGGGTGATTTTTTAAATTGTGCCTGATTTTGTCTTTACAGACACAGTCTTCGCCTTACACAATCCTCTAACTTGATTTAGATTATTGACCTTCTTCCTTTTTTAATTCTCGGATTTCTTCTTGGAAAACTGAATAAGGCTTGGATTCAGGAAGCAATCGATGAAAAAAACATTTTATTTGATATCAGATATTAAAATCTCCAATCTTCGTTCTGGCAAAGTCCAATATCCCACAACAGTTTTTTCCAAGAATTAAAACAACTGAGAGCGGCAGGATACACTAGGCAAGGAAATTATATCGTGCCACCGAGGAGTAAAAAATGAAAAATAAGGTATATGAGAGCATTAGTATTTTAGAAAATATTAGCACTAGATTTCGACCAAAATCTCAAGAGATATATGAAGAGTTAGTAAAATTTACCGAAATCTTTCTGAGTTTTAATGAGAGTGAAAAAAACGAATTGAAAGTAAACTTCTCGGCTAATTTACAAAATAAATTTCTGAGTTTTAGCGGTTTTCTAGCTGAGTTCGCAATCTTCAAAAAGTCAGATAGATACTTACGAGCCGCTTTGATATTCCATTGTATAGAGGACGTTTCAAAGGACTACAGAGAAAATATACGTTATCTGATATTGATAAATCATGCATCAACTTTGATAAGAAGTAGTATCAAAGTTTTGATGGACAATGTTTTAGCAAATTGTTCGCCAAAAGCAGCTGAGCTTTTTAAAGATTTTTTAGGTCGAGATAGCTCATTGAATGAATTAGAAAAATTTGGTATTAAATTTGATTATGATGGCGATTTTCCTATATATAAATCAAAGTGAATATCTTGACTGGGGACTTTATCCAAAAATTGTGTAAGCGCTTCAAAATTTATTCCCTATTTCCGTATTGTAAATCAAAAAGCTGATTCAATTCATAAATATTTGCACGTACTGCTGGAATAGGTTTCCTCGACCAAAGATCATGCAGATTGCAAAATTGAATGAATAAATTTAATTCGAGTGACCTAACACTCATCATCTGTCTGGCCTGAGTAAACTTTATGTAACATTTCATCCAGAAAGTCTGGTTCTCGGTCGCCGTCGGCTCTTCGCTTTCGTGAGTCTTTCTTTGTTTCCATTTCTTTATGCCCCTATATTTTTAATTTTCGAAATGGCTTACACAATTATTTAGATGGTTCCTCAATAACGAAACCGAAAGAAAATCCTAGTGGAAATTTTCAATTTGGTGATGAGATATTGACAGATCAAAGAACATTTATAGTGGACATTGACGGAAGTCTTCATCATATTAATAGTCCTAAAGGATTTCAAATTAAATTAAAAATAGCAGGTATCGATGGCGATGTTATCCCAATGTGGTCAAGTCAAGATCGATTTGGTAGAGCATTTGTATCAGTGCATCAAAAAGCCATTGATCGTATATTGAAAGGACAAATTCCTGAGGAACTTTTGGAAAAATTAAAGGATCAGCAAATCACAATTGATGAATACCAAGGAGATGGTGACCTTTATCTTCATGCTAATATACCTAAAGATGGCGATAAACAAATTGAAATTGAGAAAGCAGAAATCTTTGTAAGGGAGAATTTAAAAGAAGCTCAAAAACTATTAAAAGGGAGAGATGTTTTTTCATTATCAGATTCGGAGCTTACAAAATTAGCATCATATTTAGGAAATGTTATACATATAGTAACGGATTCAACTTCTCCAGCGCATGAAGGTTTTCAAGAATTTGATAATAGGCCAATTATGTTAATACTTAAAGGACCTTTTCATGTGTTGCAAGAAAATCATTATCCGATAGAAGGTTCAATAGAAAGAACAAGATTAGATGGTTCAGTCCAATGGATATGGGATATCCTTGTAAAAAAGAATACGATGCCATCTAACTTCTTCGATAAAAATACTGGGCAATTAAATCTACCAGAAAAATACTATCATCCTCACTTGCCAAAGCAAATTGAAATTGAAAGCAAAAATCCAAAATTTTGGCGAATTTAGAACATGATATTTTTAAAATTTACAGGATTGTTTTTTGCTTTAATAGGTCTTTCCTTTTCAATTTTTGATGGATATAGATTCCTAGGGATTATGTTAAGTAAGAGAAATGTGACATCAGGTTATCTGGTTCATTTGCATCCAGAGCTAATATTTTTAATCCTGATATACTTATTTTTTTTATTGAATTGGTTTATAATTTCTACGATTTATATATTTAAAAAAAAGGATTCTTTTTTGCTTTTCCAATTGTCTATTAACTTCTTTTTTTATTCAATTTGGCTTTTGGAAAGCCACCCAGTAAAGAATTTTAATGGTGAGCTTCTGACGTTCCTAAAAAAAATATACTGAGTCTCGTCAAAACTATAATAGCGAACACAATGTTCGTTTAGTTGGATAGAGAAACAGCCAACGGTAAGGAAGGTATGTCTGGTGGAGTTGGCTGGAATGCAGGAACAGGTTTTAGTACTTTGTATACTGGTATAAATTATGACACGTTGCTAGGTGCTGGAGTGGATATAAAATATAAAGAAGGAGATCGAGGTAATAGTTTTATAACGGGTATTAATGGAAGTGTAGGTTGGAATGCCTGGGGAGGATTCCAAAGTAGTTTGTCGTTGGAATACAGTGCAGAACGCCTAATGAACATGGCAACGCTCAACGGAGACGTCACGAATGAAACTCGAGCTGCCTTGAATAAGTTTGATCTTGAAACCCAAGGAAAAACTCCTTTGGAGAAAGCAGAATTAAAAAAAATGCTTGGTCTTCCGCTGACCAGAGCCGAACAAGCCGCCTATGATGAAAAGTATGCTCACGTAGAAGCCAATCGAGAGATGGGTGCTGGAGCATTGAGTGGTTTAGCTGCTGCGTTTGGAGTACTTGGTGATGATATTGCAAGCGGCTGGGATCGTGTGACCGGTGCGATAGGAAGTTTGGTTAATTCTATTGGAAATGGAATTAGAAATACTTACGAAAGAGTGGGAAATTATTTTTCAGGCGGTAGTTGGGAAACAAATATGGAAAAGCATATTAGGGAATTAGAAAAAGAAATTGAAGGACTTTCTTATGTTGCCGGCCCAGCTTATAGTGATAATGCAAGAAGAATAAAGCAAAGACAATTAGATGAGCTAAAGGCATTTAAGACTGGACAATACTTTGGATATGAAGGTATTGCCAACGACAATGATAATCTGTAGCTGAATACATAAAAACGGACACCTTTTTTGCGTATAAAAAGCAAGAGGTGCAAATGAGCAGACGAGGAAAATACTCTCCCGAGTTTAAAGAGCGGGCAGTGAAGCGAGCCATATCAGGTTCGTTTACTATAAAAGAAGTTTCCGAATCTTTAGGAATCAGTTACTTTGTCTTACGACAATGGAAGGCTGAATTCTTGAAAAAATCCGAGCAAGTAAATCCC
>JARJFC010000083.1 GCA_029310945.1 Leptospira sp. 96542
CTTTTTATTTCAATTTTCTACATATGTTTTACCTTTCATATTGGCTCAATTGGCTATTTCGTTTTTTTGCCCAAATGAAACCTCTACCCATATACTCACTTGGCATACTCTTGCGTTGATTCCGTTTTATAGTTTGATTTCTTTTTCCGTATTCAAATTGATTCAAACAAAACTTTAAATTTTTTCTATTGTTTTGTAAGGATTACAAAAAGTTGAGTTTTGTTGTCGATTTTCTGCAAATCGGACTTGCTATTTTGAATCCGAAACTATGATTTTATTCCATGTCCTCTTCACAAAAACAAACTTTCTTTCATCGAGTTTTAGGTTTTTATTTTCGTTTACTTTGTATACTTGCTGTTGATTTGGTTGTAACAAATATCAATGCTCGGGTATTGGGTTTAACCAGTATGTACGAAAAACCCATCGTAACATTGATCGGTATGGGAGTGGTTCTTCTACTTTTTTGGTTTTTGTTTTCCTTCATCGATAAACTGACAAAAATCGTTTTGAAGGTTACAGTGGAGATGGGAAATCTTTTGGTGTTTCGTAAAACAGCCATCTTTCTGATTTTATGCGGGATATTATATGGAATCTATATGCTTTATTACCATACTTGGTTTGGGGCATGGCCTAGCTTTTATGTTAATTTTTTGAATTGAAACGTTATCGGGCACGGTGTTGTGTATTTTCACCTTGGGTGATAAACAATGCCAGTGCTTCTTGGGCAATATTGGCTGTATGCCAAATGCCACGTGGGACTACCAGAAACTGGCCAGGATTTTGTAAGGCCACCACCTTCTCATGATCATCTACAGCCAAAACAAAATCCATTGCACCGCTCAAAAGAACAACTAATTCTTCTCCTTCTGGATGCATCTCCCAATTATTCCAATCTGCCTTGAAGTCATACGTGGAAACAAGGCGCCCTGACCCGAGCGAGTCAAATCCACCCGTAGCAAGTTTTTCCCAGAAGGAATCATTCACGGGAAGAGGGATTGCGGTTCCATTCGGACCGAGGTGAGTAAAGGTTTCTACCACATTGTGAATTTCGATGTTGATTGGATTGGACATAATAGTGAGGTTTCCTTATAGATTTGGTATATTCTACAGTGCAATGTCACCTAAAAGCTGTTTCTTGGTTTCATACAAAAATTACTTTGATTTCAGAAACGATGAACATAACGATTTTCATAGATAAACACGCTGAGCTGCTACATTAGTCTTTCGTAGATATTTAAAAACACCATGCTTAGCCCGCCTATGGTTGCTCCGATGATGGGTACACCCAAAAGGCGAATGGAAAAATTGGTAGCGTCGATACGTTTTTCTAAGGAATCAAATCGGGAATTCATTGCCTCGAACTTAGAATCGATTGCATTGAACTTAGAGTCAATTGCATCGAAACGAGTACGCATCTCCAATTGAATGGGGAGCAATTTTGTATCTCCAATTTGGATCATGGTCTTTTCCCTACTTTCCTCCAAAGTATCGATGATCCAATCCTGGATTTCAACTGCGATTTTTGTTTCAATATGAGCTTTTTCCAAAATTTGATAGAGTTTTTGCGATTGTGCCATTTTTTCCCCTTACTCATAGGGTAAATAAAATTGCATTTGATCTGAAAAAAGGTAATTAAAAATTCTAGCAAAACGGAAACATTCGTTAACGAATTTTATTATCATTTACGATTACTTCCTGATAGAGTGCATCATATGCTAATTTGGCTTTGAATATAAACTCTCTTGGGCTAGGTTTCTCGGAAAACAATTGTGGGTGCTGAATTAATTTTGCTTTTGCTGTTTGTAAAAAATTATAACAATCGTCTGCGTGATCGCTTCTGATGAGTCTGGCTTATCGGATGGAATCTATATGCTTTATTACTATACTTGGTTTGGAACATGGCCTTCGATACTTAATCTACTATAAGAAACCTAAGATTCACTTAGGATGGTCATAATAATAATAATAACTATTCACAAGCAGTTCATCATATGATGCATCGTTTGAAAATTTGGCTAAGAATAGGAAGTCTTCTGGTGATTGATTTCGTGGGAAGGGAAAATAAAAAGTTTTAAGTGCCAATTGGTTGGGCTCAATTTCAAAACTTTTGAATAGTAACAATGGGTCGTCGGAAAATAATTGTGGGAGCTGAATTAAATTAGCTTTGACTGTTTCTAAAAAATTACAACAGTTTTCAACGCGTTCTGCCTCCCAAACCACAGCTCGATCTTGTGGAAGTATGATTTTTGGTTTTGTAGAAACCGAAATTTTTTTCTCACTACTATTTTGAATTAGAACACTTAAAACAATAAAATCTAAATTGCTATTTATTGGGAATTTGGTATAGTCTCTCCTATCATAAGTATCGATTCTTTCTATATCGATAATTTTTACAATCATGAGAAAGGATGATCCATCTGCTCTGTTATTTTTGACTTTTTCAACTGTAGAGGAGCAACTGATTAGTACTGTTGCCAGTAAGAAACTAATGAAGCATTTCATAAGGACTCCGATGATTATCGCAAAACACAAGATGGCTGTGCAAAATTCGAGACAGATTGTCCATCTTGTGAAGTGATCCTGATTAAAGGCGACAATATTTTACGAATTTTCCACATATAGAATGTGGAAAACGGTAAAAAAGATTCTTACATTTTATGACAAACAGCTTCTATATTATTTCCATCCGGATCAATGACAAAAGCCGCATAATAATTTTCATGATAGTGCGAACGAATTCCTGGACCACCGTTATCGATACCTCCCGATTGAATCGCTAATTCGTAGAAACGATCTATGTTTTCTCTGGATGCCGCTTTGTAGTCTCGATGTTTTTTACTTTTAATAAAATATGATCAATCATAAATACCTCAATATTTAAGTCTGTGCAGAAGAAACAATTGTAGCGCCTGTAATGATTAAAATGGTTCCAATCAGGATTTTAATCATGTTCAAATCCTTCCATTCGGCAAATACCAAGGCACCTAGTATTACAGCAATTAGAGCATTGGTATTTGTTAAAGGAGAAATGATTGAAATCGGAATTTTTAATACAGATAACCCGTAGCTCATACAGAAAATTGCAGTAGCCCAGGATACCCCCATAACAATCGCAAAGAAAATCGAATGAATTGGAAATCCATTATTTCCGGATACATAACAGAAGATGGTTCCATAAATCGAAATTGTAAAGCCAACGATCACCAAATAACCAGGAAGACTCATTCCCGCCTTAATGCTAAATTTCATCAAAACAGTACCTAAACCTAGTAAAAAGGAAGGAATGAGCCCTCCGATGAGTAAGTTACGAAATTCCATGAATTTTTCCTTTATAATATTAGGTTTTTGGAAAGTGTTCGATATGAAAATCACCCTCACGACCAAAATATATAACACGTTTGCCTGATAAATAGGCGATATAATAAATGCAGCCTGCTGCGGCAACTTCATCGATAAACTGTTGATAGTTGATCTTTCCAGCCTGCACCTTTTTTATTATATCGCTGACAGAACTGGCTGAAAATTCTTTTGCAGCAATAGGAAATTTATGCGGTACAGATTCCACATGAGTTTCTCCGTTAATCGAATAGTATCTATTTTCTGCCATTACAAAATCCACATGATAGGATTCTATATTCTCTTGAATGAGTAACCCTACAATTTGTGGGAATGTCATTTTTCCGCTCAGAGATGAGTGAATTGTTTCCTTGATTTTTTCTGCGTTCATATCTTTCTCCTTTATTCAATTGGCAATTTAGTAAGTTGGTTTAATTCGGCGGTTTTTTTCAGAAGCTGGATTAAAGTTTTCCTTTCTCCCGAACTTAAGACGGAGAAAAATTCCATATCGTTTTCATCTGCTAAAGAAGCTAATTCTGGTAACAACATCATCGCTTCTTTTGTCAGTTCAATTTCTTGATAACGTCGGTCATTCGAAGATTCTTTGCGAGTGAGAAATCCTTTATCTAACAAACGGTCCACTAGTTTGGATATGGCTCCTCTTGAAAGTCCAGTTAAGTCTGCAATGTAACTAGGAGCAATCGCCCCTCCGCATTCATGCATTTCGCGAAGGACAACCCATTCTGCGACAGTTACCGCTTTATTTTCTAATTTTCTTGCAAATGAGTGGGATACGTGATTGGAAACGATTCGCATCCAGAAGCCGATGTGCTTTTTAAGCTGGCTTAACTCTTTTGTCTGAGTTTTTTTCATAAATTGACATTAGTTTACATGGAAACTAATGTCAATTAAATAATTTCCTAGGAAACTATTTAATTGTAATTTTTAACCAATTCTAAGATCTTGGATTAAATCCGAAACAATCTGGAATTGATAGTCAAGAGTGATTGGGCTGCCTGGAAAGTTCCCTGAAACTTCTGCAGTGAGAATCAGCTTTTTATCTTTGCCTTTTAGGGCAATGGGACTAGATTTGAATTGGTACTTTGATCTAGTTTTGCGAAACCATTTGCCGATTGCATTGTGACCAGTTAAAATTTTTCCCTCATCTAAAACAGTTGCCGTGTCAGTAAAACATGATAATACTTTTTTTAGATCAGAATCATTGGATGCTTGTATATAAGTTTCAATCGGTACTGGTAGTTTTAATTTCATAATATTCCTTTACTTTATATGTTAATTCGTTTTGTTTTAGCTCGAGTAATAACAATAGATACATTGTGTTACTCAAATGGTTGGAATTGTTCCACCATCAATGACGTATTCTTGCCCCGTGATTGAAGCGGCACGGCCAGAAGAAAGAAATGCAACAAGCTCTGCGACTTCGGCTGGTTTGGCAGGTCTTCCGATTGGAATTCCACCTAGGGCATCCATGACTGTTTGAGCCGCTTGTTCTATTGAAATTTTATTCGTGGCTGCAATTCTTTCCATCATCGCATTGGATGCGTCAGTTGAAACCCAACCCGGGGAAACTACATTCACTCGAATCCCTTTCGGAGAAATTTCCTTTGAAAGGCTTTTGCTATAGTTTGTAAGAGCCGCTTTGGCCGCTGCGTAGGCAATTGTTGATTCATGAAGAGGCAAAGATCTTTGGATACTCGAAATGTGAATGATAGAACCAGCTCCGAATTCCAACATTATTGGTACGAGGCTTCGATCTAAACGAACAGCGGTAAATAAGTTCAAATCGAATGCTTTTTTCCATTCTACTTCTGTTTGCGCAATGAATCCACCACCTGGCGAATCGGAACCACCAGCAACATGAACAATTATATCTATTCCTCCGAGTAGAGTAATCGTTTCTTTCGATACAGAATTAGTTCCTTCTACTGTTGTCAAATCTGCTTCAATAAAATGCACACCGTAAGGAATCTCCTTAGTTTTGTTCCGAGCTGTGGTTACAATTTTAGCTCCTGATAGGACGAATCTTTGAACAATTGCTGCTCCTTGTCCCTTGGTTCCACCAGTTACGAGTATGCGTTTATCCTTGAATTCAAAAGGATTCACTTCAAATGGGTAGTTCATATTTACTCCTGTTTTCATATTTTAATACAATTCTGTATTAAAAATCAACTTGAAAATAAATATTCACACATGTAGACTTAGTTTTTTTATTGTTTTAATACAGTTTTGAATCAATAATTGAGATATGAAGACAAAAAAAGGCGAAAAAGAAAAGTTACGTCGCGTCATTTTGGACAAAGCAATAAGCTATTTTAAGAAACGTGGTCATGGTGGCACAGGTACGGATCAGATTATGACTTACATGGGACTGACAAGAGGAGCCTTATACAGCCACTTCAAATCAAAGGATGATCTTTTTGCAAATGCTGTCTGCCATGACTTAAAGAGATTAGAAGAATCTTTGGTTCATCAGTTCACTCACGAAGGTTCTCTTGCGCTGCAAAAAATTATTGAAGATCATCTTTCAGAAAAAAGTCTTAAAGATATTGAAGGAGGATGTGCATTCACTTCTTTGAGTAGTGATATGCAAAGGAGTAAAACCTCGCACAGAGGTTTATATGAAGCATACATGAATCGCATTTATGCTTTGTTTGCAAAAGCTCTCCACGAACAATTTCCTGAAGATTCAGAAGATCTATGCCATATTAAGGCACTTAATTTATATTCAGGGCTTGTTGGAACTCTAACAATGGCTAGGACAATGAAAGACACAGCGAAAGCTAGAGAAATTCTTGAAGCAGGGAGAGAGTTTTTAAAGAAGAGTTTTCTGCGATAGGGGAGTATAGCTAAGTGAAATATTTCAATTTATCGATTTTCTTGCGTTATAACTTCTTTGAATGTACCTGTTATTTCCCAATCACCTTTTCCGTCAGGGTTCATCATAAACGCTCCATCGCCTTTTGCCCACCAAACTAAAGTTTTGTTATCTGTATAACGGGCTCCAGAAGCTGCGATAGTTTGGTTTAATGTGATCCATTGTCCATCCGAATTTTTGAGTGTCACTGAGTAAATACCTTCACCATTTGCTGGGTTGTGGTAAATTGTTGTGATAGAACGGCCATTTTCATCTTTGTAAACTACTTCGATTTCTTCGTAAGTAGGTGCACAAGTGAAAGATAATAGAAAAATAGAAATTCCAACAAAAATAGATATTTTGCTTATTTTGATTTCAACATCTTTAGTATTCATGCGAACTCCATCGTTTAAGTGTTAGAGCCTATATTGTTATGTGAAGCTTCAATTGCAATCCTAAGTCGAAACGTTTTGAGCAGTTTATTATTACTGTAAAAACCCCCTGTTCTGGGGGTAAATTGATTGAATTCTCATTTGACAATTAATTTTGTTAATGCCCAATCAATAGGAATATGATCAGTCAAGAAATTCTAAATCTAATGAATGCAAATTCTGTATTTGCTTTGGGAACTGCAAACGGACAGAATGTACCATTTTATACAAGAAGTTTTTATGTTCAGGGTAATGTTGGTGATACTGAATTAAAAATTCACATTCCAGAAATAATGGCAGTGCGTCCTTTGAAGGATCTGAAAGAAAATCCACTAATGTCGGTGAATATTGCGGATGTTACGAATTTTTTTGCCCGTCAAATTAAAGGTAAGTTTAAGGAAATGAGACTTACTACAAAGGATGAGATGGTATTAATCAATCAATTCCATAGTAAAATTGGAGATCTTCTGAATCAATTTTTTGGCTCAAACTTGGCAGATGGTTGGAAACGTTTCATAGTAGAACCTTCAGTTTGTATTATCATGGAAATTCAAGAAGTCTATGAACAAACACCTAAAAGAGGCACAGGAGGAAAATTATCATGAAATTACCAAAAGAAATATTGCCTTCTCTCAACGGAATCGTTCCTTCTTCTATGGCCACTTGCAGTAAAAATGGAGTCCCCAATGTAGGAGTCATCTCTCAGGTTTTTTATGTGAATGAAAACCAAGTAGCGATTTCGCATCAATTTTTTTCCAAGACAAGTCAGAATCTACAAGAGAATCCGAAGGCACATATTCAAGTAATGGATCCTAGTAACTCATGTCCTTGGTTTTTGGAAGTTGAGTTTTCTCATTCAGAGAATTCTGGTGAAGTATTTGATCAGATGGATATGCAATTGGAAGCAATTGCCTCTACGTGCGGAATGGAAGAAGTGTTTAGTTTGGAAGCGGCATATATTTTTAACGTTCTGAGTGTTCGCAAAGGAGATGAGACCCAAAGTCATTGAACATGAAACCAATCGAAGCAATCAGCGATCCAAAAGGAAATAAGGAAGAGATTCTTGCCGTGCAAGAAAAGATCGATGTGTTAAATGGAGAATTGAAAAGAAAAAAATTAGAGTTTTCTGTAATTCAGATTCTTTCTAACGAAATTATCACAAGTTTAGATTTGGATCGTATCTTTCAAGTTGCGATGCAGAGTTTGGATGAATACTTCGGATTTTCGCATTCGCTAATTCTATTGAATGACTCAGATAATAATATGTTAACTGTATCGGCTAGTCATGGTTATTTTGGGGAGGGTCTTGGTGCGAGAGTTGCCATCGGGCAAGGTGTCATCGGTGTTGTAGCTAAAAGAAGAAAAATGATGCGTTCAAGCGGAATGGGTTATCGTAAAATTTACGTTCAGTCTGTTCAAAAAAATATGAATTTGGAAGAAGTAATCGTTCCACTTCCTGGATTGCAAAATGTCGGTAGCCAACTAGCAATTCCCCTTGTTGTAAAAGATGATTTGATTGGTGTTTATGCGATAGAAAGTTCTGAGCTGAATGCTTTTGATTCTATCGACGAACAAATATTAATGATTGTTGGCAACCAAATTGGGTCTGCTATATCCAATGCCCAGGCGTATAGACAAATAGAAGAATTAAAAGTTGGGTTAGAAATAAAAGTTTTTGAAAGAACCAAAAAATTAGAAAAACAAAAAAAAGAAATCCAAGAACTCAATTTATTGATTAAGAGTCTCAATGAGAATTTGGATCTTGAGTTTATCATGGAGAAAGTTCATAAATATCTTAAAGATAAATACAGAATTCAATATTTTTCACTTTTCGGTTTTTCAAAAAATAAGAATTATCTTTCTCTCTTGGTAACTAAATTGCCAGATCACCTTTCAGCATATATACTTACGAAAATTAGAAATATACAAATTCCCATTCATTTAAATAAGGGAGGAAGTTTCCAAGTATTAAAACAAAGAAAACCACTTTATGTGAAAAACGGAATGCATCCTAGATGGCAAAATTATTTAACCAAAGAAGAACTATTTGTTATCGTAAATTCTGAAATAAAAAGTTACCTTTCGATTCCTTTGATTGTAAATAGCGAACCTATCGGTGTTTTGAATTTTAGTAACTCGGAGGAAGATTTCAATGTATCGAAATATGATATTGATCAGATATCAATTTTATGTGAAAATCTTGCAGGAATCATTTATAGTTCAAAATTATTTTCTGAAATTGAAGAGGAAAAGAACCGTACCGAATCAGAAAAGGAAAAAACAGATAAACTATTATTAAATATTTTACCGCCCACTGTCGCAAATGAACTGAAAGAGACGAACATGGTAAAACCTCAATACATCCAATCAGCTTCTGTCTTATTCACTGACTTTGTGGGTTTTACTCAAATATCAGAAAATCTCTCGCCTGCAGAACTCATTCAAGAATTGGATGGTTGTTTTAGTCAATTTGATGGAATCTGCAAACACAATAATTTAGAAAAATTGAAAACGATTGGCGATGCATACATGTGTGCAGGCGGACTTCCAGTTATAAATAAAACTCATCCAATTGATATCTGTTTGGCGGCACTTGAATTCCGATCGTTCATGTTGCAAATGGGGGAGATTAAAAAAACCCTTGGTCTTCCTTTTTGGGAGTTAAGAATCGGAATACACACAGGCTCTGTTACTGCCGGAGTCATTGGAACTGAGAAATTTTCTTATGATATTTGGGGAGATACCGTGAATACGGCTAGTCGGATGGAATCGTCGGGAGAGCCAGGAAAAATCAATATTTCTGAAACTACCTATGAATTAGTGAATCACTTGTTTCAATGTGAAAGTCGTGGACGAATCGTAGCCAAAGGGAAAGGAGCAGTAGAGATGTATTTTTTGGAACGTATTCGGCCAGTATTTTCTGCTGATCCTATTGGACTAGTTCCTAACGATAAGTTTTTTCTACAACTTGAAAGATACAAATAGGTTTCAAGAGTTAACAACTTCTTTCTATTTTCTAAATTCAGTGTCACCTAACGCAAAATTGCTGAAAATTATTTGATTTAGAGTGTTGATTCAGTTTTTGAAAGGAATTTTTTTCATTCCTATGTAGAAGGGGTTATCTTTTGGAAATAGACGGAGAATCATTGATACCAAAAACCAACCTATATTTAATACAATCGTTGATCGGATGGAATATGCAAATTTTGAAAGGGAAGCCCTCAGGCTTAAGTGACGGAATATTTTTTCCTCGTGTAAAAAATTTGAGTAACTACTAAAACTAAAATTTTCCGAACGAAATGTTTGGACAAGCATTTTGGCCGCCGAACGGCCATAACCTAAAGCGAAACTAATACCTTCACCAAACAAAGGATCAGCTCCAGCAGCATCTCCAACTAGTAAAGCATGGGGTTTGGAAATGGGAATATCGTTTTGGAAACAATGGAGTGGATGACCGAGTAGTTCAAAATTTTCTAAAATAATTCCGCGTTCTAAAAGAGCATCCTTTAATAAAATTTTTAAATCTGCCTTTTCTCTTTTTTCATTCGATCTACTATCAAAAATTCCTCTATTTATCATTTTTTCGCCATTTACTATGGAAGGAAAATCCCAGTAATAACCCTGTAACCCTCGGGGTAAGGGCGTAAAATCTAGATTCACTATCTTTTCATCGAATAAGTATTCATCTTCAGGTCGGCATGGAGTGAGAATTTCTAATAATCTTGAGACTTTATTATTTCTTTTTAAACCTAATGATTTCCGAACAATACTGGAAGAACCATCGGCACCCACTAGAGAACGACAATAAATAGTTCCAATATTTGTCTCTACCAGATAACCATCATTTTG
>JARJFC010000084.1 GCA_029310945.1 Leptospira sp. 96542
CCAAGGTGCTGCTGCCGGTCGGGGCCTGCTGTGACCTGCTGGTGGAAGGACGCGATGCGCTGCTGGTCTGGGGGCATGCGCACAGCCATGCCGAACATGAGCATGGTCATCCCAGTCTCTGAGCGGGCTGACCGGTTTGACTTGGGTGACTGATTTGTTTTAAATCAGTCACTTGCACGGATAAGCTGAAGTTTCGATTTAACTTCTGAGGTCTCTAGGGGGTGGGGAGCTGGGCCCAACGGGCCGCTCCCGCATCAAACGCTGAATCGACTTCAGTTGCTTATTTTTAACTTTACATAATACACATCGTATCAAATACGACCAACCGGATTGGGGGATTCATCCGCCGCCTGTTCCAGTCGATTCCCCTGGCTTTGCCCTCGGCACTGAGGGCCTGACCATGGCATTTGCATTGAAGAAACCGCGCCTGGGCACGTCGCCCCAGGAACTCGCCGAATTCGTCCGCGAACTGGGCTTTGCCCACGCCCACAAGGTGCTGGAGGTCTCGGAACGGACCTTGCGCAACTGGCTGGCAGGCCACAGCCGCATCCCCAGCGCCGCCATCCAGGCCCTGTATTGGCTGACCGGGCACGGGTTCCAGGACGCCTTCGCAGAAACCCATTGGGCGAATCAGTACCTCGCGGGCAAGGTGCGCGAGCTCGAGGCCCGAGTCAGCGAATTGGAGGCCCAGGTCAGCGCCTTGGCCGCTCCAGCATCTGATCAATCCGCGCATGCGCCTGGTCAGCCCGTGCCGCCGCTACCTGCGCCGTCACCATCGCTTCCCGCAAATCTGCCCGGATGGCGGCATAGACGCCGCTGGCCATCACGATCTGTCCCGCGAGCAACAGGACGACAGGGTGTTTCAGATCAAGGCTCATTTGCCGCGGCCCTTCATGTAGAACAACGTCCGGTCTCCGAACAGGTAGAACCCTGCCGCAGACGCCATATTCGTGACCGTTTCCGTCGGCTCCCCTGTCGCGGCCTGATAAAGCCAAACGCACAGCACCGCGCCGATGAAGAGCGGGCGCTGTAGCTGGCGCACAGCCGCCACCCACGGATAAGTGGGCGCATCGCCGCCTTGCATGGCGGTCCACTGCGACAGCTCGATTTCCTTGAGCCTCAGGAGCTGGTCGAAGCTGGTGGGCTTCACGCGGTCGGGTGCCAGCCACTGCAGGGCCAAGCGCCCTGCTTCCACGCCCAGGGGCAAGAGGCCGGCCAGCATCGTCATTGGGTCGAACATCATTTGCCCCCCGCCAGCCAGCTGATGAAGTCACCCGCAGAGCAAGCAAACGACGCATCCCAGGTGCGGCCCTCGGCCTTGGCGCGCTCGCACTCGCTCATGTCGGTTTTGGGAATGCCCACGATCTGGCCGGCCTGCGTCACGCTGCCACTGACGACACCGTCCACCAGGTCGACGGCTGCTTTGCCCACGTCCTGCCCTACCCCCTTCGCGCCTCGAATCGTGGTGTAGGCGATCAGGCCCAGGGCGACACCGCCCGCGATCAGGTAGGGCGTGGGGATGCCCTTGAGAGAGAAGTTCATTTCTTCAGAACCTCCCGCAGCTTGCACAGCACACAGGGCGTTCCCGCCAGCGTGGCGAGGCCTGCGGCGATCGTGATGACCGTGGCGGCGATCATGAGTTTGTTGGACTTCATGCGATGGCCGTCCCATGGTAGTCGTTCACATCGGCGAGGATCTGCGTGTAGTAGTTCACCGTCTCGCGCGGAGCCACCGCCAGACCCTTGCGCTGCACGTTGCCGATGCCCCAGTTGTAGGCCGCGAGGGCCTTGGTCCAGGAGCCCAGCGAGCTATACAGCGAACGCAGGTACTTGCCCGCAGCGTCGATGCTCTGCGTGGGGTTGAGCGGATCAATGCCCAGCTCGGCGGCCGTGGCGGGCATGAATTGAGCGATGCCCGTGGCGCCGACCGGCGAGCGCAGTTCGCCCGTGATGATGTCCACGCGGTAGCGGCTCTCCTGGTACAGCAGGCGCGCGAGCAGATCGCGCGGAATGCCGTAGCGCGTCTCTGTTGCAGCGATGGTTCCGGCGTACTGGCCCGGTGGCTTCCACAAGGCGAGGACGGAGGTTGCTTTGGTCATGATTTCGTCTCGGTAGTAAAGCGCGGCCACGGCGCACAGAGCGCCCACGGTCACGGCGACAAGGTTCTTATTCATTCGCCCGGATCGACCACAGGAGGCATTTCCGGCTCGGGGTCAGGCTCGGGCACCGGGATGGGTTCAAAGGCCCACGCGCCGCCCTGCCAGCGCGCGCGCTGCCCCTCGGGCACGTCAGGTGCGGGCACGTCGATGGCCCCGGCGGGTATGAGCCACACGCCTGGCTCAAGTGGCGACTCGTCAGCGGTAGACATGCCTACGAAGAATCCCAACAGATCAAGCTGGGGAACAAGTTTGCTTTGCATGGTCAGTACCAGATGATTGCGAGATAAGCCAGATTGCGCGGACGGGTTTCAGCGCCGCCAGTAGCGCTCACATTGCCGGCCGTGGCTGCGTCGCCAGAGCCGGAAAACCCCGGGTATCCTGAGCCGCCGGCAACTTGGCGCGCCGCAACGTGCGTGTGCGCTTCAAGCGCATGGTTCTGCCATGAGCCCAAAGCGCGTCCAGTGTCTACACCACGGCCGTCATCCCATGCCCGCCGGAACTCGCCACGCTCGTCGGGCAAATTGAAGGTAGTAACCCCGTCGCCCGCCCCGAATGTCGTACCGATCACCGCGAACAGCCGGGCGTAGACGGTGCGTGACACCGCCGCGCCATTGCAGCGAAGTGCCCCAGGTGGCGGCGTGTTGCCAGGCCAGTAATCCAGCGTGCCGGGAACACGGCGCGCGGCGCGCGATGCGTGAATCGGCATCGTCAGCCCTCCAACCACTCAACGAAGGAAGCCGCGCCAGATTCCATGATCGCGCGCACCGCACCCGTTGGGCAGAAGCCATCCAGGTCCAGCGAGTCCCCAGGCTCCAGCCGTAGGCCATCGGTTGCGCTCGGAGCAGATCCGTCAACGGTCAACCGCAGCACGCCCGCCGCCGCGTTGTTCTGCACCAGCAGCCGACGGCGCAGCGTATTGGCGGGGCGCAATTGCACTGCGGAACCCGTGCCGACACTTACGCGCCCCTGCAAAAACGGCCCCGCCGCGTTGGTGATTGCCACATCGCCGACCGGGGGACGGTCGTAGCCGACCACGCTACCAAAGCGAGTGACAAAGTGGATGGACTGCGCGGCAGAACTCGTGATCTGCACGCGGTCGAACGCCTCACTAAAGCGCTCGCTGTAGCCCTGGGTCACATTCTTGGCCTGGGCGATCTGGGCACCCCCACGAAGGAAAGTGAGGTTCACCGGGGCATCGCAGTCCAGCAGGCGGAAGAAGTCCGCGCGACCGTAGAAATCCTTTTTTTCGTCGTCGGAGAATTCGGCGGTGGTGCTCATTTTTTCTTGCTCCAGAAAGCAAACCCGATCACCGCCGCCGCGATACCGGCCAGCATGATGATGGTTCGGTTGTCGAGGCTTCCCGCCTTGTCCGCTTGCGCGGTGCTGTAGGCACTGGCAAGGCCGCTCGCCACTGCGCTGCTGCTCGCCTGCGTCGTCGCGGTCGCGGTTTTGAACATTTCAAGCCCAGCAGAAAGCAGGCTTTCAAAGCTCTTGCCCTGGTTCGCGTTGGCAATGTCGATGCTGTCAAGCGCGCGGCTGACCGCCCCGTTGTCGGTCTTGTTGATGGTCAGCGTGTTGCCCGTTCCGCTCACGCCCCCATCACCATTCACCGCGTTTCGGTTGTCGGTGTTGTTGGTTGTCTGGCTCGACTTCGAACTACCCCCGAAGAAGGAGACGAAGCCGTGTTCAGGATGCAGGCCGGGCGTGATGCGCGACCAGAGCGCGAGGACATAACGAAGCGCGCAGGCCGCCGCGTCTCGCATCGATTGCTTGAATCTCTTCATACCTTTTTTTCCAGAACCCAGCCCACGGTTTTCCAGTCTCGCCCGATGTGCTTGACGATCTCCCAGCCTCGCCGCTGAGCGCGGCGCACCAAGCCCATGCGGGCGGTCTGGAATCCTGCGGTTGCGTGCCCAGTGACCCGGGCCGCGTGCTCCAGGAAGTGCAGGGCGACGTCGGCCATTCCCCGGCTACCCTGGCGCGCGGCCGCCGCAAAGCACCACATTTGCCCGGCCTGACTTCCGATGCTCATGAACACGGCACAGCCCGAGGCACTCACCTTGAAGCACTTCCCCGCGCGCGCCATTTCATCGGGCGTATCTCGACCATCGGGGTCGATGCATTGGGAGAACTCCGGCGCGGCCTCGAAGGGGCTCACGGCTTGAACGTGGATCTGCATCAGCGCGCCCGTTTCAAGGTCACCAGCGCCACCAGGACCATCACGCCCAGGCCGACGTAGAGAACGGTATTGCTGTTGCCGTCCTTGTTCGCCGAACTGGTGATCCCGCCGCTGCCGAAAGCCACATTCCAGCCGCTGGAGTCGAACGAGCTGGCCCCACCGGTGAATGGTCCGGTGGAGGCCTGCCCGCCGCTTATCGAGCTGCCCTGCCCCATCGACAGGTCACCAAGCGATGCCATGCGTCAGTCCTTTGCGACGAAGTACAGCGCGACCAATCCGACCAGCACACCGCCGCCGATCAGCAGCCATTTGCCAGAACCGGCCATGAAGCCACCGCCCGCAGGTTGCCCCTCGGTGTAGTTCGTGGTCGTTCCGTTCGGGTTCGGCTGGCTGACGTTGGTGGGGTTGCCGGCAAGATATGCATCCACCGCCTTGCCGCCCCAGCCCTGTAGGGTTTCGCTCCAATCCATGAGCGTGCCCCTTACAGGTTGCCCAGCGGGTCGATGTACTCGATGTACACCGTGCCGTTGTCAGCACCCGAGAAATCAAACAGCCATTCGACGCTGCCGCTGTTGCGCGTGTCGAAGGCGTTTTTGATGGAGCCCTCGCGCACGAAATCGATGGTGTACATGTTGGGCTGCGGCACGCGGCCTGCCTTCACCTGGGCTCGTTCATTGCGCGCCTTGGTGCTCTCGTGGATCACCAGCGAGTCTTCCTTCACGGTGGCACCGGTCATGTTGCCGCCGTGGAACACGTGCACGCGCTTGATGATGGAGCCGCGCCCCGGACCGAAGGGCAAGTCCATGGGAAGCTGGCCGCCGTTGGCGATGCTGTAGGGGTACTTGAGCAGCTTGGAGATCAGGCCGGCATACGGTTGCGGCTCACCGGTACGCGCACGCTGAGACGCCGATTCGACGAGCAGCGGCGTGATGACAGGAGCGGTCGCGCCGACGATATCGAACTCCACGGTGATGTTCGCTGCGCCCGACGCCGACGTGTCGAACGCGCCCACACTGCGGTCGAAGTCGTCGATCATCGAGAAATCGCAGAACTGAACTTCCAGGAAGGCGGGATCGGTCGGTTCGCCCCGATAGCCGTTGATCTTGAGCAGGTCGGCACCATTGAATTCCTGAATGGGCTTGCTGTTCACGCGCATCTTGAAGTCGCGGATCATCGCGTGCGTCATGGACGTGCCCTGCAGGTGGTAGCGCACCGTTTCGATGGTGCGGCCGGGCGTGATGTTGCCGGTGACAGGGCCATTCGGCGTCACGTTCGTGAGCGGCAGGCCCTTGCGGTCGAGTTTTCCGGTCGGCATGCGCGCTCCTTAAGCGGTGGCTTTGGGCGTGTAGCCGGGCAGGAACTTCCCGAGGACCGGGATGTTCACCTTGCTGTTGACCAGCGTCACCACGGCAATGACCGCGATCACGCTGCCCGCGAAAATGAGTTTGTCCTTCATCGCTGCGTTCTCCTGTGTGAGGTTAGATGGCGACATTGCCAAGCGATGAAGCGATGAGAACCGAGGCAGGCGGGCACGGGCAATAGGCCGCGCCGCCGCTACCCCTACCGCTAGGGGCGCTAGCGGTAGGGGCGATCAGGGCCTGGCCGTGGGTGGCTTTTCTTTGCCTTCTCGCAACTCGCGGGTCTCCAGGTCGCGTTCGATCCACTCAAATTTCTCAAGCGCGGCAATCTCGGCCAAGGGCACATCCATGGTTCTGGCCAGGGCCATGCGGTGCGAATGCTGGTTGAGCCGGCCGACGTGGACCATGGTGCAGTTGGATAGAAACGTCTTGTCGATCAATGCCGGGTTCTGCGCCACGCCGACGATGTGCACGCCCTCATGCCGGCCGCCCGTGCTCATCTCGCGCCAGGCCGGCGGCGCCCATGAGGGCGTCGTGACGTTGGACAGTTCCTCCGCGATGAACATGCAGTTGCGCCACGCCTGCACCAGGCGGCACACGGCCTGAAACTCCGCGCGCATCTGCTTTTCATCGGTCCCGGTCTTGCACCGGTAGCGGATACGCAGAGGGCCGCCCTTGGCCTTGAGCATGGCGATGCGCAGCGCGTCCGCCGACTGGACCAGGGCCGGGGCGAATTCCTGATACTCCAACTTGTGGTCCCAGATCACCAGGCGCGCGGGCTTGAGCCGGCGCAGTTGGTTTTTCAGCCATACGCCCTTGCCCGACCCGCTGGCCGCGATCACGCCCCAGATGCGCGCCTCATTGCTGGCCGCCATCGCCCTGCCCCGCTGCCTGCTCTTGCTGGGCCTGCGCGGCCATGCTCTTGCGCGCCTTGCGCGAACGCCACCAAAGCCCTGCCTTGGCCAGCCAGCCTTGCGCGCCGGGCTTGCGGGCCTCCAAGATGCGCGCGCGCACGGCAAAGAAGGTCGGCAGAGCGAAACCGACCGTGGAGCCGATGAGGGCCATTTCCGGGCCGAAGCGCGAAGCGGAGAAACCGTACTTCTTGGAGACGGCATTGGCACTCCGACCCCAGGCCATACAGTTCTCTTCGCTGTACACCGGTTTCAGCTCCGGCGCGATCATGATGGCAAAGCCGCCCACCGTGTACATGAGCAGGCCCCAATCACGGGCCTCGTTTTCCTCGGTCTGTGCGGCCTCTTCCTGGGCCTGCTGCTCGGCCTGCTGCGCCGGGTCCGGGTTCGCCGCGTCCACCTCGGCCGTCATGCCCTTGAGGGCGTTGAGTGCGCTGTCGTCAAATTGGGGTTGCTGACTCATGACCATAGGCCTCCGAGCTTGCTTTTGGGTTTGGGGGTAGGTGTAGCCTTAGCCGGGCTAGGCGCGGTAGCGGTATCGCTACCGCTAGCGGTAGGGGCCGCAGGCTGGGGAGTGGTAGGGGTAGCGCCCGGCGCGGAAGCGGGGGCGGTAGTGGCGGGCGCGGCCGCGTCCACCAGGCGGGTTTTCTCCATGAGGCGGGCCGCCTGGCCCTCGCCTCGCGGGAAGTACTGCGAACCGCAGCCAGGGCAGTAGCGGTAGAGCGTGCCCTTCGGGTCCGACCGCTTGACGTGGGCGGACGCGAACCCGCATTCGGGGCACGCGGTGCGCCCGATCAGGGTGGAGGCCATGGGTTAAGCCGCCTTGCGCTTGTTGGTCTTGCGCTTGGCCTTCTTCTTGACCGGGGAGGCCTTGGGCGCGGGAGGGGGCGGAGGCGTCAGGCCCTGCGCGGTGGCAGTCTGCTGAGGCTGCGACGTGTAGCCGCGAAGGTGAACGGAACGGGTGAACGGGAACATGCTGGACTCCGTGAGTCCGGCCGCCCCTTCTTCGTAACGCGATTATGGGCCTTCTGAGCGATTTTTCAAACGCCAGATGACCCGAGATACCAACCATGCAGAAAAAAACGCCTCCGCGGCCGTTCTGATGGCTCCCTGCCCTATCGCCATTTCGCGGCCTCCCCTCCCCGATTGCCAAAAACGCCCCTCGCGCCCTGAAAGCAGGCTACGCGGAGCCGCAGGCCCGCGTCGGGGGTGTCAGCTCTGCCCCCGCTTGCGGGGGCCTGTTGATAACTCGGTGGACAAACCAGCGAATAACCGAAGCCTACGCGCGCGTAGTAATACATTGACCCCTGTCTGATACCCCTGCGGTATACCCTGGGGACTTGAAATGCAAAACGCGGCACTAGGCCGCGTATTTGCTTGATTCCTGACCCGCTCTACCCTGCGGCATTACCTGCGGGCTTTTGATATTGGCGTGGCTGCGCTAACTGGTCGTTTTACGAATAATCTAAGCTCGCCCTGGGCCGCGTTGGTCGTCGCGTTGCGCTCCAGCAGACCCATGGCGATGAGGTCATCGACGCACCTCCTCAGGACCCACATGGACGGCCCTGGGCGGCGTTTCCCGCGCTCGGGCTGGGGTGGAGTGCATAGTTCCATCAAACGCGCGTAGGAGCCCAGGAATTCACCCGTCTGGAACACGCAATGCGCGCGGATCAGCATGTAGACCTGGGTAAGGACCGGGTCGCGGGCGACGTGGAGAAGGAGGCGCAATTCCTCGGCTTCGAGGTTGAGGAATCGCGCGGGGAAGAAGGTGGCGGGACGAGGGGCGGGGCCACCGCTGGCGCCCGCTGCGGGGCCGTACTGGGAACGGCTCACGTATAGTCCGCCGTGGAGGGAACATCATGGACGAACAGCCAGCGAAGACGGGCGAAGAAGCGCCCAAGCCAGCCGCGACGCCGAGTGATAGCGTTGCGAATAATCAAATCTGGGCCGAGGTCGCTATCCCGCTCGGGAAGGCCATCATTGAAGCGGTCGAACGCTTCAATCGAAATAACGGCTACGTCACGGGCTGGTTGCTGGCGCTCATCATCGTCACGATGGGGGGGCTTGCGGGAATGGCCCTTTGGTTCGATCACGTGGACACCGCTGAGAAGACGATCATTGCGTTGATCAGCTTCCTTGGCGGAGCCGCCATGTTCAGCGGCCCGCCTAAGAAGTGAAGCGACGGCGGGCAGTGTTTCTTCTGGATGCCTGAGCGCCAGGTAGACCAGCACACCGGCCAGCACTGCGGCCATCGCCCTGTCGCTGGGTGGCTGCATCAGCCTGCCACCCCGCACGCCGTGGGCGTCTCGCACGCGCTGGGCACGGTGCAGAGGGCATCGCCCGCGCACTGGACGCGCTGGCGATCTGCGGCCGTTTCCACGGCCTCCACGGCCATCTCTGCCCCGAAGATCACCGCGCCCATGGTCGGCGCGTCGATTGTCACGGACACAATGGCAGCGGCACGGGGAACGGACAGGGTCAAGACGACCTTCCCGGAATCGGTCGGCGTCCAGACGATGGCGCCCCCTCCGGGGAGTTTGATGGTGCTTGTCATGCCAGTTCCTCCAGCGCCGATTGCAGGGCGGGGAACTCGTCGGGCCGACGCTCCGTAAGGTCAACGATAGAGCGCGCGGCGGCGTGGACGGCCGTGAGGCTTTCGGTCTCAAACATCCGCAGCGTGCGGCAAGCCGCGTTGTATCGGGCGGTCTGTTCGCTGTCCCAGAAGTGCCATTGCTTCGGCACGGTGTTGGTGATCGGCGCGAGCTGGTCGCGTATTTGGGCCTTGATCGCGGCCCGGTCGTTGATCGGCAACGTTCGCATGTGTAACCCCCACCAGCCGCCCCCTTGCCCCCTAGGAGGGGGGCCAGCCCGGCGCGAACGAAGAAGAGGACGACCGGATTTGGTCTAAAGAACCGGGCTGGCGGGTCGAAATTTAGTCCAGAGTCCTTAACGCGTCCAGAGTTCTTAACTCTTGCAGAGCGCTTAACGTCAAGTTATCTTCACATCCGTAGCGAAGGAGCAACACATGAAGGCATCAGAGTGGATTGAGCGGGTCAAGCTGACCCGTGGATGGGAGTCCGACTATCGAGCCGCGCAGGAACTCGGAATCACGAGGTCACTCGTGAGTCAGTACAAGACCGGGAAGGTCATAACGCTGGATTCCGACGTGGCGTCCAGCGTGGCTGAAGCCCTCGGGCTCGATCCCTTGATGGTTCTGGCAGACCAGGCCGCAGAGCGGGCCAAGACAGACAAGGCCCGTAGCGCCTGGCGTGCCGCACTGGCGCGCATGGGCAAGTCCGGTGCCGCCGCCGTGGTGTTGCTGACGGCAGGATTTGCCGCGCTGAATCCCGAGGATGCGCAGGCGAAAAACCTAGTCACATCAACGGCTTACGAGGGCAACTCTGCGGCCGCTGCGATGCGTGAAACATTACACATCGTATTAAATTAAAGAAGCGCAGACTGCAGCTCTCGACAGCATTCAGAGGGTCGAAAAAACCTTTGGAATCAAGGCACTGACCCCAGAGCTTCATCCAGGCTCAGGCACTGGCTTTGAAGCGTGAAACCATCGGCGTGCGCCGCGCAGCCGCAGACCGGGAGCCTGGAGTCTGGTAAGCGGATATCGGCGGGAATGGAACCGCGGCCGTGGCTATAGGATGAAGTTAAGGTAACATAAAATAAACTAAATACAAAAAAGACAGTTAGTTTGGTAGTGGTGGTGAATTTCATTTTATCCTCTTTTATTCAGCAAAAATTCGGTTTCTAATGCAATTGTAT
>JARJFC010000085.1 GCA_029310945.1 Leptospira sp. 96542
GCCAGTGCCGGGGTCGAGGTCCGTCACCTTATTCTTGAAAGCCCAAGCAAATCAACAGCTTGAGGCTGCGCAAGGGCTACCGCCCTGCCTGTTGTATCACTTCGCTGTATCACTTGGTCGTGTCACGTCCCCAATCCAAATTCAAGGAAACGGACATGGCCCAAGTTGAAGGCTTGCACCTTCGCGGCTCTCGCTGGCATCTTCGCGTCATCATCCCCAAGGACCTTCACCCGCTCTACGGTGGCAAGGGCCGTGTTAGCGTGGCACTCGATACAAGCAACCGTAGAGAGGCCGTTCTAGCCGCGACGGCAAAACGGGCCGCATGGCTGGCAGAGTTTGAAGCCAAGAGGGCCGCGCTGGCCCCCATGAAGATAGCCGCCGTCACGCCAGAGCTTGCGCAAACGCTGGCGGACATGGTACGCGCCAAGGTGCTGGGCGAAGATGAAAGATTCCGCTCTGACGTGGAGCATGTGGCCTTGGTGGTACGCGACCTCAAGGAATGGCGCAGGCTCCGCGCAGGCCTCCCTCCCGCCCCTCAAGGCCAACCCCGCGAAAACCATAGGGAAACCTTGGAGGGCCTGACGGATGAGGAAGTGGCAGAGGTGTCGCGTTTCAATGCCATTCTTGATAGCGATGCAGCAAAGGCCTTGGCCGCTGGCAACCTCTCCCGCGTACTGCCATTGACCCAAGAACTGGCGACACGGTTAGGGGTGGCCTTTGACCCCAGCACGCCCGGCGCACGAGAGGCCCTGCGGCTGTGCCTCAGGGCTTACCGCACAGCGCACCAAGAGGCCACGCGAAGGGACGCGGGGGAATGGATTGAGACCCCGGTCATCTCCACGGCTCCACCCAAGAAACCAGAGAACCCGAAGACCCTGCGGGATGCGTTCGATAAATGGAAGGTCTCTCTTGGCGACAAAGGCGCGGCACGCTCCAAAGACTCCATCCAAACCGCAGAGCGTGCCGTGCGCCGTTTCGAGACGAAACACCCCAGCGTCACCCTGCCGGAAGTCACCCGCGCCATGGGCGATGAATACCGCTCCTGGCTACTGGCGAATCTGAAAACACCAAAGACTGCACGCGATATGTTCATCTACACGCGGGCTTTGCTAGAGCATGCGGCGGATGTCTTGGAGTGGATTCCACGCAATCCATGGAGCGGCCTAGACCTTGCATCCAAGGTCACAGAAAAACGCCGGGCAATGTCGGAGGCGGAGATTGTCAGTTTGTTCTCCACGCCCCTGCATACGCAATACGCTCTCCCGCAGAGCATCCAAGCCGCGCAGGATGCCGCCTACTGGATTCCATTGATGGGCCTCTACACGGGTGCACGCCTGGGGGAGCTATGCAAGATGCGCCCTGCGGATGTGCTCTTGTCGGGCGCAATTCCGGCCCTCCAGTTGACCAATGAGGCCGAAGGCGCAGGCACGAAAACCGAAGCGGGAAACCGCATCATCCCGATTCACAGCGAGCTAATCCGCCTGGGCTTCATTGGATACGCCAAGGCCATTCAAGAGGCCGGGCATGCTTCCCTGTGGCCCTCAATGAAGATACGCAAGGACAAGCCAAGCGATTACTTCGGACGATGGTTCCGGGACTTCAGCGCGAACATAGAACCCACATTCCATTACTTCCGTCACACCGTCCGCCCCTTGATGCGTCAGGCGGGCATTGACGCGAAAGAGCGTGACCGCGTGACAGGCCACGATTCCGGGGGGAGTGTTGGGGATGTGGTCTATGACGCGGTACGGCTGGGTGAGTTAGTTCCGGCGGTGGAGACCATCCGTTACCCGTTCTTGCGGTTGCCGGTAGTCTCGCCGCACGCGGCTTGAGTCAATACCCTTTGTGGCTTAAGACTCCTTGACAGCGGACCAATGTCCGCCCAGGTCACGGCCTCTTCACCCAAGCCGCATCAACGGCCTTGGCGATGTCCCCAAAGATCGTACCGCTCATCGGAGCGCAGCCCTCGGAATACCCTGAACCGTTGATGTTCAGAATAGTCTCGCTCGTGGCCGTGTCCACCAAGTCTGTGCTGATGTGGGAAAACTGATACCCACCACCAAAGCACCGATGCGCCCAATCTAGGTTGGCATAGCCATCTACAACCAGCACATACCGCGCCTCGGACTGGTTGTAGGACTCCACGCGAGTTTCTGACGTTTGCTCGGAGACCCGTGCGCGAGAACTCCACCGCAGCACCTTGAATCCCCTCTGCTTGAGCCTGTTCTGAATTTCGATGACCCATGGAGCGCTCGGCGCATCCAGGGCAATAACGCGGCCCCCCTCAATCCTGGCTTCGTTGATCTTGGTCACTCGTCCGCTGCTGGCGCAGCCCGCAATCAGCGACACCAAAGGATTGCACCCCATCTCTTCATAGCCTCAAAACTCCCCGACGCCCCGTGACAGGCCCACCCCGTCACCTCAAGTGGCACGGCAAATTATGAGGCCAAAATGGCCTAATCCACTTTGGCCTAGACGATAGCGGGCAATGCCTGCGTCTGCCTCAGTCCACCATCCCCGCTATGTCGCCATCCAGGTGCACTTGAAGTCCCTGCGGGAAAAAGCGGGGAGGACCCAGAGGGACCTAGCCGACGCCCTCAAGGTTGACCAAACCTACGTCTCGAAGATTGAGCGCGGAGACAGGTACGTGGACCTTGCTTTCTATGTGGAGTGGTGCCGGGCTTGCGGTGCTGATCCGGCGCGGGCACTGCGGGAACTGCTCAAGGAAACCGCTTGGTACGGTAGCGACCTCCCCTAGTCTTTCTCCGTTCTCAGTGCCTCCATACATAGAGATTGCTCTTGAGGGCGTGAGCAGGAATGCCGCCCGAAAACTGGGGGCCAGCGCCCAGGACTTGAACCCAGGTTTTCCGATGTACGATCACGTTGCACTCGTTATCGACTTTGCCCATCCGCTGGGCAACTTAGACATCGGCGTTCTGTCCAGTTGAACTACGCTGTTACGCCCTAACTCTCTATTCCAGCTGCCCCTTCCTTTATTTGCCCGTCTTCCCACCGGTGAGCAGCTTGAACGCACGCGGCGTGGTCTTTCGCGCCCTGTCTTCCGCCGCCCGTGCGCCTCTACGGTTGATTTCCTCTTTTGCATATTTCTCGGCGGCGGCCACTAGACCTCGGAGGTCATATTTGTTCGACTGGTTGTCGCCAACTTCTGCCTTGCGATATATGCGCTTGATGTAGCCCAGTTCCTCTAGGCGTTTGATGCTGCGTCTAACGGTACTCGGGTCCACATCCAGCCCTTCAGCCAACTTCGCTTTAGACGGCCACGGGAGGTCACTAGCACTCCACCAAAAGCTGGACAAATGGAGAATGATGAGAACATCAAGTGACTTCAAATTCAGAGCCTTCTGATACTTGAAAATCACGTCAGGCAACGCCGTGAATCCGGCACGCATTAGCGTAGCCCCCCACTTCTGGGTCAAAGCACGTTCAGCCGAAACTGCTTTTGTTTTTACTTCACTCATGGTGGCCCTCTTGGTATTGCGACAGTTCCATTCTGGCCCGTGAGCAGTTGCCCTGCAATATCTCAAGCGACCCGAAGGGAAGGCAGATTTGTCTCCCCCCGGAGAAATCTTATAGATGTGCTCCTTGCGTATGCTCGTGACGGCGTTTGTTTTGGGCGGCACCAGCGCCTCCACAGGGGGAGGCAAAATTGTCCCAAGGGGAAGGTACAGGGGCCGCCACCGCAAGAGGCTTATTTGCATCAAATCAAAGCTGCATGCACGTCGTGCGGGGTTCCCTAGAGGCGAATGCAGTGAGAACAAGACTGGAACCCATGCAACACCAGTTCCAGGGCTTGTTGGAAGAGACATGCCGAGACGCACGATGCATATATTTATGAATCCAAACTTCAGAGGATCAAATGCTTTTTTCCGTGCTTGCCGCCCTCGGCCTACTCGTCGTTACCCTAGACCGTCACCCAAGAGGTGCCCGGACTTTGGTTGCATTGGTGGTCCACGCCACACCTCTGGGGTTGGGGTTAGCGTTCCTTTTGCGATGACACGCTCCCACATCGCTTTGAATATCACACCATCGCGGCAATCTCCTCGGACAACCTCCTGGCTTCCTGCTGGGGCCGTTCGGCCTCCTTGCGAAGCGTCTGCGCGAGCAATAGACCGGGTTGCCCAAATGCCCGCTTGAGGTGCCCCGAGATGTACTGCATGGTGCGCGGTGCCACGTCGCGATAGACCTGTTTGCTACGACCCGCGTCGGAGTCCCAATAGATCAATGAATGAACAGGCGCAAGACGCAGGACGCGGCGGGCTAGCTGGGTGTCAAAGGCAGCATCCGAGACAAAGCGGCGGGGGCTGCGTTCTTGTAGAAGGAACATGGCGAGGCCCGTCTTGATGACCTTCCACGGCTCCACGGTTTCGGCAACCGCCTCCAGCTTCGCATACGCGTGGTAGGACTGATGGAGATTCGATTCACGAGACCGCGCCACCCACTTTTGTAGCTTCGGGTCCAATTGGAATTGGAGCACGGCGGCGCGAGCTTCGTCCCGGATAGCCCCCCAGCGCTCTTGCATGATGACCCATGCGCTGCTGTTCTTGTTGCGCTTGTACTTGGCCTCCACCATGGCGGTATAGAGGTTCAGTTCGTGAGCCGTAACGGGAACCTGAACGGCGGCCCCGTGGCGTCGCTTGTGGGCCGCGTGATTGCGGCAGTAGTTGGAGAGTCCGTGCCGGTAGTCGTGGCAGTACGGGACTTCGCATTTATAGATGCTGTTGCTTGCAAAGGTCTTCATTTGAAAAATGGAAATATTAGTGGGCCACCCCTCACGGAGGCAGGCATCTAAATTTTTCGGGGGAACGAATCGGCACCCGTTATAGGTAACCAACAGGCGCATCCGGGGGTGCCGGAGGCACTGGAGACACCTGCGCTTCGCGGTGAATGGGGTGAACCAAGAGGAAGCAACTGGACTCCCACGAGATGAGCAAGGGAGTACATCAGTTGATGGGCTCTTGGTGGCCTTGATTTGGAGGAGGGAAGATTTCTCCCCTCAAAGTTCTTCCCATCAGAGAACATCAACAGGACTGCACCAGAGTACCTATAGGTACATCTTGATGTTGCTCTTGATGTCGATGTTGTTCTTGATGTTGATGGGTTAGCGACCGAGAAACCCGTCGGTTTCTTGCTGGGTATCAGAACTGGGGAGGAGGATTACCAGTGACGGTAGGTGGCTGCGGTCTGCCGGAGGGCCTGCCGCCCTTTTTCCCGTTCTCCCGGTTGATGTCGGCCTTCCTTACACAGTCCGCCCACTCACTGACTTGCACGAGGTCAAACACTAGGCCGCCCTCGGCCACCAGGAGCCCCGCAGAGGGCTCCATCAAGGCGTCCAGTGCTTGGGCTATCTCCGTTCCCGGCGTGGCCTTGAGGCGGCGCATGAGGGCATCTAGCGGCATCCGTTCGCCTTCCACTTGCCAGAGCGCGGCACGGGCCATATCGAAGACACCGCGCAGATTCGGCGGTAGCCACCCGATGCGGGCCTCATGCTCGGCCCAGTGGAGGAACATGCGGGGCATCCGCAGATTGGTTTTCATTTGGTTCATGGTTTTTTCGTTATCAAGATCAAGAAAACCCATGGCCCCGCCTCTCGAACCACAAGGGCAAGAAGAGGAAGGGGCCAGGGTCTATGTCGCGGGCATTGCACCCGCGTGGCGTTGCGTCAGGAGGGGGTCTCAGGCGTCCCAAGGAAGCGAGGCAGAGGCAGAGCCCCCCTCCCCGCTTCCGAGTGCAGCGGTGGCCGCTTCGTAGCTGTCCCATGCAGGGTTCTTGTCAAGCCACCGATTCAGCCGTGCGGCAACCATCCGTGCGGCCTTCGGGTACTTCCTCAACTCACGATCAGAGGGGGGAGGCTGCACCTGCGAAAGCGATTGCTGCACAGTCTCGTCGGTCGGGATGGGATGGTCTGCCAACACACGGAAAACGCGGTCTGGTGGTAGGCGGTGCTTTTCCGTGTTGCCAGACAACGCCACGCCCACCCACTCCATCGTGCGCCGCATATCTGGGAAGTGCCGTGCGGCCTCTTCATAGCTACCGTAGAGGTCACGCAAGGTAGCCAGAAAGTGCGAGGCGCGGGCGGTCTCTGTGTCCAGCGCATGGGCTGATGTGGTCACTCCACCCACGGAGACACCAACGATATACCCGCTCATTGCTGCCCCTCCGCCTTCGCCTTACGGCTCTTGCTCCGTGTCCATGCCTTGGTCGGATACAAGTCCATGATTTCCAGCGCCGATTTCTCCGCGTTCCCATCCGCTCGAATGCGCTGCCACGTCTCCCGGCTGAAGAGGTTCGCCTGTCCTTGGTTGAAGTAGGACGGGTCATACCGCTCCATCGTGTACGCGGGCATCTTCCCGATTTCTGCATTCATTCGGGTAACGAACTGTTTGTGTGCTGCGGCCTCTAGGGCCTCGTCCACATCGGCACGGTACATCTTTTGGTACTCCGCCTGGATGCGTTCTTTGGTGTACTGGATGACCCGCCCATTTGCGGTGAGCGGAACCCCATCCGAGCCGCCGAGCATTGGCGTGTATGTCCCCGTAGCCGGGCTGTACTCCAGGCGGAGTTGGCTCAGGCCGTAGGGCTTTGCATTGGGCTCCTCACCGGGAACTGCTTTGATGAACCGCGTGAAGTATTCCGCCGTGTCCTCCGCCTTGGGGGCAGGGGGCAGCTCGTGGTTCATGTACCGCGTGCCATTGATGAGGGTAGAGACCTTCGGGTCAGCGACATCACGGGCCACCGCCGCTACCGCAGATTTGACATCCGGGTAAAGGCCAGCTTGGTACATCAGTGCAGCCCGCCGCGTGATCGTCTGCGCGACTTGCGGGGTGTTGCCCACGGTGTTGCTACCGGAGACCCAAACGGGAAGCCAGCCTGTGTTGCCCACGAGGCTCTTCGCCTCATTCAAGGCAGACTTCCGAAGTTCACCGGGGTTGGCCGAACCGGCGATGTTGGCCGCCCCGTTGTTCACCGCTGCTGTAGCGTACTCCGTGGGCAGGCCGCCGCGTGTAAGTGCCGCGATGTCGCTGAATCGCTCATACACCTCCTGGCCCACCAACTTCTTGGCATAGTCCGGGTTCGTTGCGTCAATGTCTGCGAATACGACGTCCCCCCGTTTTCAGTAGCACTTGGCTTTGAAGTCCGGGGGTTAATTTAACTGCTTTTGCATCAGCGTTTTGGCGTATGCAGAAGGCGTCAGTCCACCCAGGGATCGCTTGGGTCGCTCCTCGTTGTACTCCCGACGCCAGCTTTCAACGACCACACGTGCGTGCGTCAGGCTGGTGAACCAGTGCTCGTTCAGGCACTCATCCCTGAAGCGCCCGTTGAAGGACTCGATGTAGGCGTTCTGGTTCGGCTTACCAGGTTCGATCAGGAACAGCTGAACGCCTCTGGCATGCGCCCAGCTCAGCATGGCCCGGCCGCAGAACTCCTTGCCGTTGTCCGTCCTGATCGCCTTGGGTAGGCCTCGGGTCGTCGTCAACTGCTCCAGGATCTGCACCAACTGGTTGCCTCCCATCGCCCTCTCTGACACGATGGCCACGGCCTCGTGGGTTGCGTCATCCACGATCGTCAGGTTCTTGATGCTGCGCCCCTCGGCCGTGCGGTCGAATACGAAGTCCATGGACCACACCTGATTGGCTTGCGTCGGTCGCTGCAGGGGATGACGGTCCGCCAGGGCGATCTTCTTGCGCCGACGCTTCTTCACCTGCAACCCCGCCTGGGCATACAGCCGTTCCACCCGTTTGTGGTTGACGTGCTCGCCTGCCTGCCGCAGCTTCAGGTAGATCATGCCGGCACCGTAGCGTCGGTGGCGCTGCGCCAAGGCAATGATCTTGTCCTTGAGCGCGCAGTTGCGGTCCGCCGCAGGCTGAGGCTGTGTGAAAACTTGTTGAAATTTTGAGGTGAATCTCTACAGTTGCGGACACGTTGATTCTGGGAGTCAATATGTCTCGCTACATCGAGGGGCAAGACAGGCAGCAGGCGACGCTGTTGCCCGAGTGCCTGAATGACTTCATAGCCGAAGACAACCCGGTGCGCATCGTTGACGCCTTCGTCAATGAACTGAACTTGGCGGATCTCGGGTTTGCTGGTTCAATGCCAGCGCAAACTGGCCGTCCCAGCTATCACCCGGCGGTACTGCTGAAGATCTACATCTACGGCTATCTCAATCGCATCCAGTCCAGCCGGCGCCTGGAGCGCGAATGTCAACGCAATCTTGAGTTGATGTGGTTGACCGGTCGCTTGGCTCCGGACTTCAAGACCATTGCCGACTTCCGCCACGATAACGGCAAGGGCATCCGCAATGTCTGCCGCCGATTCGTCGTGCTGTGTCGAGAACTCGGTTTGCTCGCGCAAGCCGTCGTGGCCATAGACGGGAGCAAATTCAAAGCGGTCAACAACCGCGACCGGAACTTCACGACGGTAAAGATCGAAAGATTCCAGGAGCACATTGAGCAAAGCATTCAGCGCTACCTGGATGGATTGGAGACGGCAGACCGGACTCAGTCAGCCGGATTACAAGCCAAGACTGAACGGGTGCAGGAGAAGATCAAGAAGTTACGCCAGCGCATGCAGCAGTTGGAAGAGATCAAGGCGAAGTTGCAAACGGAGCCCGACGGACAACTGTCAACGACCGACCCCGATGCACGTGCCATGGCCACCAGTCGGCCTGGCTCTGCAATCATTGGCTACAACGTCCAGACGGCGGTCGACGCCAAGCATCACCTGATCGTCGCACACGAGGTAACCAACGACAGCAGCGATAGGTCGCAGTTGAGCAAGATGGCATTGGCTTCGCGTGAAGCGATGGGCGCTGCCGAGCTCCAGGCTCTCGCCGACCGGGGGTACTACAACGGCGTCGAGCTCAAGGCCTGCGAAGACGAAGGGATCTCAGCCTACGTGCCCAAGCCCATGACCTCCAACGCGAAAGCCGAGGGCCGCTATGACAAGACCGACTTCATCTACATCGCACGCGATGACGAATACCAGTGCCCAGCGGGGCAGCGGGCCGTTCATCGCTTCACCACCGATGAGCGGGGCCTACAGATACACATCTACTGGCCGAGTGCTTGCCCTGGTTGTTCGATGAGGGATCGGTGCACGACGAGCAAGTACCGCCGCATCAGGCGCTGGGAGCACGAGGCCGTGATGGATGCCGTGCAGCAGCGGCTTGATAGGGAGCCCGACGCCATGAAAGGCGCCGACGAACCATCGAGCACGTCTTCGGGACCCTCAAACACTGGATGGGCTCACCGCACTTCCTGACCAAGACCTTGCCGCACGTCAGCACAGAGATGAGCTTGCACGTGCTGGCCTACAACCTCAAGCGGGTGATCGGCATCCTCGGCTTCCATGGAACCATGCAAGCAATGCGGCTGGTGGAGGCATGAGCCCCTGGAACGCGCCGAATTCGCCCGGCAGAAAGCCAAGGAGACCGTAGTCGAACCTAAGGGGAACCGCGTCGGACTAAAGCAACCAAAAACCGCCAGAATCAGGCGGATCGACATTGCGCCTCGTGTTACGCGCGTCCTGCATGCGTTTCCACACAGCCTCGGCTGGTAGCGGTAGGCGCTAGCGCTCATGCCCATGACACGCAGCGCGTGCCGTTCGCTCAGCCCTTGGCCTGTCATGTGGCGCACCAGCTCCCGCCTGGCCGGTGCGCTCACCACTTTTTTCTCAAGGCTTCTTTCGTCACCTCGTTCTCAAGCATCGCTTCGGCCAACAGTCGCTTGAGCCGCGTGTTCTCGCTCTCCAGCTCTTTCAGCCGCTTGGCGTCCGAGACGCTCATGCCCCCGAACTTGCTACGCCACAGGTAATAACTAGCCTCCGAGAAGCCGTGCCGCCGGCACAACTCGGCCACCGCCAGGCCAGACTCCGCTTCCCGCAGGAAGCCAATGATCTGCTC
>JARJFC010000086.1:0-7090 GCA_029310945.1 Leptospira sp. 96542
CTCGGCAAAACCCGCGCGCAAGTCCTCGCGCCAGTCCTGGCTCAGCTTTCCGTACTTGGCCGCCAGCCACGACCGCGGCCCGGCCCGCACCAAATGGGGGGGGTCAAACGCCACCAGCTTGAAGACGCCGTCCGCATATGGCAGCGCGCGAAAGTCCAGCAGCACGTCGGGCGCGATACGCAACGTGCGCGTTCCGCTGGCGTTGCCGTGGCTGCGGTCGGTGACGGTCAGCGTCTCGCTGCGCCGATCACCAAACACCACGTCAGGATGCGCGCGGTCGAACCACATCATTCGGCTGCCGCAGCAAGGGTCAAGCACCCTCACCCCACCACCTTCAACATCCCGCGCGCCACCGCGTCCCGCGACGCCTGGTTCGCCGCCACCAGCGCCGCGCGCAACCCCTGCCACGCGGCGATGAGCTCGCCACCTTCCTTGTCGATCATCTGCAGGTCGTTGTCCGACACGTCGCCATCCCCTGCCCTCGCGGCGATGGCCTGGGCCACGTCGGCGAATTCCTTGGCCATCAGCGCCAGGCGCGCGATGCAGTCGTTCGAGGCCGGCGTGGCCACTCGCGGCAGCGGCAGCACCATGCACCCGCAGTCGCCGGCGAACGCGTTGAGGATGCCCAGGGGGTTAATGTGCTTGGTCTCCAGCGCCACCTGCGTCATCTCCACCGCGTCTTCGAGGCCGAGCTTGTAGTTCGGCGCGCCCGCCACCTGGTGGCGCAGCGTGTCGGGCGACATGCCGAGGCGATGCGCCATGGCCTCGCCCCGGCCAGGGTAGTCACGCACCAGGGTCTTGGCGGCAGTGAGAATTGACATAGCAGATTCCTCCGTGGTTGGGGATTGGTCTATGAAGCGGCGCGCGGCACGTGCACAGTGCCGGCATGGAAAGAAAACGCACCCGCCGCCCCGACACGCAGAAGACCGTGCTGTGCACCGCGCGCCTTCCCGCGCGCGGCCCGGGGGCCAGGGAGACAACCGCCCGCGGTGCGGGCGTGCCGGACTTGATGACGGCGGGTGCTGGAAAACGGCATGGGCGAGCGCCCGCAATCAGAAGAGAATGCGATTTCCACGTCACACACTCCACCGAAAGGGGCGCTCATGAGCCAAGATCGTTTTTCGAACCTGAAGAAAGTTCATGCCACAAGGGGCAATCTCGACTATCTGCTCGAGGTCTTCGGCCACACCCTGGCCGATCGCGAGGGCTACACCGACGTCGATGGCATGGAAGCCATCTACCTGTATCTGATCAACAAGCATCACTGGCTCCCTCGGGATGTGCGCTCGATGTCGACAGACGATCTGAGACTTGCCTTGCACGTAGAGATGACAGGCTGGACCGCGCCGCCAGCAGCTCGCTGACCAGATCGTTGCCCGCAAGCCGAGCTTCATCCGCTCGCATGGCGAGGCACTGGGCCTCCAACTCACAGAGGCGTGCGCGGTGTACACGGGGATCGGGGCTCAGCTCGTCAGCCATGGGCGGCCTCCTGATGGGTTGCGGGGGAAGATGGGGGGATGGATCCCTGCGCCAGCTCAGGCCAGATGAGGAAGTAGCGCGTGGGCCACTTCTCGCGCCGGGAGAAGCGACCAGGCGCACAGCGCTCAATTTCCCCGGCAAGTTCGATCAGCCGACCTTCAGGGATACCCGCCTCAAGCCATGCGTGCACGCTCGGCGGCTTGATGCCCAGGCGCCGCGCCACGACCGTGGGGCCACCCAGCACATCGATGATTTCGGCATCCGTCATTTGAGCCAGCATGCCCCAATAATAGGCATTCCTAATTCATTTGGCAATAGGCATACCTATCCGGAATGAAATTAGGCTAGGCTAATGAAATCCACACTGTCAGAACGACTGAGAGAGGCCATGAACGGGCCACCCAAGGTGACCGGCAAGGAGCTGGCCGCCGCATGCGGGATAAAACCGCCGTCCGTCAGCGGATGGCTGAGTGGCGACACCAAAACGATTGAAGGGAAAAATCTGCTGGCCGCGGCGCGCAAACTCGGGGTCGAGCCCGACTGGCTGGCCAACGGCAAAGGACCAATGCGGACAACAGGCCACCTTCATGTGGCCGAACCCAGCGCCAGTTATTCGAACTGGCCCTTCAAAAAATTAAAGCCACATCAGTGGCTGCAGCTGACAAGCGCTCATCAACGCTTGATAGAGGAAAACGCCATGGCGTTCTTCGAAATCGACGCCGCATCAAAGCAGCCAGCGCCCGCGAAAAAGATCGCCAACGGATAGGCATCAAGCCCTCTGCGTTGGAGCACAAGTTTTCTGTTTCGAGGCTTACAAAAACAGCCGGGCTAAGTCGTTGGGACCGTAGCTCACCATGCCTTGGATTTCGTTTCGCTGGCCAGATACGCCTGCAGCGACGTAGCCAACTTTTCAAACTGTTCGCGTGCCCGCGGCTCCAGCGAGGTCCTGTTTGCGTCCTCTATCGGCTTCATTCCCGCATCGATCAGCTTGACCTGGCTGAATGTCATGCGATAGCGGCTGTCCTTCACGTCGATACGCAGCTTGAACTGAAGCGCCATCTTCGTGAACATGAGACTCACGTCCGTGGAGGCCGTCCCGACAACGACCCCCATTTCCTTGTCCTTCATGTCGATCACGGCCTTGCTGGATACGGCATTTTCCGCCAGCCACAGCAACACGCCGTCATACATTTGATCGCGCCTCAGGTCCGCGTCCTTGATGATTTCCACACTGAAGGCATCTTGCGCGTGAGATGCCGGAAAAAGCCCGAGCGCCACAAACGCTGCGAGCGCGAACTCAAATAGACGACGCATCATTCACCCCCGGAGAAGGCTGGACCAATCAGGACTCGGCTCGCTTTTCGAGCAAGCGCTTCAATTCTTCGAACCGTTCGTCATCCTTGCGATGCGCGGCGGACCTCTCAACGACCCGGAAAATCACATAGGGCACCACGGCAAGCGCGGCAGCAACCGCGCCAGCCGCTGCTTCTTGCGGTGCACCCTTGGCTGCGGGCAACGCCATCAGCAAGAAAAAGCCACCCAACACCGCGCCTGCGACAGCCAGAGCACCCCAGAATTTCATAAGACCCCCTTGAATTAAAAGACCAATATCGTTTCCCATTGTCAGCCAACGCGCAGCTATCGCCAACCCTAACACAATAAATTAGGAATACCTATTGACAAGATAAATAGGCTTGCCTAATATTCGCTCCACCCCGCCATCCCGGCGGCCAAGGAGCGGAAATGCACGTCGGCAACCACGACAGCAAAACCTTCATACCGAAGGTCGAGCAGAGCACCAGCGCATCCGCGCACCACATCGCCACCCGTCTGCAGCACGGTCAGGACTGGGCCGGCCAGGCACTTGCGGGATGGAATTTCAGCGAAAAGCTGAACGGCTGCCGCGCTTATTGGGACGGCGCACACCTCTTCAGCAAGAGCGGCCGAGCGATTCACGCACCGCAAATCACGCAGAGCCTGCCGCAAGGGTTCCCGCTCGATGGCGAGCTGTACGCAGGCACGACCCCCGAGGACTTTGAGGCCACGCGCCTGCTCGTGCAGTACGGCAAGCCCAACACCAAGGTCGAATTCATAGCCTTTGACGCGCCCGACGTGCGCGCCGAATGGCCCGCGCGCCTGGCCGCTGCCGCGCAAACGGGCGTGAAGACCGTGCCCACCGTGCACGCCACCACCCCGGATGAAATCGCCGCCGCAATACACGCCGTGATCACCACGGGAGGCGAAGGCCTGATGGCGCGCAAGCCCGGCGCCAGCTATCGATCAGGCCGAAACGCTGAGCTGCTCAAGCTCAAGAGCAACGCGCTGGAACACATCCCGCAGAGCCGCGCCGGCTCATTCACCACCCACTCCAACTAGGAGCAACCATGTCCGCCACCACCCTCACCCCCCAGCAAGCCTGGCCCTTCCCCGTCGCTGACGCCCCCACAGCCCAGGGCCACGAACACGACGGCATGAACAGCCCGCCCGTCGAGGCACCAACCCCCGCCTTCGTTACCCCACCCGCCATCGGCCAGTACTGGCCCGGCCAGGGCGGCGTGTACATGGGCGTGCGCCCCGCCATTGGCAACCTGCCGGCGGGCCACATGGTCTATTCCGACGAGATGTCGGAGCCCCTTGCCTACGGCAAGTACAAGCGCATTCCCGGCGCCGACAGCGCGCACGACGGCCGGGCCAACACCGACGCCCTGATCGCCGCTGCGGCTGACAACGACGGCAGCCCCGCTGCCGCCTGGGCACACGGCTACACCAAAGACGGCCACGCCGACTTCGTCCTGCCCAGCCAGGCCGATCTGGTCATGGCCTACCTGCACGCGCGCGCAGCGGATTCGCAGGTCTTCGGCACGGATGTGCTGTGGTCCAGCACCCAGGGCAGCGCCGACGTCGCCTTCGCCCAGGATTTCGAGTACGGCTTCTCGGGCTGGGGCGACAAGGACGGCAAGTTTCGCGTTCGGGCCCTCCGCCTGATTCAACTTTGACCCCTCACCCCTTCAAAGCTTCCGCCCACCCCTGACGACCCACCTGCGGCGCAGCCGCTCCGAAATTTTTTTCTGGAGGTTCACATGTCGACCACCCCCGCAACCCTCTCCCCGCCCGCCATCGGCCAATACTGGCCCGGCCAGGGCGGCGTGTACTTCGGCACCCGCCCCGCCATCGGCAACCTGCCGGCCGCGCACATGGTCTGGTCCGAGCTGGTCTCGGAGCCCCTGCCCTACGGCTTCTACGGCACGCGCGTGCCTAGCGCCGGCAGTGCGCACGACGGCCAGGCCAACACCGCGGCGCTGATCGCCGCCGCCACCGAAGAAGACAGCAGCCCCGCCGCCGCGTGGGCGCGCAACTACACCCGCGTCGAGGCCGACGTCACCCACAAGGATTTCCACCTCCCCAGCCAGCTCGATCTGATGCTGGCCCGCGCCCACGCACAAGCCGCCGGCGTGGAGTTCAGCGACGACGTGCTGTGGTCTAGCACCCAGGGCAGCGCCAGCGACGCCTTCGCCCAGGGTTTCGAGGACGGCAACTCGTTCTGGAACTTCAAGGGCAACAAGTTTCGCGTTCGGGCCCTCCGCCTGATTCAACTTTGACGCTTCACCCCTTCAACCCTTAGCCAGGTTCAGCGGCGCAGCCGCTCCGCGATTTTTTTGGAGGCCCGATGTCCAAAACCATCCCGCTCAAGGCCGTGCGCGACGCCGTGATGCTCTGCCACCTGCGCAGCGTCTCGGCCCGTGACGCCAAGGGCCGGCCGTTCGCCCATGGCGCGGCCTACACGCAGGACCCAACCTTCCTGGCGAACTGCCGCACGCGCGCCAGCGCCCGGGGCCTGCCCACCATCGTGGCCCACGGCCCCTTTCTGCGGCGCGGCGACATGCAGCGCGTGCTGGACACGGTACGCATGCATGGCCTGCCTGAGGTGCGCCGCACCTTCGGCGCGGGCCTGCGCAGCCTGGCCGCCGAATTCAAGCGAGATGTGCTGTGAGCATCCAAGCCACCGTGCAGCCGCACCACAGTGCCCGCGTGCGCGCCACCGTTACCGCCCAGGCCCCGGGCATGCCAGCCGTGCGCTATAGCGCCGACTTCGCCCACAGCATCGACGCCGCCGTGGACGCACACGAGCGCTACCCCAGCGCCACACGCATCGTGGTGCGGTGCACGGCAATGCAAGCGGAGCAGCCAGCATGACGCGCCGATTCCAAGACGAGCGGCTGGACAACGATGCCGGTCAGGGCTGGGCCGAGGCCACCAAAGGCCTGGCCATCGCCAGCGCGCTGGTGGCAGTGGCCTGGGTCTTCGGCCCGGCCGTCTACATCATGCTGTTCGGCCGCTAAGACGAGCAAGAACCTCCATGGACGCTCGCGGCACCTTCATCCTCCGCACCCTGCCCGTGCTGCGCCGCGATGCCGTGGGCGCACTGATTTGTGCGGACTTCAAGGTCGGCGAGCCTGCGCGCGCACCCGCCAAGGGCTGGACGAATGAACTCGTCGCGCGCTGGAAAGGCCCCGGCGTCGAGAGCTATTGCGCCATTCACGGCGCCGACCTGCGCCCTGGGCGCGCGCTGCACATCACCCTTGACCGCTTCCGGTACGACGAGCAACTGCAGTCCATCGTCGGCCATGTAACCGAGCTCGACCTGGCAGCCCTGCCACCAAGCTGGAAGCGCCACGAGGATCACCAGGCATCCACCGAGATCGAGACAACCCACCCAGCCACCACCCAGGAGGCAACGCCATGAACCACATCAACCACAGACGCGGCCAGCCCCTGGGCCCCGCTACCAAAGCCGCGCTGCGCCTGCTGCACACCGAAGGCCCGATGACCCGCGCCACCCTGACCGCACGCCTGTTGTGCAGCGGCCAGCCCATCACTGCAGCGCAGATTGGCAGCGCCATCAACAGCCTGAGCGCGCGCGGCTCGGTGGACATCGACCGCCGCACCGTGCCCGGCCTGCTGCAGATTACCCGCCTCGGCCGCACCCGCCTTGAGGGCGAGACCAGCGACGACGGCACAAGCGCTGCTTCCGCCAGGGCATCCGTGATGAGCGCACCGCCGTACACCCCCGAGAAATACGAAGCACCGCGCCGGCCGGGCGCCATGGATGCGTACGCCCTGCCCAGTCGAATGGGCGACAGCCTGTACCACCTGCCGCTGCATTGCGGCAACGCTGTGCAACCTCAACACACGGAGCAGGCATGAGAACCATCGACCTATCCGAGCTGAAAGACAAGCTGCTCGCGCCCATCGAAATCAAGCACGACGAGCAGGGCTGGTGGATGCACCCCAACCTCCCGCTCACCGACGAGGACATCTCCATGGCTTCCCTGCTGGCCGTGTTCCACATCGACACGGCCTACGTCGACCTGGAAAGCGACCGAGGCGCGAGCGAGGCCGTCAAAGCCCGCTACTTTGACAACGGCGAGCCCGACGTCTCAGGCTGGACGCCCACCCCACCCCTGGGCGAGGGCTGGATGTTGCTCGCCATCTTCGACAACGAAAACGGTGTGTTCGCCTTGTACGGCCGCTCCGCCTGACCTCCACCGCAACCCCACCACCACAACCACCACCAAGGTACCGCCATGTCTGACCTACCCGACGTCCTCAC
>JARJFC010000086.1:7187-9831 GCA_029310945.1 Leptospira sp. 96542
TGCTCGCCATCTTCGACAACGAAAACGGTGTGTTCGCCTTGTACGGCCGCTCCGCCTGACCTCCACCGCAACCCCACCACCACAACCACCACCAAGGTACCGCCATGTCTGACCTACCCGACGTCCTCACCCTTCCTCTCAAGCTCAACCTGTCTCTCTCGTCCACGCCCGAATCGCGCCGCATACTTGATGCCCTCGGCCTCCTCGCCGGCATCGAAGGCCCTGCGCCAACGACTGGCGTGCAGACCTCCAGCAGCACAGCCACAACCCTCACCCCACCCGCCATCGGCGAACTCTGGATGGACCAGGGCGGCATCTACGGCGGCGTCTGCCCCGCCTTCCTCGACCAGCCAGCCGCGCACATGGTCTGGTCTGAAAAGGAGTGGGAAGACTTCGCCTGGGGTGAGCGCGGGCACGACATCGTCGGAGCAAGCAGCCGCATCAATGGCCAAGCCAACACGCGCGCCATGCTGGCCGTCGGCAACTGCCCGGCAGCAATTGTTGCCAGCAACTACCGCCAGGGCGGGCACTCTGATTTCTTCCTGCCCTCGCAATTCCACCTCTTCATCGCCTCCCTGCTCGCGCCCGAGCTCTTCAAGAAAGACGGCTGGTACTGGAGCAGCACCCAGCTCAGCGCCTACAACGCCTTCGCCCAGGATTTCGAGTACGGCTACTCGTACTGGTACGGCAAGGACCTCAAGTTTCGCGTTCGGGCCCTCCGCCTGATTCAACTTTGACCCTTCAACCCTTCACCACTTCTTCCACCCCGTAGCGGACCCAGCGGCGCAGCCGCCCGCGATTTTTTCTGAAAGGCACCCCATGAACACACAAGCCACCCTGCCGACCTTCGGCGTCATCGTGCCCGGCGCGGGCGGCCGCTTGGGCGCGATCATGCGCGGCGCGCTCGTCGACGGAAAGCGCCAGCCCGACTACGCCATCATCGTCCCAGACCTGCGAACGCTGGACCTGCCCTGGGGCGAGTACGGCAAGGTGATCGAGGGCGCAAACAGCTTCTCCGATGGCTTGGCCAATACCGAAGCCATGCTCAAGGCCTCCACCCGCAGCATGAACGCCGCCGCGAAGTTCATCGCTGGCCTGCGCAAGAACCACGGTTTTCCCGATCTCTACATCGGCGCCCGCGGCGAAATGATGACGCTGCGCGCGAACGTGCCCGAGCTGTTCGACAAGGTCACCCACTGGACCAGCACCCAGGGCAGCGCCGACAACGCCGTCGCCCAGGATTTCGAGTACGGCCTCTCGGGCTGGTTCACCAAGGGCAGCAAGTTTCGCGTTCGGGCCCTCCGCCGGATTCAACTTCAACACTTCAACGCTTAACCCCTTCGCCCACGACGCCGTCGCGAAGCGACGGTCGCTTTGAAAAATGAGCCTCGCCAAAGACCTCGACATCTACCAAGCCGCGCGCGACTTGCTCACGTTCGGCCTGGAAATTCAGGCCCACATCAGCAGGGCCTACCGCGCCACGCTGGGCGCGCCCATTGGCCACGAATGCATGCAGATCGTGCTGCGCATCACCAAGGCCAACAAGGCGCGCGACGCGAGCCGCGCAGAGCACATCGCCAAACTGCAGGAGCACCTTGAATCGGTCACTGTGCTGCTGCGCTCCGCGTTTGACCTGAAGCAGATCGGCAACAAGGCTTGGGCACGCTCCATCGAACTCACCGACAGCGTGAGCAAACAGGCCGCAGGCTGGCTCAAAAAGACAGCCGGCGACCTGACACCCGAGGACAGTAGCCAGGGCCAGCAGCCCGGCCTGTTCTCGCAACCCGCAGCGCCTGCTGCATGACGGTCAAGACTGCCATGCCCGTGCGTTTTATGAATCTGGTCGAGCCCCTGGGTGCGGAGCCATCCGCGTCCACGGCCATGCGCACCACGGATACCGACGGCAGCCAGCAGCTGCCGCTCTGGTCCGGCGCAGCTTCCGAGCCCTACGGCCTGCACTCACCTGCAGGCCCTGGCCCCGGCGGCGTAGACAGCTCGACAGCACCCAGAACAGCGCCAACAACGCCTTCGCCCAGGATTTCGAGAACGGCAACTCGAACTGGAACAACAAGGACAACAAGTTTCGCGTTCGGGCCCTCCGCAGATTCATCGCCTCGCCGGGCAACTGGCGAGGCCCCATTCGAGATGGCAGACCTCGTGCACGCCTGGAAGTGCTGCCGCAAAAGCAAACGCAACAGCGCCAGCGCGCTGGAGTTCGAACTCCACGCCGAGCGTCACCTGATGCACCTGCGTGAAGCCCTGGTCTCGCGCACCTGGCGCCCAGGCCGCAGCATCTGCTTTGTTGCCACGCGCCCCAAGCTGCGCGAGGTATGGGCCGCGCCGTTTGCGGACCGCGTAGTCCACCACCTGCTCTACAGCCACATCGGTGCGCGATTCGAAAGCGCCTTCATCCACAACACCGCCGCCTGCATCAAGGGCCGCGGCACCCTGTTCGCCGCCCTGCGGCTGGAACACGACGTGCGCAGCGTCACGCAGAACTGGCAGCAACCCGCCTACTACCTCAAGTGCGACCTGGCCAACTTCTTCGTCAGCATCGACAAGACCATCCTGCTGGAGCGCCTGCGCCGCCGCATCCCACCCAGCGAGGCCAGTAGCTTCTGGCTCTGGCTGGCTGAAACCACCC
>JARJFC010000087.1 GCA_029310945.1 Leptospira sp. 96542
TCACTTTCCACGTTTGAACAACATTTTTTCAAAAGAGATAACTCTGGAACGTACGAAGTGTCCCATGAAGAACTTTCTGACATCCCCGCAAAAATAAAATGTTTGGATGAAGCTTGTATGAACTGTGGGGTCGGCACGTCGGGCAGGGCGCTGACGCGCTGCGCTGCGGCGATGGCCAGGATCTTCACCCGGCCCGTCTGGCTCGCGATGATGGCCGAGGGCGCGGAGTCGAACATGTACTGGACCCGGCCGCCGATCAGGTCCTTGGCCGCGTCCGAGCCGCCCTTGTAGGGGATGTGGACGGCGTCAATCTGCGCTTTCTGGACGAAGGCCTCGCCATAGATGTGCGAGGAGGTGCCCGTGCCGAAGGAGGCGTAGCTGGTCTGGCCCGGACGGGCCTTGATGTAGTCCACCAGCTCGCGCACGTTGCTGGCGGGCACCGAGGTGCTCATGGACAGCACCAGCGGCCCCCGCCCCGCGACGGTGATGGGGGTGAAGTCCTTGAAGGGGTCGTAGGGCACCTTGGTGAAGGTGTGCGGGTTCTGCGCCATGGTGGACGAGGGCGCGTACATCAGGGTGTAACCGTCCGGCGCGGCGCGCGCCACCTCGCTGGCCGAGAGCATGGTGCTGGCGCCGGGGCGGTTGTCCACGATCACGCTGGTGTCCAGCACTTCGCTCAGCTTCTGGGCCACGGCGCGCGCCTGCGCGTCGGTGCCGCCACCGGCGGTGAAGCCCACCACGATGCGGATCGGGCGGTTCTTCTGCGGGAAATCCTGCGCCCAGGCCGGCAGGGTGGCGCCCAGCAGCGCTGCGCTGCCCAGCAGCAGGGCCAACGCCTGTCGGCGGCCGCGGGCTTGGGACGGCGCGGGTTCATGGATGGGATGCGCGGTGGCGTGTTGAGGCATGGTGTCTCCTGTCCTGGTTGTTTGTATATTGGACTTTAAGTTCAAAAAAACTAATTTCATTTCTTTTTATTCGGTGTTTTCCCTTGATTTATCTTTAATTGATTTGAAAAATGAAAACAACGTCCATAATTCAATCAACATTTGACCGGAGAGCCCATGAAAGTCCAGACCTTGACCCGCACCGATGAGCGCATCCTCAGCTCCGATGTGTTTGCCCGCGACCAGCGCCAGGCCCGGCCAGACCATGGCGCCTGGGACGAACCCGGCAAGCGCATCCCCGTCTACCACCGCTGCGGGGTGCTGGTCGTCGGCGGCGGGCCGTCGGGCACGGCCGCCGCCGCTGCGGCCGCCGCCGCCGGGGCGGACGTGGCCTTGCTCGAGCGCTACAACCACCTGGGCGGCCTGTCCACCGGGGGCCTGGTGATCTGGATCGACCGCATGACCGACTGGGAAGGCCAGCTGGTCGTGCGTGGTTTCGCCGAGGAGTTGTTCGACCGCCTGCCGCCGGACGCCATCGCCGGCCCCGCGCGCGAGGACTGGGGCTCGCAAGACGCCGGCAAGTCGGGCTACTGGTCGCACCGCACGGCCGGTTTCCACGGGGTCGTGACCTGGTCGCCCACCATCGACCCGGAGCGCCTCAAGCTGCTGTCGCAGGAAATCGTGATCGAACGCGGCGTCAAGCTCATCTACCACTCCTGGGCCGCGATCCCCATCGTGGAGGGTGGCAAGGTCAAGGGCGTGGTGTTCGAGAGCAAGGAAGGCCGCATGGCCATCATGGCCGACGTGGTGGTGGACGCGACCGGCGACGGGGACTTGTTCGCCCGTGCCGGCGCCGCCTTCGTCAACGACATCGAAGAGGCCGACGTGCACCACTGCATGAACACCTCCTGGCTGTTCGGCGGCGTGGACATGAACCGCTGGATCGACTTCAAGACCGGGCAGCCCGAGGCCCACGCCGCCTTCATGGCGCGGGGCCGCGAGGAACTCAAGCTCTTCGAGCGGCCCTTCGTCTCCTGGCGCAACAACATCGCGCTCTTCATGGGGCCGCGCCAGTCCGGCTACTCCGCGCTCGACGTGGACGACCTGACGGCGGTCGAGGTGCGCTCGCACCGGGCCATGGCCGCGCACCTGGATTACTTCAAGGCCCACGCGCCCGGTTTCGAAGACGCCTACCTGCTGCAAAGCGCGCCGCAGATCGGCGTGCGCCATGCGCGGCGGCTGGTGGGCACGGACGGGGTCTGGCGCCACCGCTGGCCCGAGGGCCGGGCGCTGCCGGACGAAGTGGCGGTGTCGCCCGCCGTCTCGCCCAAGTTCCCCAACATCTCGGTGCCCTATGGCGCGCTGGTGCCGCAGGCCCTGGACGGCTTGCTGGCCTGTGGCCGCCACATTTCCTGCGACCGCAACTCGCACGGTTTCATGCGCGAGATTCCCCAGTGCTGGTTGACCGGCCAGGCCGCGGGTGTGGCGGCCGCGCTGGCTGTGTCCGCAGGTGTGCAACCGCGCGCGGTGGACATCGCGCGGCTGCAACGGGGCCTGCTCGCGCAGGGCGTGTACCTGCGGCCGAACGCGGCTGTCGAGGCCGGGGCCACGGTGTCCGCGCGCGCGGCCTGAACCGACCCCGGTTCCCACCCCGCTGCGCATCCGCCCGTACCTGACTTGAGCCACCCAAGGAGACCTAGATGAACGCCCCCTCCGTACCCGCGGCGACCCCGCCGACGCGCGCGCTGCGCAGCAATTTCCCCCGCGGCTCCTACCTCTGGTCCGTGCGCAACGCGCAGTGGCGCGCGCTGGGCATCCCCGAGGAGGATTGCGAGAAGCCCAAGATCGCCATCGTCAACTCCAGCAGCGAGCTGGCCAGCTGTTTCAGCCACCTTGACCAGGTCGCGGCGGAACTCAAGACCGCCATCCGGGCGGCGGGCGCCGTGCCCTTCGAGATCCGCACGGCCGCGCCCAGCGACTTCATCACCGGTGCTGGTGCGCGCGGCGCCTACATGCTGGCGGCGCGCGACCTGATCACCAACGACATCGAGGTGGCGGTGGAGGGCGCCCAGCTCGACGGCATGATCTGCCTGACTTCCTGCGACAAGACGGTGCCTGGGCAACTGATGGCCGCGGCGCGGCTGGACATCCCCGCGTTGCTGGTGCCCTGTGGCTACCAGGCCAGCGGCAGCTACCAGGGGCACCACTGCGACATCGAGGAGGTCTTCATCGGCGCCATGCACGTGGTGTCGGGCGCGCTGGACCGCGAGACGCTGGTGGGCATGAGCCGCGAGGCCATCCGCTCGCCCGGCGTCTGCTCGGGCATGGGCACGGCCAACTCCATGCACATCGTCTGCGAGGCGCTGGGCATGGCGCTGCCGGGCAGCGCGCCCGTGGCCGCCATGAGCGAACGCATGATGGCCGACGTGCGGCGCGCGGGCGCGCGCATCGTGCAGATGGTCTGGGACGATCTGCGCCCGCGCACGATCTTGCAGCCCGGTGCCTTCGCCAACGCCGTGCGCGCCGTGCTGGCCGTGGGCGGCTCGGTGAACTGCGTCAAGCATTTGCAGGCCGTGGCCACCGAAGCCGGGCTGGACCTGGACGTGTACCGCCTCTTCGAGCAACTGGGCGCCGAAGTGCCGGTGCTGGCGGGCGTGCGCCCGGTGGGCACGGACAGCATCGAGCAGTTCGAGGCGGCCGGCGGCTGCCAGGCCGTGCTCAAGCAACTGGCGCCCCAGCTGGACTTGCAGGTGCGCACCGTGACCGGCCGCACCCTGGGGGAGGAGCTGCAAGACCTGACCGTGCGTGACCCGCGGACCATCCGGCCGCTGGACCAGCCCGTGGCCACGCGCCCGGCCATCGTGGTGCTGCGCGGTTCCCTGTGCCCCGACACGGGCATCGTCAAGACCGGCATCCTGGAGCGCAAGCAGCGCCGCTTCGAAGGCCCCGCGATTTGTTTCGACACCAGCGATGCCGCCATCGCCGCTCTCAACGCGGGCCAGATCCGGCCCGGCCATGTGGTCGTGATGCGCGGGGCCGGCACGCGTGGCGGGCCGGCCATGGGCGGCGGTGCCTCGCGCGTGGTCTTCGCCATCGATGGCGCGGGGCTGGGTGACCAGGTGGCGCTGCTGACCGATGGCCATTTGTCAGGCCTGGTCTGCAAAGGGCTGGTCGTGGCCGAAGTGGCGCCCGAGGCCGCACTGGGCGGGCCACTCGCGCTGGTGCGCGATGGCGACGCCATCGCCATCGACCTGGACACCCGGCGCTGCGACCTGCTCGTGGACGAGGCCGAGATGCAGGGCCGCCGTGCGGCCTGGACGTCCGCGCCGCCGCAGTTCGACCGGGGCTGGCTGCAGATCTACCGCGACAACGTCAGCCTGCCCGCCCGTGGCGCCGTGCTGGTGAAGTGAGTGCGGTCCGGCAAGACAACACAACGAGGAGACACCATGAACAGAACCCACCTTCCCCCACGCCGCCGTGCCCTGCGCGGTGTGGCCGCAACGGTCGTCGCGCTGGCCTGGACACTGGCCTGGCCCACGGCGGCGTCGGCCCAGACCTATCCCGACAAGGCGATCCGCCTGGTCGTGCCGTTCTCGCCCGGGGGCGGTGCCGACACGATCGCGCGCATCATCGCCAAGGGCCTCTCGGCCCAGGCCGGACAGCCGGTGGTGGTCGACAACAAACCCGGCGCCGAGGGCATCATCGCCGCGCAGGAGGTGATGCGGGCCGCGCCCGATGGCTACACCTTCATGCTGGGCTCCAACACGGCGATGGTGGCCGTGCCGGCGCTGCGCCCCAATCCGCCCTACGACCCCTTCACGGCCTTCACGCCGCTGACCACGGCCGGCGAGTTCTCCATGTTCCTGGCCGTGTCGCCCGCGCTGCCCTCGGGCAGCCTGAAAGAGTTTCTCGACCACGTCGCGGCTAACCCCGGCAAGTACAACTCCGGCTCCAGCAACAGCGCCTCGGAACTGGCGATGCTGCAACTGCTGGCCACGCGCGGCATCAAGGTCGTCAACGTGCGCTACAAGGGTGACTCCCAGGCCATGACGGACCTGGTGGGCGGGCAGATCGAGATGATGTTCTCCACCGGCACGTTGGTGCCCAACTTCGCCAAGGACAAGAAGATCCGTCCGCTGGTGACCCTGCTGCCCGAGCGCAGCCCCTTGCTCCCCGAGGTGCCCACGGCGGCCGAGTTGGGCCTGGGCTCGGTCACGATCGCGCCCTGGGCCGGCTTCTTCGGTCCCGCCAAGATGCCGCCCGCGATCGCCGAGCGGCTCAGCCGCATGCTGCGCGAGGTACTTGGCCGAGCCGATGTGCGTGAGCAACTCGTGGGGCAGGGCTTCTCGGGCTATGGCATGACACCGGCCCAGTTCGCTGCCTTCCATCGCAAGCAGTGGGACGCCTTCACCACCACCGTGCGCGAGAACAACGTCAAGTTCGAGTGAGCCACGCGGTTCAGGCCATGGGCAAGGACGCATTCACCACGGGTCAGGACGGGCCGTTCCAGGCGCCAAGGGCGTCGCGTGGCCGTCCTTCCTCGTTGCACAATCGCCCGACCATGACCGCATCCCACACGCCACGCGCCAAGAGCGCCGATACCGTCAGTGCCCTCGACCGCGGCCTGGCGCTGCTGCAATGTTTCCGCGAAGGCCAGCGCGCCCTGGGCGCCACCGAACTCGCGCGCATGACGGGCATACCGCGCCCCACCGTCACGCGGCTGGCCGACACCCTGGTGGCCAACCGCTGGTTGCGCGTCGAGCCTAGTGGCGAGCGCTACATGCTGGGTGCTGGCGTGGTATCTCTCGCACAGGTCTTTCTCTCCGGCCTGGACGTGCGCGGTTCCGCGCGCGGGCCCATGCAGGCCCTCGCTGAACGCATGGGCGGTTCGGTCTACCTGGCCGTGCGCGATGGCATGGAGATGGTGATCGTCGAAGCCTGCCGGCCCCGTTCTTCCATGCTGGCCACGCGCATTGATGTCGGTTCACGCGCGCCGCTGCCAGTCTCGGCGCTCGGGCGGGCCTTCCTGGCCGCGCTGGACGAGCCGCAGCGCCAGCAGTTGATCGATTCCCTGCGCCTGCTGCGCGGGGCCGAATGGGCGAGCGTGGCGCCGGGCATGGAGCGTGCCATCAACGAAGCGCATCGCCTGGGGTATTGCCTTTCGCTGGGCGAGTTCCACCGCGAGATCAATTCCGTTTCGGTGGCCCTGATAGGCCCAAGCGGCGAGGTCATGGCGCTCAACTGCGGCGGCCCCGCTTTCCACTTCAGCGAACAAAGCCTGCGCGACGAGGTGGCCCCCGCCCTGGTGCAGATGGCCGCCGGCATCGCGGCCGAGATCGGCGGCCGTGTGGTGCTGCCCGCGCAGACCACGGCGCTTTCTTCTTCACCCTAGAACCCCAGAACTGTTTCGGAGCCTCCTGCCCATGCGATTGACCGACGAAGAAAAAGCCATGCACGATGGCCGTGAGGGCCCGGCCGTGCAGAAGGCCATGGACCTGCTGGTCCGCTACGGCGAGGCCCTGGGCGCCGAACGACTGGTGGAGACGCGCAACGTCTGCGCCACCATCACCTCCACCACGCCTTTCCAGCGCGACTTCGCCCTGGCCAAGGGCGGCATGGACGCGGTGTTCTCCGAGTTCAGCCTGGACAGCCAGGAGGTGGTGGAGATCCCGAAGTTCAAGGTCTTCACCAGCCATCTGCAGCTCGGCTTCGACCCCGGCCAGCCCGAACGCATGGGCCTGAGCGAGGAAACGGTGCGCTTCTACGAGAAGAGCGAGCGCCACGCCGCCGGCCTGGGCGCGCAGATCATGAACACCTGCACGCCTTACCAGGTGGGCAACATCCCGACCCGGGGCGAGCACTGTGCCTGGATGGAATCCTCGGCGGTGATCTACTGCAACTCCGTGCTGGGCGCGCGCACCAACACCGAAGGGCGCGAGAGCTGCGGCGCGGCCATGCTGACCGCGCGCATTCCCTACTGGGGCTACCACCTGCCGGAGAACCGCCATGCCACCCACGTGGTGGAGCTGGACATCGACGTGGAGTCCGTGCAGGACTGGGGCTTGCTGGGTTATTTCATCGGCGAACACGTGCAGGAGCGGGTGCCGGCCGTGCACAGCCGGCGCGGCATCGGCCGTGTGCCCAACCTGCCGCGCCTCAAGCACTTCGGCGCGGCGGCCTCGTCCTCGGGTGGGGTGGAGCTGTACCACGTGGTCGGCGTCACGCCCGAGGCGCTGACGCTGAACCAGGCGCTGGGCGGCAAGCGGCCCGTCGAGGTGCTGCGCTATGGCGCGGCCGAACGCCGCCAGACCTACGAGAAACTCAACACCACGGCCCGCTCGGCCGAGATCCAGTACGTCATGCTGGGCTGCCCGCACTACACCATCGAGCAGATCTGGGAAGCGGCGCAACTGCTCGAAGGCCGCAAGGTGCACCCGGACTGCGAGCTCTGGATCTTCACGCCGCGCGCCATCAAGTCCCTGGCCGACCGCAACGGCTACACCCGCATCATCGAAGAGGCCGGCGGCATCCTGATGACCGACAGCTGCTCGGCCATGAGCCGCGCCGTGCCCAAGGGCACGCGCACCGTCGCGCTCGACTCGGCCAAGCAGGCCCATTACCTGCCGGCCATCCTGGGCGTGCAGGCCTGGTTCGGCTCCACCGCCGAATGCATCGACGCGGCCTGCACCGGCCGCTGGCAAGGAGTTCTGCAATGAGCGCCGTTCTGCCGTCCACCACTGAAGAAACATCGCAGGTGATCGTTCTCCACGGTCGCAAGGTGGTCGGTGGCGTGAGCGAAGGCGAGGCCCTGGTCACGCGCGACCGCATTTCCGGCTGGGGCGGCATCGACCCGCGCAGCGGCAGCGTGATCGAAACCCGCCACGAACTGCGCGGCGTCAGCTTCGCCGGCAAGGTGCTGGTGTTCCCCGGCGCCAAGGGCTCCTCCGGCTGGTCGGCCATGTTCCACATGACCCGCCTGCTCAACAGCGCACCCGCGGCCTTTCTGTTCAATGAAATGACCACCAAGATGGCCCTGGGCGCCGTGGTCACCCACGCGCCCGCCATGACCGACTTCGACCGCGACCCGCTGGAGTGCATCCAGACCGGTGACTGGGTGCGCGTGGACGCCGACCGGGGCGTGGTCGAGATCCACCGCAAGTCCGGGCCTTAAGGTTGCTTCTGTCCCCACCCCGGCATAGCGCACCGCACAGAACACACAACAACAGGAGACAGACCATGCAACAAGACCACCAGGGCAGGCGCATCAGCCGCCGACAATGGAGCCTGGGCCTCGCGGCCCTGGGCGCGGGCAGCCTGCTGCCCGGCATTGCCAGCGCGCAGGGCTTTCCGAGCAAACCCGTCACGCTGATCGTGCCCAATGCGCCGGGCGGTGCGATCGACATTCTTGCCCGCGTGCTCCAGCAGCAGCTGTCCACCCTTTGGCGCCAGCCCATCATCGTCGAGTACAAACCCGGCGCGGGCACGGCCCTGGGCACGGATTTCACGGCCAAGGCCGCGCCGGACGGTCACACGCTCTGCGTGGTCGCCACGCCCCACGTCATCAACCCGGCCATGCGGCAACTGCCCTTCGACACGACCCGGGACCTGTCGGGCATCACCATCCTGGGCGTGTCCAACATCCTGATCTCGGCCACGCCGTCCTTCCCGGCCAACACCCTCAGGGAAGCCATCGAACTGATCAAGAAGAACCCGGGCAAATACAGCTACGCCAGCCCGGGCAGCGGCAGCTCCATGCACCTGGCCATGGAACTGTTCAAGCAGCAGGCCGGCCTGGACCTCCTGCACGTGCCTTTCAAGGGCAGCGGCCAGGCCTACCCCGAAGTCATGGCGGGCCGGATCGAACTGCTGATCGACCCGCTTTTTTCCACCATGCCCCACCTCAAGGGCGGCAAGCTCAAGGCCCTGGCCGCCACGGCACCCAGGCGCTCGGCCATCGCGCCCGACATCCCCGCCGTCGCCGAAACCTTGCCCGGCTTCAACGTGCAGTCCATGTTCGGCCTGGTCGTGAGCAGCGGTGCGCCGCGTGACACCGTCAACAAGATCTACAAGGACATCCTGGCCGTGCTGCAGACGCCCGAAGCGAAGAAGCGCATGGACGACCTGGGCCTGGAGACCAACCCCATCACCCCGGCGCAGTTCGATGCCTACATCAAGACCGAAATCCAGAAGTGGACCCAGGTGGTCAAGACGGCGGATATCAAGCTGGATTGAGCATTTTTTCGCGGTGTCCGGAATAAAAGGCCGCGCATGCGCGGCCTTCGTCTTTTCTGTTCTTGGGGGCGAGGAGGACCAAGAAGTTATGATTTCCGGCTTCGCCCGCTGAGTCATTTCCCCTCCCACCCCCGGATCCCGCCGTGCGCCATTCGCACACCATGAAGAGAAGCCATCGCACCCTGACCTGGACGCTGCTGTTCACCGCGGCGTCCTTCGCGCCCCTTGGTCATGCCCAGGAACAGAAGCTGGGCGTGGACGTGGGCAAGACCTCCGCCTTCACCAAGCTGGCCCCGGCCGATGACGTGGAAAAGATGGCGCTTACCCAGTACCAGCAGCAACTGGATGAAGCGCGCAAGAAGAATGCACTGGCGTCGGACGATGATCCCCAGTTGCGCCGACTGCGCACCATCGCGGACCAGATCCTTCCCCCCGCCCTGAGCCGGAACCCGCG
>JARJFC010000088.1 GCA_029310945.1 Leptospira sp. 96542
TTTAATTATCTTTTTCTTTACTGTGACTTTATACACAGTAAATGGTAACCATAAATTGATTACTTGTCAACTAAATATCTTAATTTTTTTCCTTCAAATATTTTTTAGGAGCTTGCGCATAACGAACTAGTGTAAACGACGTTCCCCGACCCTGAGTCCCAACGGGACGTTAGGGACTGGCGCGGAGTTTGCGAATGCAAACGAGTGACAGAAGGGGAATGTGGCACAGCCCAAGCGAGGGCGTAAGTCCCGAAGCGCAGCGTTTACACGCTGTTATATGCAGATTGCAGTTTATAAAGTTTCATTTGTAAGTTTTCCAAATTAGACATTTACAATTTTCCTCATAAGAAAATGGGTAATTTATCTAGTCTTTTTCAAAACTCATAGATCCTTTCTTGTGTTCAAAGGATATTTTTGTAATATATTCAAATAAGGGATGCATGAAATTGTGACCTTCAAATAAAATAATTGCTGTATATTCGTCAACGATCAATACAATTCTATTATTTTTAAAGTCATATTTAATTTCATCCTCTGTTAGTGGTTTGCTATTATCCGAATAATTCTTTTTAAGAATATTTCTTGCTGGTACACTTTTCCATTCTTTGGAGAAATTCTTTATTTTAAATTTTTTATATTCTTCTTCCGTTTGAAATTGCTATAAATGTTGGTATACTACAAGATAAACTAGGTATTGTTAATAATAATGATAGAAAATTCCGATAATTCATTCTTTAGTTGGCTATGTTTCTTGTTAATTTTAAGTTAAATACTGCTTAGAGTTAATATTTTATATTTAAACTTATTAAATTTTTCATTCGGAATTTGAATTCCAAATTTTTGCAATTTGCGTATAACGAACTAGCCTTAACGACTTAGGCTGGCCCTGAGTCCCGGACGGGACGTTAGGGACTGGAACGACGCTTGCGCAAGCAAGAGGAGTGCCAGAAGCCTATGTGTCGCAGACCGAGCGAGGGCTTGTCCCGAAGCGAAGCGTTAAGGCGCTGTTATGCGACGTGCGGTTTTAGCCCGTTGTTATACGAAGTTGCCTACTTACGCTGAGAAAATTAATAATTTCAAATTTTCTTCAACTTCTTTTAGAGAGGATTTATCAATTACTTCTATGAATTCAGCATTTCGACTGGTTCAGTCTAAACTTTTAATTTGATCGGATAAAACAGAGCCTTTAATTTTTTTGCCTATAATCGGTACTTCGAAGGGATATCCTTTCTCTTTACTAGTAATAGGGCAGAAAATTGCTAATGAAGTCTTAAGATTGTATTGTAATGGTGAAAGAACAAGTGCAGGTCTTCTTCCCATTTGTTCATGCCCGGCTTGTGGATTAAAGTTTAACCAGACGATGTCGCCTTGATTCGGTATATATTTACTTTTACCTACCAAAATTCATTTCCTACCGGATTCCCAGACAGTATTTCGTTATGAAGATTTTTTTTGTTAATTCTCTTTAATTTCTGCTCTAGGGATTCTTTAATGTATGGATATATTATTATTTTATTTCCCTCTTGGATAACTTCGACCTGACTTCCGTCATCAAGCTCAAGTTGTTTTGCAAAGAGTTTCGGAATTCTAATTCCTAGACTATTTCCCCATTTTTGTATTGTTGATTCCGTAGTATAAACATTGTATATACTACGGAATCATGGTCAATCATATTTTTAAGGAATAAAATTGAATTTTTGGCAATTTCGTATAGCGAACCGATAAAGCGATGTTAGCCGAAGTTACTTGTTACATAATATTTTCTGCAAATAAGATTAATATAATACTCCATGGTCCAGGTTGAATTAAACTATAACTAACCATAGCATCTTTTATGAATTTGTTTAAATTCTTTTTTTCTACAGGTCGTTCACTATTAGGTTTTTCAGGATTTTTCGTATCTTTGTTAAGAATATTTTCAATGCTGTTGAATTTAGTTATTTCAGGGATTAACTCATTATCATTTGATATACTAGTATAAATTTCTATATTTTTTCGTTGTGTTTCCGAAATCCCTTTTGCCTCGGAATATTTTCCTTCGTTGTATAATTTCGAAATTTCTTGTAAAGCGATTGCGTTAGAAAAGATTACAGCATTTCTAGCAACTTTTTCATTTATATTATTTATATTGTTTTTAGATTTAGAATTCCAATTGACTGAACTTTTAACAACTAGTTCATTTAATTTATCTTTAGGTTTTAATTTATATGTTAATTTTGCTACGACCGGAATTTCTTTTTCAGTCGTAATTTTTTTAATTTTTTCTATTTCAACAATGAATATTCTCCAATCATCAACATTTAATTCACCAATATCAATATTATATTGATTATCCTTGTTTTTATATTCAGTATATCCATAAACATCTAAAACTTTATATCCTTTATTCTCTTCAATATTCAGTACGACATCATATAAACATGGTTTAATAAAACTGGTTAAATCTTCTCTTAGATATTTAGTTAAAGTCTTAGCGTTATCTGAAAAATAATAAAATCCATTTCCTTTTTTTGCAATTTTTCTTAATAAATTTTCATCTACATCATATCCTAAACCAATAGTGGAAATTCTCCCACCTTTAATAAACTCTACTTTCGCTTTCTTAGCTATCTCTTCTGGATTAGTTATTCCTACATTAGATATACCATCAGTAATCAATATTAATCGAGAATTTTCGTTTTTAAATTCAGACATAGCTTTATATCCGAGTACTAAACCATCTTCAATGTTAGTACCTCCACCAAATTCTATATTTTTAACTTTTTCAATTATATCTTTCCTATTTTTATTTGATATTACTATAGGAGGGATGTATAATTCAGAAGAACTATTAAATAAAACTAAAGAAAATTCTGTTCCTTCGCGAAATTCTAAGATAGCATTTTTTATGGATTCTATTGAATCTTCATTTTTATTATCTGTAAACATTGATCCGCTTATGTCCAATACTAAGCTTATTCCTAAAAGTTCTTCTTTTTCCTTATCATTTTCCTTTCTTGTTTTTATTGCAATTTGTAATAGAGATTTATTGTGGATGGAGCTAATACTTTTTTGGAAGAAGTCACTTGAAAAAACAACATCTTCACTTTTAGGAACTATTATATTTTCCTGCTTAAACGCATTTATATATTCGTCTATTTTTAGAGAATTATGAAAATCTAAAATTCCATGCTCAATTTTTTTATTAGAAGAAAAGTAGGAAGCACTTCTGCTTGATGAACATCCATTTACAATTATAAAAATTGTAGCTAGTAATAGAGCTTTGTAAAAATTTATCATCGGTTTTCCTTTTTTTAATAATATTTAAGTAACTTCGGCTAACGAACTAGTCTTCCCGAAGTTGTCCGACCCTGAGTCCCGGAAACGGGACGTTAGGGACTGGCACGGAGTTTGCTAATGCAAACGAGTGACAGAAGGACAATTTGCCACAGGCCGAGTGAGGGCTTGCCCCGAAACGTAGCGGGAAGACGCTGTTATGCGAAGTGGCTAGTTTTTTATGAATTTGAGTAATAGAATACTAAATATTTTATTATATTGAAACAACTTCAAGAGATTTAAGTTATATTTTTCATTTTCTGCTCTAATTTTTTTTAATCCTTTTTTGATATCTTCCTCTACTTCATCGATTTCCATATTGGGATTGCTATAAAAGATAAAAAAATAATTAAATCTAGATTGGTTTTCTAACATTTTATTTAAATCATTTTTGATATAATTTGCTTTTACTGGTAAATAAGTAGTGCTAAGTGGATATTTTTCTTTTTTTTGTATTCCTATCCAAAATTTTAATTCCATCCAAACTTCAGTGTTACTAGGAAGTTCAAAATAAAGATCTACTTTTTTCTTTTTTGTAGGATCAACTTTCTTCTCGGTTTGTAAATTTTTGAAAATTCCATTTCCTTTTATGAAGTGTGCGAGTTCAGCTTTTAGCCATCCTTCAACTTGCATTTCATGATAATTTATCGTTATGATTTTATCAATGGAATAATTCTTCATCGATTCAAAGAAGTCATTGGTTAATTTTATTAAAATCTCGTCTTCGTTATCTTGCATTTTAATATATTTTATTTCAATAAGGAGATCGCCAAGTTATCTTTTTTTAAGCTAAAAGACAAATCAAAATTATTACTTATCTATAGATTTCATTTCTAGCCATTACGCATAACGAACTAGACTTAACGACTTTCCTCGACCCTGAGTCCCGGAACGGGACGTTAGGGACTGGCACGTAGCTTGCGTATGCAGGCGAGTGACAGAAGAGGAATGTGTCGTAGACCGAGCGAGGGCGTGTCCCGAAGCGAAGCGTTAAGTCGCTGTTATATGACGTGATTTATTTCTAATCACCAAATTGTTTTGAAACCCTTGATCTTCAGCTTAGAAATTACTGAATCTTTACTAATTAGTGTATAGTTACGCTTAATAGAGAGATAAATAAGAAATAAATCAAATGGATCGCGGTGCTCTAAAAGTTCAAACTTGGAAAAAAGTATTGCTTCTTCACCAGAAAAATCTAAAATTTCAATATTCATTTTAGTTAATAGTTCTGGTATTATTTCTTCTTTGAATCCCGATATTTCTAATTTTTTAAGTCTAATTTTTAATGCTATTTCCCATAACGAAATACTTGAAACTACAATCCGGTTACTAGAATTTTCGAGTATTTTTAATACATTTTTGCTTAATTTTTCAGGAGCAGATATACACCAAAGTATACAATGCGTATCTATTAAATAATTCATTTTGAATTCAGCAATTCATCTTCAGTCATTTTGAAATCAGCTGCAAAAGAAATTTTTGATTTTCCTTTTAAAATTCCTAAAATTCGTTTTCCCTTTATTTGGTTATGTAGGGGAACAATTTTTGCGACTGGTTTTTTGTTTTTTCCAAAGAGAATTTCAACTTCTTCTCCTTTCTGGACTAATTCAAGGATGTTCGAGAAATTGCTTTTTAATTCACCTACAGGAAATGCTTTCATGTCAGAAAATGTATCATTATCTTGACTACTTGTCAAGATAGATAGTTGGTTTTTTCAGAGTAATTTTTAAATCATGTCGTATAACGAACCAGGCTTGCCGACGTTTCCCGACCCTGAGCCTTTAGGCGTTAGGGACTGGCTACGACGCTTGCGTGAGCAAGAGGAGTGCCAGAAGGGAGGCCAAGCGAGGGCATCAGTCCCGAAGTGAAGCGGTTAGTCGTTGTTATGCGAAGGCAGAGTTACTTCAATTTTATTAGTAGATTTATAAGTATTTGATTTTTTTAAAATTGGAATATATCTAAACTTTTCTTTTAATTCAAGATGCAAATATTCTAGTTAGAATGAAATCTAAATACATTTATGTCTGATACTTAATGATAGAATAATTTCTAAATTTGAAATATACTTGCAAGATTACGAGAGAGAATTATGAAGTTCCATTTCCTTTTCTAATACAGTATTGATAATTGTGTTTAAATCCAGATTTTTTCTTTGGGCAATTTTTTGATAATATTCTTCAAGTTTTGGATTTAAATATACAGGTAGATGTAAGTCCTTTTTTTCCCTAGAAAAAAGTCCTCTCTTACCTTTTGAAAAATCATATTCGTCTCTCATTTTAAGTTATCTCGTTTGAATAATATTGAGCTTCTTCCTTCAATGTTGCTCTTCTGGCTGAGATTATTCTAATAACTTCTTCTTCTTTGTTTGATCGATCAACAAAAATAACTACGGCAATTGTAATATTTTCTATTTTTCCTAGTGCAATTTCCCTAATTTCCCCATCTGAGTGATCTGGGTCAGGTAAAAATATTGTTTTTGGATCCGCAAAAACGAAAGCTGCCTTTGTGAAAGAGATCTGATGCTTGTTTAAGTTAGAGAGCTCTTTGTCTGTGTCCCATTCAAATCGCATTTTTACTTTTAGGTTGTCTGACTGAATACTCCAAATTTTAAATGTATTTCAAGATAATTCTTATTCAAAAAATGATTTTCTCTGCTTTCGCATAACGAACTAGGCTAACCGACGTAGGCTGGCCCTGAGTCCCGAATGGGACGTTAGGGACTGGCCACGACACTTGCGCAGGCAAGGGGAGTGCCAGAAGCCTATGTGTCGCAGACCGAGCGAGGGCGAAGTCCCGAAGCGAAGCGGTTAGCTGCTGTTATGCGCAGTAGGTCATTTGATAATTGATATTTCGTCTTTCCAATTTATCTTAATTTTATTTTTACCATGATTAATACCTTTAATATGCCAAATGTTTACAAATCCTTTTTCACTAATAACTTTACCACTGCATTTTAATTTTAAATGATCAAGTTGATCTAGATTTGTTTTTGTTGGTAAATAGAATGTAAAGATAAATCCATTAAATACTAAGATTACCGTATCTAGGAATCGATTTTTTTCGTTTATGGTGCTTCCAATTTGAAAGTGTGTTTTCCCTTCGAAGTCTGCTTTCATTTTTGTTGAGAAAGTTATAGATAAACCGAAAGGAAATTGGAATAATTTGTCACCAAATAGGTAAGGGATTACTGTATTTTCTTGAAAATCTACTTTTTCATCTCTTGAGTAATAATGGATTAGATTAATTGATGTTTTTAATACCCATCGTTCTAAAAGTTCACCTTGGATAATTTCTTCTTTATATCCTATTATACCGGTTTTTATTTTACTTTGATCGTCGTATACTTTAAGAATTTTAAATAATCTTGTCATTTCGGAATCAAAGGGTGAAAGCGCTGAATTGTGTGTTGTGCAGAGAATTTTTTGAGTGAATGAACCTTTTCCTATAAATACTTCCTTTCCTTTACACCAATCAAAGCCGCTAACGCCTACTTTAGATTTTAAAAGTGAATCAGAAATTATATGTTCTCTTGAAAATTTTGAAGAACAATTTCCGACTGAATTAGCGTAGCATTTCATTAGATTAAAATTTTGACCTATTGCGTATAACGAACCAGCCTTATCGACGTTCCTCGTAGCTGAGCCTGCAGGGCAGGCGTTAGCGTCGGCGCGCATTCTTGCGGTAGCAAGAATCGTGACGGAGAGGAATGTGGCGAAGCCGGAGCGAGGGCGCAAGTCCCGAAGCGAACCGATAAGGCGCTGTTATACGCCGTTTGTTATTTAATATTATTTTGTTAGATTTTGTTTGATTTCTGTAAGATATATTCTAGCTTGAGTAGCTAAAGTTTTGCCAATCTTATAATTTGTGTATCTAGCATTCATGCAACTGTCATATAGCCAGCGATATTTAGGTGCCGCATTCTTTATATGAACATTGACTAGATTAATTGTGACACGATGTTTACTTTTATGTTTTCCATTTTGTTTTAAATGATGGTAGTATGAATCAAGATCCGGGAAAGTTATTCCTTGTTCAGTTATCGGAAATATTTCATGTTGTACATAATGAAGAGCAGAATAGAATGAAGTTGTAACTACCCAATCAGAGAAGTTACCATTTGCAAGTAGTAAATCGCAAACGTCTTCATTATGTTTGGCATGGTCTTTTTGCAAAATTCTGGACAGCTTAGGATAGCTTATATTTTAAAGCATAACCATCGGAGGTTAATGAGTTTACGTTAAAATACTCATTTATACCTACGAAAGAAAATTCAAGATGATATAGATCATTTTCTAACTCAGATTCTAAGTTAGTAGCAAAATTATAAATATCTAACATATTCTCTGTAATAAATTCATTTTCTGGAATTCCGATAATGATACTGAAATTTTCCCAAGAATTTATTTTTAACCTAGCAAAGGTTGCATTTAAGCGATTTGATTTTATATTTTCAAAAATTTTCGCAGTGTATTCAGCGGACTTATTAACATTTGTAATCAATCTTTCTAAGCGTAGTTTTTGATCTTGCTCCAATCCGTCTTTTTTCCCCTTCAAATAGGCAGAAATGACCTGATCCCCAGAGTAGGATTTATCCCCTTCTGTTACTTCCCAGTTGTCTGCTTTTGATATTTCGTCTAATAGGGTGTTCATCTTCAATGCCTTATATCTACTTAGAATGCTAGAATTTCAATACTGATCGCAAAATTTTGAAATATCATCTATAATTCAACTTTCGGCTATTTTTAGCGTGAAAAAATACACAATAATGTTTTATGTCAAGCATTTTTAGGTCCACAGCTAATAGAATCAAAAAAATGTCAAAAAATAGAATATTTTACCTAATTTTTTCATTCCCCAGTTTTTATAGAAAATTGAACAAATGGCGTATAACGAAATAGCCTTATCGACGTTCCTCGCAGCTGAGCCTCCGTGCGGAGGCGTTAGCGTCGGCGCGCATTCTTGCGGCTGCAAGAATCGTGACGGAGAGGAATGTGGCGAAGCCGGAGCGAGGGCTCGTCCCGAAGCGAAGCGTTAAGGCGCTGTTATGCGAAGTCTCTTATTTTAGGATTGAAATTTTTGATTCAATTTCTAGATCTTTCTTATCTACGATTCTAGATTTGTAAATATCATGTAGTGTCTGATGTTTTTTAAGTATTAGTTCAAAATCATTTTGATTTTCTAATTCCAATTCTGCTTTAATTTTTCTAACTTCTTTAATAATTAAATCTTCCATCATGAAATCTCCATTAATGCTTCAGGCGTAATAAGTAAGGGTGTTTTTAAATTTAACGCTAAATTCAAATCAATTAAAGCACTTTGAGTTCTCGGGTTAGAAATGTGTTTCATATTCCAACTCAAAAGGTACTCGACTTCATAAAAAGAAGCATATGCAATATGAATTGTATCATATTTAGATTTTTCTGGTATATTTAATTTTGAAAAATATTTCTCTGCAAGCGTCATAATTTCCACTTTTTCAGCTAGAATGGGTATACTTTCGGAAGCTTTTAGTCTTTTTTGAGCTTCATCTTGATTTCCTCTTGAAATTTCTTCAATTACGGCTAATGAAATGAAACAATTAAATTTGCTTTTTTCTTCTTCCCACCAATCTATAGTAGTTTCTTGTCGTGATAAAGTTCTTATATCTTTTGAAAGTTTGGCTGTATAATAACTAATTACAGAAGTTTCAATGTAAATTCGACTTTTCATTAATCAGAACGATTTTTGATCTTTGAACGATTGTAAAGTGTAAAAATCCTTATTTTTTTGTCTCTTTTGATAATCAAATAGATTTAAGAGATTTCGCATAACGAACCAGCCTTAACGACGTAGGCTGGCCCTGAGTCCCGAACGGGACGTTAGGGACTGGAACGACACTTGCGACTGCAAGGGGAGTGCCAGAAGCCTATGTGTCGCAGACCGAGCGAGGGCTCGTCCCGAAGCGAAGCGTTAAGGCGCTGTTATGCGCTGGCTCCGTTGCAACTAAATAAATTTCTCAATAGAAACATTGAATATTTTAGCAAGATTTTTCGCAGTTTTAAGACTTATAGGCCTGATATCCTTTTCCATATTCGAAATATGCT
>JARJFC010000089.1 GCA_029310945.1 Leptospira sp. 96542
TAAATTTAAGTGAATTTTAGAAAATTGGCAACAAGGGCGCGCGGTGCAGGTGTTCCGCCTCTAGGTGGCATCCGGCGGCATCGGCGGGGCATCGACGCCCCGGGCGGACGCTGCTGTTCCTGAGCCCGTTTCGGGCAGAGACCGCGCGATACGTGGGTCGCTCCAAGTCGGGCGGCGACCGCTACCGCCAGACTCATTTCACCTTCGCGACCGCTTACTCGACCGCGCAGACGCTCTCCCGCTTTAACCTGGGCCAGGCAATCCAGTTACGCTTGCAGGCCCGCGCTGCAGAACCGGCGTGTCGGACCGGTGTGCCAGAACCCAGCGCGCGATTTCATCCTTGCGCGCAAACCAGACGCCCGGCTTGGACTTGGCGTAAGCGAAGAACCGATCCAGCACGCGAATCCGATTGGCGTGACCGTTGATGCGATCATGAAATCCCACCAGCATCATGCGACGGCGGTGCGCACCTTCTTCGTAGAGTTGATCGAACTCGTCCTTCAACGCTTGTTCATACGCCATCGGGTTGTAGCCCTCGAACGGGTAGGCCGAGATGTCGTTGAGGTGCAGCGTGTAGGGCACCGTGACGAAGTCTTTGCCGTTCACCGGAATGATGAAGGGCTCATCACGGCTGGGCTCATCGATGTGATACAGGAATCCGAGCTCCTGCAAGGTCTGCAGGATGTGCACCGAGTTGCGCAGGAAGTAGGCGTTCCAACCCAAGGGCTGCTGGCCGGTGATGCGCAGGATGGTCTCGGCAGACTCCGCGATGAAGCGCTTTTCTTTGTCCCGAGACAGGTGGTACGAATTGCGCCAGCTCGGTCCATGCGCGGCTGCCTCGTGCCCGCGACGCACGATTTCCTGGGCCAGTTCGGGGGCCTTTTGGATAGCCTCGCCGATCATGAACGACGACACTTTGATGCCATGTTTGTCGAACAGGTCTAGGGCGCGGGGAATGCCTTCGTAGCGCCCATAGGCGAAGTAGGCATTGGTCGGGAAGTCGGGTACGCCCGGAGCAATGGGCTCGGGGATCAGTCCGCCGACACCAGAGATGGGCTGCCCACCGCCTTCGAACATCAACGAGACACTGATAGCCAAGCGCGCGCCATTGGGCCAAAACCCCCTCGCAGTGGCATCGACAGGTATCGGTCGACGCGTGTCATCCGTTGGAGAAGGCTGCGCGTGCGCCTCGGGCAGCAAGGCACCAGCGGCCATGGCGCCAGCTACCGCACCACCGGCCTGGGCGAGGAAGGAACGCCGAGCCTGCCGGGGCATCGCTGCGCTGCTTGAGTTGGAGTGGTCAAGTGAGCTCATGAATTGTTCACCTCCAGGGCTCAGGACACGCTGGCGACCAAGGTCTCACCGCCAGCCACCTCGATGACCGTGCCGGTCACATAGGGGTTGGTCATCAGGAACACCGCGGCGTGGCCGATGTCCGACGCCTGCCCGACACGTCGAACAGGAAAGGCCTGGACAACCTTTTGGCGCAACCCGTCCCGTTGCTCGGCCGGCAGGAAGCGCCACATCTCGGTGTCGATGAAGCCCGGGCGGATGGTGTTGACCCGGGTCGGCGCCAGTTCCAGGGCCAGCGAACCGGACAAGGACTCGACCGCGGCGAAAGCCGAGGTGGCCGCGGCAAAGCCCGGCTTGGGCCGCACAGCCAAGCCACCGGTCAGGAAGGTGATGGAGCCGCCCGCACGCAGCCGCGGTGCGGCATGGCGCGCACTGGCCCAGCTGCCGAGGAACTTGCCCTCCATGTAGCTGCGCACTCCCTTCATGTCGGCGTCCATGAAAGTACCCCAACTGCCCAGGTCTGGCGAGGCGGTCACGACCAGATGATCCAGGAAACCGATGGTCTCGAAGGCGGCACGGACCGACGACTCGTCGCGCATGTCCAGAGCGATCTGGGTAAATTTGGCGAGGTCGGGGCGGGCCTGGACGGATTCGATCCTGCGGCTCGCGACGATGACCGTGGCGCCGGCGGCGTGTGCGGCTTGCGCCACACCCAGGCCGATGCCTGTCTTGCCTCCGACAACAACGACCCGCTTGCCGGCAAGCGACAGCGTGGGGTTCAACGATGGATCTTGGTGCGCTACTGCGCTGATGGGTGCAGACATGGTGGTTTCTCACATTGGTTGATTCATTGCGGACCTCGCGCTCAGGCGTTCGGCCCACCGCCAGCTGAAACCCCGAGTGAGTTGGAAAAACTCCCGTCTGGCGACGTGGTCCCGTGGTTTCGGCATGGGAGGCATCGTAGATTTATCGCCAATGATTGATAATTGGCAATATTTGAATCAATCTAATGCTCAAAAAGAATTAATAAAGACGTTGAGCGAATCTTGTTTCCATCCAGTGCACTGGGGCAGCAATGCAAATCCATGGATAAATTTCAGGAACTGACGGCCTTCGTCGCCGTTGTCGATGCGGGAGGGTTTTCTGCCGCCGCCAGGCGCCTGGGCGACTCGCAGTCCGGCATCAGCAAATCCGTGGGCGCGCTGGAGCAGCGCTTGGGCGTGAAGTTGCTGCAACGAAGCACACGCGTGGTGAATCTGACCGACGCCGGACGCAGCTACTACCAGCGGATGAAGCCGCTGCTCGATGAGGTGGCGCAGGCCGACAGTGAGCTGGTCAGCAGCACGGCGGAACTGTCCGGCCTCGTGCGGATTGCCGCATCAGCCACCTTCGGCCGCCTGCATGTGCTGCCACTGCTGCCGAAGTTGCTGGCAATGCATCCCAAGCTGAAGCTGGATCTGCAATTGACGGACGGTGTGCAAGACCTGCTGGCTGAGGGCATCGACATCGCTATCCGTATCAGCCCGGCTGTCAGCCCCGACGCAGTGGTCAGGCGTGTGACAACGACTTCGCTGGTCTGCGTGGGCTCACGCAACTACTTCGCACAGCACGGCACGCCCAAGACGCCACAAGACTTGATCCACCACAACTGCCTGATCTTCAACGGCATGGACCAGTGGATCTTCGATAGTCCGCGCGGCCGACATATCGTCCGCGTGAGTGGCAATCTGGCATCCAACACAGTTGAAACCATCCTGTCGGCCGTTCAAGCGGGTGTGGGCATCGGGATGTTCAACGCGGCCTCATTGGCTGGCGATCGTCGTGATCCCGACATTGTTCGCGTGCTCGATGACTTCATCGGTGAAACCAGAGACCTTGGTCTCATCTGGCCGAATCGCAAGTTCATCCCTGCCAGGGTGCGACAGGTTACGGAATTCCTCGCAACTGAGTTGAGCTGCCGCCTGAGTCCGGCCGTTGGCATGACGGGGGCTCCAGCTTGAGCCACGAATCTAGAGTCTTTGAGCTGAGCTGTACTGCCGCTTGTGTTGGGCACTAGAAAGAGCCGCAGCGAGATCAGTCTTTGACCGATTGCGGTCTGTCGCTGTGTGCCTTTCGACTCGCGGCGATTGCTGCGCCGCCGCCCAAGACACGAGGTCTGGTTCAGGCTGGAAGGAGTCATACGAGCTGCGCCATGCCCAATGACCGCTCTACTCTGTTGCCCGATCCGGACCGGATCTCCTGACCACACCGCGAAATCAGTTGATAAAAACTACTTCGAGAACACTCACTCGAGTCCGGCGACCAAGTCGATGTAACGCTGCATCGCCTCCTCTTGAGACAGTCCTTTGAATTCCGTCCAGGCTGTCCACTTCGTGCGCGCCATCATGTCGCCGAACCCGGGTTTTGGAGTGGCGTTATCTCCTGCCGTGCCCTGCTTGTACAGACCGTACAACTTGAGCAGCATGGGGCTGTCGGGCCGGCTCTTCAGCGCTTTTGAACGCTCGATGGCGACGGTGAATTCTTCGATCACGGTAGGCACAGGTCGTCTCCCGGTTCAGGCGAATTGATTGAACAGTTCTTCTTCGTTTTCCATGGCCGCTATGAAGGCAGGCCGCTCCAGCAGGCGGCCCCAGTAGGCGAGCAAATCACCCTTCGGCTCCCACAGCCCGCCACGCAGGGTGAGCATCAGCGCCCAGCCGAAGTAGGCGTCGGCGACCGAGAAGGCATTGCCGGCCAGATAAGGGGTGTGGGAAAGACGCTTGGAAACGAAGGCGAGCTTCGTTCCCAAATTGACCTTCGCCCACGCCTGTACTTCTGCCGGCACGCCTTTCGTGAAGATCGGGTAAAGGCAGTGCTTGTGTAATTCCGAAGCCACGAAGTTCAGCCATTCAAGAGTGGCCTGTCCGTTCGGGCTTGATCGCGCCGGAAGGTGACCGAATTCGGGAGCCATCTCAGCGAGCACCTGCAACACAACGCTGTTTTCGGTGAGGATGCGACCATCGTCGAAACGCAGCACCGGAACTTGGCTCTTGGTCGAGATGGTCTCAAACGCAAGGCCATCGCTTGTCTGCTTTCGCAACAGCGATACAGGCTGCATCTTGATGGGTAACGAGGCCTCGAGAATGATCACGTGCCCCGCGAAAGAGCACGCCATAGGCGAGAAGAAGTAGTCCATGGGGTTCCCGCTGAGTGATTGCCCGGCTCAGGCCGGCGCGGTCAGGCTGCGAATGCGCTCGGCGCCTTCGGCTTCGAATTGCTTGACGATGGACTTGGCAAAGTCAGATGCACTGTCGGGCGTTCCGTTGCCAAAGGGAGGGTCGGGGTAATACTCGATTCCGAGTTGCAGCGTCTTGGCCAACTCCTCGCCGGCCAGCAGACCGGCCAGAAACAGTCCTGCGTCGATGCTGGCCGAGACGCCGGCACCGGTGATGAGCTGGCCATCGCGGATGAACCGGTTTGTGCTGACATTCGCACCATAGTCGGCAACCCTGTCGCGCACCGCCCAGTTCGTGGTGACCTGCTTGCCATACAAGAGCCCAGCCGCGCCGAGCAGCTCAACGCCGTTGCAGATCCCCACCGTCCATTTGGCACTGACGGCCAGTCGCCGGATGGTGTCGAGTACATCCTGGTCGCTCAAAGCAGGAATGACACCCGGGCCACCAGGTACGTACAGGATGTCGGTGCTGTCGATGTCGGCGAAGCTTCTGTACGCTGTCAACGCTAGGCGTCTTGTATCGGCCCAAACGGGGCCGCATTGCAAAGCTGCAAATTCTGTTTCTACCCCAGGTATGTTGGCCAAGACTTCGTAGCCGCCAACAATGTCCAGCGCAGTGAATCCATCAAAAAGAACAATCGTCAATCGCATAACAAGGCCTTTGCTCAGTGGTTGAGTGAGGCTTCATCTTGTTCGTTCCCAGCGTGATCAGCCAGTGTCGTTTCAGACTATATTTTGTGCATTTAAGACATTCGGACAAATAAATGATCAAGGAGATCGCCATCCTCGTCTACCCGGGCTGCATGGGCATGGAAGTGTTTGCCTTGACGGACCTGGTGCTCATGGCCAATCACCTGGCCAAGAACATGCACCCGGGAAAATTCTCTGCGCTGCGGGTCAAGCTCGTCACACTCCGGCCAAACCCTGTGGCCATCGCAGGCGGGTTCAAGGTGGCGGCGCAGCGCCTGCGGGGCAAGCCGGATCTGATCGTGGTTCCCGGCTTGGAGGTCTCCCGGTTCGGTGAGTGGGACGAGCGCTTTGCTCGGCTAGGCCAGGAACTGAAGGCAATTCGCCGCTTCCATGGGCAAGGCACAGAGCTGGCCTCGGTCTGCATCGGCAGCTTCGTCCTGGCGGAGGCGGGCGTACTCCAGGGTCGGCGCGCCGCCACCGCCTGGCCCTTTGTGAGTGAGTTCCAAGACAGGTATCCCGACGTACAGATTGAGAAGGATGCTGTGATCCTGTCAGACGGTGGTGTCACCACCACCGGAGCTGTGAGCAGCGTGATGGATCTGGGCCTGCACCTGATCCGTGAGAGCATGGGCTCCGCTGTGGCCCGCGCGGTGAGCAAGCTGGCGCTGATCGATGGGGGGCGCGTCAGTCAGCGGGCCTACGTTGACACGGCGTTGATTCCACAGAACCGCGCGCCGTTTTCAACGCAGGTCAATCGGTGGCTGGCACAACGCCTCAGTGAAACGTACAACCTCTGCGCTCTGGCCGACGCCTTCAACGTCACTTCACGTACGGTACTTCGGCGTTACCGCCAGGAAACCTGCATGACACCTCTTCAGTGGCTGCAGAAGGCCCGTATCGAAAAGGCCAAGCACTTGCTGGAACTCAGCTCCATGTCCGTCGCTGAAGTCGTGGTTGCCGTTGGCTACCACGACCTCGCGACATTCTCCAGGTTGTTTGCGCGCGAGACGGGGCAAACGCCAGGGCACTACAAACGGTTGTTCCAGGGAAAACGGGTTGCGACGTTTCCCCGTGGGTGAGGTATCTACGCATCGGCATTTGAGCAGGTTGACGTGTCTTAACACGAAGTTGACAAACTGAACAGCCGCTTCGTGGGAACAGGGTAAGCCTACCTGACCTCGCCCTACGGCAGCAACCGCTGCACTACAGTCGTTTGATAACATGATGTCAGCTTCAGGCTGATCTGAGTCGTTCACGCCCCAGGTCCTGAGCGACCGCTCCTGCCAAGACCGGCCACTGAGCGCAGATGGCCTAGCCGGCAACTTCACTCATGGACCCGGCCGAGCACCTTGCGCCCCTTCTTGTCTGCTTGAACGACCGCTTCAACGAGACGCGACCTGCTCATGTCGACCCATAGCGGAAGTTCAAGATCGTCTATTGACAGACCGGTTGAATCCGCAAGCGATAGCGGTAATACGACCGTTGTTCTCAATTTCAGAAACCTTCCTGTCCGTGGCTAGAATTGCTCAAAGACAGTCTGCGGGGTTTGTCGGAATTTTTTTACCTGTATAAATTTCAGGCAATACCTCCACAAGCAAGACGGCAAGCCATTCTCAGGAGGAATTCATGCCCAGCTTATCGAGCACACGCCAATGTATAGAGCAGGTATTGCTCTATACATTACGTTAGAAGGCAAGATGTTCGGACACATCGTTCTCAAACCAGAGATTGGACGATCGCCTGTGTACGACAACGTCTACAACAAGCAAGATTCCACCCAAGTCTTTACCTGCGCGCACTGCGGCGAGCGGATTTCATTGAATGTCGTCGAATGCGCTGGTCGCAAGTCTCGTGATCCGGAGACCGTTGTTGAGCCAGACCATGGCGCCGAGATCCGACAGCACTTTGGCATCCTAGAAAAATCTCTCGCGAATGGCTGGCCTCGCCTGAGCACAGTTGCTTGCGCGAAGTGTGATTGCCAATACCTTGTCTATGTGGCCGCCTTTGAGCCGAGGAACGGCTGGCAGCAACTGGTTCTGCAAGGCATCACGGAGTTGCTGCCTTCTAGCCCGTCGTTGCAGCCGACGGCCTCCGGCCGCGACTGAACTTCAACGTTAGATGCCTTATGACACCGCGCGAGATTCATTCGGTCATGCGTCGCCTCTTTGGCCACGACGTGCATGGCCCTGATCCCTGGCGACATCTCATGCCCGACGGCACCTTCGATCGCAACCTATGCCGTAAGTTGATCGATGACTATATCGAATCAGAAGTGCTTTTGGTACATGGAGGAACGGTGGAAACTTCGTTCGAATGTTCCAAAGACGAGGCAGTCTCTCTCACCGAATCCATGTACACAAGTAATATTGTGCGTATTGCGGACCGCAACCTGGGCGGTCGGGTCATCATTCAGAGCATCGGTGTCGGAAAAGGTTCCACGCCCTCGCAGCGCGAAGCTTAGTCATGCACAAGCCCACTGGGGCATCTAACCTCTCCATCGAGCGGACAGCCAATAGTCAGCTGCGCTGGCTTTCGCCTGCCGCTCATGTCCAACGTTAGGCATCGCAAGACACGTCGAGGAGATAACGAAAGTGAGTGATGCACCTAAGTCTGATCTTCGATTGCTAATCGAGGCGCTTCGAGAAGATGCTGGCGGATACTTTCGCGATCTTGCCCGTTACATCAAAGAGGCGCCTACCGACCCTTGGTCCCGACAACGCTCCGCCGATCTCTATTGGCGGCAGGTCTCCGAGGAGTCGCTCCAAACCGCACGCGGATTGGCCCAGCGGGTGGTGCGGTATAGCGCGCAAGTCGCAGAAGCTATGCGATCCGCGCCACTGGTGGACAGTGAGGATTTGGCAGACCTGAGGCATGCGACAAAGACGATGCGCGCATCAATTCAACTGCGGCAATATCGCTTTCACGACATTGAGGTTCTCAATGACGAGGACCGAGTGCTTGGCGTGCGACCCGCGACGCAGAGTGATGATGAGCCTATCCCTCCCCTAGAGGCAGACGTCGTGTTCTACGACAACGCATCAACGATCCTTCGCATTCTCAACTTCGTCGATGCATCCGCAGATCTCTCTCCGCCTGGTGCGAGCGCACCTGCAACTATTGTGGATTCGCCTCGGTATCGGCCGGGCACGGCGTTCGTGATGATGTGGATGGATCCGGCACACCCTGAACTCACGGACATCTGCGACGCGGTCAAAGACACGTTCCACAGGTTTGGTGTCAACGCAGTTCGAGCGGACGACATAGAACATGATGGTCAGATCACACAGCGAGTTCTCAACGAGCTTAGGACAAGCGAGTTTCTCTTCGCTGACCTAACGGGGGCTCGCCCGAATGTGTACTACGAGGTGGGCTTCGCGCACGCGCTTGGCCGGCGTGTGCTCCTTTATCGGAAGTCTGGCACAGGCTTGCACTTTGATCTGGCAGGCTACAACTGTCCGGAGTACACCAACCTGCGAGACTTGAAGGAAAAGCTGACTCGCCGGCTAGAGAGCATGACGAATCGCAGGGCGGAGAGTGGCGACGGCGATGCCTAACTTGTCGGTAGACTCGGACACGTTGCGGCAAGGCGCCGGTCACCTTCACGTTAACCATCATGCATTTCGATGGGCACGAATACAGAGTGGTAGTAGCGACCGATATAGATCGGGATGCGATGCTATGGGAGTGCTACCTTGTGGACGGCGGTAGCGAGAGGCTGGTCTTCGAAATCGTTCGTTTCGATGGAAAAATGGAGTGGTCATTTTTTCCACATGTCGAGTCTGTTCCGCTTGCCGTGGTCGAATATGCTGTGCAGCATGCCCGGGCGGAGCTTGGACCTTTCTTCAATGGTTAACAGGCCGCTGCATCCGACCACCTCCGGCGTCAGCTGAGCGGAGGCGTTGAGAACGCTTGTCCAGGTTCTGACGACCGCAATTGGGCAACAACCTGACGCTCAAGGCTTCAAAGCGAGCGGCAGCAATCGCTGCCAAACCGCCTCTCAGATCCAGTCGGGCGTTCGACAAGGATTGCTTGCGACTTGAATCGCACGGAATCGCTGCCCCGGGGCCGCGCGACTCGCTTTAACCGCGTCACCACTCAGCGAAACTCCCGTCCGCGTGCCGCCAG
>JARJFC010000008.1 GCA_029310945.1 Leptospira sp. 96542
CTGGATCACCTCCTTTTATAAAGGAAATCAATTACCTTTTCGCTAGAGTTGTTGTCACGCTACGTTGTATTTTGTAAAAGTTAGAACATATTGACCCTTCGGTAAGCTTCGTTACTCAGGGTTCAGTTTAGGAACCTATAAAGAAACTGGTTCGCTTATTGAAACAGGGAACCATAGGGATTCACTCATAAACCTCGCACTTACCTGCGGGGTTTTTTTATAGGCTGAGAGATGGTGAGCCTGTAGACATCGGTTGATTACGATGAGACATAATACAGGGAATACCCTGGACTATTTTTGAATGTATGGGAGATAGAACGAGTTTTTGCGCGATCCAATCTCATCGGAGAGCCAATGTCCGATAGATATGGGCATTATATCGGAAATTAGTTTTCTTTAAAATGTTTCGAAGGTCTCTCGATCGGTTTAGAAAAAAATAGCCTTCGATTATATTCTACTTCTTTTTTAGCTACTTCTCTTTGTTCGATGCTAGATAAGAATCTATGAATTTTGCAACCATTGCAATCTGACAAACGGAACAGGCGAGGGAATCCTTAACTTCAAACGAAGATTTGATGGCTTTTGCCCAGGAAGACTTCTGAACTTGCGCTTCAAATTTGATCTTGCGCGCGGTTGCGGTCGCAAGGCGACCGAAGCCTTGGATAGTTTTTTCATTATGAATAATTTTTTCAAAAAATGGTTTCAATTTTAAAAAGACGGGACTATCTTTCTGAAGCTCGAGGTGAATTTGAGAAATATGCCTGTCGTCTGGGAGTGGGATGTTGGAGAGAACTTTTGTGTACTGGATGGCATCCAGAACGTCGAGGACGAATACCAGCTCAGTAAGGGCATAAGCCGGGCAAATGGATTTCCGACCGATGCGAGTTTTACCATGTCTGCCATGCACCGGAAGTATGTGGCTCTTGCGGATAACATTAGCAATCTAAACCGGGCTTTAGTGGTCTCCCGCAAACTAAAGGAGGCCATCGAAGCGAGGAGTCCACAAGATGTCGAATTCCTTAGCGTCTCGATTTTTAACCACAAACAAAAGCTGGCAAGTAAAGACTACTTCATCATCAATCCTTTGAATGTCGTTGACTGCATCGATAAGGAGAAGTCCAAGTATCGATGGAACCACATCGCTCCAGATAAGATGAGCTCCTGCACCAAGCTCGTGCTCAAGCCGGAAGTTATCCATCCCGAACTGCTTCTGTTCCGACCCCGGCACCTCGAATACTACGTCTTGGTTGATCCGGCTCTGGCTGTGGTATTAGAGGCCGAAGGGTTCACTGGTCTCTGTTTCACACCCATTGATGAATTTGAATCTTGAACCGTTGTCACTTTGCGGAATTGGAATTTCATTTAACATGCTCTTCACATTCTGGTAATTGACTCGTATGCAATTGGAAAACACCAATGATAAGATTTTAATAGATCAAATTATATTGCCTACGATGATTTGATTCTGTATAAGACATTAAAAAATTTATCGAGTAATAAAAATTAAGTTAACCTTTGTTTGGTGAGATTGGCGGAATTGTCAATTCCCCTTTCTTGAATAAGAGAAGTGAATCTGATAATGGTACTGATCCATGAAGATGACTCGTCGCATTTAGGTAATCCATATAAAGTTCGAATTTGAGTTCTGTTTCATTATGAGAATATCGGAAAAGGAATTCTTTGATGGATTCTCCATTTTCATTAGGAGGTGGAAAGCTTGTATCTGCCACTAGGATTTTAGGAGGTTTATCCAAATTATCTTCGTTTGGGATGAATTCTTTATTTAGGATCCATTCTTTGATTAAATATTCTTTTGGTGTTAAAATTCGAATTCGCATCGAACGAAACAAATCACCTGTTGGGAATGAATGTGCGATTTCATTTGTTTTTATGATTAATTTGAAATTGTCTTGTGAGGCTCTTTCTAAAGTGACAAAAAAAGAATCTTCCAAATAGGTTTTGTTATGCCCTCCGGGGAAAGTATGTGATTTTAAAGAATTTCGGAATAGATGGCATGACTGGCAATTTCTTGTTTTTTTTAACTTGGAAATTTTATATTCTCCTAGTGTATTTTGCATAGGAATATCAGAATATACAATATTTTTATTGGTGTTGATGAAGCTCTTTCGGGTTGGCCAATTGAATTGATGGCAATTTCCACAAAATTCCTCCTGGTTCATTACCGTTACTACAGTGTACGAATGAGTAAGTGAATTCCCTTCTTTTTTCTTTGATGTAAGTATCTTTTGATTTCTAACGTGACATGTAATGCATGACACCCCTTCTTCCTCTAGGAAACGTTTCTCCTCCATTACATTAGATGTTGTTTTTAAAGGCGCATGACAATTTAAACACCATTCTAAAGGTTCATCTTTATGGCTATCTTGGTAGATTCGATTTGTAAACGATTGCCTATGCATCGACTGATTCCAATTTTTGAATATTTGCTGGTGGCAACTTGCACAGTCCATGCTAGAAACCATTGGTTTCCTTGAAATTGGATCTAACGGGCTGTCCCTAGAAACATCGAAGTAGATTGGGTGCAAACCATTGGAAAATCGTAAAATATTTGCACTTTGAGAGTTTTTACAGAAAAAAATGTCTAAGATTACAAATATTAGATAAAAAAATCTCATGATTATAGAATCAATTTACCATTCTCCAAGCGGTATTGAATCTTATGACCATAAATTCCGATTTTCATTTCTTTCGTGTAGTGATTACAGATTTTACTAAAATCATCATTTTGGTTTACTTTTATACTGATCGATTTTTCGCCAGATGCTAAGTTTAATTTCGCAATGCATTTATTTTCATCACTCTCATAATCATTGTATTCAATCGTTAAAAATTTGAACGCTTGGCTATTTGAAATTTGAAAATATTCGTAAGTATGGCTCCCTCGAAAATCATTTACAGCAATGATTTCATTGATCCCATCTGCATTTAAATCTTGAAAAGAGAATTTCTCATATTTGGAACTCATTAAACTTATGAATGAATTGTCAGTTTCTTCTAATATGTATTCATCTGGGTTGAGTGGAGCCATATCTGATGTAAGGTAGTATATAATCGCATGATAAATTTGCTTTTTAGTAGATTCGGAAAAATTAAGTTTTATTAATTCCGTTTTTTCGAAATCTAAAATTTCTTGATTGGCAAAACGAACGAATTTTTCAGGAAACTTATCCTTATTTTTTTCCATATTCCAAGATGGAAATGTTTCTCTATGATATTCAACGTCTTTTTCGGAGACCCATGCTGAAATACAAGTATCCATCGATTCATTATCGCTTGAATACCAATGTATTTTTTTTATTTTATAATAATTGGTTTCTCTCGAGAGAATTTTTCGATTTACTAAGTAGTATTTTCCCAAATCTTTCGCTAAAGTTGCTCCCAAGTTTTCTGTAACACCTTTTGAGCAATAATCTTCAGAATAATAACCTTTCTCCCCTCCCGGAGATAGATAAACAATTGGTTCGGACGATTTAAACTCCACAAATCCTTGGATTGTTTCACCCTCGTCTTCCGTTACCTCTTCATTTGAGCTAACGGTTGTTTCTTGTGATTTTAAATACCCTAAGAATGCAAAACCAATTTTGTCTGATGGTGCTTTTATGCGAGCCCATACTTCTGATATACCATCAATTTGATAACGTGTAGCGCTGAGTCCTAAAATCATTACTTGATCCCCTGTGGGAAGGAGTTCTAAAACTTCACCCTTCAAACTGGGGAGATTTCTGAGACGTATTCTCGAAGCATTGACAACCATTCTATACGGACGCGTTACAGGTGCAATGGTTGCAAATTGAAAAAATGTTACCTCTCCTTCAACAGGTAAATATCCAAATTTGCCTTCCAAAATTACTTTTCTCCAATGGAATTGTTGTCCTAACCTTTTGTCCTCAATCGATTTATCTATTACATCTATCGTAGCTGATTTATTTAGAAACACCAAACATTCAGACTTACGAGTTGGTTCTGTATAGACGCATGTTTTATCTTCTAGAATATAGGCGATTGCAATGATTTCTTTGGATTCTTTTTTGCAATTAAAAAGGAGAATGAAAATAGAAGCAAAATATAATGTAATTTTAGAAATCAATACGAGCCTCCGTTCTAGATATTAGTTCTTTATATTTTCGGATAAAAGCAAAATATAATTTCATTTTTAAAAAAGATAGATTTTTAAATTCTAACTTTTATTTCTTTTGCGATTTTGCCTATTCAAGTAGGACATATTTCTAGGCCTTGCAGTCTAGTTTCAAATTTGCTTTGAAATTAAAATCCACTTAGTTTGTGAGGGATAGTAAGTTTAACATTGGGTTCTTACAAACAACCGATAAACTTTGGTAATTCGCTGCATGTTGATCAAACGATTCATAAATAGGCATTGGTATATCCAAAGAATTGGTAATCCTTAATTTCTAGGAGATCCATTCGAGGTGGCAAACTTATACCACCACTTAGGAACTTCAACTTTCGAGGGGTTCTCCAATCTTATATGATTTCGAAAAAAACTCAAGCCGTCATCCTTAACACGAAGGGCAATTTTTATATGAAAGTAAATCATGCGCTTTTTGTCCTGAGAGAGTTTATCAAAACTTGTTTCGTTCTAGGCATCGACTAGCATAGAAAACGAAATTTATCAACAAAGCCACAAACAAGAACTGATGAATTGGTGTTTGAATTGCCATGTTCCTTTTGTCGCTGAATCTGATCATTCTCCAGAAAGGCTTCAAAAAGAAGATAGTATCTCATAAAATTTTCTACGACTGGAAACCATATTTCCTCAGCGATACTTGCCATCCCAACCCTCTGCAGAGAGAAACTTCACACCTGTTAGTTTCGCAGAGGTTAGGGCGGCCTGGACGATCGGGTCAACCATCGTATAGCTGCGCAGATGCCGCGGCCGGAAGAGCTTCGGTCCGTCTGCGGAAAGGCCTTCCTTCAGTCTCAACTCCCACACCCGGCTAATGTTGTCTTTGAGGATATGGCTCATCCGGACATTAGAGCGTTCGAGGTCGATGACATCCCAATCCGCAATGATGTTCATGATGAAGTAGTCCCGCGCAACGATTTCTTTCTTGTGGTCAACAAGAGTGACGGGGAGGAACTCCACATCATTAGGTGTTAGTTCCTGGATGACGCGGCGAACCCGCTCTGAGACGATGCGGATTTCGAGGATGCTGTCGACGAAGTCATAGAGTTTTAGCCGATCGGGAAAATTAGGTGAGAACCCCATAGTGAGACCGCCCGAGGGGAATTCGGATGCCAGACGTTGGGACACTAGGTAGCGCCATCCTGCTGGTCCACCTTCTGGATACGCATCGAGAAGGGCACCGTCATTTTTGTCACATAGTAGCGAAAAGCTCACGGGGTTCCTCTTTCTGATCTACCAGTTTGAAGGCCAGATATAATCCCTGTTATTTCTGGATTTTGGTTCTTCTTTCGCTTCACCACTTATGAAAGTTTGATCTGAACCTTCTGCGTGTCCAGGATGATTTGAGTCGAGAAATTCTGAAAATCACTACTGTTCAAAAAGAGTTATTGGTTGATTCTGTTCTGCCAAATGAAGGATGCTCTCCTTATAGATCAAAAATTTATAGATAATCCACTTTTGGTGCGAATTTGCTTATTTTTTTCTGGAAAATCGTATTTAATATCAACTTACAAAAAGTTGATTTGCACTTGCATCAAGGCGAAATATTTGGTTTAGAACTACGTACGAAAGATAACATCTTGGTTCGAATCAACTTTGTCTTTCAAAAAGATGGGTCTCAAAGCATCCAGTGCAGGAGTGAAAGACACCATTTTGCCAGGTAAGATAAAGGGTATTCATCTTCATTTACTTTTGTGAATAAATTTTTTAGGTAGATGTTAGGGTAATTGCGTATTGTTTTGAAATAGATTTCCTGATCGGATAGTGTATTTTGTTTTGGACTTCTCATGCTTAGAAACAAGAACAACTTGTTCAGGCTTGCAAGAACCTACTTCCAGTTTATAGTCTTATATTTTTATCCGAACTTTCGGCTATCGTTTTCTTGTATATGTCAAAATCGGATTTTGAATGGTAGTTACCATCTCGTATAACGCCCGATATATCTCCTAGATTTTCTGCTTTTACTGTCGGATCAGCGGATAATAGGACTATGTCAGCATTCATTCCTTTGGCAATCAATCCCATTGTCGATGTTTTTTTTAGAAATCGCGCTGGTTGTATGGTTGTCATTTGCAGAATTTGCAGAGGTGAAATGCCGGCAGCGGCAAGTTCTTTGAATTCCTGTTGTAAAGAAAGACCAGGTGTTTGGCCACTACCGTCGGTGCCTGTCATCATTGGAACTTTAGCATCCGAAAATAATTTTGTAAGGACTTTCTGAGCTTCATAGGTTTCCTTATATATTAGCTTACGTTCTGTGGAGATCTGATTAAAGTCATTCAGTACACTGAGCCATTCTTTGTAAGCGTGTGGAGGTATAAACTGAATTGATTTGTCTTTTTGGTATTCGGGATCATCTTGTAAATATTGTGTACGCAACCTAACTAAAGTAGGTACCAACCAATTATCGTTTTGTACAAATTGTTCCGCAAGGGCATTACATTTATTTCTGTCGAAGCTGGTGAGTGCTTTTTGGAGTCGCGAAACTCGGGCAGGACTGTCTTCTAAAACAGGGTTAATCAAGAATCGTTTCATCTTTCCCGCGATCAAACTTTGAATTATCGGAGTGGCAAAATTTGGGAGTTTGAAATTTGGAAGGGTTCGTGTGGGTTTATCGATTGACTCGCTTAGTAAGATTGTTTTTTGAGAAGAACAGGCAATCCAAATTACATCTCCTGGGCCAAGGTGCTCAATGGTTCGGAAATTTTCAAATTCTGCACGTGTTGGATCAACGCCTTCTGGAATATGCCCAACAATGGGGATGCCTAGTTTTTTGCTTTCTCTTAATGCTTCGTAGAATAATGAAGGACTCATCCAACCTACTTTAATAAAGTCGGCACCATCTTTTTTTTGCCTTTGTATCAATTCAGAGAGCTCATCTTTCGTACTAGCACTTATTGGAATGATCGGCTCGGCAGGCATTGCGAGTAACGCAGGAGCCAATTCTGTCAGCGGAAGTTTTCCGGCCGACCTTTGAGAAAGTAGTTCTGTTGATCCAGCCATTTGCCGAAAACCAGTGACTCCTTCTGCGAGCATTAACAAAAGTTCGGCGGAGGAATTTTTTGCCTGAAGTGCATGCGAGTGCATATTGTTAAATCCAGGAACTGCAAATAGGCCTTGAGCGTTAATGCGTTTGTACGATTTATTGGGCTTCAGGATCAGTGTAGATCCTACACTTTCGATGCGCCCGTCACTGATTACAATTGACTGACCTACTTTTTTTGAACCTGTTCTAGGATCTACGATAGTTACATTTTCAATGACGAGGGAGTCTTTTTGTAGCTTCGCCACGGTGATATCACCAGATAACAAGTTTGTAAAAAAAGAGCATCCGAGTGTTAGTGATGTGACCAGGAGCAAAAGCAGATAAACATGTCGGTACACTATATTTCCTAACATAGATTCAATGCAGTTGGATTTTTTCATCGTTTCGCCCATTATAAGAAACCATTTGCCTTAAGGGCGAGCTTAATTTACATCTTAAAAATTGCGTTTTCATCTGAACTGAAATAAGTATGACACGAAAAATTTTAATCCTTTGTTCGAATTTGTGGATGGATTTCTCCAATGATAAGCGAACCTAAAAAACTTGGGATAACAATCACTGCGTTGATAATTCCGTGGAATAGAACCATGTTAGGTATGCCACCTAATAATTTTGGAAATTCAATCCAAAACTCATTGAGTAGCGCTAAGAAAAAACTGAAACAGAGAAAACAAAAACTAATTCGCAATAGTGATTTTGAATAAAAATTTTTATTATTTCCAATCACTTCCACATATAAGATTGAGATCGGAAATAATATCGAGTAACCGACGACCGCAATTTTTTTGAGTAATATGTTTTGATAAATTCCAATGGCTATTGTAAAAAATAAGATAACGATTGTTAAACACAGAATAGGTAAAAACTTAGATTCTCTTTTTTTATCTGAAAGAAAACAAATTCCAGATAAAAATAGCCAACCAATAAAACATCCATGGACGGCTGCATAAAAACTCCAAATATCATTATAACCGAGTAGTTTGTATTGATTCATTCCACAAAAAAACCAGGTGGAAGATATGATGCTAAATACAAATGGGAATATAGAGATAAAATGAAAACCCTGGAATAGGGATTTAGACTTCAATTTACAGAACATAACCAATCCGAATCCGCAAAAAATTGGCAAGATTCCTGTGATGAGTGGTAAATTAAGAATGATTCCGAGGAGAGTCAAAAATAGAGCAAAGATATGAGATAAAAAATAAAATTTTGAATTTTGTAAGAAAAAACGATTACTAAAATAGGGTGCAATGGTATACCCTAGAGTCAATATGAGTAAGAGAATTTTTTTTTCATCCATATGTGAATTTGTATGATAAGCGAGCCAAATAGAGTGCAAGAAATTTTAAGTTTCCATTGTTTCAATATTCCGTTTTATAAATTGCCTTTTTATTTATATTTTTACCCAAAACGAAATAAAGTCAGTGGGCTCGTACATTCTGAATCATTTTTATCCATGCGTTTGGGAGAACCGATTGGCAATATAAGAAGGTATTCATTTTCCAAACTGGCAGTATTGTTCTATTGGCGATCGGAAGAAGACTTGGAACAATTTCTGATCACAAATCAAAAAAATCCTATCCATTCAGGGTGGCACATTCGTTTAAAATTGTATAGAAGATGGGGCAAATTACAAGAGTTAGGATCTGCCAATCTTTATCCAAAAGAATCCGCTAGTGAAACGCCAATCGTTGCAATCACTCTCGCTCGTCTAAAAATCTCTCAGCTTTTTCGTTTTACAAAATGGGGAAAACCTGTGGAAAAACAAGTTAGAGATCACAAAGGAGTAAAATTTGCCTTTGCCGCTTTCCGACCGTTTCGTAGTTTCCTAACTTTTAGCGTTTGGAATTCAGAGAGGGAAATGGTTCAAATGGTTCAAGGAGTGGATCCAAAGTTAGATGGTCTTGAACATAAAAATGCAATGTTGGAAAGAAACCGAAAAGACTTTCATACAGAATTTACCACTCTTCGGCTAGAAATATTGGAAGAAACTGGGAGTATTTAATGTATGGTATTGTTTCGAATGCCCTAGGCTATGACCTTGTTCTTTACAGAAAAAAAAGGTTTTTTTTATCTTTTTTTAAGAACTAAACTGGAACCGGCAGGGACATTTAAACGTATGAATGACAAATCCTATATTGAACTTCTGGACCAGGCAAAGGCTGGTGATAAACGAGCTTGGTCAGTTTTACAAAATCGATTTTCCGATTTTGCTAATAAATTTGCAGCTAAGATTTTAAACGACGAAGACCTTTCGCAGGATATTGTGCAGGAATCATTTTGGGATTTATATCAAAATTTAGAAAAAATAACAATATCTGCCGCTTTTCCCACTCTATTAAAGAGGGCGCTAATCAAACATGGGGATCGCATCTTAAGAAAGAAGGAAAGTCAAAATTTGGTATTTGTCGATCCCGAGCAAATTGATCGAAACTCAGGAGAATTACATTCTACTTATTTGGAGAAAGAATGTTATGAAACAATTTTTAAGAATTTAAAAAAATTGGATCTTGCAGATCAGAGATTGATCGAACTTTTTTATTACAAGAATTATTCTCTAGTTGAAATTTCAAAAACAGAAGGGAAAACATTATCTTTTATTAAAAAAAGACATCTTCATGTTAAAAAAATTCTCAGAAACGGAATTGGTGAAACGTTCCGACCAGAAGCAAATTCCCATCTTATGATGGTAGCTTAGGAGAATTTTTTGGAAACAACGCAAGTCCATTCAAATCTGCAAATTGAAAATGTTTATCTGGAACAAAGAAAAGTTTTTCTATGGGGCGAAGTTAATGATAATTCAGCACGGTATTTGATTGATCGTTTTTTATATCTCGAAGCATTAGATCCAACAAGACCTATCACCTTATACATCCATTCGCCTGGGGGGTCAACGTATGCAGGTTTGGCGATACTTGACGTTATAAATGGCCTACATAATCCAGTTTATACAACTTGTTTAGGAATGGCTATGTCATTTGGGGCAATTCTCCTTTTATCTGGAGCGAAAGGATATCGTTATTGTTACCCTCACAGCAAAGTGCTAATCCACCAACCACATGTTATCGGGGAATTTAAAGGTCCGGCCGAAGACATTCGAATTTTTGCAGAATCTGTTAGAAGAGAAAAAGATTTATTGAATGAAATTATGGCAAAAGCAACCGGCCAATCATTGGACAAAATCATCGAAGACACCGAGCGTGACACTTGGTTTTCGTCCAAGGATGCTCTGGAATACGGCATTATTGATAAGATCATCGGTGTTTGAGTTTAGGGCTTTTCGGTTCGAAATACTAAAGAAAGCTGGGAGTATTCTGGGCGGGTCATTGTTGTTTCACCTGTAGAGTCGCCAATTTTTTCTAATTTTTGATTGAATACATTTTCGTAAAACTTGGTAGCACGGATCATATCATTTACATAGATATCAAACAAACATATGGTATTTGTAATTGCCATATATTTTTCTCCTGAAGTTTTTTTGGTAATTGTCTTTAAGAATTATAGTATAGCAGCTGCGAACTAATCTAGATTGTATATTTCAGACATCAAAGTTTTTGAAAGAAATTGACTTGAGGAATCCTTCTCTTGTATTCGGGCGAGATTGTTTTGGCAAAAAGTTACAACTGATACAACGAAAGTGTAAAAAGAACTTTTGCAAATGAGACCTCAAAGATAAAAATATTTTCATCAAAAACTTTTACCTATTATCAAATTGTAGCTCAATTCAGTAGTTTATAGAGTGGATGTTTGTATAAAAATAAATTTTTTATATTGAAATCGATTTACGATTGAGTTACTCTAGTATTAAATTCAGCAGGTTAGGTAATGAGTTTTGAATAACAATCTGAAAATTATTCTATTCAATAAAAATCAGTTTTTAAGCAGAATTCTATTGCTATTTTTTATTTACTTCTTTTTGAAGTGTCAACCAGCATCTTTGAATAATCCTTCCGATCCAAATTCAAAAGCATTTTTTGAAAATGCTATGCTTTTGTGTGCATTGGGGGTTACCCCATGTAATTCTTGTTCTGCTGCGCCAGGACCTTGGGATAGTTTCATAGGAGAGGTAACAACTGCTGCTAGTTTTACGAATGGTTTATCTTTTCGTTCCGATCTATCTCACCAATTGTACGGATTGACTTTTACCAATAATAATTTTGGTTCAGGGGGAATTAATTTCCAGGGGACTGTTGGAAGTACAACAAACTTTTTACTTACTAAATTTTCGGCTACGGGGCAAAGGCAATGGTTGTCATATTTAGGGCAAAGATCCGACCGGCCCAATGGTGTTCGATTGAAAGAAAATGACGGTGTTTATGTTTTTGGATCAACTCCCACGAACTCTTTGCCAAAACCAATATTGCCCCATGTGGGAGTCGGTGCCAATTCCTTCCTTGTTAAATATGATTTCAATCAGGAAGTTGTTTGGTCAAAATATTATAATGACGGTACCAATACCGAGTCAGTAGTCATTTCAGACGTGACGGAGGCTAGTGATGCAACAGGCTTTTATATTTTTGGTTATTCTACTGGTGCTTTATTGAACCCTGGGATAGTGATTGGTGCTTCGAGTGCGTCAGACTGGTTCATTCAAAAAATAAATTTGAACGGAGAAGCTATTTGGACGAGATATTTCCCCTCCCCGACACCAATTTCTAATTTTCGTCCCTTACGAATACAGGAAATTCCGAATGCCCAAGGTTATTATTTGGTTCTTAAGGTCGATGACACTATTAATGGAGTGTATACTAATGGCTTAAATATTTACCCAACTGTTTCCACCAATTTGATTATGAAATTAGATCAAAACTTTGCTTATCAATGGCATCGTTATTTAGGTGGCACTTCAGCTATATCTGACGATATTGCACCTTCTTTGGTTGTCTTTTCTGATCAAACGGTTGTGACTTCTTCACTCTATAGTGATCCGTCACCAAGCATTGGTTTACCACATCCGGGAGGATCAATCGCATCGACGATATTTTATCGATTGGACGGATCAGGTAACTTAGTGTATTCTTCCTTTGTATATAAAACTGGTGAAAGTGTGATGATTTCCGATACCCAAAAATTAACGAATGGTAACTTATTGATTTCTGGGACTGTTGATAGTTTAACAGGAATTGCTTCCGAACTTAACCCCATGACTTTTCTTGAAAATTATCGTGTTTCAGGAAAAGAAAGTTTTAAATCAGCTTCTGTACAACATTGTGATGGTTCCTTCAGTAGTTATGGAAGTTCTGATCGAGTGATTGCTGATTCACCCATTCCTTATGGAAACGGGGCAACGAATGCAATTTTTTCGCGATTCAAACTTTGATTGGTTTGCAGTTCAGTTTTTGATTTCTGTTAATACGTAACTGTATTTTGCCTCAACAGTATCCCGTTCGATTGGGCGTAAATAACGGATTGATGCGTTTGTTGTCACCATAATTTGTGCTTCATTCTCCATATGAAACATACACATAACTGCCGTCAGAGTATCTCCAACCGTAAAATAAAACAACCTCCATGCATTAGTCCGTGAAGTGCCCGGTTTTCTATGCCATAAGGAATGGTTGCAGTGGAGGAATTGGCCTCAAGACTAAGAACTTTCATCTTTGTGGCGGCCGGATGGCACTGTTCGATAAGATACTGAACATTTTCGATTAAATCGTATCCATTTTCCTTAAATTTAAAAATATCCTTTGGGATTATTTTTTGGGCTAGTTCTAAAATTTCCATAATACCTCTTATGTTCTCAATCACTTTGGGAGACAGAGTTGTCTTTGCAAAGAGACAAACTGGTCTCTTTTTTCTTCTTTTTTTAACTGGGTATGTTACTGTAGTAACATGAAAGATAACTTCCAAAAGACTACTCTTGGTTCTATACATAGTGAGAGACATGAGGCTAATCCTGGTGCTCGATTACTTAGTGCCGCAAAAGATTTATTTTATTTGCATGGATATGCTATGAGTGGCATTAACGAAGTCATAGAAAAATCAAATACATCTAAAAAAAGTTTTTATCACTATTATCCGAGCAAAACAGATTTGGGGCGAGCTTTCCTACTGTCGGAATAGCCCGAAGGAGCGGTATTTTATTGAATCGTGCGTATGCTCTCTTTAAGATAGAGAGAGAGGAGGGCGGCCAGCTCTAAGTGAGCCGGAAAGTTTAGACTTAAAAACAAACGTTTATTATTTTTCTTTGCTATTTTGGCACACTGGCTTAGTTTTTAAATCCGAAGAAATAAGTTTTTGATCGCCAAATGATGGTTTCTGAAGGAATTTGCCACTACTGGGCAATCTGGTAAATGGCTAATGAAATTTAAAGTCTATTTATTTCTCATACTTGTATCATTATATTCGAATTGTAAACGGCCACAACTTCAAGCTCAGTGCGATCCACTTTCTGATTCCTTCAAAGATTTCTATCTAGCGCGATTTTTATTGGAAGATGACCAAATATTTTGTGGTTCGCAGGTTCCCATTCGACCAGTATGTGAGTTGTCTCCTTTTGAAATCATCCAACCAAAAAAATGGAAATATGTAAAAGAAGAACTCAATCGTTTGGAGTCTTTAGGTTCAGGTACACCTAGCATTAACTTGATCCCGCAAGGAATTTCTGGTACTGCAAAATGGTTAGGTGGTATATTGGCACCCAATGGTTTAATTTATAATATTCCATTCACGCAAACAAGTGTTTTGGTATTTGATCCAAAAACCAACCTAACAAAAACCTTGCCTACTGGTGTTTCTGGTTCAAATTTATGGGAGGGTGGTGTTCTTGCTCCTAATGGTAAAATATACGCTATCCCTAGAGATGCAAATTCAATTCTTGTAATCAATCCCTCTGCAGACTTTAATACGGAAGATAAAACTTATACAATTCCATCTCCTGTTGCGGGAACAAATAAGTGGCGAGGTGGTGTCCTTGCACCAAACGGTAAAATATATGCGATGCCTGTTTCTATCGATCAAATTCTTGTAATCGATTCTTTTACTGATTATGTGTATACAATTCCAACAGGAATTAGTGGAACCAATCAGTGGGAAGGAGGGGTTGTTTCGCCCAATGGTAAAATCTACGGCATTCCTGTTGATTCAGATTATATTTTGTTGATTGATCCGTATTTTGATTTGGTAAGCACTTTACCATCACCCAAAACAGGTTTATCCAAATGGCGCCAAGCTGTACTTGCACCTAATGGAAATATATACGGAATCCCTCATACAGAAAATGATTTTTTAATTATCAATACTAATAATAATTTGGTGACAACGTTTCCTTCCCCCATTGTCGCTGCCTCTAAATGGCGAGGAGGGAGTTTGGGAGCTGACGGAAATATTTATACTCACCCTGCAGATAACCAGTTTATACTTCGTTTTAATCCCAATACTTTTGTTACTTCGCAAATTGACACTGGTGTTAGTAGTTTTAATAAATGGGGTGATGCGGTGCTTGCACCAAACGGTAATATTTACACTGTCCCTCATTCGGAAGATCAGATTTTATCAATCAATCCAAATTCACCTGGAAAAATCTGCGATTCCATACTGCTTAGTAGTTATTTTAATCGTTATTAAATCATCATGTAACAAAAGAAAAATCAAAGATTGATCTGGGATTGTTTCCAATTTTTATTCAATTGACAATTTAATGGAAATAAATTGAATTACCGTTATGCGTTGGAAAGAATCTGAATTTTGGAAAAACGCATCCCCCTCCGAACTCCTAAATTTTTTTCAGTTGGTCGAAGAATCTAAAGACTTAGAAGCACTCGTTTTGCATATGAACACGGAACAGGCATTTTGTGATTTGGTGTTCGAATATTTATGGTTATTTCGCACAGAAGAGCCCACTAAAAAATTTTTAAATGATGAAAAAATTTCTTCCGATTTACTAATCAAATTTATTTATTTTGGATACGGAAAACAGTTCCTTTCGGGAGATTTTGACTCAAATGCATATTTTTTGCGCATTCGGGATTTATTTAATTCTGCACAAAGTTTACGGATTTTATCCCTAGAGGAAGAAATGGACAGGGATCCTACCTTAAAAATTCATTTATTGTCTAATTTAGATCCACAGACCTGGGAAGCGTATTTCGATATATTAGAAAAAAATAATATGACTATGCAGACTCTCCTTGGAATTTTTACAAATTTAAGGGAAAACGAAATTCGCAAAATTCTTTTAAATAGTCCAACTTTGTATTATTATCTTCGAATGATGATGTTTTCAAATGCAGAAACATCTGACCTAGATAAAAAAAATGATAATAAAAAACGACTTGAGTCTATTCTCGATTCTATCCATATCTGGGAAACTTTTTGTAATGATATAAAAAATCGTTTTGATTTTGTTTCTGAAGGAAAATTAACGCCGAGTAAACGAAACCCCGAACGGTTATCGCTGGTTCTGCGTGAACTTATTAAAGTACCGACCAAAGACAGGATGGATATTTTAGTATACATCCGTGGAAATGGAGCGGTTGTTGATAATTGGGAAGAATCAACGATTGTTTCGGCTTTGGGTAATTTTGATCGCGAAGGAAGATTCTTTTAATTTGTGATTTTGAATGAAACGTTATGACAGCTTAGATTTTTTTCGAGGCCTTGCTGTCGTGATCATGGTCTTTGTGAATCTACCTGGGTCCTGGAGCCATATGTATCCGGCCCTAAAACATGCAGATCCAAGCGGAATTCACCTTGCCGATCTGGTCTTTCCAATGTTTCTCTGGTCTGTCGGATATGCATTCGGAATTCAGAGTGAAAGATTAAAAACTAATATTAGTTATAAATTGTTTATACGTTCTATTCTTTTGATATTTTTGGGTTTTTGTTTGGCTTTCCTAAGTGATCCAAATATTCAATCAGTACGAATCCCTGGAGTTTTGCAACGGATTGGTGTCATTTATTCTGTCTTTGCAATTGTAATTTATTTATTTCCCGTTTACCCATCTTTGGTAGTAATCTCTATGTTCGCAATTTTTTGTTCGTATACCAATTTGTATTGGGATCAAACAAATTTTTTTTGGTCAGAAAGAGAGGTTGCCTTTCCAGGTTCGATCGCAGCCCATTTTGATCGTTTCATTTTTTCAGAAAATCACCTATGGAAAGTTACACGCAAATTTGATCCTGAGGGACTTATCTCCACGGTTTTTTCAATCTTAACTTCTAGTTTGGGTTTTTTTCATTTCAAAGTGAAGAAAGAGCCGAAACATAAAATTACGTTTTTTATATTCATAGTATTTGGTTGTCTCATTACGTATTTTATTTTTCCGATTCGAAAGATGGACTGGACTCCTAGTTATAGTTTTTTCACTGGATTGATTCTATTTTTAATTTTTAGCTGCATCGAAATTTTCTTAGAAATCCTAGATTCCAAATTCCAAAGCTTGGCCACTTGTTATTTCGGGTGGATATTCCTTTTTGGGAGAAGGGCGCTGTTTTGTTTTTTATTCATTGGTGTTTTCGCACGGATGGATTTTTTCAATCATTTTCGTTTTTCCGTGTCCCAACTTTTGGGACAGTTTTTTCCATTTGAGGTGGTAAGCCTCATCTTCTCTGCCCTATTTTTGGTTCCCCTGGCGATCGGAACTTTTTTATGGGAGAAAATCCCTCAAATTTCCAAAAAGTAAACATTCAGCCAGATTGTGAACCATGTTCAAAAAAATTGGAAATAAGTTTCTGAATTTTATTTGACATTGGTTCAAAAACGCACAGAAATGATGCAATTGCGAAAAATATGTCAAATTTGTTCCGATTGGGGGAAAAATGAAATCAAAATTGAAAATTCTGGTCCTTGTGGCCATATTCTGTGCCAGTGCAATCCAAGCACAGTCACAAAGCTCGATGTTCCAAAGAGTGGGAGTCATTGGTGACTCACTCAGTCATGGTTTTTTTGGGGTCACAGTGGAGAAAAAGACCCAAGATTGGGCTTATCCTGTCCTTGTATCCAAACAAGCTGGTGGATCTGTTAGTTATAATGTTTTAAAAGGGCCTTATGTCAATTTGGAAGAGGTTCTGAAATGGAACTGTGGAATTTTCTGCATTGCCGAAAGTATCATCGGTGGAAATGAAAAGACAGTTTCTCTCCCCACTCATGCGGGAATTACAGGGGCTGAATACACCACTGTTCTCCGAACTTCAGGCAAATGTGAAGACATCACTGCCACCAAACAAGAGAAACAATGGTATTGGGAAACTTGGTATTGGTACACTTATCGTTGGGTGACAGTGGCCGATTGTAAAGAACCAGATAAATTCCACCAATATGGACTTCGGGACTCTGGAACTCAGGCACAAATTATGGAAAAAGTGAAACCTACTTTCCTTTTTGGAACTGCTGGTGCCAACCATGTACTTTGCACGGCACTCCATACTTCACTTGATTGTTTGGACGAAGCTAGATTCAAAAGAGACATTCGCGAGTTTTTCCGCCGAATGTCTGCTATGGGGAGTTTGCAAGGTGGAGTTTTGTTCACAATTCCTAACGTAACTTCCATTGCATTTTTGGAAAATTATAGAGATCCAAGTGGTCGTGCGAACTATACCGGTTTGAAAGCTTTTTATCGTAATTCGGTTTCGAATCCAAACCAAGTGTTAGATGCGTCAGAGATAGCAACAATTTCTAATTTTTTAACCATGCTCAATAACGAAATCAAAGCACAAGGGGCAACGATGCGTTTTGCAGTGGCGGATCTCAAAGTGGTGTTTGATGATTTAAAAGAGAATGGTCGTCCCCTCAGTAGTTCTTCTGGTTGGTCTCCTGGAAATGCCAGAGCAAACTGGCCACTGCCGAACCAACCAGGTGTGTTTGGATTGGATGGAGTTCACCCGAATATGTATGGTCATTCCGTATTTGCAAATGAATTGATCAAATCAATTAACGCACGTTATGGGTTTTCAATTCCTCAAGTGAGCGAATACACTGCTTGGTATTATGATTCGCTCAATAGAAACCCGGTAGACCTTAAAAAATTCTTAACTGAGAATATTTTTGGCCAAGCTATCTCTTGGGTAGTTTCGATTTTTGCGTAAGGAGTAAACGATGAATAAACGGCTCATAGTTTTACTTTCAGTCTGTGGTCTAGTGTTAGTTGGTTCCATTGCCCTTTTATTTAAAGGGCAAGGTGACACAATAACTACCAACAAAACAAAATTAGATATGAATTCTTCTGAGTCCAAACGAATTGCAGATTTTATATTTGAAGAGCCAGAATTTGCAGATGCTCCCAATCCAGAAGAAATGGAACTTGCGCAAGCTGAAGTGCTTTGGCCGTTTGCTTTGGAGAAAAAACCAAATCGCAAAGAGGAAGTGAAAGAAGAGTGGAGGGAGTTTGCTGCCAAACACCCAAACAACTTTTATATACCTCGTGAGATGCGACCAAAGCCAACTGAGGCGGAAGAGAAAATTCAAATCCAAACGATGGAAACTTTTGCTGCGATGGATGCAATGCAGGCGGCTTCGGTTTCTAAATCAAAATGGTCTGACGCTGCCAATGCAAAAGAACCGAATGTTCGACCTGAACCTAAGGATCAAAAAGTTTACTTTGATTATAAAATCCATGAGTTGGAATCGCGGATACAAATGATCGAATATTGGATGGAAAATAAACAACCAACCTCTGCGACTCGTTTATCTGCTGAAAAAGACATTCAGTTGTGGAAAAAAGAACTAACTTCGTTAAAAGAAATACGAAGCCAAGTTCCAAACACATAATACCAAACAATTCTTTGTATGTCCGACCAATGTTTGGACATACGAAGTTCTAATCATTCCAGAAACAAGTTTACAATTTCCTATCATACGTTAAATATTCATTATGAATCGTTTTTTTATTATTTTCATTTATCTCTTCCTTATGGCGACCATACATTGTGGTGAAAACCGGAACCAAACCCCATCGGAACCAGAGGTATCTGTGGAAGAAGAAATACCAACATCCGTACTTTTGCAAAATTTGGATGCGGAGGATGTTTTTACTCGTTCGCAAGCAACCATACAGTTGGGCAGTCGAAATGTGAAAGTAGCCATTCCCAAACTTCGTTTGTTGTTAAACGATAAAAATCCTGGAGTTCGAGCGGGTGCTGCCATTGCACTTGGAGACCTGCAGGATAAAAAATCCACAAATACCATTGTACGATTATTAAGTGAAGATAGTGAAAATCCGAAAGACGTTTACTTAGATGCGCTCACAAGGATGAAAGATGTTTCCGCATCTTCTTCCATTTATCCATTATTGGATTCGGACAATCCAACACTCCGATTACAAACGGTTGAGGCTCTGGTGCAGTTGGGAGCAAAACAAGTCGGCGGACAAATTTTGATTTTAGCAAAAAAAAATTCAGACAGGGAAAAAGCAAAAACATTTGCGATGGCCTTGGGTAAATTGAAATTTTCACCTGCGGAAAGTTATTTGGTAGGCCTAACAAAATTAGAAGACGGTTCACCCACGTTGGCTGCCAGTTATTTGGCTTTGGGACGGATTGGAGCCAAATCTTCCGCTCAGATACTAGTAGAAGCAATTTCTAAAAAATATTCGAAAGGCAAAGAAAATGCTTCTCTCGCTCTCATCGAAATTGGAGATGCTAAAGTGATACCAGGTGTTTTTCCCACTTTGACATCGGAAGACGACGAAACAAGGATGTATGGAACGGATGTTTTGTGTAATATCCCGTCGATAGAAGCAGCAAAATTGGCCTTCGGTGTTTTGAATTCCGACAAAATGAAGTTTTGGGGGAGTGCAGCAAAAGTTATTGGTCGACAGAAATACAAAGAAGCTCGTTCCAAACTAGAATCTTTGTTAGTGGATAAAAATGCACCAGACAGAGATTCGTTTGCGGAAGCTTTGGGTTGGATTGGAGATCCAGGTTCGATCCCAGTTTTGCGAAAGGTGTTGGTCTCGGGTGATAAGGAAGGACCGTATGGGTCGGCTTGGGCACTTGGGATTTTACGAGCAGAAGAAGCTGTTCCAGATTTGATAGATGTTTTGGATGGAGATGACGCCAAACTAACGTCATATGCTCTGGAGGCATTGGGTTCCATTGCGCATCCTAGCAGTTTGGATGCACTGGAGAATTTTTTAAAAAAAAGACCAAAACTCGCACCTCAAATACTATCTGCTATTACTTTGATTCCCACCGATCGCGCTCTGGACGTTTTACATTCGGCAATGGAATCAAAGGATGAAGATGTTTACAGACCAGCCATGGAAGAGGTAGCAAGACGTAAGGATAAAAAATCCATCCCTATACTCATTTCATTTGTGCGTGCAAACAATGCAGAAAAAAGACGGCTTTCATACTACGCTTTAACATCCATTACTGGTGAACGTTTTCGAACAGCAAAGGATTGGATTGATTGGGCTTCTAAAAATTCGATTAAGTAAATTTTTTTTTCATCGAGAGTAATTCGTTAATGAATTTTTTGATGTTTGGAACACCATACTGTTGTTTAGGGATAAGGCTTTTGACTAGTTTCCCGTCCTTGTATGCAAAAATTCCGTGGGCTAGTCTATGAGAACTTGTAACACCAATGCCCAAACTTTCTTTAAAATTCTGAACCATCTCTTTATCACAACCATCTAAACTAAACTCCAAACCTTTGAGGTTTGGGTGTAGTTTTTTGACTTCTGACCAAGATGATTTTCCGTCGGATGATATATGACAGATCTTCGCATCTATTCCCTTTTCACTTAGTAGAATTTCTAGGTCATACACTTCTGCCCCACAAGCATGGGATTTTACATTGGGGAGAGTGGAAATAAAAAAGTATCCCTTATTAATAAATATCTCGTCAAACTTCTGTTTGGTATTATGAACGCCCTTAAATTTTGGAACTAAAGGGAGTTCATTACCAAGTTTTGGTCTTTTACCAACAAGCTGGATTTTTTTGTTACCAAGAAAAACATTCATAGTTAGCCAACTTTTGCGGTTTGGTTTTCTTCTTCGACTTCTTCCATCATAACGTCCCAATCAGGAAATGGATCATCAAGGTTCGCCCAAAACTCAGGCCCTTTTTCCATTTCTTGGTCTGTTAGCAAACATTTGTTCAGCGATTCAGTGATTTTTTCTTTGTTCATCTCTTTTCCAATCAGAACAATTTCTTGCCTTCGATCACCCCATGGTTCGATCCATAGTGATTTTACGTTGGCCTGAAAATCAGGATCATCTGGGATTTCTTTTGGATCCACACTTGCCCACCAGTATCCTTCAGGTTTGTATGATGATAAATTTCCAGCTTGTGAATAGAGGAGAACCCAATCCATTTTGCTTGCGAGCCAAACAAAACCTTTCGCCCGCAATAATCCTTTTTTTTCTGTTTCCAACCAATTCCAAAAACGTTTGGGATGGAATGGTGTCCTTTGTTTGTAAACAAAACTCGAAATTCCATACTCTTCTGTTTCTGGTTTGTGTTCACCCCGAAGTTCTTTTAACCAAAGAGGGGATTCGCTCGCCTTTTGAAAGTTAAACATTTTTGTATTTAAAACTTTCTCTAAACTGACTTTAGCAAAATCGGTTGTGATGATTTCAGCGTCAGCATTCAGAGAATGTAAGACCGAAAGTAGGTAGTTCTTTTTTTCTTCACCAAGGAGGCTAATTTTGTTTAGAATGATCACATTGGCAAATTCGATCTGGTCAACGAGAAGATCGGCGATGTCCCTTTCATCTTCCTCACCAGCTTCGAGTTTTCTATCTTTTAACGATTCAAGTGATTTAAAATCACGTAAAAAATTAACTGCATCCACCACTGTGACCATTGTGTCGAGGTTCGTGAGTTCAGATAAGGAAACACCATTTTCATCTTCAAAAGTGAATGTTTCGGCAATGGGGAGTGGTTCAGAAACGCCTGTGGATTCAATCAAGATATAATCGAAAGCACCATCTTTTGCAAGTTTGGTGACCTCGATCAGAAGATCTTCCCTGAGTGTACAACAAATACAACCGTTGGACATTTCCACAAGTTTTTCGTTTGTGCGAGAAAGACCTGCTCCACCGTTTTTTACAAGTGCTGCGTCAATGTTCACTTCACTCATATCATTGACGATGACGGCTACTTTTTTGCCCTCACGGTTGGAAAGGATATGGTTGAGTAGGGTGGCTTTGCCAGCCCCTAAAAATCCAGAAAGTACGGTAACAGGTATTTTTTTCATTGTTTCCTCGGAATAGATGCAATCAAGTTGCATTATTCCAGGTGCATTTTTTTTGTCAAGTATAAACGCAACAAAGTTGCATATGCTCCAGGGGTACATTCTAATGTTTGTTATCGTGTGTTGGTGCGACCTAAGTGGACAATTTTTGTGCTTAACTAGGAAGGTTTGCGGATCATCGTAATGGCTTGGTGAACACCATTAGTTAAAACAAGATGAGTTTTTGTTCACAGATTTTTAAAAGAGAAAACTATTTGTCTTTCTCTTTCCACATTCCAATGTATCACGAAACCCTAGTCTTTATAGGAGACAACGATGATATCTAACAATTATTTTTCTGATAACCAAGACTTAATCGATCATTTTGACTCTCTCACTCCTTGGAATGAGATTATCGAAGCATACGAACAAAATTTTGAAGATTTCCAGGAATACCAAAAAACAAACAAGGAAGAACTCGCATATGCACCAGGCAATTATGAAGATGCAATCGAGTTTTATCGTTCCACACTCGAAGCGGGCGGGGACATTGCTGGAAATGACATCTCCCAAATTGCCAAAGAAATGGATGAAGAGGGTTTGAAATACAAAGACGGGCAAGTTGGTTTTCCCAAAGCCATGTTAGGTGTTGTGGAAAAAATCAAATCAGCGGGATTACTTCCTTACGGAATCCATAGACATTATGGTGGACTTGGGCTACCTTCTGTCGTACAATCCATGTTATCTGAATCAGTATCCCGGGGGGATGGTTCACTTGCCATCACGCTTGGTTGTATGAACCTTGCGGAAACTGTCGAACGATTTGGAACAGAAGAAATGATCCATGAATTTGTTCCGAAGATGGCGGCGGGTGAACTATGCGGCGCCATGGCACTCACAGAACCTAATTACGGATCAGACCTTCCCAATTTACAAACCAAAGCGGTAAAAGGTGAGGACGGTGTTTGGAAGATCACAGGAACAAAACGTTTCATCACCCATGCTTGTGGTTTTGGAGATGCACCTTCCATCATTTTGACTTTGGCACGTACTGGTTCCACAACAAGTGGTGCACGTGGCCTTTCCTTTTTTCTTGTTCATTCTAAAGATGTATTTGTTGCCTCCATTGAAAAGAAGATGGGTTTACATTGTTCACCAACTTGCGAAGTTGTTTTTGAAAACTCACCAGGTATCTTGATTGGGGATGAAGGCAAAGGGCTTGTGAAATATTCGATGGCGATGATGAACCAAGCACGTTTGAACATTGCGGCACAGGCCATGGGCATTGCAACGGCAGCTTACTTCGAAGGCAAAAAATATGCTGAAGAAAGAGTTCAATTTGGAAAAACCATCAATAATATAACCGCTGTTAAAAAGATGCTCGATCGAATGGAACGCGAAGTTTCCGCAATGCGTTGTATTTTATATGAAGCAAGCCGTGCAGTGGATTTATACCGTTGGAAAGAAGAACGCGGTAAAATGAATGGAATCTCTGAAAAAGAGATCAAAAAAGACGAAAACTTTAAAAAATGGGAGAAATTAGCATCTCTTTTCACTCCGCTTTCCAAATACTATATCACTGAAATGGCCAACTTGGTGGCTTACGATGCGATGCAAATCCATGGTGGTTCTGGTTACACAGAAGATTACGATGTGGCACGATTGTACCGTGACGTTCGTATCACAAATATCTACGAAGGAACAACACAACTCCAAACCGTTGCGTGCATTGGCGGTATCGTTTCTGGTATGACAGACACTGGGATTTACCGTGAATACTTACAATCGGAAATGAAATCTATCTCTGCGTCCAAAGAACTAAACGATTTGTTCTCTCAATTTGAAACGATCGTTCGTGAATATTCAGAAATCGATTCCACACCGCTGAGAGAAGAACTTGCATTCGAAGTGGTAGAATCTGCGGCTAGGTTCCATAATAGTTTACTCATGGAACGAAACGTAGGTCGAGCGAAAGTAGAAAGAAGAGAACATCGTAAAAATCTGACAGAGGCGTATATTTTGGATAGTTCAGCTATCATCTCTGCCAATCTAACAAGAGTTCGTGGAAAGAAAAAAAATCTTACACTCGCATAAAAAAAATAAAAATCACCTTCTTCCGTGTTTCGCTTGTTTTGCGGGAGAGGGTAGAAAAGAAAATTTCCAAGCCAACAATACGGATAACAGGCATCTGGCTCCTTTTTCTTGGCTTGGGTTTCCTTCCATTACCGATGCTAAAAATCCAGCCCACCTAAAAACCTTAGAATCTCTCGGTATCCCTTATGTCATAGACATCCACACACATTTTTTTCCAGAACATGTGATGAAACTCATTTGGCGTTGGTTCGACTCCGTCCACTGGGCCATTGCATACCGCACAAATGACAAAGAACGTGTAAAAAGTTTGCACCATAACGGAGTGAAGTGTTTCACAACTCTGAACTATGCACACAAACCAGGTATGGCAGAAGGGTTGAATGATTGGGTCTTCCAAAATTACAAAAATTGGGATGGAGCTATTCCTTTCGGAACCTTTTATCCAGAAGACGGTGTTTTGGAGTATGTACAAAGGGCCGTGGAGGAATACAAATTCATTGGATTTAAACTCCATTGCGAAGTGTCCAAATTGGATTTGAATGACCCAAGGCTTCGGGGCACATTTTTGTATTTAGAAGAGAAGGGTATCCCCATAGTCATCCACACAGGAACAGCACCACTCCCTGGTGAGTTTACGGGTATTGATTTCTTTCGTCCTTTTATGGAACGGTTTCCCAAACTACATGTTATCGTTGCCCATATGGGTGCGGCAGAAATTTTGGAATATGCAGAATTACTCTCCCAATACCCAAACCTAACACTCGATACAACCATGGTGTTTGTGGATTTTTTGGCCACTGGCACTGAAAAGGAAGTGGAAAGGGCAGTCCCTCTCCTCGACCAATTTGCTGACCAAATCTATTTTGGTTCGGATTTTCCCAATATCCCATACAATTTAGCGCACCCGATCGAACGCCTGCTTGCTCTCCCGATTACGGACAGTTCGAAACGTAAGATCCTGTATGAAAATGCACAAAAATTGTTGGCAAGGGCGGGGCATAATTTTTTCTAAATAAAACGCAGTTGCAAATAGAAAAAATATTGCAATTGCAACTTAGTTGCATAAGCATGTCTCCAGGAGACAATATGAAAAAATTTCAAATTTTAACACTCGCCATCATCACTCTTAGTTTTGCCAATTGTGCAGAACTTTTTGGCAAAAAAGACAAGGACGACAACAACGAAGCCTTGTTACTCGCGTTATTTGCTGCCCCTGCTTGTGGCCAAACTCAGGTTGCTAGTGCCCCCACAAATGGAACCCGGTATTCTTTTTCTGGCTGTTCTGGGGATGCCACTGCCACTCTGACCGCCCTTGGCTTCACAGCATCCAATATCAGTTTCAACGGTGGTCTTTCGGGCACAGGACTTAGTTCCACTCTCATCACCAATGCTTCAAGTTTGTCGGAATCGGGAAATGAGTCCAAAGCCTCCATGGAAATCACATATGTTTTAACAGGAGCAAGTTCAAAACTCCAAGTGATCATGCCAGCAGAAACAAATTTCAATGGCCCCGGTTTCAATATCCTACCCACAACAGCACAATTGCTTGTGGATTTGACAGCAAGTAACTTCACAACGGCTCCATCTTGGGGTTCGAGTGTGGGTGCAGAAAAAACCCTCTGTTTGGAAGTGCACAAAGAAAACGCAGATGCTCATATCATTGGTTGGGAAGGGACATGCGCCACAGTGAACCGTGGTGCTTATGGATTTGATCAGGACACAGCAGCCACAATCAACGGAAACCGTGCGGCTCTCCGTTTGGACAATGTGGTGGTTAAATCCATGACCCTCTACAATGCTCCCATTGGACAGATTGGACAAATCCAATAGTGGAATATTTGTTAACTTTCTGAATGGATAAAAAGCACTTTTTTCTTTTATTTAGGACTGGGTTTCTTTGGACACTCGTCCTATTTTCTTTTTTACTCTTTGCCCAAACGGATGAATGGGAAAAAGAACTCGAAGAAAAACCAAAACTTTCCATTTCTAAATCACAACCTAACACAGATTCCTCGTGGGAAGCGGATTTGGAAAAAGACCTACTCGAACAGGAACGTAGGGACAAAGGTTCCGAGGGTGCTCGGGGAACCACATCCCCCGTCCAGTCCAACAACCAAATCAACCGGTCCGCTCAAAATTTGATGATGGATGTTTCCGCTGCCATAGACATCGTGGGGGCTTGGGATCGCAACAAACCAAGGGGAACGGGCGAGAGGATCGACAATAAAATGGATGTCCGAACCGCTGAGTTTGGATTCACAGGTGCCGTTGACCAATGGATGCGTGCCAATTTTTTGGGTGCTGCCCATGGTGAAAACGGACAGTATTTTTTTGAAGTCCACGAGGCTTGGGTGCAATTTCCCTTTTTGCCATTCAATACATCCTTAAAAGTAGGGCAGATGTTTTTGGACATTGGACGATTGAACAAAGTCCATTCCCATGATCGGCCGTTCACCATGACTCCCATCGTCCACGAAAAATTTTTGGGTTGGGAATCTGCCATGGACACAGGGGCAGAATTCAGCATTTTATTTCCATGGAAATTCATCACCCAAGAACTTGTGATTGGAGCGACAAACGGTAAAAAGTGGGGGCATGCGCATAATGAAGGGGTGCAAAAAAACAACCCACTCAGTTACGCCCACCTCAAACATTTTTATTATTTTGGAAACAACTGGGGAACCCAATTTGGGTTTTCGGGGGTTCGTTATGAGCCCACTACCGATCGGCGGAACGAACGGTATCTCTATGGGGCAGACGCCGTGCTTCGTTGGAACCAATCCAATTTGCGCGAGGTTCTCATCCAAGGTGAGTTTTGGTACCAACAAGAAATTTTCCCATCGGCGATCGATCCTGTCACCTTACAATCATCCAAAGCCCCGTCCAATCACCAATGGGGATCGTATTTATTTTTGGATTTTAAATTCCACCAATTGTGGTCTGTCGGGTTTCGATACGATTATTTCACAGATAAATCTCTGGTAGACCAAAATGGGAAACCAGCAAAAAATGCAATTGAAGCCCAATCCTTGCAAACCACTTTCCATAGTTCGGAATTTGGTAAGGTTCGGGCTTCGGTAGAAAGAAGGTTCATCCAAGACTATTCAAAAACCAATTTTGAAGAAGTGAGAGAGTATCGGATGTATTTCCAAGCGATTGCCATTTTGGGTTCTCATCCAGCGCATAGTTATTAAAAAGGATAAAAGATAGAAATAATGAAAAAACCAAAATCTTATTTTCCCTACCAATTCCTTCTGGTTTCGATTTTATTCTTTTCTGTTTTTGGTACACCTCTCAGAGCTAAGGTATCTTTGGTTGCGAGTTTAACGGACGTTAAATACCTTGCAGACCAAATTGCAGGCGACCGTGCGGATGTATATGGAATGATTCGCGGCCAAGACGACCCGCACTTTGTAATGACAAGGCCAGATTTTTTGGTGAAGTTGAATGATGCTGATGTACTTTGTGTGATCGGTCTTGATTTGGAGGTGGGTTGGATTCCTTATCTCCAACAACAATCTCGTAATATCAAAATCCAAAAAGGCCAACCCGGGTTTTGTGACACTTCCTTTGGGGTACGCATTTTGGGAGAACCTTCTGTAATGATGGATCGTTCTATGGGGGATATGCATATTTATGGAAACCCACATTATTGGAATGATCCCATCAATGCCATACAAATGTCTCTGAATATCAAAAATGCTCTGACTCGTGTTGACCCTTTGAATAGAGATTATTATGAAGAAAACTTTCAAAAATTAAAAAAGAGGCTTGTGGCGCTCACAAAAGAAGAATTGAAAAAAATGGAACCTTACTTTGGTTTGAAGGTTGCCGTTTTTCACGATCAATTTGTATATCTGGCTTCACGTTTTAAATTCAATGCAAATTTGACCATTGAGGAAAGGCCAGGTGTTCCACCTTCAGCTCGCTATATGGACCAAGTGGTTTCGTATATGATCGCAGAAAAAATAAAAATCATACTCATTGGACCCTACCACAATCCCAAATATGCCGAGTATGTTTCATCCAAGGTTCCTGGTTCTGTAGTTCTTGTTTTGCCAGTGTCTGTCGGTGGCACACCAGAGGCCACAACCTACGAAGAAACTTTAAAAATCATGTTACAAAAAATAAGAGATGCTGCAGATAAAACAAAATAACAAAGTTCTAATAGAAGATTTTTTTATCAAAACAGAAAATTTATCTGTTGGGTATAGGAAAAATTTTCCAGTAATTACGGATGTTAGTTTTTCTATCCTCCCAAGCAAATCGTATGCACTTGTGGGTGGAAATGGGAGTGGAAAAACTACCTTGTTTCGAACCCTCACTGCACTTTTGCAACCACTCGGTGGTTCCATCCAAGTGGCAAAATCCATCTCTACATCGTATGTGCCCCAAGCAAAAAAGATGTCTTTGAATTTTCCACTCAGTGTGGAAGAAGTTCTTTATATGCCTCAAAACATAGGTCTTAGTTTTTTGCCTAAAAAAAGGTATTCAGAGAAAGATGCAGAACTCTTCGAAAAAACGGGCATTAAAGATATTTTGAAAAAACAAATTTCCCAGTGCAGTGGCGGTCAATTACAGAGAGTTCTTATTCTTAGGTCTCTTCTTACAAACGCTAACTTGATATTTTTGGATGAACCGATGGATTCTTTAGATCATAAATCCAGAGACTTATTCCAAGATGTATTGTTTGATTATCTAAAACAAGGTGAGAGATCACTCTTTTTTATCACACATAGTTTGGAACACGATTGGAAAACTGGTTTTGATGAAATTTTTGAAATTGATGATGGAAAGTTTTATAAAATAACTGACGGAGAAAGACCACCTAACTGCCACCATCATGACTGACCTTTTGACCCATTGGGAATTATTTTTACCTCAGATTTTACTTGGAAGTATCATGGGAGCACTCCTCAGTGTTCTGGGTATTCTCATCGTACTCCGTAAGATGGCATTTTTTGGAGTGACTCTCTCTCAAGCGGTTACCTTTTCCGTAGCTCTCAGTTTGTTTTTGAATTGGGATGTAGAAGTTTTTCCTGTTTTGTTTTCTTGTGTTCTCGTTTTTCCTTTGTTATTTTTCCGAAGGTTCGAGTCTGTCAGTGAAGATGTTGTCCTCGGAATTTTATTTGTGTTTTTTGCATCCGCATCTCAGTTTTTACTTTCGTTTGGTGGCCATGTCCAAAATCATTTGATGGCATCTTTTTTTGGAGACATCCTTACAAGCCAAGTTCGATTGACTTCTATTGGAGTTTATGTTGCCATTGGTTTTTTTGTTACATATCTTAGCTTTTTTCGTAGGTTTTTATTCATTAGTTTTGACCGTGATCAGTACAAAATCCAGGTGGGTAACCCCATTTATTTTGATTTTTTATTTTATATCATCCTTGCTGCGTCCCTCACTGTGGCTGTCAATTTGCTCGGAACATTTTATTCTGTGGCGCACCTCCTCATTCCTGTTTTTACACTCCTCCCCATCATACGTTCGTTACGTCTTTTAGCTCTCGTGAGTATTTTATTTTCTGCACTCGCCACCATTTTTGGATTTTACCTTTCGCTATTTGGTGTGGAGGCTGGTGGAGAAACCATCTATTTTCCTACATCCTCAAGCATAGTATTATTACTTTGTGTTGTTTCTTTTTTTGTGTATTTTGTCAGGTTTCTAAATACTTTTCTTTTTCGAAAAACCAACCGATAGATTGGTTGTGGACTTAATTCCTTGTAATTCTTGCGGATCCGTGCATTTCAAACCCCTTTTCTCAAAAGATAGCCCTCTCGGAGAACGTTTCCAAATTGTATCTTGTTCTGGTTGTTCCCTTGTCCAGGTGAACCCGCAGCCCACAATTGAATCTGTCAAAAAATACTACGACGATTCTTATTTTACCCAAAGATCCGATCGGGGTTATGACAATTATTATTCGGAAAAAATCAAAACTGAAATTTCGCGGGTGTTCCGATTGAATTTGGAAGATTTGGGATTTTTTGATTGGGAAAGTAAAAGGAAACTAAGTGAAAAATTCCCCTTACGTTCTTTGGACATCGGGTGCGCGGCTGGTTATTTTGTGGACTATATGAAATCCAGTGGTTATGAAGCCTTTGGGATCGAAATTGCCGATGGACCTGTGAAGTTTGCGCGGGAAAACTTGGGACTCACCATCCATCAGGAAAATTTTTTGGATTGGGACAAAGGTTTTTCGCAAAGTTTCGATGTGATCACTCTCTGGGCAACCATTGAACATTTACACCAACCCAAAGAAACTTTGGCAAAAATTTTCAAACACTTAAAGCCAGGTGGAGTTCTTATCCTCTCCACTTGTCGTTATGGACTCCTTGCTAAATGGATGGGAAAAGACTGGAGGTATATGAATGTCCCCGAACATCTGTATTACTATTCACTGGGTGATTTGAAACATTCACTCCTCAGTTTGGGTTATACCAACCCCAAGAGTTTTTCGTATGGAAGTGGAATGACTACCAAACCCAACCAAAGTTATCTCTTTTCTATTTCTAAAAAGATTTTTGATGTTTTGGTCAAACGTTGGAATATGGGAGACATGATGGTGTTTATGGCTTCAAAACCTAACCTTTAAGTTTCCATTTTTTCTTTGATGTTTTCCAAACAAAATTGGATGATCTCATCCAAGGGTGAACTTGCATCAATGAAGATGGCTGACTCAGGCAAAATGTCTAAGTAGTTCCTGTAAATCCGGGTTTGTTCCGACATGCGATCGAAGGTTTCTTCGGATCCACCTCTTAGTTTTCTCCGTTCCAACGCTTCCTCTGGAGAGAGGTCTAAAAAGTAAACGATATCCGGAATCGGGAAATCCTCAGCTTCATTTTTTTCTAAGATGTACTGGGCATCATCCGGGTCTTTGCCTTGGTAAGCGGCGGTTGAAAAATAATACCGATCTTGGATGACAGAATATTTTTTTTCTAAATTGGGGCGAATGGTTTCAGTCACACTGAGTTTTCTATCCTCAATGAAAAGTTCGAGTTGCTCTGTGGTTTTCAATTCCAATCTTCCCGTGAGAAATTGGCGGATTTTTTTTCCATACACAGACTCTGTTGGTTCTCTATGCCAAACATTGGGAATTTTGATCCCTGTGAGGGCTTCTGAAACTTGTTTCGAAACGGTGGTTTTCCCTGAACCATCGATCCCTTCAAAGACAACAAAGAGAAAATTTTTTGGCATCAGAGCCAAATTGCCTTATGGGAGTTTTTTCCTCGACTTATTTATTGAAATGGCCAACTTTGCATTAGGAGCAAACTATGAAAAAATTTTCACTTATGCTTCTTGTTTCTATTTTGGCAGTATTCATCGTAAGCTGTGCTTCAAACGAAGTAAAAGAGCCGACTGATTCTTCAAAAGTGCAAGAACCACAACCTTCAAAAAAACCAAAATTGGATGAAGCTTTCAAGCCGAGAGCACGGGATATCAAGTAATTCCTTCCTATTTTTACCACTCAGGCTCGCCTGGGTGGTTTTTAATTCTGCGTTTTGCCTAAATACTGAACAGTTCATCCCCCAAATTCGATCACTTAATCCACAAATGCTATTTTTTTCAGCAAATTGCAGTGAAAATCATGACAATGTTGCGTTGGTACCATTCTTGCATTCCTACAGACGAGAACTATGATGCTTTTAGACCACGGAGTACCAAAATTGGTCAACGAATGGAAAGAATGGATGTCCCAAGGAGACCTTGTGGCTGTCTTCCAACCAATTTTATCTTCTGAGTCCACAAGTGTTTATGGGTATGAGGTGCTCGGAAGGTTACTGACAGATAGGGGACTGATTTCCCTCGGTCAGTTTTTTTTGGCAGGCGATGACCAAAAGGGCCAACATTTTTATGCAAATAAAACAGACGAATTTTTTGAATACCGAAAAGAAATCGATCGAAAAATCAGAAGCCTCGCCTTGCAACAGTTTGTATCCGAGGCTCCCCCTGAAACAAAACTATTCATAAATATTTCACCCAGTGTGATATTTGATGCATTGGGTAAAATTGGTGATGAAATTCCGTTTACCATCCGTAAGGTGAGAGAACTTGGTATTGACGCAAGTCGAATTGTCATTGAAATTACAGAAGAAAGATTTCCACACAATTTAGAACTTTTAAAGCCGATTATCAATATGTATCGTAATGAAGGGTTTAGCATCGCTGTGGATGATGCCGGATCGGAGGCTTCCAATTTAGATCGTATTGGTTTGTTTCACCCCGAAATCATTAAGGTGGATTTACAAATGTTGCGTAGGTCCACCTTTTCCAGAAATTTTAAAGAAATTTTACTCAACCTCTCTCGTTTAGGCGAGTCTTTGGGCAGCAGTCTTTTGTTTGAAGGAATCGAAACAAAGGATGAACTTTATAATGCCCTCAATTATGGAGCACGTTATATCCAAGGTTATTATTTTACAAAAGCAAGTGAGGAGTTTACGAAACGTTTTTCATTTCGGACAGAAATGCAAAAGGCACTCGAATATTTCCATGATCGAAAAAAAGAAGACATGGATAAAGAGATACTTTGGGAAACCCATTGGAAAGAAAAATTATCAAACATTGCCATTGGATTTGAGTCCACTGATGGAATTTGGGAATGGAATGGTTCTTTGGATTCGACAATCACTACAGATGATGATTTTTACCGAATGTACATCACAACACCATTTGGATTTCAGGTTTCTCCCAATTACACAAAATCAGAAAGAAGAGAAATGAATGTGGATTATTCTTTTTTGGGAAAAAACTGGTCGTTTCGTCCTTATTTTTTTGAACATATCCATAAATCCAAAACCAGTAAAGACGATTGGACTCTGTCACCCGTGTACCATGATATATCGGAAAAATTGATGTTAAGAACCTTTGCTCGTAATATTTCAGAAAACCTAATTTTGTTTATTGATGTTGTGGTTTCTCGTTAAGATTTAAGTTTTGCAATTTACCAGTTTCTTTTGATACTGACAAAGGCCATGGCAAAAATACAATTTTTGCAATTACCTGTACCACCCCCATCTTATTTTGCAGCTACGGGAAATGTCCCTCTAGCGGCTGCTAGTTTGGCAAGCAGCCTGGATCAAAAAACAGATCCTATACACGGAATCACAACAACTGTCATTTCACCCGAAGAAACTGACCAAATGGGCGATTTGGATTTAATCGAAAGGATCAGTAAAGAAGGGCCAGATTTTTTAGGTTTATCTTTGTATTTATGGAATACGGAACGAAGTTTATACATTGCAAATGAGGTAAAAAAATTATCTCCAAAAACCACAATCCTCATTGGCGGCCCTGAAGTGAATCCAGACAACCCATTTGTATTAAATGAAACTGGGTATGATATTGCTGTGTCTGGTGAAGCCGAAGAAAATTTTCGTTCACTCATGAAGTCTTTGCTTGCCAATAAACCTTTGTATGGAGTGAAAAATGTTGCCGTGCGGGGTAAAGATGGAAACTTGGGTGCTTTTTCAGAAGATAGTTCTGCCAATTTTGCACTCACTGATTTTCCTTCTCCTTACCTAACTGGCCACTTGGCGGTCGATCCCAAAAGATCTACTTATTTAGAAACAGTCAGAGGTTGTAAATCGCAGTGCACTTATTGTTTTTATCCTAAATCCTCTCAGACTTTACGCACACTTGATATTAAAGAAACTACAAAACTCATTCAAACCTTAAAAGAGAAAGGTGCACGCGAACTTGTTTTTTTAGATCCAACCTTTAACCATAGACCAGGTTTTGAAAATTTTTTGGACGCAATCATTGATGTAAATTATGACGGGCAACTTTCAATGTTTGCCGAACTTAGGTCGGAAGGAATCACACCCCACTTAGCTAAAAAATTAAAAAAAGCAGGTTTTAATCGAATTGAAATTGGATTACAATCTGTAAATATCGAAACGTTAAAACGTGTTAAACGGTATGGTGATCCTAACAAAGTTGTTGAAGTAGCTAAACTCCTCGCTAGTGAAGGTATGGAGTTACTTCTCGATCTGATCATTGGACTACCTGGTGACAAACCAGAGGATGTGGAACGCGGAATTCACTTCTTTTTAGAACATGGACTGGGCGAGTGGGTGCAGGCCTTTCCTCTTTCGATTTTGCCTGGAACTGCCATGCGAAAGGATGCAGAAAGAGAAGGTTTGTTGTACATGCCGACGCCACCGTATCGTATCATCCGTACTCCCAATTTTACGGAGGAGGAATTGGTTGAATCTTTATACTTTGCAGAAGATGTTTTGGAACGAAGGTTGGATGAATTTCCACGTCCTTTTTTATGTGAAGGAGACAAAACCAAACAGGATGTGATCAAAGTGAATTTGGAATTGGATTCTGATTTTGACTTACAATCATCCCTTCGGCGAAATGCATCTAGGCACCATAGTATTTGGTTTTATGAATATACAAATTCTATAAGGAAGTCGGAAGTTCCAAATTTTATCCAACAAAGGATTGAACGAGAACCATTTTGTACGATTGATTTTGTATTCCCAATCAATGTAAGTTTGACAAAGAAAGATCTAGGTTCACTCGCGCGCGCCATCGAAGTGGAAAAAAGATCCTATCTTTCTCGTTCCCTTGCGCACCGAGGAGAAAACTTACAACACCGTTTGGTTCTTATCTGGGAGGGAAGTTTTGAAACTTACCAATCTTTCCTTAACCAATACAAAGAAGATGTTTCCTTTTTTATCTACTACAAACTTCCCGTTTCCCAAATGCATTCCATTGATTTTGGTTTAGGTGGATTCTATCTACTGATAGGTGATGATTGTGATGAATCCGATTGGGACTGGCTTATCGAAACTATGGATCCTGAAACTATTTCCTTCCATAACAGAAAATTAGAAGAACGTTGGACTTTGGAAGTTTTGGGTTATGGCGAAATGTAGATTATTTTTGAGTTTGTTTCCTAAAAAACTCAACATTGTCTAAAAATCTTTTTTTCTCTCCCGAACGCGATGAGTGACCTGCAATGGAGATACCTACTGTTAGGTGGCCTTCCTCGTCCTTATGAATGGATTTGATATTTCCGAATGCTGTGAGAGGGGATTGCATCTTAAAAAATATATCAAATTGGAATCCAGAAAGTTTGGGAATACTTTTGATTAGATCAGGGTGGTCAATTTTGACTTTGAGTCCACCTTCGGAAATATCAATCACATGAAATTTTCCATCCGATTTGATCATATTTGAATGGCGAATTCGATCCACCATTTCAAAAGTTAGGGTTTTGAGTTCCATTGCTTTGAGTAAATCAAAAGACTCTGATTTAGACTGCATCTGGATATAACCGATGGGGATGGATTCTTCATCGTCAGTTAAGTAAATGATGGGAAGTATGATTTCTGATTTAATCTTTTGGTTACGGAATGTTTGTATCTCTTTGTCAATGTCTCCGTCAATTTCATCCGAATAAACCAAAAAATCCTCACCAGGAGATCCTTCATATGATTCTCGTTTGGTGGCATCGGAAAGAATCAAACCTTTTTTCGTTTTTTTCACTTGTTTGATTTTTTCATTATCATCCGAAGAAAAGGTGGAGATGGTGATAAAATCACAGGTGTTTTTTAACTTTGTCTCAAAATCCTGAAAATTCACTTTGACCGCAGTGGGTACGTGGAACATGTCAGTTTCGATTTTTGCCTTGCTCGATACAATGTTTGTGATCCAAACCATTCCTGGTTGGACTGCAATCCGAAAACTATCCCTGTCTTTTTTTGCAATGGCAATTTTTTCTAATTTTAATACATATTGCGATTCACCTTTTTCTTGTTCTACGGTACATTCGAGGTGAAGGTATCTGCCTAAAATTTTATACAATACAACCTTTTGGCCGACGCTTAGACTGATTGTGGGGCGGACACTGACGAGGATTTTGGAGCCATCGGGAGAAACTTTTTTCAAAAAACAACTCTCTCCTGAATGTACATTGTCTTTTAGGTTCAGTTCTTGGTTGAGAAGGAATTTGGTCAAAACGTGGAGTTTTTTCTCTTGGTCGGAAAAAACGTCCAAAGATCGTTTGGTTCTTTCAATCGTTTCCATAAAGTGTGGTGTCTACCGCTATTATCGGACGAATCTTACCTGAAATTCTCTTGCACGGAAAGTTTTCTTACTTATTGTAGAAAAAGGAAGGATAATTATGTCAAATCACCCGCAACCAGGAACAGAGCTACTCGACGGAGTCAGTGGACCCGAGCTCTTTTCTGTCAATATGGGGCTCACTTATCGGGACTTTTTAGTATTGCCAGGATACATCGACTTCAACCCAAGTGATGTGGAACTCGAAACCAAACTTTCCAAAAATATCAGTTTAAAACGACCTCTGATGAGTTCGCCTATGGACACTGTCACGGAATCGGAGATGGCCATCGCTCAGGCTCTCATGGGGGGGATTGGGATCATTCATTATAATAATACAATTGATGAACAAGTAGAATTGGTTCGTAAGGTAAAACGTTTTGAAAATGGTTTTATCAAAGATCCCATTTTGTTATCTCCCGAACATACATTGGAAGATCTGGATGCGGTCAAAGAAAAATACGGATTCAGCGGCATTCCCATCACAGAAGATGGTACAGCCAAAACAAAACTTGTGGGCATTGTCACAAATCGAGATGTAGACTTCGAACGTGATCGTTCCATCAAATTGGGAAAGGTCATGACAACCCAACTCATCACGGCGGATCTGGGCATCAGTTTGAAGGAAGCCAATGATATTTTAAAAACCAGTAAAAAAGGCAAACTCCCCATCGTGAGCAAACAAGGTCATTTGGTGGCTCTCATCTGTCGCAGTGACCTGAAAAAAAATAAAGAATTCCCTCAGTCTTCTAAGGATGACCAAAAACGTTTGCGAGTGGGGGCAGCCCTTTCGACTCTCCCTGAATCGAGAGACCGTATCTCTGAACTTTCACAAGTGGGTGTGGATGTCATCATCATTGATTCTGCCCAAGGGAATTCGAGTTACCAAATCGATATGATCAAATTCATCAAAGAGAGTTACCCTCAGATTGATGTGATCGCAGGGAATGTTGTGACCAAAGGCCAAGCAGCCAATTTGATAGCGGCTGGTGCGGATGGGCTGCGGATTGGAATGGGACCTGGTTCCATTTGTATCACCCAAGACACGATGGCCGTGGGTCGTGCACAGGCAACGGCCGTTTTCAAAACGGCAGAGTATGCATCAAGTTTTGGAGTTCCTGTCATAGCCGACGGTGGAATTTCTAATATTGGTGACATCGCCAACGCTCTCGCCATTGGAGCTTCCATGTGTATGATGGGTTCGATGTTTGCAGGAACAAAAGAAGCTCCAGGTGAGTATTTTTATGAAAATGGAATCCGTCTAAAAAAATACAGAGGGATGGCCAGTATGGAAGCAATGACGAAAGGTGGGGACAAACGATACTTTTCCGAATCGCAAAAGATCAAGGTCGCACAAGGTGTTTCTGGTTATGTGGTGGACAAAGGTTCTGTTTTGAACCTAATTCCCTACCTTATCCAGGGCCTAAAACAAAGTTTCCAAGATATGGGTTATAAAACCATCCCCGAACTCCATGCAGCACTACGAAAAGGAACACTCCGTTTTGAAAGAAGGACAGAATCTGCCCAAGCACAAGGTTCGGTTCACGGGCTGTATTCTTATACCAAACCTTCCATGAGGGCAGAGTGAAGCGAACGTTATGCGGAAACTAATAACGATTTTATTCTTTTTTATGTTTGGTGTGCTTTCTGCGCAAACTGCAGAAAACACACTTTCTGCCCAAGAACTATTGGCGAGGCTTGACCGCGAATTGGATTTGGGCAAAGGTTTGACAAAAGGTTCCTACGTTCTCATTCGGAGGAATGGAACTTCGGAAACTTGGAAAATGAATCGTTTTTATAATGGCGAAGATGCTCTTCTTTTGTTTGACCGGAAGGGAAGGGGGCTTGAAGCCAAACTCCTCACCAAAGACGAAGGTGAAAATGTATTTTTTTTCAATGTGCTCAGCGCTAAACTCTTTCGCAAAACCGATGACGAAAAATATGAAGCCATCATGGGAACTGGTTTTTTTTATGTGGATCTATCGGGGTATTCTTACCAGGCCAATTACAATCCATTGGTGAATGGTGATTTAGAGATTGGTGGTGAGTCTTACTACCGTGTTTCATTAAAACCCATCCTACCATATTTTTATAAAAAACTGGTTCTACTGATTGGAAAAAAAGATCTAAAACCATACCGAGTCGACTTTCATGATAGGGACGGTATTCTTTTCAAAACGTTAAATTTAAAATATGGTCCAATCAAAATGAAGGACACTGCTGGAAAAGTGGAAGAAATCCAAAAGGCATCCCGTTTGGAAATGTTGGATTTGAATACAGGTAGCATCACAGTTTGGGAAATTCAAGAAGTGGATAAATCAGTGAGCCCTGACCAATCACTCTTTGCCGTCGACAACTTGGGTCGATGACAAACAGATCCCTCATTCTTTTTCGTCCAGGTTTTACTGAATTTCCAAAACTCATTTTGACAAAGGAGGAAGTGGCTCATCTCCGGGCGCTCCGACTAGCAGATGTTCCTTGTGTTTTGGAAATTAGGGATGGCCTATCCAATGTTTATTTTTATCAATTTACTCCCAAAGAAAAAGAATGTAATTTCCTTAGGAAAGAATCTCTCCCGAAAAAAGAAAAACAGAACAGTTTGGCCATTGCGCTCCCCAAAGGGAATAGGTTGGATTTTTTCATCCAAAAAGTAACTGAAATTGGAATCGCGAAAGTAGTTTTTTTGGTGTTCCGTCATTCGGTAAGGCGCGATTTTAATTTGGATAGAGCCAAAAAAATTGTGATGGAAGCCGCTTCGCAGTCCAACCAATCCGAACTCATGGAATTGCAAATAAAAGATTTTGAATCCTTTGTCCAGGAAGAGAAATCAAATTTGGTGGTTTTTCATCCTAGGGGGGAGAAGATATTTTCTCCCGATTTGATTGTTGGTAAAATTCCTGTCATCGGACCAGAAGGAGGGTTCCATACAGAAGAAGAACAATTGATGGAACGGGAAAAAATGACTAAGGTTCTCCTCCCAGGCGGAATCCTTCGTACAGAAACCGCTGGGATCGTGGCCGCTAGCCTAAAGATGTATCTTTAAAAATTAGCGGTTTGTGATAAGGAGTAAAACAGAGGAAAGGCTGCAGTTGTTTGTGCAAGTAGTGTTGCATGCATCCATCGCCGGGAAGTTTTCTCCCGTTACATTCGGGTATTGTGCCGCACAAGTAGACTGGCATGCTTGCAAACTTCCACCGGTACAGGTGAGAAGGTAAGTCAAAAGGTTATTTTCGACTGTTTTGTCCTGGCGTTTTTGACAAGAGGCAAGAAAAAGTAGAGAAAAACTGAGTACGAATAGGGATAACCAACGTTTCATTCTTCCAGATTTCCTTTTTTACCCATTTCGTCAATCGGTTCGTAAAAATCTTGACCCTCTCCACTTTTTCTATGATCTGGATGGGACTCACCCTATGGCAGAACAAACGAAGAAAGTACTCGAAAAAAAAGGCCAAGGTGAATATGAATTCACCGCCTATGGCGAATTTTTGTCCTATTTTCATGCACATATTGATATTTTTAAAAAACTCCTGAAAGCTAGGAAGGTAGAACAAGGGAAGGTAGAGGAGATCGCCAAACAGATCAAATCTTATATGTCAGGGAACATCAAAAAAACGGAACAGTTTTTCGAACACCTCCCTGAGTTTGCGACAATCCTCGGTGTTCCCAAGGAAGAAGTTTCCACATACCTCAACTCTAATTTCATTGAAGTCCTTACAAAAGTACAGGACAAACTCAAAACCCAAGAATTGGAAAAGATCCAAAACGCACCCGCCGCAAAATTTGATTCTATTTGCGAAGAAATTGTAGAGGGTTTGAAATTCGAGCATCCTAAGGATTTTGTTTTTGTTCAAAAAGGAATCCTCACCGTACTTGAAAATCCGACCAACGGCGAAATCATTGAACCGCAAGGTTTGATGGCCGAATCTGCTAAGGCAGCGATTGCCACTGTGCCTTCTGGTGCAGAGTCAGAAAAAGAACCAAAATCTCTTTCGGAGGCTTTGGCTGTTGCCAATGCACCACCAGCCCCAGTTGTCAAAAAACAAAGCATCATTCCCGAAAAAGAAAAATCCATTTTACTTGAAATTGTTGAATTGTTCGGGGATTCGCTGACAGGCGAAAAATTGGAAATTCGCATCGGCCCCGAAGTGGTGGAACAACCCGAACCAGAAATACCAAGCGACACCAAACAACCAAAAGATGATTATGAAATCGAAGATCTCGATTTTGAAGAATCAGAATCAAAATCGAATGCGAACGAAATGTCCGATGATCTTATGCAAGACATCGATGTGGATTTTGATGACGAACCTAAATCCGCTCCAGTGGATCCCAACCTCGAACGACTGGAAAATTATTCCGTAAAAGAATATATGGATATGATTCAATCCATAAACAATTTCCAAACCAAATCAGACCAAGTTGGGTACCAAAATTGGTTACGCAGCCAACCTGAATTCGAAAAAGCCGTTGTATCCATTCGTTCGCAACTTTTGAAAGAACAAAAAAACGAAGCTGTGGATTGGAACGGTTTGTTTGCCAATATGGCCATGAAAACCTCGTTAAGTGAGCCTGTGCTTGTTGGGCTTCTTAAAAAAATTAAAAATTTCCAAATTGTGAAACTCACTTTGGATAGAGCCATCCAAGAGTTAAAAAAAGGAAACCCCGAATTTGTACAGCTTGTGAGGATGGCTTGGCCACATATCCAAAAAGCATTTTTTGAAGTTCCTAATTATCCTCAGGTGCAGTCGGCATTAAAAACAATCCTTTCAAAAGTAGGGGACGAATCGCACCGAAAAGAGTTCACTCGCATTTTCTCCATGGCACTCAATTTTATCCAATCCAAATACCAGGTGTGAATTATGAAAACAAAAGGAGCGGGTTTCCTCCTTCTTTTGTTTTTTGGTGGAGTGTTGTTGGCTCAAAATTTGATCAACGACCCTCTTTTGCAAAAACCGTGGATTTCTGATGCGGAAGAAGAAGAAAAACGTAGTTTTTATCGTTTCCAAGCGGAATCAAAACAGAAACAAAAGACGGTAAAAAAGAAGGATTCCTTTGGTCGCAATTACACGATCTCTCCTTCAGGAAAAATTCAGTTTTTGATTGATGACGAATATTATAAAGAGTTTCCCATTTTAACAGAAGCAGACATTGCGACAAGGGAACTTGCGGCTCTCCTTATCGAAAGAAAGGAAAAAGAAGCAGTTTTTTTAGGAAAAGGAATTAACCTTTGTTATCGTTTGAAACAAGCTATCGAACCAGGTTTTTTTCCAAATTGGTTATCGGAAGCAAATCAAAAAACAAACGATGCGATCAATCTTTGGTCTGACGAAAATCTCCCACTCGATTTGGTAAGTGACCCTTATGGCTGTTATTTGGCAGAGCCAAAAAATAAAGGAGATCTTGTTTTGGAATCTGAATCCTTTCGATACCGTTTGACTGTCCCGCATGAATTAAAATTTGAGGGACTTTTTGGAAATCGACTTGGGGTTTACGGTGAAAACAGAGATTCTGTTTACCGGATCGTACGATTTGTCCAATTTCTGGATTCTTATTTGGGACCGAATGAAACAGAATGGGAAGAAGCCATGGTTTTACAAGAAGCAGGCAAAATCAAAAAGCAGCGACCAAAAATCATCCTTTCAGTGGGATCCAGTTTTGACAAAAGCCCAAATTTACGAAATACAAAGAATTATTTTCAATTTTGGGATTTGATCCGAGGGTTAACCGAATTTCGGAAACGAAGTGGGGCTTTCAAACGGGAAGAAGTAAACAAAGATTATACCAGTGTTTGGACAGAATTAGACGAAACAGGAAATAAAGTTGAAATGGAAATGAAGGAGTATTATCTTTATAGGTCACCAAGAGGATTTTTTCTTTCAATTTCTTATCCAAAAAGGGAAAAAGAAAAAGCACTTAGGTATTGGGACAGGGTTCGTCCATCGTTCCAAGTAAAGGAGTGAATTTATGTTTGTCGGGTTTGTGGAAACGCCAAAAAGGAAACGACCTGACCGGGAACCAAATCACGATTTCCATTCTGTATATCTTTACGGCATATGCATTATCCTCGTATTTACACTTGTGCTTCTTCCTTTTGGGGCAATGTTTCCGGTTTCCATTTCTGTTTGGGCACTGGTTCTATTTTTTTTACCGATTTTATTTTTGGGCATTTCTCTCATTCGCAAATCAGGAAATTTAATACTAATTTCTGTTTTTTTGGCACTTATCTCTGGAGGAAATAGCATTCTATTTTTGGGAGATTATGTAGGTTATGTGACTGAATGGACAAGTAAAACAAATTTAACTCCTGAAGAAGCTCTCCACCAAACAGAGAACAAATATCTTTTCTTGAAAAACTTTCATTTGGATTTTAAGAATGAAAAAAAATTCAGGAGCCCTATTTTGGTTCGGAGCAGGTCTGGTTCCACTCTGTATGGTCCAATTCTTAATTTTCGATCAGTGCCAATCGTATCTGACTTAGGTTCCGTGGATCGTCTCTTTGCCATTTGTTATTCAAAAAAAGAAATGATTTGTCCGCTCCCAAGTTCTGGTAATGGGGGAGTGGTTGTGAAGGAGAGTTTGTGGGAAAAACAAATGGAGTTATTCCCATCTGGTTCTGTTTTTTTGGTTTGGAAACCTGGGGGAGAATCGGAGATCCAAAAAATGGGTTGGTATTCTCTTACATTCCTCTTTTTTCTCTTATTCCTATGGACATTTTTGGTTTTTTTCCCGAAATTCACGAAAAAAAATTCCTAAATTCGGAACCATTTGTCATTTTTTTGTGTCTACTTAATGTTCATAGATGTTTCTCCTTATTACACCCGCAGGGAGGGGTAGTATCCCTGATTTTCTTTTTTTTTCTTTCCTTCTTTGCTAATTTGCAAAAATCTCATCCATGCGCAACTGGGTCAAAATTTCCCTACTATCTTTCCTTTGTTTTGGGTTTGTAACTTCCGAGTTTTCCCAAGGGGCAAGTCCCTACATCGAATTATTTACTCCCACGGGTTCTGTTAAAAGCCCCAAACAAATCACTGCTAGGTTTAGCCAACCGATGGTATCTTTCGGAGAGGTAAGACCTGGTCTAAAACCCTTTCAAGTGGATTGTCCATTTACAGGTACGGAACGATTCATCGACCCTAGCACCTGGGTGTATGAATTTGAAAAACCATTGCCAGGGGGAGTTATTTGTACCTTTGAATTGAACTCTGGTGTGAAAACACTCAAGGGTGAGTCCATTACAGGTGAAAAAGAGTTTGTTTTGGATACGGGAGGTCCTAGCGTTCGTTACTCGACACCATATTCGGGATCTGAGATCAATGAAGACCAAATCTTTGTTTTGAAGTTAGATGCGAAACCAGATTTAAAATCTGTAAAACAATTTGCTTATTTTCGTTCAGAGGAGTTGGGAAATCGAATCGCCTCTGAAATTGTAGAAGGTGATTTAAAAGAAAAAATTTTGTATGCCAATGGTTATGATGAGCCTGATACTGTGGTTCTCCTAAAAGCAAAACAAGTTTTTATTCCAGCCAGAAAGATTCAATTGGTTTGGGGGAAGGGCATTGTTTCCGAGTGGGGTGGTGCGTTAAAAGAAGACCAAGTTTTTAATTTTACAGTTCGACCCATGTTTTCTGCTCGTATGAGTTGTGAACGTGTCAATGCCAAATCAGATTGTATCCCCATTCTCCCGATTTCGCTTAACTTTAGTTCACCAGTATCGATTAAACTTTTAAAAAAGATTAAACTAGTTTCTAAAGACGGAAAAGAATACCCTTTTAGTCCGTTTGCCGAAAAAGACGATTCCTTTGTCGACTGGGTTAGTTTTCCTGGACCTTTTCCTGAAAATACTGAATTTAAAATCCAAATCCCAAATTTGGAAGATGAAACAAATCGAAGTTTGGTGAATAAAGACTCCTTTCCGTTGACAGTGAAAACTGCAGAATTTCCACCTTTAGCAAAATTCAGTGCCAAGTTCGGAATTTTGGAATCCAAAGCATACCCTGCCATTCCAGTGACTTTACGCAATTTAGAATTAAGCCTCCCTGTAAAAACAGCCTCACTCAATGTATCTGGATCTTCCCAAAAAACACTTGATATTTTGGAAATTCAGAAATGGTTCCAAATCATCGGAAGTTCCGAAAGGGAAAAATCAATTTTTGCGAAACCACCAAGCGGATCTAAGGTGAATGGTATCAACCTTCCGAAACCCAATGGCAAAAAACCTATGGAAGTTGTGGGAATCCCACTCGAAAAACCGGGGTTTTACGTAGTTGAAATTGGAAGCGATGTTCTTGGTCAAAGTTTACTAGAAGAAAAAGGTAGGATGTATGTTGCGAGTTCTGCCCTTGTCACAAACCTTTCCACACATTTTAAATGGGGAAAAGACACGAGTCTTGTTTGGGTCACGAGCCTAGACAAAGGTTTGCCCGAGCCGGATGTGCAGGTTAAAATTTTGGATTGTAAGGGAAACCTTAGGGCAGCGGGAATCACAGGTAAAAATGGAACCATGTTGTTTGGCAATATCAACTTTAAAGATGTTCCTTACTGCGGTTATTATGAGTTAGGTTCTGGTTTGACAGTATTTGCACAGAAAAACGATGATATCAGTTTTACCTCAAGCCAATGGAACAACGGAATCGAATCTTGGCGTTTCCAACTCCCACAGACAACTGCCGGTTACGGAAGTGAATTACAAACAATTGTTCTTGATCGAACACTCCTAAAAAAAGGAGAAACCCTTCACCTTAAACATTTCCGGAGAAGTTTCGGAAATTTGGGATTGAACCCAAGTGACCCAAATCAATACCCAAAAACAGTGGTGATTCGGCACGAAGGATCAGGTGAAACCTATGACAAAAATTTGGTTTGGTCGTTTCCAGGTCATACCGAATCGGATTTTAAAATTCCAAATACAGCCAAACATGGACTGTATTCTGTTTATTATCCAACGAGTGACGATGATGACTACGGAGTTGTTTTGGCACAGTTCCGTGTAGAAGAGTTTCGATTGCCTGTTCTGAAAGGAAATATACAATTATTAGGTGGTAAGGTTTCACTCATTTCTCCCAAAGAAGCAGAAGTGGGTTTTGGTTTGGAATACTTATCTGGTGGGGGGGCAGGCAGTTTTCCTGTGAGTTTACGAACCCAAGTGTCGTCTTCATCGTTCTCCCCCAAAGAAGAATACAGTCAGTTTAGTTTTGACCCCACTCCTGTTCTTCCTGGAAAGGTGAGGTTGAGTGGTTATGATGAAGAACAAGTTTCCGAATCAAATAGAGAGGTAACAAGTCTCAAAACGAAGATGGATGAAAAAGGTTTTTTACAACATACCTTTCAGGGCATCAAAAAAACCAAAGGATATTCAAACTTTTTAGTCGAAATGGAATATTCAGATCCTTCAGGTGAGATCCAAACCGTGTCTCGGAATTTTCCAATTTATTCGGGTAATTTACATTTGGGGATGTTACCTGATGGTTGGATGTTCACAGAAGAAAGTGTGAAATTACAAATGTTAGTATTGGATTTAAACCAAAAACCAGTAGCGAATCAAAAATTAAAAGTAGCTGCTTTCAAACGAGATTACTATTCGAATCGCAAACGTTTGGTAGGCGGTTTTTATTCATACGAACACTATGAAGAAGTTTCGAAACTAGGCGATTTCTGTGAAGGTAAAACGGATGCAAAAGGGATACTCACTTGCGAACAAAAATCTCCTGGCAGTGGTGAAATTGTATTTGTTGCTGAAACAAAAGATGAAAACGGAAACCAAATATTTTCACAATACAATGTTTGGGTGTCTTCGAAAGAGGATATGTGGTTTGATGTGACTGATCATAACCGAATGGACATCTTACCAGAAAAACGAAGTGTAGAAGTTGGTGAAACAGTAAAGGTTCAAATCAAATCTCCCTTCAGAGAAGCCACAGCCCTTGTGAGTTTAGAAAGAGAAGGTGTGATCGATTCCTTTGTGACCACAGTTTCGGGCAAAAATCCAGTCATACAAATCCCCATCAAAAAAGAATATGTTCCTAATGTTTACGTATCTGTTTTACTTGTTCGCGGCCGAGTGGGAGATCCTAAACCCACGGGTCTTGTGGATTTAGCAAAACCCAGTTACAGGTTAGGGCTTGTTATGCTAAAAGTTGGGGCAAAACCTTATGCTTTGGATGTAAAACTAGCTACGAATAAAAACCTATACGAAGTTCGTGAAACGGTAAATCTGAATGTAGAAGTAAAAGATATTTATGGTAAAGTTCCTGATTCACAAACAGAAGTTACTTTGGCAGTTGTGGATGAGGCTCTCCTCGAACTATCACCAAATCCAACTTGGAATGTACTTGATCAAATGATGGGTACAAGACCCCTTCTGGTAAATACGTCCACTGCATCTTCACAGATCATCGGGAAAAGACATTTTGGTTTGAAGGCAAAACCGGAAGGTGGCGGCGGTGGAAAACAATCCACTCGTTCTCTCTTTGAAACACTGGTTTTGTGGAAGGGTAAGGTGTTACTCGACAAAGATGGCAAAACAAAAATCCAATTTAAACTGAACGATTCTCTCACTAGTTTTCGCATTGTGGCCATTGCGAGTTCAGGTTCGAAACATTTTGGAACAGGGTTTGCAAACATCCAAACTAACCAAGAGTTTCAAACTTTTGCAAGTATCCCGCCTGTCGTCCGAGAAGGAGACCAAGTGAAACATACTTTTTCTATTCGAAATGCTGGCAATAGAAATGCAAACCTCAATGTTTCTGTTTCTATCAAGGATGATTATGGTAATAAAGAAGAAACAAAAAACCTCGATGTACAATCTTTGAGTTTGGATGGAAATACATCAGGTTCTGTTGATTTTGATCTCAACATCCCTGATGGGGTTAAAAAAAGAGAGTTCACCGTTTCTATCAAAGATGAAAAAGGGAAACAAGTAGATAAAATACTTACCACACAAAATGTACTTCCATTCATCGTAGAGCGTGTTTACCAAGGTGGCCTTTTTCAATACGAAGCCCCGTGGAAGGAAAGGGCAAAATCTCCTGAAGGTTCGCAACCAGGTTCAGGGCGGATGGAATGGAGAGCTTCGGCTTCGATTTTAACGAGTGTTAGTGGAATTGAAACCTATTTTCGTGCTTATCCTTATAGTTGTATTGAACAAAGGTTATCCAAAGCAATAGGGTTAAGGAATGATACAATTTGGAACGATACGATGGCAGATTTACCTGGTCATTTGGATCAGTTCGGGTTTGTGAAATATTTTTCCAAAATGGATGCGGGGAGTGAAATCCTCACAGCTTATATTTTGACAACAGCTTCCCTCGCTAATAAAAAAATTCCAGAGGAAAGTTTTTACCAAATGACCACCGCCTTGCAAGGTTTTTTGGATGGAAGGTTTAGGGGTGAAACTTTTCAGTTTGGAGCAGATTTAGTTCTTCGTAAAATCATTGTTTGGGAGGCTCTCACTCGTTACCAAAAGTATGATTGGGACAAGGTTCGGCCTGTATTCGAAAATTTAGAACTTTTACCGACTGCGAGTTTAATCGATTTAATGGAAATTTACCACCGAGTGAATGGCCCAGATGAAAGGATCAAGCCTCGTTTAGCGAATATTTTGCGATCACGTTTGAATTTACAAGGAACCGAACTCTCCATCGCGGATAAAAATTTCCAATCTCCTTGGTGGATTATGGGTTCCAAAGATTATACGATGGCAAAACTACTTTTATGGACTTTTTCAGATCCAAGTTACAAAAAAGATTTACCACGACTCATCAAAACCTTTCTGAAAATGCAAAAAAATGCCTCGTTTGATACAACTTTGGCAAATGCGTACGCTATCCTTGTGATGGATCGGATTGCGAAGAATTTGGAATCCGAAAAAGTTTCCGATGGAAATGTAAATATCCAGTCTTTGGGTAAATCGTATTCATTGGAGCCAAATGGGAAACGAATCCTTTCCATTCCGCTTTCGGATAAAGGCGCCGACCTTTCATTGGAATATGCGGGTAAAGGAAAACCATGGATCGAATGGCAGGTAAAGAGTAAACTCCCTCTGAAGGAGCCGATCTCTAGTGGATACCGTTTGAAACGAAGTGTCGAAGTTGTAAAAGCTGCCAAAAAGGGACAGCTCACAAAGGGTGACACCATTCGTGTCAAACTCCAGATTATTGCAGATTCTCCCAAAACTTGGGTGGTTTTGGAAGATCCGATGCCACCAGGATCACTCCCTCTCGGGCGCGGTTTTGGTCGTGAATCGGCAATCCTATCGGGAGAAAGCCAAGGTGAAGGTTCCTATTATTTGAGCTTTGAGGAAAAAACTCTCTCAACCTACCGCGCTTATTTTCAATACCTCCCAGAAGGCACACACAACATTGAATATTCCTACCGATTGAACCATACTGGGTTGTTTCAGCTTCCGCAAACTAGGGTGGAGGCGATGTATTCGCCAGAAACCCATGCAGAATTTCCGAATGAAGTTGTGCGGATTTCGGAAGAAGGGAACTAGGAAAAGTTTACGGATTGGGTGGGTTTGGAATTATGACTCCAATGGGTCAAATCCAAGCCCCTTATTTTCCTCGCCAGATCGGAACCTATGCCTTTGGCTATTCGGTTTTTTTTTATCTATTTTTTTTAATTTTTAATACAAGTTTTACCATTATGGGAGTTGATGTTGGTGACTTCCTCAAACAATACTTAGGCGCTTTTTTTGGGGTTTATTTGATCACAACAACCAAAGTGTTTTTGGTTTCTTTCTTTGTTCACCTCTCTCTGTTTTCCATTGCCTACATACCCTTTAAAATTTTTGGAACTGAAACCGAACGATATCGGATCTTATTATTTTTCGCTGTTTTTGGTTTTGAAATTTTGGTTTTGTTCCAGTCGTTTGTCCTCTACCCACAAATTTATGGAGAGTTCTTTTTTTTCCGATACCCTGGTTTTGCAGGTTTACTCTATTTTTTGACTGACCATACAAATTCGTTTATTTTTCAAATTCTTTATACGCTGGTTTTAGTTATTGTTTTTGGCTCCATATTCTATTCATTGTACAGAAAAAAAATCAAAGAGGGTTTGTTTCTACTTCTTCATTTATTGTTGCTTGGATTCTTACACAATCATGGGAGTTATTTGATTGGGATTATCTATTTTGTTTTACTGCTATGGCAAAACAAGAATTACCAAAACGTGCATTTAAAAACATACATTGGTGGTATCATATTCATTCTCTTTTTATTTGTATTTCCGCTTTTTTTTGATGGATTGACTGGTTTTTTTCGAAGTGGCTCAGTAAAAAATCCTCCCCTCATCATATTGTCTGCAGATTCACTTCGGTATGATAAAGTTGGCCAAAAAATCAATGGAGAATCCATAACACCGAATATAGATAAATTATTGTCTGATGGAATTTTTTACCATGACCACCATACAACCATTCCACGCACATTTCCTAGTTGGGCCGATCTACTCACAGGTAAGTATTCCATGTCTCATAAGATACGTGATATGTTTCCTGCACTTGAAGAACAAAAAAGGATTGGGTCAAATGAATTTCCTACCATCTTCCAAATCTTAAAAACCCTTGGTTACCAAAATTATGCGATCGGTAGTTTTGCAGCAGATATATTCCCACGTGCAAATTTTGGATTCGATGGGGTATTTGCGCCTAACTTCAATGCGAAAATTATGACTTTGCAAAGGACAGCCGAGTCTCAAATTTTACTCCTCCCTTTTTTGACAGGCACTGTGTTTGGCGGTGGAATGTATCTGTCTGAAATAGACGGATTGTCCACTTGGGGTGATGGGTCTAGGCTCGTGGATAGGTTCAAAAAGGTTTGTCGTTTTTCTGGAGATTCTAATTTTAGCATCACTTATTTTTCCAGTGTCATCCATTTTCCATACTCACCCGCATACCCACACTACAAACGTTATACGAATAAGGATTATTATGGGAAATATAAATACTTAAAATTTGTGGATCCGACTGATTCCAAATCGCCAACAGAATCGGAAATCTCCCAAATTCGTGGTTTATTTGACAGTGCAGTGTTTGCCTTTGATGAGGAAGTAGGAGAAATCCTTTCGTATCTAAAAGATAAAGATTTGTATGATAAATCAATCATCATTCTTACCGCCGATCACGGCGAAGCCCTGTATGAAGATGTACATGGTCAAGGGCATGGGGAACACTTGCGCGGTGAGGCAGTCACTCGTGTACCGCTCATTATCAAATTTCCGAAAGATTCAAACTTAGGTCTAGTTACCAACACTCATTTTTATGGGATTACCTCTTCTGTGGATATTTACCCAACAATCCTGGATTATTTAAAAATGCCCACAAAGCAAGAGTTACCTGGCATTTCTCTCTTAAACACAATTGGAAAAACTGATTGGGATTTTGACCGTCTTGTGTATGCAGAAACAGGGATTTGGTTTTCAGATATGGGAGACCATTTTTTTCAAAAACAAAGGATTCCCTATCCCAATATCTTAAACCTCCACCAAGTGGTTCCAGAAGAAGACTATCAAATCATGATTACGGATCCCATATACCGAGAAACCATTGCCTTCGCAAAACATCGATCCATCCAATCCAAAAATTTTAAACTTATCTATATCCCCACAAGAGAAGGGGTGAAGTTCGAATTTTACGACCGTATCAAAGATCCTTTAAATAAAAACAATCTCTATCCAAACCATTATTTCGCAAAAAAATTGAAAGACAGTCTATACGAGACAGTGGTTCGATGGGAAGAAGCGAATGTCGCTGGTGAATACTTAATTCCAAGTCCTATATCCAATATAAATGAAAATAGCCAATAAATGGGGAAACTATGCCGCAACGTAAAGACTTAAAATCAATTCTAATCATCGGATCGGGACCCATCGTCATTGGACAAGCATGTGAGTTTGACTATTCGGGCACACAAGCAACCAAGGCTCTCCGTGAAAAAGGGGTGCGTGTCATCCTTGTTAATTCAAATCCTGCGACCATTATGACAGATCCAGATCTGGCAGATGCAACATACATCGAACCTTTGACTGTCCCTGTTCTTGAAAAAATCATCAAAAAAGAGAAACCTGATGCCATCTTACCGACGGTAGGTGGTCAAACAGCATTGAACTTAGCACTTTCCTTACACAAAGAAGGTATTCTTGAAAAGTACAATGTTGAACTCATCGGTGCAAAAGTGGAAGCCATCAGAAAGGCTGAAGACCGTGAGTTATTCAAACAAGCTATGGAAAAACTGGGAATTAGGGTAGCTAAGTCTTATATGGTATCTGATATGGATGCTGCACGAAAAGCCAAAGATGAAATTGGTTTTCCCATCATCATTCGTCCTGCATTCACTTTGGGTGGAACAGGTGGTGGAACTTGTTACGATGAAGCCGAATTTGAGGAGATCGCAGCCAAGGGTCTCTCTGCCTCTCCCATTTCACAAATTCTAGTAGAAGAATCAGTTATGGGTTGGAAAGAGTTTGAATTGGAAGTGATGCGAGACCTCGCAGACAATGTGGTCATCATCTGTTCGATAGAAAACCTTGATCCAATGGGGGTTCATACGGGGGACTCCATCACGGTTGCCCCGCAACAAACGTTAAGCGACAAAGAATACCAAAATTTGCGAGATATGTCCATCAATATCATTCGTGAAATTGGTGTGGAAACAGGTGGGTCGAATATTCAATTTGCAGTCAATCCTGAAAATGGAGATGTCATTGTAATCGAAATGAATCCTCGTGTTTCTAGGAGTTCTGCTTTGGCGTCTAAGGCAACAGGTTTTCCAATCGCAAAAATTGCCGCCTTACTCTCGATTGGTTATACGTTGGATGAAATTAAAAATGACATCACGCGGGTCACACCTGCAAGTTTTGAACCTTCCATTGATTATGTGGTAACCAAAATTCCAAGGTTTGCATTCGAAAAATTTCCAGGTTCTGATAATACCTTGGGTGTACAAATGAAAGCTGTAGGCGAAGCTATGGCCATTGGGCGAAACTTTAAGGAAAGTTTTCAAAAGGCACTACGGTCGCTTGAAACAGATCGTTTTGGATTTGGGAGTGATGGATACCTGAAAGAACTTTTGGAATGGGAATCCGTTCCCGATTCAGAAAAAAAAGATTGGCTCACCAAAAAAATCAAACGCCCTACCGATAAACGCATATTCTATGTTAAGTTAGGTTTTAACTTTGGATTCAGTGTAGAAGACATTTTTGATATTTGTAAAATTGATCCTTGGTTTTTACACCAGTTTGATGAATTGTTCCAATTGGAAAACCGTTTCCGTAAGGAAGGCAAAATGATGATTTTGGAAATGAAACAAGCTGGGTTTTCCAATAGACAACTTGCATTTCTCGCAAAAGAAGACCAAGTTCTCACACAAATTCGCAGTGGTGCCGCCATTGATGTCACCAAAGCGAAAGTAGAGCTTATGTTAAAAGAGGAAGAAGAGAGTGTTGAAAAGTATTTGGACGAAAAAAATATTCGTCCAGTGTATAAACGAATTGATACTTGTGCTGGTGAATTTGAAGCCTACACTCCTTATATGTATTCTAGTTACGATGAAGAAGATGAGGCTGAAGTTACTTCCAAAAAGAAAGTAATGATCCTTGGTGGTGGGCCAAACCGAATCGGGCAGGGTATTGAATTTGATTATTGTTGTTGTCATGCTTCCTTTTCTTTGCAGGAAGCAGGAGTCGAATCCATTATGGTCAATTCTAATCCTGAAACTGTATCGACTGACTATGATACATCGGACAGATTGTACTTTGAACCATTGAGTTTGGAAGACGTAATGTCTATCTTCAAAAAAGAGAAACCCGATGGTGTCATTGTGCAACTTGGTGGTCAAACTCCACTGAAATTGGCAAAATCCTTAGAAAAGAGGGGTGTTCCCATTTTGGGAACGAGTCCAGATTCTATTGATAGGGCAGAGGATAGAAAACGTTTTGCTGAAGTTTTAGATAAACTCAAATTAAAATCTCCAGACAACGGGATTGCAAGTTCAAAAGAGAAGGCACGGGAAATTGCACAAAAAATTGGTTATCCTGTGCTTGTTCGTCCTTCCTATGTTCTTGGTGGGCGCGCTATGCTCATCGTTAATGAAGAATCCGAATTGGATAAATACATGGAAGAAGCAGAAGAAGTTTCTGAAGATCGGCCATTACTTGTAGATTCATTTTTACAAGACGCAACCGAAGTGGATGTGGATGCACTTTGTGATGGGAAGGATGTATTTATAGCAGGGGTTATGGAACATATCGAGGAAGCAGGGATTCACTCGGGAGACTCAGCTTGTATTCTGCCTCCCCAATCCATCTCACAAAGAATGATCCAAGAAATTGAAGAGGCAACTTATAAACTAGCCTTAGAGTTAAACGTTAAAGGTTTAATCAATGTCCAGTATGCAATCAAAGATGAAACTTTGTATGTTTTGGAGGTGAACCCACGGGCTTCGAGGACAGTTCCTTTTGTTGCAAAATCGATTGGAATACCCGTCGTAAAGATTGCAGTTAGACTTATGCTTGGTGAAACATTGGTTAGTTTTAATTTAGGCAAACGGTTTTCAGCACCGATGATTACTGTCAAAGAAGCTGTTCTACCTTTCAGCAAATTTCCTGGAGTAGACACTATCCTTGGTCCTGAGATGAGGTCAACCGGTGAAGTGATGGGTGTTGCCCTATCCAAAGGTGAAGCATTTGTAAAAGCACAAATTATGGCAGGAGAAGAACCTCCGAAAAATGGTACCGTGTTTGTGACAATCAATGATAAGACAAAAAAAGATCTATTGGAATCGGTTCGTTCTTTATCAGGGCTTGGTTATAACATCATTGCAACAGAAGGTACGCACAAATTTCTATCGGAAAATGGAATCATTTCAAGTAAGATAAACAAAATATATGATGGTTACTTTCCGAACGTCATCGATTACATTCGAGAAAAAAAGATTCACTTGATTATCAATACTCCGCTATCGCGCGTTACACGTGAAAATGCTTTTACCATTAGACAGGCAGCCATCAAATACAAGGTTCCTTGTTTGACAACAGCTCAAGCGGCAAAAGCACTCATTCACGGACTCGTTGAAATGAAAGACAAAGGGTTTTCTGTGAATTCTTTGCAAGAAATACACAAAAAGAAATAGAATTTTAGATATCTAGGCCTTCCAGAATGGTTTCGATACGTTTCCGATTCACACCGAAGTCAGATTTTCCCAAACGAGATGCGGATCTGAAATGTAGTTCTTTTGTTTTGTCATTAAAGTAAAATTCTACATCGTCCACATAACGCATGATTTTCGATGTAAATTCTGCATAAATATAATTTTCATCTTCAGAAATGATTTTGGTTCGTGGCAGGGAGTTGATTTTTTCCTTTAAGGTCGCCTTTGCTATATTAAGTGGCTTTTTGTAAATTATATGCGAGCGGTAATGTTCTTTGTCGTTTATTTCCGCTTGGCTCGATACACAGTTGGGAGTATTGGGGCAATTGGTTAGTTTACCAGAATTGACGCCAATTGTATTTGGTCTTGTACCAGTACAATTGGCTAGTAACAATATTGTAAAAATGGAAACAGAAATTCGTTTCATGGTTTTTCCTCTGTGTTTCCAATATAAACCATATTTTATGATAATCAATCAATCTCAATTTTTCTGAAAATTTACCAGAAAAGACTTTTTGATTTTTTTTGTGAAATTCTGTGCGCTGCATTTACGAGGCCAACATGGCTATAAGTTTGTGGAAAATTTCCCCACTGATTTCCAGATTTTGCTTCGATGTCTTCACTGAATAATCCCAAATGGTTCGCTGATTCTGTTACCTTTTCGAAAAGTTGAGTGGCTTCATCGAGTCTGTCCATACAAGCAAGGGCTTCGATATACCAAAATGTGCAAACTAAAAAGGTTGTTTCTGGTTTTCCGAAATCATCACTATGGAGGTAGCGGTAAAAAAAACCATTTTCAGTTTTTAGGCTGGATTCAATGGCTTTTATATGTGATTTTGCTCGAGGAGAACTGGGGTCTAAATAACCAAGGGTGATGAGCTGTAATAGACTCGCATCGAGGTCTTTTTTACCTTGTGCTTGCGTGTAACACTCGAGTTCTGGATCAAAACAAAGTTCGATATTAACCTCAGCGCGCCCAATGAGTTCATCGGCTTTTTTCTCTAACCCATTTTCTCCCAAATGTTTTGCAATTTCTTTTGCAGCTTTGGCGCCCACCCAATGAAAAAGAAACGTATAACAGTGTTTTTGCGAAAAATTTCTAAATTCCCATAACCCCGCATCAGGTTCATCCATTGTGAGTTCAATTTTGTCCAAAATGTTTTTGATTAAATTGAAATTTTGGAATCTGTTTTTTTCGGGTATTCTTTCATCCAAATAGAGTGGTAGCAGAGATAATAAAACTTGACCATAAGCATCATTCTGTTTGTGAGTATATGCTAAATTTCCAATACGAACGGGTGTGTTTCCTAAATAACCCTTTAAATCTAAAATTTTTTCATCCAAAAAAGATTCGCCCATTATGCTATAGAGAGGCTGGAACCTTCCATCAGATTCGGGAGTCAAATTACTAATGTACTGGGCATACCTTTCTAATTCTTCGAATTGTCCCAAATTGGTTAATGCAAATAAGGTATAAAAACCATCTCTTAACCAACAAAATCGGTAATCCCAGTTTCTTCCTGAGCCTGGTGCTTCTGGTAAACTCGTTGTGGACGCAGCAATGATAGCCCCTGTGTCTTGGAATTGGTGTAATTTTAAACAAAGTGCAGATCGTATTTGTTGTTTTTGAGCAAAGTTTGGAATGGTACAATGTTTTACCCAACTTTGCCAGTATTGTTTCGTTTTCGTATATTCTGATTCAAAGAAGGCTTCGAACGGAATCCGGTCTGGCATGGTCTCAAACAAACCCAAATAAATGGACTTATTTAAATGCAAATACGATTCCATTTTGATTAGGTTAAGCGAAACGTTAGCTAGTAAATTTATTTTTAAATCTTCTGTTTCGTAACTAATATGATCGGTAAAAACATTTGTTTTAAATTTTGACTTTCCATAATCGTAAGTGGGGTTTACAGAAATTTTAATTCTTACCTCACCTTCCATTGGTATGATCTTTCGGTATAAATTCCTAGAATATCTGAGTTTTCCCGATTCATAATACCTTGGAGCAAAATCAAGAACAGCAAAGGAACCAGTTTCCGTTGTAATTTCCGTTCGCAGAATATTCGTGTTTTCTAAATAGAATTGATGAGTCGAAGTAATTTTTGAATGAGGAATGAGTTTGTATGATCCGCAAGTTTCATCGAGCAAATTTCCAAAAATTGGAGAGCTATCAAAATTTGGCCAACACAACCAAGAAACTTCTGCTAATGTATTGATATGTGCTATTAAACTTCCATTGCCAATGATACCGGCGTTGTATTTATGTTGATTTGGCATTTTTATTTTCCTTTAGGTATGTTAATAAACTTTCGATCCAGATTGAAACATCTTCTGGATTTTTGAACCTATATTTTGCGATGGTTTCCGATTTTCCAATTTTGACAGAGACGGCAGAATCGTTTAGATCTTTGAACATATCTTCGTCTGTTGTATCATCTCCAAAAACAAAAATATCTGTCTCTTGGGTTGGCAAAATTTTAAGTGCGGCTTTTCCTTTGCCCGTTCCGTATTCCCTTACTTCTATGATTTTGTTTCCTCGTTGGACAAAAAATCCTTGGTTGGAAGAAAGTTGAGAGAGCTCATCTAACATTTCTCTTGCGGCATTGAGTCCAATGTCAGGATCTGCATTTCTAAAATGCCAAACGAGTGAAAATTCTTTTTCTTCTGTGAATGAACCCGGAACACGTTTTGTAAATTCGTTTAAGTGTTTTTTGATTTGGGTTTTCCACTCACCGGAACTAAAAAAAAGTGACTCCCATTTGGATTTGTCTGGGGGGAGGTGCCATGCCCCGTGTTCCGCTACGAGATGGATTGGAGTTTTTATAAACGTTTTTTCTAAAAAAGATTTGTCCCGTCCACTGATGATGGCAATCGAAACATCTTTAAATTCCTGCAGATTTTTTAAATCATTTATAAGTTTCTCTTTGGGGACCGCCATATGTGGCAAGGATTCGAAGTTAACAAGAGTTCCATCATAATCGAATATAATGAAAATTGGGTTTTTCCCTTTGGGCAAGAGGAGTTCTGATTGTGGAGAAATGGATTTTGTTTGGAAAGTAAGGTTTTCTTTCACAGCCGAATCCGTTTCAGAATATATTTTTTCTGCCCAATTTTTGACAGTGTTTTCGGACAACCGTGTAACCATAATTTTGTTTCGTTCTATAATTTCGGTTATGTCCATTTCAACCGCTTCAAGGATTGCATTTGCCATTCCGTTCAGGTCATTTGGATTTACAAGGATTGCTTCGGGTAGTTCGGCTGCAGCACCTGCCATTTCACTAAGGATGAGCACTCCATTGTCCTGAGACACTAAGAATTCTTTAGCTACTAAATTCATCCCATCTCGGTACGGAGTAACTAGCATAACGTTTGTTTTCTTGTACAACGGCACCAGTTCTTCAAAAGGAAATCCCTTGTATTGGTATAAAATTGGAGTCCAATCAAGTGTTCCAAAACTCCCGTTGATGGATCCAATCTTTTCATCGATTGATCTTTTCATTGATTGGTATGTGGAAACATCCGTCCTCGAGGGAACCAAAACCAGTGTCAATTTGCACTTTCCTATCCAGCTCGGGTTTTGTTTTAGGAATAGTTCAAAAGCACTTAATCGCTGTAAAACGCCCTTTGTGTAATCTAGCCTATCCACAGATAAAATATGTTTTAGGTTTTTGTCGTTTTTGCTAATTTCCAATGAAATTTTTTTGCAATCTTTAGAATTAGCATAGTCTGCAAATTTTTCGACATGAATTCCCATTGGGAAAGCACCTGTTTTTGTTAGGTGATTTTGGTAATATAAAATACCCCTTTCATTTTCTAACCCCAAACATCGTAATAAGGATCTTAAAAAATACTGTGTATAACTTTGGGTATGAAAACCAATCAAATCAGCTCCCAGTACTCCTTGTAGTATTTTAGTTCGAAATCTTTCTGGCATTAACCGAAAAATTTCAAACGTTGGAAAGGGAATATGTAAAAAGAAAGAAAGCGAAATATTCGGAAATCTAGTTCGTAACATTCCCGGTAGTAAAAACAAATGGTAGTCATGTACCCAAACCCAATCCCCAGGTTGGTAAATTTCAGAAACGGTTTCTGCAAATTTTTCATTTGCTTCGATATAGGAATCAAAATTGGAATCAGAATATTCGCAGTGGCTTGTAAAATAATGGAAAAGTGGCCAAAGGGTTTTGTTGCAAAAACCATTGTAAAATGAATCAGCTAATTTTTGTTTGAGAAAGACTGGCACTGTGCCGTGATCTTCTAACATTGATTCGCTGTAATGTTTTTGTTCTTTGTCTGGAATGGATTTTCCTGGCCAACCCACCCACAGAACTTCATTTCCCATTTGGTTCCAGTGAGTGAGGAAACTAGAGAGACCTGTGGCAAGCCCCCCAACGCTTGGGGTTCCATCCCACTGGACTGGCAATCGATTGGATACGAGTATCAGTCTCATCCCCCCATACCATCAGATTCCTTGATTCTTGCAAGGGAATTCCCCAAAAAACTTTGGTTTGGGCTTGAACTCTGTTCGAATATAGCATAAGATTGTCATAAGAGTGGATTTGGCAAAATCACGTTTATTTTGGGGGCATATATGGAGAATAAGTGTCAGTTTGGTGGCGGTTTGACCCTTTTGTTTTGTGTTCTTCTTCTCATCAGGTGTTATCCATATGCCTAAGATAGTTGACCATGATTTGTACCGAGCAGAGTTACTTGGGAAATGTTTGCCCATTTTTGTGAGGAAGGGAGTTTCTTCTGTTTCCATGAGAGAACTCTCTAAGGAGCTCGGAGTTTCAACAGGGACTCTGTATCATTATTTCCCAACCAAGGAAGCACTTTTCGGGTCGATGGTGAAACAATTGGTGGCAGCGGACGCAAAAGAAATTGCCGAACTTTCGGAGAGCCAAGTGGGGCTTTCTGGAATTTTGGAATTTGTAAGCAAACGAGAATCACATTTTATCAATTTGATCCTCCTCACCATTGATGTAAAGAGAGAGCTACCAGGGGCTATCGATTTGATGAGCCAGGTGGAAGAATCCTTCCGAGCTTATCAGATCGCATTGGATCAGTTTTTTCCGAAAATGGCTGGCACTGGGTGTGGGGCAGCGTTGTTTTCTTTTCTTGTTGGGGCTTTGTTCCTAAAGGCTAACGGAACGAACAATTTGACTTGGGAAGAATTGTTTGGAGGCCTTGAGTCTGTTGCAGAACAATTTTTTGAGAAAACAAAAACGAGTTAAAAATTTTAAACAAATTCAACTCGTTTCGTTTTGATAAAAGGGACTGTTAGTTTTTTTGTAATTCCTTTTGTTTGGTTTTTATTTTTACGATGGACCAAATGAAATAGAAAAGCATTAACAATCCCAAATAGAATAATCCAGTGGCAACAAAACCTGAAATAGGCGGATACAGGATGCTGTATCCAAAATCTGCATTTTTCGATTCCGCACCCAATTCAGTTTGGATTGTTTTTTCATCCATTTCTGTTTGGCTTGGAATCGAATATGGATCGAAAGATGGGTACTTTGCATAAGGATACCCATAGTATAATATATACTCGTCTTCATTTGTATCTGGATTTAGATAAAAGAATATATCTTCTTTCGGTTGTAAACTCTGAATTGATTGTAAGTGGATGGTTTCGTTTTCACCATCGTAGATAGTGATTTCAAAATCATCACTGACCGTCTCTGATAAATTCAATTCGATTTCCTTGGATACATTTGTATTGGAAACAATAAGCCCAGAATGAACTTCTTTCCATTCTTTGCCGTTGGTATGGGATCGTATAGTGATCATTCGCTCCCATTTAGGTTCTTCGAATTTAAGTTTAAGTTTTTGAAATGGAGAGCCTGCTTGGTTTGTGATGAAATACTGACAACTGTCTTCTGTTAATATTGGATTTTGTACTTCAAATGTTTTTTCCCAATAAAGATTTTTTGATTTTTTCTTCTTCGTTACAGAATTAAATTTTAGTTCGGCACCGGCACTGGCTTCAATTCGAATGAAGCGGTGGGTTGTGTCCCCCAAAGCAATATCATCAGATTCTAATAATTCGTATCGGTATAAAAAAGCAGATTTTGATTCTGACCAATTGTCTGGTTCGTCACCTAAGTAAATATTGATATTGTTTTCATAATTGTATGGGTTTGTAATTGATAGGTGGGTGTATACAAAATCTTCCTTTAACTCTGGCAGCTCCAAAACATAGGTATCCTTCTTTTTGCCTTTTTTTGCAAAAATTTGTTTTGGTTTTATTTTCTCCGTATTTTTAGAAACTTCTTTCGAAATTGTGCGAACAAAAGGCACAATCTCACCATTTTTTGCAATTCGTAGGTCACCATAGTATGAGTTTTTATAGGTTTCTTCATCTAGCCTTAGTTTTGCGACTCCCCGTTCTTTTGGATTTGCCACCACAATCTTTTTCTGGTAGAGATAATTTTCTTTTTTTATAGGCCTCGCATACAGACCAATTCCGAAAGAAAAATTCGAGAGTAAAATAATGGTCATTGTATAAGTAAATTTCATATTGTTTCCTTTTTTTGTCTGTTGTAAAGAATGCCTGTACCGATTAAACTAATTCCTAGAATGAGTCCTGCAATGATCCTAAACCCAATGGACAAGTTCCAAAAGTCATAAAGATAGAATTTTAGAACAACAAGTCCGAGAGAAAAGATTCCGACTAGTTTTAAAGATTGGATATGTTTGTAAAACCCGAGACCAATTCCGAAAAGACCATAAGACAGAAGAACTACTGAATATAGGAATAATCTTTTTTCGGGTGGGAAGTGTAAGTAAATTTCAATGAATGTGCCAAGGAGCAAATAGGGATAAGCCGTGAATTGAAATAGTTTTTTGTAAAAACCTTCACTAAACTTCGCACAAAGCAAAAGATAGGTGGTTGTGAGTAAAAATAGAAATATCCTTCCATTCATTAAAAACATTTCGCCGTAAATACGGTAGGAAAACGATAATAAGTGAATGAGAGAAAAAAACCAAACAGGAATTCCTGCGTAATATAAATACACTTGTTTTGAACGTGCTGCTGCAATGGTAATTAGAAAAGAAAAGCTGATAAGACCGAAAGCGAGGATACGACCTTCCATTCCAAAAACAATGGCAGAAACGACAAAGGGAAGTCCAAAAAGTCCTAAGATATCGTAAATTTCTTTTTGGATCGGGAGATTTTTTTCGCCCTGTAACAAACGGTGGTAAAAACCATAAAAGATGATTACCATAAATAAAACATAAGCAGCTTTGAATGTTGGAAAATAAATACTAGCAACCCAGATAGATTGGATAAACCCAAAACTCAAAACCAAACCTAAAGTGATAAGTGAAAGGATTTGGTTTTTTGCTTTTGGTAAAAAATGAAATTCACGGAACAAAAACAAAATATACAAAACCAATTGGAAAATGAGCGGAAATAAACCTGGTGATGATTCTAAATTTTCGTAAGCCCACCCAATGAAAACCAAGTGGTTTCCTAAAATAAGGAGGAGGGGAAGATACTGCCAATGTTTCCTTCGACAAAAATAAACAAATATAAAATCCCAAAACAGTAGATACGTAAATAAAAATAGATACGAGTTTTGCCCACTGGACAAAAGGATGGGAACAAAAAATGCTCCTAAGTTTGAAAACCCAAATAAAAATTCTGAATCGAGGACGAGGGAGATGGTGACAGCGAGGATACAAAGTAAGAAGAGCCCCACAAATGTAAATTCTAAAGAATACAAATCATAGAATTGGAAACCAATAAAATAGGCGCTGAAACCAATCATAATCCCAAGTCCAAGTAAACTTGTGGCAATATACGGGTGTTTGGTTCTTGTCCAAAATCCAATTCCAAAAACTATAAATCCGGTAATGATTCCAATCCAGATACGCATGGATTCATTTATCCAATACTCTTCGAATGCATAATTGAGAAACCAAATTGAAACAATGGCGAGTGAAAGCACTCCCAGTTTGATAAAAATATTTTCGCCAATCCAGGAAATGAAAGAGAACGAAGTCTTTGATTTTGTAAGTTCGGGCGAGGGTGATTCGCTTTTCTCAGCTCCGTGAGATAGGGTGGAAGGGAAAGTTTCGCTCGTTGTTAGCCTTGATTTGGGATCTTCGCTTTCGGCGTTCGGTTGATTTTTTTCGGAAAGTTGACTCACACGCAAAGAAAGCGTTGTGATTTCCTTTTGTAAAAAATCGATTTTCTTTTTGATTTCATCTATCTCACGTTCTGGCACAAGGGTTTAAATTTCCCAAAGAACAAAAGTTTGGAAATCTTTTTTTATTCGGGATCGTTCCACATACCGTTTTCGCGGATAAGTTCAATGAGCTGGTCTGCCGCTTCTGTTTCTGAAACACCTTTTCGGACAATTTCCTTGCCTTTGTAGAGATGCACCTTACCCACACCAGCACCAACGTAACCAAAATCAGCATCTGCCATCTCACCTGGACCATTCACAATGCAACCCATAACCGCAATTTTTACACCTTTTAGGTGGCCAGTTTTTTCTTTGATTTTGGCAGTTGTGGATTGTAAGTCGAACATGGTTCGCCCACAAGATGGACAAGAAATATACTCAGTTTTGGTCAGCCTGAGTCTTGTAGCTTGGAGTATGTCGTAAGTTAGGTGTAGTGATTCCTCGGGATCCATATCGGAGATTCGGATCAGGTCTCCGATCCCGTCTAACAAACTCCCTCCCAGATGGATGGAGGAATGGTATAAAATGTCCTCATGAGCGAAGGATTGATTCACAAGAAAAATGGGAAAATCGGATTCTCTCAGAGTGAATGCCAATTTCCTTTGGTCATGGAGTGTCCCATTGGGAATGGAAAAAAATAAATTTTGGATTCGTTTGGATTGGCATTCTTGTACGAGCTGTGGGAGATTGTTCAGGTCACTTGCGGAGATGGTTAATTCGACAGAACGATTGTCCTTTGCATACCGAGCCAAAAAATCTAAAAACTCTGATTGGATTTTTGTTTCGCCTTTTGTGATCACAAATGGATTGAGGACCCATTTGTGGACAGAATACAATTCTTCTACATAACTTTCGTAATCCTTGGTTAAAGTTGCATTCAATTCCACAGAAACAGGTAGGGGAAATTTTCCTCGTTTCGTTTGGTTTGACAAGCTAACTAGTGATAACTCGTCTTGGATTTGAAAATGGAGGATTTCAGGCAATCGACCTGATTTTTGATTTTTCTGCAAAACTCCTAACACCTCATCAGGAGTACTTTCGCCGTAATAGGGAAAACTGAATTCAATCCGAACAGGGTTGGAATCTCCAAGGAAAGTACTTCCGATCTTCGATTCTTTGGAATAAAAACGAGAATAAGTATATGGGTCTCGGAATTCGGTAAACAAAGTGGAAGGATGGGCAATTGGATTCATACCAACATCCATATCCATAGGCATAACATTGTATTTTTTGACTAGTTCCTTGGCGACGGGGATTTCATGAATGGCATCTTCGGTTAACGAGACACGGATGGTATCACCCAAACCATCTTCCAGTAGGGAGCCAATCCCAATGGCAGATTTGATCCGACCATCCTTACCATCACCTGCTTCTGTCACTCCCAAGTGGAGCGGGTAGTCCATTTGCAAATCATAAAACCTAGACACAAGGAGACGATAAGCTTGGATCATGACTTGGGGGTTCGATGCTTTCATCGACACGACTATGTCTTTGTAGGAATTGGCTTCTGCAATCCGGATGAATTCGAGTGCGGATTCCACCATCCCCAGTGGGGTGTCACCAAACCGGTTCATAACCCTGTCGGACAAACTCCCATGGTTTGTACCAATCCGCATGGCAACGCCTAACTCTTTTGCACGAAGAACTAGGGGAGTAAAAACTTCTTCGATTCGTTCGAGTTCTTCTTCGTATTCTTTGTCAGAGTATTCTATGATTTCAAATTTTTTTTTGTCTGCAAAATTACCTGGATTGATGCGAATTTTTTCTACCCATTCAACACATTTTAAAGCGACTTGCGGTGTGAAATGAATGTCTGCAACGAGAGGAACTTTGAGCCCAAGTTCTTTCATTCGTTTTCGGATATTTGGTAGATTATCTGCATCGGCCTGACTTGGTACTGTTAGGCGGACAATCTCGGATCCAGCACGTTCCAAATCCATAATTTGTTGGATTGAGCTTTCCGTATCTCTAGTGTTAGATGTAATCATGGATTGAATTCTGATTGGGTTTTTCCCACCAATCCCCACACCCCCCACCATCACTTCTCGGGTTTTTCGGCGTTTGTAAAAAAATGGGGATTCGTTGTATTTGGTGCTCATTTTGGTCTTATGTTCTCATTATCTAAAAAATTAGATCCGAATTTTTGGGCAAGCAGTATGAAAAAAATCTGTAAGTTTCAATTTCCTATTTTCTGGTTCCGAAAATCAATTATAGGCCGGGCAAACGGGAAAAATGAATACGGAAATCAAACAAGGTTTACAAAGGAAGTATCGGGTCCAGGTGACTGTGGCCATTTACCGAGAGGGGAACCTTTCCTATAAAAGTGAGATACTTTCGCCAGCCTATTATGAAAAACGCCAAGAGGCTCGGGATCATATCCGACAAGAAATCAAAGAAAGACTTGCTCACTCTAGGTTTTTCCGCTCCACTAGACTCGATTATGATTTGGTTCGTTATACGGAAGAAGGGAGTTGTAATACTTTTTTGCGTTATAGCATCCAAGACACCGAAATTTGAACCCAAATCAAAAATTATACCACTGGTACCAAATCCACAAAAGAGACCTTCCGTTTCGTAAAAAAAAACTAGCCTACCAAATTTGGGTCTCAGAGGTGATGTTGCAACAGACCCGTGTGGCAGCCATGTTGCCTTTGTATGAAAACTTTATCCAGAGTTTTCCCACCATTGAGGATTTGGCTAATTCCGATGAAACGGCAGTGCTTACCGCTTGGAAGGGGCTTGGATACTACCAGAGAGCTCGCAATTTGAGAAAGGGTGCAATCTATTTGGTACAAAATTACAACGGTCAATTTCCTAAAGACTTAGAGTCCGTTTTAAAAATTCCAGGGATTGGATCGTATACTGCGCGAGCCATTCTTTCCATTACCTACGATCTTCCATTTGCAGTTTTGGATGGAAACGTTAAACGTGTGTTAGCTCGTTTATTCGGATACCAAAATAATATACTGGGTTCGGTTGCAGACAAAGAATTACAAAGAATTGCGGATGGTTTTTTGAATTTGAGTTCTCCAGGTGACCACAACCAAGCCATGATGGAACTTGGAGCAACGTTGTGTTTGCCTGAATCTCCTAAATGTTTGGTCTGTCCGATTCAGGAATATTGTAAATCTAATTTGGAAAAAACCACAGATCGTATCCCACTTAGGAAGAAAAACGAAACGAAAATTTCACTCCAAGGAAAAATCTTTTGGTTGGAAAATAAAAATCAAATTCTACTTGTGAAGGAAAAAAAAGAAAGGTTCCTGAAAGGATTCTTTCATACACCATTTGGGTTTTTTGAAACTGGCGTGTTACCTGCCTACACACCATCTCCTTTTATGGAATCGATTGCACGAATGGCTGAGGAAAGTGAATTTTTATCTAATTTTAAACATACCATCACACACCATTCTTTATTGTTTGGAGTTTGGAAAATGGAAGTAGGAGTTCGCGAAAAATTGGAAACAATTTGTTTCCAAAATGAAGTGGAATACAAATGGGTGGATATCTCAAAACTGGAAGATGAGTTTCCATCTTCCATAGCAAAAAAAATTATAAAGATTGTGCTTTACTAAATCCTACTTATAACTAAAATTTTCGTCCATGGCTTTTATCGTCCAATGGATTGAAATTGTCCTGAGTGGTATCCCACTCCCTCTCTTAGAAGTTTGGGGTAGGTTTAGTTATATCCTTGGTTTACTCCTCGCTTTATTTGCATTTTTGGGTTTTAGTTTTCGCAACGGATCCAATTGGAAATTTTCGAGAGAAACTCTTTCTTGGGATTCTAAAACAGTTTTTAGTTTTGGTATTACCTTTATTTTGATTTTTGTTACAGGAGCCATTGGCAGTAGCATTGTGCTAGTTCCTGGAGCCCAAACCTTCGAAAGTTTAAAAGATCTATCCGTTTTTTTATGTATCAATCTTTTTGGTTATCCAGCCCTCATTGCAGTTCCTTTCGCTTATGCTTTGTCCGATCTGATTGAAGGCATCCCACCTGAATTTTTATTCGATTGGATTTTCGGTTATTTTATAAATCCTAGTTTTTTCTGGATATCATACCAATTCTTTGGAAAAAATCCCGATTTCCGCCAAATGAAAGTTTGGTTGTACTATGTATTGTTCGTATTCTTATTTTTACTTCTCGAACCTTTTTTATGGGGGTATTTATGTTCTGACCAATTTGGATCTCAGATCGGGTACTATAGTATCAGTGCAGCACTTCTATTCACAACTGGTTTCACTTGGATCCTCGCTCCCTTTGTTTTCCTCCTTGTTTTTCCATTGGCCAAACGTTTTGGTTTTTTCTGGGCAGAAATTCCTGGTCACGTACAGGAAAGGAGTTTGCGAAATCCAAAAGAAATTTGGGTTTCGGGTACCGTTGGCAAAACAAATAACGAATTACAAACGGGGGTTCCTGTTCGGTTTTTCTTTATCGCCCCGATTATTTTCATTGTGCTCTTTCTTGTGGGGATCACGGCCTACATCACCTTAAAAAATGCGGAAGAATCCGCCATTAAACTGGCTCGTGTGGTTCACGACCAATGGTCTGAAAACATTCGATTGGCTTTGGATCATTATCTTTTTACATATTCCGATTTGGAGAAAAATCCTTCTATTCTCATGGATCGTTTACGTTTGGGAACCAAGGAGCCAAGTGGAGTGGTTTATGTTCTGGATTCGATTGGAAATATAAAATTGCAACTAGACCAAAACACTGACGTTTTTGCAAGTTTTATGGAAATTTATAAAAATGATAAAACAAATCTTCTCTCCAAGGATAAGGAGGTTCATTTGCATTTTCCCGTGGTGACAAAGTCTCCCTTATCCCGCGAAAATTGGTATGCTGTAATTTTTCCCTACCAAAATCCAAAATTAGATTCTGAATTAAAGATCATCACCTTACTACCCGAATCATTTTACTTAGGTGGGGTCAGGTCGGGAAACAGTGATTCGGCGACTGTATTTGCATGGGCACTTGTTGTATCCTTATTTGTGGCAGCGGGTCTTGCACGGATTGTCATCTCACCTATTTTAAATGTTTCCAATGCTGCGAAGGCCTTGGCCGGGGGAGATCTGGGCAAACGAGTACCAGAAAGTTATTTATCGGAAATTCAAGTTTTGTCAGCTACCTTCAATTTAATGGCAGATGAGCTTTTACAAAATTACAACCAAACAAAAGCTTATGAAAAAACTATTTTGGAACTGAATGCCAATTTGGAAAAACGAATCGAAGAACGAACAGAAGAACTCATTAGTACCAATTCCAAACTCATCGAAACCATTCAAACTAAGGAAAAAATTCTAAACGATTTACATTTGGCACAAGACCAACTTTTATTGTCTGAAAAATTGGCCACGCTTGGGCAACTTGCAGCAGGAATGACTCATGAATTGAATACACCACTTGGCGCAATAACATCGAGTGTACGGGCTCTCACTCAAATTTTAGAAAAAGATATTTTTGAACTCCCTGACTTTTTTGCCAATTTAGATGAAAGTGATCGTATATTATTTGGCGAACTCCTCACGCATAGTACAAACAATAGAAATGAATTGAGTGGAATGATGAACAGAAATTTAAAAAAGGAATGGGTTCAAAAATGTGAAGGAGCTCAGATTCAAAATGCGGAAGCACTTGTTGCTGAAATAATTTCTTTAAATCTACACACTATGGGTGAACGAATATTTGATATATTGAAAAAACATAATATATTAACGATCTTAAAGCACGTAGGGACAATCTCGAATTTGTTACAATTTACACAGGTCATCCAATTGGCAACAGGCAAGGCTATTCATGTGGTGGATGCACTCAAACAATATTTAAAAAAAGACAATGATGGAAAAAATGATACACTCACTCCTGTTGACATTCGTAAGGAAATGGATTCAATCCTGACATTGTATCATAGTAAAATCAAACACGATGTTGATCTCATAAAGGAATACAATACCGATTTACTTTGTTTGGGAAACAGGGATCAATTGAATCAGGTCTGGATCAACCTATTGAACAATGCTTTGCAGGCAATGGGCTACAAAGGTAAATTAAAAATTAAGTTGGAAGAAAATCAAAATTTTATCGTCACATCCGTCATTGACAGTGGTGCTGGAATTCCCTTAGAGATTGGATCCAGGGTCTTTGACCCTTTTTTCACTACAAAAAAACATGGGGAAGGAATTGGCCTTGGGCTTGACATTTGTAAACAAATCGTAGAGAAAATGAGGGGCAAAATTGAGTTCCAGTCTAGGCCAGGAGAGACAGTGTTTTCTGTCCATTTACCAGTCATAACAGAATCAATCCACAAGTGAGGGAATATTTTGCAAACCGTAGGAAATAAAAACGCAATCGTCTGCGTGGATGATGAACCAATTTTGCTACTTTCTTTGGTGCAAGAACTCAAAAGAGAAATCGGCAACGGGATTGCCTATGAAACAGCTTTGAATCCGACGGAAGCGATGGAGGTAATCGATGATCTCTGCTCTTCTGGAGTGGATGTCATCCTTATTCTTTCTGATTGGTTGATGCCAGGTATGAAGGGGGATGAATTCCTCATCCAAGTACACCAAAAATACCCTCAGATCAAATCCATTCTCATTTCTGGTCATGCCGACAAAGCTGCCATGGAGCGTTTACGGAACGAAGCCAATACAGTGGCCTTTTTTCCCAAACCATGGAACTCTGGTGAACTCATAGAAGCCGTTCGTTTCAGTTGCAATATTAGCTAAATCCAAAATCATGTTCCTGTGCGCACCATTTACATCCGGCAACTTCGGTTTGAGGAGGCCAGAACCAAACTAGAACGTGAACTCAACGACGCCTTTATGGACGGGGAGAGTTTTGTCGAAATTTTGCATGGGATTGGAGAAGGGATCCTACGCAAAATGGCCTTAGAATACGTTGGTTCCTGTGATTTTCTGAAATTGGTCGAAAGAGACCCTATGATCCGCACAAACCCAGGTAGTACTTTGGTGGAAATTCTTGCACCTTCTAAAGAATACATCAACCGATTGAAAAAATGAAACATTCTTTAGAACCCATCCAAATTTTAGATGTGACCCTGCGTGATGGGGAACAAACCAATGGTGTGTCTTTCTCTTGGCAACAGAAGTTAAATATCACCAAACATTTGCTAAAAGATCTCAAAGTAAATAGAGTGGAAATTGCCAGTGCTAGGGTATCTCCTGGCGAGTTTGAAGCAGTCAAAAAAATCATTGAGTGGTCAAAGTCAGAAGGTTTACACGAAAACATCGAAATTTTAGGTTTTGTGGATTACGATAAAACAGTTGAGTGGATGAAAGGAACAGGCGTTAAGGTACTTAACCTTCTCACGAAGGGTTCTCTCAACCATCTAACCAATCAGCTCAAAAAAAAGCCGGAAGAACATTTTTTAGATATTCAAAAGACCGTACAATTTGCACAGAAAAATGGAATCAGGGTGAATGTTTACTTAGAGGATTGGTCAAACGGTTTTATCCATTCGAAAGATTACGTTTTAGAATATTTATCTGAAATCCAAAAATTTGGAGTAGAAAAGTTTTTTTTGGCGGATACCTTGGGGGTATTATCTCCAGACGAAGTTCATTCGAGCATCGGTTATCTCACAAAAGAATTTCCGAGCCTTTGGTTTGAATTTCATGGGCATAATGATTATGACCTAGCGGTTGCTAATTGTTTGGCTGCAGTAAAGTCAGGTGTAAAAGGTTTACATGTGGCGGTGAATGGCCTTGGGGAGAGAGCAGGCAATTCACCCTTGGAAGCGGTGATCACTGCACTACATGATAAACTGGGTATAAAAACCTCCATAAGCGAAAAAGAAATTACAAATGCATCAAGGCTTGTGGAAATTTTTTCTGGTAAACGGATTTCTGACAACAGACCGATTGTGGGAGAAGATGTTTTTACCCAAACTGCGGGTGTCCATGCCGATGGCGACAAAAAAGGAAATCTATATGCGAACCCAATTTTGCCAGAGCGATTTGGTCGGTCACGGGTGTATGCCCTGGGCAAATTGGCAGGTAAGGCGAGCATCACAGAAAATCTAAAACAGCTTGGTATGGTGCTTTCACCTGAAATCGAAAAAAAAGTCTTAGAACGTGTCATTGAACTTGGAGACCAAAATAAAACTGTCACCAAGGAAGACTTGCCATACATCATCGCTGATCTTACAGGAGAAAATTTGGGTGCGAGTTTTCATATTGAGACCTGCATTGTCACATCGGGTATCGGGGTAAAACCAAAGGCCGAAGTGAAAGTGAAATACAAAGATACATTTTATGAAGCTCACGGAGAAGGAGACGGGGGTTACGATGCCTTTATGAATGCACTTGGGAAGATTTTGGATACTTTAAACATTCAAATTCCAATATTATATGATTATGAAGTGAGGATCCCGCCAGGTGGAAATACAAACGCTTTGGTCGAAACGGTGATCACTTGGAAAAAAGCGGGGGATAAACAACCACTCCGTACCATTGGAGTTGATCCTGACCAACAAGTGGCAGCAGTGAAAGCAACCGAACGTATGTTGCATATAATTTTGGGTATATCATGATTCACTTTTTAATCGTGGGTTTGGGAAACCCAGGTAGTAAATACCAAAATACACGCCATAACATTGGTTTTATGATCGTTGATGTTTTGGCAGAAAAAATGGGCATTGGTTTTAAGGATGTAAAAAAATATATGGAAACATCCGAAAACACTGACAAATACAAAGTACATTTATTGAAACCAATGGAGTTTATGAATCTTTCTGGAAAGGCAGTCCAAACAATTGCGGCGATGTATAAAATTCCTCCTGAACAAATTTTAGTGGTTCAGGACGAAGTGGATATCCCATTTGGAAAAATTAAGAATAAAATTGGCGGAGGAACTGCTGGTCACAATGGTCTAAAAGACATAGTGGCAAAAATTGGCAGTCAAAATTTCCATAGGCTTCGATTTGGTGTGGGCAAACCAGAAAAAGGTGGAATGGAAGTTGCTGATTTTGTATTACAAAATTTTAATGCAGAAGAGAAAGAAAAATTGCCTGAACTCATAAAAGAATCCATTCTAAAAATCGAAGATTGGTTAAAGACTAATTTGATCCAAATTCAAAAAATGAACTCTTTATAATGAATGGAAATGAGTTCTTGTTCTTATATTTCCTTATATGAAAGAAAATACAATCAACCTTAAAAAACTTTTATTCCAAACGATTCTTTCCATTATCATAGTCATTCTTTTCGTATTTAGTCTGGCCTTCTTTTTTCGTGCAGAACTCCTTGGTTTTTCCGAACATTTTGTACGGCTATTTGGATTTTGGGGTTTGTTTTGGGGGATGGTTCTTTCCGATAGTTTGCCTGCCTTTGTCCCTCCTGATGCATTTTTGGTTTTGGCCGTTTCTGGTGAGATGGATCCATTTTTTACGATTTTTTCGATGTCATTAGGAAGTATCCTCGGTGGGACAATAGCGTATATGATAGGCATTTATCTCATCCCCAGATTTCATTTGGGGAGGCAAATTGTTTTGCATTATGAAGATAAACTCCTTCCTTATTTACGTCGTTTCGGGTTTGGTGCTGTGGTTCTGAGTGCCTTAACCCCCATCCCTTATTCTTGGATGGCGTACACCGTAGGTACTTTTAAAATGCGTTACAGACTATTTTTTTTGGGTTCTCTCTTTCGGATTGTGCGCATCGGTGTTTATTATTATGCCATGTACATTGGCTGGATTACGGGTGTGTGATGTCGGAAGAACGTTTGTTTCCTAAAACGGTTGATGAAGTAATCTTAGAAAAGGTAAGGTTTTTCTTTTTGCCTGACAGAACAGCAGCTTTTATCAAAAATTTGGTCGATGGGAAAGTATCCGAACGTTCGCTTATCTGTTGCCATTCTGGTTGTGATGTTTGTAATGAAACTATTTTTAATTGTTTCCAGGCAGTTAAAAAAGAACTAAATTTATAAAATGGATTCTCTTTTTTCGAAAGACTCCAAACACATCCCACTTGCCCATGAAGTACGCCCCAAAGATTGGTCAGAATTTGTAGGCCAAAAACAAATTGTCCCGTCCTTAAAAAACATTACAAAACCCACCTCTATATTGTTTTACGGTCCACCAGGGTCAGGCAAAACGACACTCGCACATATCCTCACGAATTCCTGGTCTTTGCCCAAACGGTATCTCTCTTGTGTGACAAGTGGAGTAAAGGAAGTGAGAGAGGTGTTGGATGAAGCCAAACGCCTTGGAACCATTGTTTTATTTTTAGATGAGATCCATAGGTTTTCTAGTTCACAACAAGATGCTCTGCTCGGAAGTGTGGAAGAGGGCGAGATCATTCTCATAGCGGCCACTACAGAAAATCCAAGTTTTAGGATCAACCGTGCCTTACTTTCAAGGATGCTCGTTTACAGGCTTACCGCGCTGACGGAAGCAGAGGAAAATGAAATTTTTGAATCCTGTTTACGGAAAACAGGCACCAATCGGACGTTTGGTGAAGATATAAGGTTAGAGTTGTTCCGGCGAAGTTCTGGGGATGCACGGAAACTCATAGGGTATCTGGAACGAATTCTATCTGCCACCAGCGAATCAGAAGAAATTTCTGTTTTTTCTTTGGATCATATACTCGGTGAAACACTTGTCAAATATGATAAAAACAATGAAAATCATTACGACATCATTTCTGCTTTTATTAAGTCTATGCGGGGGAGCGATCCAGATGCTTCCTTGTTCTATTTGGCTTTGATGCTTGAGGGTGGTGAAGATCCACTCTTCATTGCACGAAGGCTTGTGGTATTTGCCAGTGAAGATGTTGGCAATGCAAGTGTCCATGCCCTGCCATTGGCCATTGCCACTTGGCAAGCAGTGGAACGAATAGGAATGCCCGAGGCTCGCATCCCCCTTGGGCAATGTACAACCTTTCTTGCCTCGGCTCCAAAATCAAACGCAAGTTATTTGGCGATTGATTCTGCTTTGGATTTTGTTCGTAATCGCAAACGTGAATTTGAAATTCCGAATCATTTACGAAATGCCCCCACAGCCACTCATAAAAACGAGGGAGCGGGCACGGGTTACAAATACCCTCATGATTTTTCAGGGCATTTTGTTTTGGAACGGTACTTTCCCCTGTCGTTCTACCCAAAACCTCCCAAATTCTATGAACCAACCAACCAAGGTATGGAAAAAATGATAGGAGAGCAGTTGGCCAGGCTTTGGGGCAAAAATGATTGATCTCTTTTTTAGTTAGTTTTTCGGATCGTTTGTGACTGGTTAGGTGTTTCTTTCTTGTTGAAAAATTACGTATCTTCCCTTGGAAAATCAAACTCTTGGAATTTCTATTAGGGTGTCTGTTTTTTCTTAAAATTTACTATTTTGAGAACCATTCTCAAGAATTAAGGCTCAAAAATAGACTTTGTTCGAGAAAAATAGGAATCAGATAATCTAGCCTTGACAATTCGGCCAAGGGGTGAGATCATTTTCTTAATGGGTACAGCACCAGATAGTTTCGCTCCAATCCTTTTACAACTTTTGCTCGGTGTCGGTTTTTCGGCTCTGATACTCGCACTGGCCTTCCTCCTCAACCCTAAAAAGAAATCGAAACCGCAAGATACGTTTGAATGTGGTGTGACATACTATGGGGATGCAAGGGGTCTGTTCAATATCAAGTTTTACTTGGTGGCGGTGCTTTTCATTTTGTTTGATATCGAAGCCGTTTTTCTCTACCCTTGGGCAGTGAATTTACTTTCCTTTAAGGAAGCAGGGCTTGCCGCATTCTTTTTGCTAGAAATGTTTTTTTTCCTCATCATTCTTGCCGTCGGATTGTACTATATTTGGAAAAAGGGAGCTCTTGAATGGGATTAACAGATGTTTTGTCCAAACCTGGTGAGATGTTTGGCGATATGTTCCAAGTTGCAAAATTGGAAAATGTCGTACAGTGGGGACAGAGTTTCTCACTTTGGCCGTATCCCTTTGCCACCGCTTGTTGTGGGATAGAATATATGTCCACTTCCTGTGCCGATTACGACATCGCACGGTTTGGTGCCGAAAGACCTTCTTTTTCGCCGAGGCAAGCGGATATGATCCTAGTGCTTGGAACCATCACGTATAAGATGGCACCTGTTCTTAGGCAAATTTACGATCAACTGGCAGAACCTAAATTTGTGATTTCTGTTGGTGCTTGCGCATCTTCCGGTGGGATGTTTCACACCTATGGTGTGTTACAGGGAGTTGATCGAATTTTGCCTGTGGATGTTTATGTTCCAGGTTGTCCTCCTCGCCCAGAAGCTATACTCGATGCATTGGTCAAACTCCAAAACAAAGTGAAAGACCAAGGTTTGGAAGGACGTCGCCAAGAGGTGATGAGAAAAATCCAAGAAATCAACGAACGCAACAAACCCCTCGTAGTGGCATGAAAGAAAAAATCACTGAATACATAGAGAGCAAGTACCAAGAATTCCTTCTTCCGAAAAGGGACATAAACACGAATCTTCCTTTTTTTATCCTCCGTAAAGAAGGACTCGAACCCATACTCGCGGATCTGAAAGCGAACCCTGAGTTTGGGTTTACTTTCCTCAACGATCTTACTTCTGTGGATTGGTTGGGCAAAAGGGAACCTAGGTTTGAGGTTCTGTATCTCTTGCGGTCTCCCAAAAACAATCACTTTCGATTGCAATTCCGAGTTCCTGTGGGTGAGGGTGAAGAAGTGCCAAGCATCACAAATTTGTTTGCTGGTGCCAATTGGCCAGAAAGAGAAATTTTTGACCTTATGGGCATTCGTTTTTCGAACCACCCAAAAATGGAAAGGCTCATCATGCCTGACAATTTTGTCGGTCACCCGCTCCGCAAAGACTATCCATTGGAAGGTCCAGGTCAGGATTATTTGATTGAAGATCTACTGACACTCCATGTTAACGATGATATCACAAGTTAGGCGAACATTATGGTAATGTATGAAAAAACGGCGGAACATTTTGGTGAGAAGTATAAAAATCTCCCAGAAGGACATCTGCTAGTCAATTTAGGTCCATCCCACCCGGCTACACATGGAATTTTGCAAAATGTAATTCAAATTGATGGGGAGCGAGTGGTTGATACCGAGTCGGTCATAGGGTACGTACACAGGTGTTTTGAAAAATTGGGAGAACGTTATGACTACAACCAATTTTTAGTCTGTACTGACCGAATGAATTATGTTTCCACCCCACTCAATAATATTGGTTGGATTTTGACTGTGGAAAAAATGATGCAGATCGAAGTTCCAGATCGTGTAACTTACGTTCGAATGATCATCTCTGAACTATCCCGCATTATGGATCATATCATCTGTAATGGGATCATGGGAGTTGACTTAGGTGCCTTTTCTGGGTTATTACACTTATTCCACCATAGAGAAAATATTTATCAAATTTTAGAAAAATTAACAGGTGCTCGACTAACAACTACGTTTTGCCGTGTGGGTGGAATGGAAAGGGATATTTATCCTGAGTTCCAAGCAGAAATAGGAACCGTCATCCAAGGTTTGAAACCAGCAATCGAAGAGTTCCAAGAGCTACTCATCCGCAATAAAATTTTTAATGAGAGGACGGCAGGTATTGGTGGGATTTCTGCGGAAAGAGCCATAGAATACGGTTTTTCTGGACCCAATCTTCGGGCAGCGGGTGTTGCTTGGGATGTTCGAAAAGATACACCATATATGTTTTATGATAAGGTCGATTTTGACATCCCTGTAGGTGAGGATGGATCTGCGCTTCACAGAACGCTTGTTCGTATGGAAGAAATGCGGCAAAGTATCCGCATCATTGAACAACTTGTGGATGGGATCCCGGCTGGGGCTTTCCATGCCAATGTTCCTCATAGTTTTCTCCCACCAAAAGATAAAGTATACCATAATATGGAAGAACTCATTTATCACTTTAAAATCATTATGCATGGAGTTAAGGTTCCCCCAGGCGAATACTATTTGGCCACAGAGGCTGCCAATGGAGAGCTAGGTTTTCATGTGGTATCAGAGGGGGAAAAATCCCCTTGGCGGGTTCATGTGAGAAGACCATGTTTTTGGTTTTACCAATCTTTCCCCGAACTTGTGAAAGGTGGACTGCTCGCAGATACCGTTGCCACCATGTCATCACTCAATGTCATTGCAGGGGAGCTCGATTGTTAATGGCTTACCAATTTTCCACTGATTCCGAAAAACGTTTTCAACGTCTCATTCCTCAATTTCCCAACAAACGGTCGTTGATTTTGCCATGTCTATTTTTGTTACAAGCTGACAAAGGTTTTGTGGATAAAGAAGGAATGGAATACATTGCTGAAAGGATAGGTTCTCCTGTTTCTTTGGCTCATGTTCATGGTGTGGCTACTTTTTATACCATGTACAACAAAAAACCTGTTGGAAAATACCATATCCAAATCTGTTCCAATATCTCTTGTTATTTGTCAGGGTCTGATTCTATCACAGAACATAGTTGTAAAAAATTGGGTATTGAGCCTGGCGAAACCACAAAAGATAAAAAGTTCACAGTGGATGAAGTGCAGTGCCTTGGCGCCTGTGGTTTTGGGCCAGTTGTCCAAATCAATGATGTATATTACGAAAATTTAACGCCAGAAATGATAGAATCCATCATCTCCGAATTGGAAAAAAAGGTATAATATGGGATTAAAGACATTACTCACAACTCATATTGGTGCTGCGGATTCGCACACATTGGCGCATTATAAATCCGTAGGCGGATATTCGAGTTTAAAAAAAGCACTTACAGAAATGACCGCCGAACAAATCGTAAATGAGGTGAAAACTTCGGGGCTTCGTGGCCGGGGTGGTGCTGGTTTTCCCACTGGAAATAAATGGGGTTTTATTCCCAAAACCGACAAACCAAAATATTTGATTTGTAATGGTGATGAAGGAGAACCTGGAACTTTCAAAGACCGACTCCTCATCGAAAGGTTTCCTCATATGCTCATAGAAGGGATGGCCATTGCAGCAAAAGCCATTGATTCCCACCAAGGTTATATTTACATCCGTGGTGAATTTTTTAAAGGACTACGCATTGTCGAGGCAGCTGTAGAGGAAGCCTATAAAGAAGGTCTACTTGGAAAAAACATTCTAGGCTTGGGATACGATTTTGACTTAGCCGTATATTCTGGAGCCGGTGCTTATATCTGTGGTGAAGAGTCGGCTCTCATCAATTCTTTGGAAGGTAGGAGGGGGCATCCACGCCTAAAACCTCCCTTTCCCGCCGTATCTGGTTTGTATGCGTGTCCGACGGTTGTCAATAATGTGGAAACTTTTTGTAATGTCCCGCATATCATCCATATGACGGGCGATGAATATAAAAAAATTGGGACAGAAAAATCTCCTGGAACTCGTTTATTCGCAGTTAGCGGTCATGTGAAAAAGCCTGGAATCTACGAAGTGGAAATGGGAACTCCCATGAAAGAACTTGTGTATGATATCTGCGGTGGAATCAAAGATAACAAAAATCTAAAGGCAGTGATACCAGGTGGATCGTCTTCTCCCATTTTGAATGCGGAAGAGGTTGCCTTGGCAACTATGGATTACGAATCCATTGCCTCACTCAAATCAATGCTTGGTTCGGGTGCTGTCATTGTCCTTTCGGAAGATGCAGACCTTGTGGAAACCACTTACCGATTGGCAGAGTTTTATTCCCACGAATCGTGTGGACAGTGTACTCCTTGCCGCGAAGGAACTCACTGGGTGAAAGATCTTTTGCATAAAATTAAATTGGGTGAAGGAACAGAAAAAGACGTGGACTTAATCTTTTCCTTGTCTCGGAACATGGAAGGTGGAACCACAATATGTCCGTTAGCTGATGCTTGCGTGATGGCAGTTCGTCCCACGATGACAAAGTTTAAAGACGAGTTTTTTTCTCGTCTCAAAAAGGAAGTGGGTGTTAACCACTAAAGGTCGATAGAAATTATGGATTGGGCATTATTAATCGCATGGGTCATTAAAATCCTATCATTATTTTTTGTAATTTTGACTGGAGTCGCATATTACACTCTCGCAGAACGAAAGTTTGCTGGTTTTATCCAGGATAGGCCAGGTCCAAACCGTGCTGGTCCTTTTGGTATTTTCCAACCACTTGCCGATGGAATTAAGTTCATTGCGAAGGAAGAAATATTTCCGAAAAATGTTTCAAAGGGAATGTATCTTCTGGCACCGACGATTTCTATGACATGTGCGATTATGGCATGGGCCGTCATTCCTTTTGGAGGTACAATCCCATCTCCCGAATGGTTGGCCAGTTTGACTGGGGTAACTACCATCGATTTACAAATCGCGAATCCTGATTCAGGTGTTCTGTATCTTTTGGCAATTTCTTCCTTAGCTGTGTATGGGATCATGATTGCTGGCTGGTCGAGTAATAATAAATATTCGCTTCTCGGAGGTGTACGTTCAACTGCGCAGATGATTAGTTATGAACTTCCAATGGGTTTTTCAATTATTGTCATCGTGATTATGACTGGCTCACTCCGATTAACGGATATTAGTGAAGCGCAAAAAGATGTTTGGAATATTCTAACACCGCCTGGTTTTATTGCCTTTTTCATTTACGTTACAGCTATGTTTGCTGAAACAAACCGTCTGCCTTTTGATTTGGCAGAAGCGGAATCCGAACTTGTTGTGGGTTTTCATACCGAGTATGGAGCGTTTAAGTTCGCACTCTTCTTTTTAGCAGAGTATATGAATATGATCACCATGTCTTGCCTTACCACATTATTATTCTTCGGTGGATATAATGTTCCTTTTGGAATTCTCGAAGGTTCCGCTTATGCTGCCTATGTTGGCCTTGGTTTTTTTATACTAAAAGTTTTGTTCTTTGCTTTTTTGTTTATCTGGGTTCGTTGGACCCTGCCTCGTTTTCGATATGACCAACTGATGAAATTAGGTTGGAAAAAAATGATCCCTTGGGGGCTTTTTGCAGTAATGTTTGCTTCTGTATACACCGTGTACTGGAAGGAAGGATGGATGAAATTATTTATATGAATTTTGCCCAAACTCCCTCTTTCTATCTATTTTGCTTTTTTGGCACAGTCACAATCATCACGGCACTGAGTGTGGTATTTCAGAAAAATCCCGTTGTATCAGCAGTTTCGCTTGTGTTCACTTTTTTTTCCCTTGCAGCCATATATGGCATTATGGGAGCTCTGTTTATCGCCACTATGCAAGTGTTAGTGTATGCTGGCGCAATTATGGTACTTGTGGTATTTGTTCTCATGTTACTTTCCCAACGGGCAGAGTCATTGTCGAGGTATAGAAAACACCCCATTCGTTTGGTTCTGGTGACTGCGTTTATCATTGGTTTCTTTTTTCTACTTTATTCTGCCCTTACAACAGGGGTTCCGAATGCAAAGGAAATTGGAAAAGGTTATGTCAATGAAGAATACGGATACAATATTCAAGGTAAAACCATAGTCAAAGCAGGTGGAAACGTAGCGACCATCGGTGCATCTACTTATCTTGATTTTCTCTTACCATTCGAAATGATTTCCATACTACTTTTGGTCGCAGTTTTGGGTGCAGTCATCCTTGCAAAAAAAAAATTGAATGAATCCGAATTAACCAAGGATAAAATATTATGAACCAATTCATTAGTGGAATCCCTGCTGAATATTTTTTAGGGTTAGCGGGTGCTTTGTTTTCCATTGGGGTACTTGGTGTACTCATTCGCCGAAATGCAGTGGTGATTTTTATGTCTGTAGAACTCATTTTGAATTCTGTAAATCTTGTCTTTGTTACCTTTTCAAAAACCCTTTCCAATATTTCAGGTGAAACGATCGTTTTTTTTGTCATGGCCATTGCTGCTGCGGAAGCTGCGGTTGGACTTGCCCTTGTCATTGCCATTTTTCGGCATAATAAGTCCACCAATGTGGATGAACTTCAATCTTTAAAGTGGTAACCCTATGTTAGATTTATTTCCTTTGGTTGTATTGTTACCTTTACTTGGGTTCTTGCATAATGGACTTCTTAAAGATAAAATTCCAAACCGGTATGCAGGGATTGTTGGAACCTTTGCAATATTTTTACCATTTCTCATCACACTCGGTGCTTTTTTCGAATTTCGTCCTATGGAGAGATCGGTTCCACACCTAATTTCCGTTTTTGATTGGATCTTTATTGCTGGTTTCCAAACCCAAATTGGTTACCAAATAGACCAATTATCTCTTTATATGACTCTCATCATAACGGGCATTGGTACTCTCATCCATTTGTATTCTATGGGTTATATGAAAGGAGATCCAGGTTATAATCGTTTTTTTGCATATTTGAATTTATTTGTATTTTCTATGTTAAACTTAGTGCTTTCCGATAACTTAGTTTTGACTTTCCTTGGTTGGGAAGGAGTGGGTTTATCTTCTTATCTCCTCATTGGTTTTGACTACGAAAAAACCGCAAGTGCTTCGGCGGGTATGAAAGCATTTATCCTCAATCGAATTGGAGACGTTGGGTTTATTCTTGGAACTGGCTTTTTATTTTGGTTGGGTGGTAGTTTAAAATACATAGAACTCCAAACTAACTTGAGTGGTTATTCTGAATTTTCACATTATGCCAATTTGGTGGCGTTTTTCTTTTTTGTGGCGGCAATGGGTAAGTCTGCGCAAGTACCTTTGTATGTTTGGTTGCCAGATGCAATGGCAGGCCCCACTCCTGTTTCCGCTCTCATCCATGCAGCGACGATGGTCACTGCTGGAGTTTTTTTAATGGTTCGGCTTAATTTTGTCTTTTTACTTGCCACTGAGACAAGTTTTATCATCGCTTGTATCGGTGCATTTACTGCATTATTTGCTGCAAGTATTGGAATTTTGCAAAATGATATAAAAAAGATATTAGCATATTCTACTGTTTCACAATTGGGTTTTATGTTCCTCGCAATGGGAACAATGAGTTATGTAGCAGGCCTTTTTCACTTGATGACACATGCTTTTTTTAAAGCACTTTTATTTTTGGGTGCGGGTTCTGTCATTCACTCCTTACACCACGAACAAAATATCAAACATATGGGTGGTCTTTTTGGTAAAATCCGAATCACATCCGTTACGTTTCTCATTGGTACCTTAGCAATCGCTGGTTTTTTTCCTTTTTCGGGGTTCTTTTCTAAAGATTTGATATTAGAAAAAGCATATAGTTTTGGTAGTTATGGATCAATACTCTGGACTGTCGGAATCGTAGCTGCGTTTTTTACATCCTTCTATATGTTTCGGTTGGTATTTGTTGTTTTTTTTGGCAAAGATAACACGAGTTCTTCGCACAAAATACATGAGTCTCCATGGACAATGACTCTTCCTCTTGTTTTACTTGCCATTGGTTCAGTGGTCGTTGGCTTTTTACAAACTCCCCATTTTTTCTTACATAAGGATAGTTTGGAACGTTATTTTGCACCAGTCATTTCTCTTGGCTTGTCGTCGGCAAAAGAACAGGGCACTTTGCCAGAAATTGTGACTCTTTCGCATGAATTGGAGTTTCAATTGGCCATGTTTTCCGTTGTCATTGCAACCTTAGGTTTGTTACTTGCATACTTTTTGTTCCAAATAAAAAAGTCAGATGTTTTGGAAGAACACACTGGGTTTCGAAAAATCCTATTTCACAAATACTATGTGGATGAATTGTATGATATATTTTTCGTAAAACCATTCGTTTTGGTTTCGAAGTTCATTGCCTATTTTATCGATACAAAAGTGATTGATCGTTTTTTTGTAGGTTTTGGTTTTTTTCTAAAAATTTGTAGTTCTATATTCAGGCGACTACAAACAGGTTTTGTGGGAGATTATGCATTATTTATCGTTTTGGGTACATTCTGTATCCTTACCTATCTACTTTTGAGGGGGGTGTAAGGTGCCAGAACAAATTCTTTCCATTATAGTTTTTTTACCGATCGTTTCAGCAATTTTCATAGCATTTCAAAAAAGAGTTGGATCAATTGTAATGATTTCGGCAATATCTTCTGCCTTTACAACGATACTTTCTTGTGGATTGTTTTTCTTTTTTGATAGTTCCATTGCTGGTCTTCAGTTTGTCCATTGGATCCCTGATTGGATTGTTTCAGGAAGGTTGAGCGTTGATTACCATTTAGGTCTTGACGGGCTTGGGCTTTTGTTATTTTCTCTGACGGCCTTTCTTTTTTTCATCTCCAGTGTTGCTTCTTGGTCAAACATCCCTAAAAGGATCAAGGAGTTTCATATCTGTTTACTTGTTTTGGAAACGGCAGTACTTGGAGTGTTTTCAAGCGGCAATTTAGTTTTGTTCTACGTATTTTGGGAGCTCATGGTTTTACCAATGGTGCTTATGATTGGCATCTGGGGTGGAGAAGAACGAACAAAGGCTGCTATAAAATATTTTCTCTTTTCAATGGCAGGTTCGCTCTTTATGCTTGGTGGAATTTTGACTCTGTATTTTAAAACAGGCAAAACTTCCATCGAAGCACTCTCCACTGCAGATTTATCAGTGTATTCTGAAAGTTTAAAATGGTTTTTATTCTCTAGTTTTTTCTTAGCATTTGCTATTAAAATTCCGCTCTTCCCATTTCATACTTGGATGCCTGATGTTCATACTCAAGCACCTACAGTTGGTTCGGTGGACTTGGCAGGAGTTCTCTTAAAAATTGGAGCCTATGGTTTTTTACGTTTTTGTATCCCGTTTTTCCCTGATGTTAGTTTACTCTCCAAAGATTTTGTACAAATTTTGGCTGTTATTGGTATTCTTTATGGCGCCATGGCTGCCCTTGTGCAAACAGATATCAAACGAATCATCGCCTACAGTTCTTTATCACATTTAGGTTTTTGTATGCTTGGCATTTTTTCTTTCACAACGGAAGGAGTCGCTGGGGGAATGTTGCAAATGGTTTCTCATGGAATATCAACAGGAATGATATTTTTAATGATTGGGATGGTTTATGAAAGATCCCATACTCGCAACATATCAGAGTTTGGTGGACTAGCAAAACAAATGCCGATTTTCTCGACGATATTTTTTATTGCTATATTGTCCTCGGTGGGTTTACCAGGAACCAATGGATTTGTGGGCGAATTTTTAATCCTCATTGGAAGTTTAAAATCTAATTATTGGTTGGGCGGGCTTGCAAGCCTTGGTGTTGTTTTCGGAGCCTTGTATTTGTTATGGTTTGTAAAACGTTTTTTATTTGGTCCGAGTAAAACCATCCAGGCTCGACCTTATAATGATTTAACATTTCGCGAAATTGGGCTCTTGTTACCGCTCATTGTATTTATTTTTTGGATTGGTTTTTATCCGAAACCATTTTTGGAAGTTTTAGAAGGATCGGTCAATGTATATTTGAATTCAGCTTCGGAACAAACAATTTCCGAACGTGTTGTCCAAAAGAAAGACAATCTGGGTCAAAATATTCCGAAAGAATTTAATGATTATATGAGTTTAGGAAAAAAACCAGCATCCTATGAAGAAAGAATGGGTTCTTATATTTCTCCTTTTGCGATTCCAGTTCTTGCGAAACTGCCCGAAAAACAGAAGTTAGATACACTTGATGGGATTGATGAAATCATCCAGCCTGACTTTTCACCAAACGAGAAAAGAGATAATTAAGGAAATACAGTATGTCCTACACTCCTCAAATAAACGACCTCATTGCCATTTCACCTATGCTCATTTTAATTGGGGTAGGGTTGTTTTCTCTTGTTTTTCAATTTTTGCTACCCAAAAAAGAAGATTACCTCCCACTTTGGATTTTAAGTATACTTGGAATTTTGGTGAGTTTGTTTACTCTTTATTATTCCACCACAAGCCCAGGTTTCGGTAAATACTTTCATTCACAAATTTCTCTCAGTCCAATGACAGTTTGGTTGAGTGCTATTTATCTCATTGCGGGTCTTTTTACAGTCATCATTGCACCAAATTTTTTAGATGAAGAAAAAGCTTTTTTTCCTGAATTTTTCCCTCTTCTACTTTTCTGTTTGTCTGGTATGATGTTTTTGACTTCAGGATATGACTTAATCGTAATCTTTGTTGGACTTGAAATTTTATCTCTTTGTCTTTATGTTTTGGTTGGAATGGCACGCTCCAACGTTTCCTCTCTTGAAAGTGCGATGAAGTATTTTTTGCTTGGGGCTTTTAGCTCTGGGTTTATGTTACTTGGGATAGCATTTTTGTTTGGTGGTTCTGGGTCAACAAACTTAGATTTGGCGCTAAGAGGGCTCTATCAAACTGGTTATGAATCTAATTTTAGTAAATTGGGTTTTGGACTTTTTTTGGTGGGAGTATCCTTTAAGATTGCACTGGTTCCTTTTCATGCATGGACACCAGACGTTTACGAAGGAGCACAAACTCCGATCACAGGTTTTATGGCAAGTGCAGGTAAAACTTCTGCCATGGGACTACTTATGGTGCTTTTTACTCATATCCCGGTCGGTCACGCTGGTGAAACTTGGAAGTATTTAATTGGGATCCTCGCACTCATCTCAATGACTTGGGGAAATATCCTTGCACTCAGTCAAGAAAACCTGAAACGAATGTTAGCTTATTCTTCTATTTCTCATGCAGGTTATGTTTGCGCAGGTATAGCTTGTGGAGCAAACTTAGAAGCACTTTATTATTTGTTTTCCTATTCGCTTCTAAATTTGGTTGCGTTTGCTTTGATTGCATACCTTGAATCAGGAAAACAGGCTGTGACCATTTCAGGGATATCACAGTTGAGTTCGGGTTTCCCTTGGGTATCTCTTGGGCTTTCTATTGTATTTTTGGCCTTTGCTGGTTTTCCACCGCTCATGGGGTTTTGGACTAAACTCTTTCTATTACAAAAAATTGCGGAATCGGACGAACCCTTCCAGCGCATTCTTTTGTTTGGTGCGGTCGCAAATTCATGCATCGCCTTTTATTATTATATGAAAATCACCATCCAATCCTATATGAAACAAGATATAGGAGCCATTGTTTCGGGAGGATTGGTTGTGAAAAAACAAGGTTTGGGTTTTCTTATTTTCCTACTTTCCTTGTTCTTTCTTGTGGGCTGGGTTTTCTTCCAGCCAGGCTCACTCTTATAGTTTCCGCTATAACAGATTTTCTTTCGTAATAACGAAAGTGCTTGCTTGATTTTAGAGCAAGGAAACAGTGTGACTGAGGAGAAACAAAATGGCTACCATTCTACGCAAATCAGAAAGCATCACTGACACCGGGGCGGTGCGCGAATTTTTAAACCAAAAAGGTTTGTTGTATGAATTTTACGAAAACCCAAACTCACTCGATGCACTACTCTCCAAAAAAGGTTTGGATGATGCCGAAAAATCCGAAGTTCTTTCTGGGTTGGAATACAGGTTTGAAGACCTGAAAAAGAATCATGGTTACAAAGCTTGTGATTTAGTGGTTCTCCACGATGAGGTTCCTGGCATAAACGATATGTTGGCGAAATTTGATAAACTACATATCCATACGGATGAAGAAGTTCGTTATATCATTGATGGTTCTGGTATTTTTGGTTTTATCATCGGTGGAGAAAAATTTGAAGTTCATGTTGGTAAGGGAGATTTTTTATCCATCCCCGCAAATACGAACCATTGGTTTACATTGGATGAAAAACTAAAAATCAAAGCGGTTCGGTATTTTAAAGACAATTCTGGCTGGACACCTGTTTATGTTGATGAGTCAAAAGTTCTCGTAAACGTTTAAAATTTTTTACCCTTCGGATTTACCAAACCATTCTACAATAAATTGTAGGGTGGTTCTTCCTTGGAAAAAATTTTCCTCCAAACTCCCCACCAAATCAAAGTTGGCCGATTCACTCATCATTTTTTGAAACTCATCGCCTTTGTTCCAAATCATATATTTGACACTCCCACTTCCAACACAGTTGAAACGAATGTGTTTTCCTCCGCTGAGTGGGGTTAGGTGAATTGGTGCAACATTCTTTAATGCTAGTTTTATATCTGGGTTCATTTGCCCAAACGGTGCAAGCTCCTTCCATTCTTTATAAAGGTTTTCATTCACTTCATTGGGTAGTACTGTGAAATCTGAATCTATAAAAACCACATTCTCTGGATTGTTATTTTGTTTTAACCAAATATCGGCTTTTTCATACAACTCGGATTCGAATAGGGGTATTTGGTCAATTTTTATGGAAAAACCACCAGCTTCCGGATGCCCACCGAAGTGTAAAAAATGATGGGATAGGCTTTCAAGTAATTCCAAAACATTTTCTTTTTCATAAGAACGTATACTCCCTCTTGCATCCCCATTATCAGGAGCAATGAAGATGGCTGGTTTTTTATAATCGTTTACCATCTTCGTGGCAACAATTCCGCTCACACCAGGTTCCATATCGGGTTCATAACAAAACACCACAGAATGATTCGTTCTTTCAGGTTTTCGTAAAAAATAGCGATGGATTCTATCTAAATTTCGTTTAGTCCTTTCTTTTCTCTCTTCATTGAGCCCAAGAAGATGTTTGGCCTTTTGTTTTGCCATTGTCTCTTCTGTTGCGAGTAATAACCCGACCGCTTCTTCCGTTTTTCCCATTCTCCCTGCACAATTGAGAACGGGGCCTATGGACCATCCTAAATCTTTGGTTGTGATTCCATTCGGATTCAGTCTTAATTCTTTTAAGAGGGCAAACATACCTTTTCTTTTGTTGGGCGAAAGAAAATAATTCGTGAGCGAGGTTTGTGCCAATTTGACAATATGTCTGTTTTCAGAGGTGAGGGGCATCATATCGGTTATGGTTCCGATCCCAGCCAAATCGATTTCTTCGTTTAAAACATCAAACATCCCAGGTATTTTGGATGATTGATAAAAGAAAAGAAAACGTGCATCATCCACTGGGATATTTCGATTTTCATTTGGGAACTCAAAAAACAATTCATCTTTTGTATTGGGTTTTGATTCCAACAAAACACCATTTTGAAAATACTCAAATCCATTTTCTGATTTTTTTTGGTACACTTTATTGTATTCAGTACTCGTGTAAAATAGAATGCCTGTTATAAGTTTGAAAGCCAATGTGGCTGTACAGATTTTTTTTTCAGGGTAACTAGAATCCAACCTTCTTGGGTTCACCAAAGCACAGTTTGCTGGGATTCGTACAGGAACTTCGTGGTGATCGAGTACAATCACCCTCATTCCCAGTTTTGTTAATTGTTCGATCTCATCAGCTTGGCTCGAACCAAAATCCAGTGTGATGAGTAAATCAGGTTTTTCTTTTTTGATTTTGGACATTGCTTCGGTACAAAGCCCATAAGGATCACTTTCGGATGATACCAATACCTGCAAATTGATACCTTCAAAGATTGGGTTTGATTTTAAAAAAAATGCTAGTAGGCAAGTGGAAGAAACACCATCTGAATCTCTGTCCCCATACAGTAAGATCTTTTTACCGTTTTGGAAGTGGGAGAAAATTTCAGAAATAGCTAGTTCGAAATCGGGTAGAGAAAAAGGTGAATGTAAACATGAAAAATCTGAAAAGAGGAGTTCTTTGGGGCTCATCTCTCCAAGCTCAGGCCGTTTATTTACTAAGTAACGGAGGATGGGTCTTTTGGATTCAGTATTGGTTCGGACTTCGGTGAGAGTTGGGCCGAAGCGAACCTTTGTTACATGATGCAATTGCCGATGATTTTGGATCCAAATTCCACTTCAAGCCCAGGAGTTTTGATGTCTCCAATGACTTTACCTTGTTTACGAAGTTCTACTTTGTCCTTAGCTTCTACATTGCCTTTGAGGTTACCAAGTACCACAAGAGAACCTACTTCCACATCTGCCTCTACATCACCAGTTTCATCAATGATGAGTTTACCCTGTGAAGTGATTGTCCCCTTAAACTGACCTTTGATTTTTAAGGTTTGATTGAAGGAGAGTGTGCCGCGGAATGTGATGTCATCGCTAATGATCGTGTCTATAGATTCGTCTTTCATTGGTAAGTATATAGTGTTATTTTTGTCTCTTTTGGCAACCATTCCATGCATCTCTTCCTATGGAATCTGGAAAAAAGTTTATATTTTCAGGGGAATTCACTTGTATCCTCCTTCCTCTCAGAAAAACTGGATGTAGGAACAATAAAACAAGTGGATATAAGACGCATTTGGCAGTCAGGTTTCATCCTGCTCCTTGCAGTTTTCTTCAATCTGAACTTGGTCGATGACCGCTTTGTTTCTCCCCTTGAGGATTTGGATTATAAATACCAAGCCTACGAACTAGAGGAGACCACTCGTTGTCTCTCCATACAATCCCAATCCAAAAAAATTATAAAACCAGCAGTACTTCCTAAGTGGGATTCCCTTTTCCCCACACCAGTTGTCACGATTGACAGCCTTTACTTCCAACCTCAATATTTTTCCGAACTAAATATCTTTTTTCACTTTCTTTACCTTCCTCCGCCAACATTGGCTTAATACTTGCAAGTCTCTTAAAGGGTAGGTACGCCTACCCAGTTTGTTATTTTATTATATTTTAAAAATTTATGTTAGAAAAGATTATACAATTCTCCATTCAAAAACGGGCAACCGTTCTCGTAGTGACCGCAGCCCTCACTGTGGTCGGTTTATACAATGCATTGCACCTTTCGATCGATGCCATTCCCGATGTTACCAATGTCCAAGTTTCTGCTGTGACTTCTGTCCCTGGTCTTTCGCCATTGGAAGTGGAGCAGTTCATCACATACCCCATCGAACTAGAATTCAACGGAATGCCGAAAGTTACAGAAATTCGCTCGATCTCGCGAACTGGTGTGAGTTCGGTTACGGTGATTTTTGAAGATGGGACAGATATATATTTTGCCAGACAGCTTGTGAACGAGAGGTTGAAACAAGCAGAAAACTTTATCCCCAAGTCGTATGGAAAACCAGAACTCTCTCCGATTTCTACAGGCCTTGGAGATATCTACGAATTTGCTTTGGTATCCGAATCCCATACTCCCGAAGAATTACGAACCATGATGGAATGGGAAGTTGCGAGACAACTCAGGTCTGTTAAAGGTATCATCGATGTGAACGTGGTAGGGGGAGATGCCAAACAATTCCAAATTAAGATCGACCCCAAACGACTGTTAGCTTTGAATCTCACGCTTTCACATATCACGGAAGCATTGGAAGGTGCCAACGTAAATTTGGGTGGAGGATACATCCAAAAAGGGGAAGAACAGTTTGTTATTAGAGGCGAGAGCCAATTTAAGTCCATCGATGATATAAGCAGTCTTTCTGTTAGAACTTCGAAGGATGGTATTCCCATTTTACTCGGACAAATCGCTCGTGTCGAAACAGGTGCTGCTCTTCGGTTTGGTTTGAGTACGATGAATGGCAAACGTGAGGTGGTGGGCGGAACAGCCATGATGTTACTTGGAAGTAACTCGCTTGAAGTGGTAAGCCGCGTGAAAGAGAAGATGAAAGAGATAGAATCTCGGTTGCCCAATGGAATGAAGATCGAAGTGTATTATGATCGTTCCGAATTCATTGGACGTACTCTTTCCACTGTTTTTACAAATTTGGTAGAAGCAGGTATCATCGTACTCATCTGTTTGATTTTGACTTTAGGCACTGTCAAAGGTGCCTTTGCTGTGGCACTTGCCATCCCTGTGTCTATGCTTGTTGCAACCATTCTCATGAATGCATTTGGCATTGTGGGAAATTTAATGTCACTCGGAGCTCTTGACTTTGGTCTACTTGTGGATGGATCCATTGTTATGCTTGAGTCCACCTTACATGGGTTTATCATACGAAAATCATTTTTATTGTCGAAAACTTCTACCCAGGATATGGAAGACGGGATGGAGGATGTGATCCTCGAATCTTGCATCAAAGTGGTTCGGGCATCCGTATTTAGTGTCGGTATCATTTTACTTGTGTACTTGCCTCTGATGACTTTGGAAGGGGTGGAAGGTCGGATGTTTCGCCCGATGGCCATTACAGTTGCTTTTGCGTTAGGTGCAGCACTACTCTACTCAATCACGACCTTCCCTGCGCTCATGACTCTAATTTACAAAAAACCAATCTTGCATGAGTCAGTTTTTTGGGAAAAATTCCAACATAAATACCAGGATTTGCTTGTGTATGGGATGAAGTTTAAAAAACAATTTGTATTGGCTGGACTCGGAATTGTGGTATTTTCCTTTCTTTTGTCTTCCACTTTGGGTTCAGAGTTTTTGCCAAGGATTGATGAAGGTGAAATCGCAGTGGATATCAAACGCCTACCTTCGACCGCCATCAATCATTCAAGGGATCTCAATTTGGAAATGGAGAAGGTTATTTTAAAATTTCCTGAGGTTGTGAGTGTTGTGTCCAGGCAAGGCCGGGGTGAGTCTGCTGCCGAACCCATTGGTTCCGAAGAAGGCGAGATGATGGTCAAACTCAAACCTAAGAAGGAATGGGTAACCGTAAAAGATAGAGAAAGTCTGATGGAAGTCATGAAGGACGAGATAAATAAAAATGTACCTTCGTCTTACATCAGTTTATCGCAACCCATTGAAAATAGGGTCAACGCATTACTCTCAGGATCAAAAGCAGACATCGTTATCAAAATTTATGGTGACGATCTAAAAAATTTAAAATCAATTGCAGACAATTATGCATCTAAAATCAAACAGATCCCAGGTGCAGCCGACCTCCGTGTCCAAAAATTACTCGGACTACCCTTACTTGAAATCAAAATGAACCGAAGTAATATGGCAAGATACGGGGTTCGTGCAGAAGAAATTTTAACAACAATTGAAACTTTGCGTGTTGGGTTCAACGCAGGAAAGGTTTACGAAGGTTATAAACGTTTTGATCTCATCGTTCGTTTGGACGCTGATGTTCGGGATCTGGATGTAATTGAAAACGTGCCAGTCATGACGGAACTAGGTGGTACTGTGCCACTTGGCCAAGTAACAAACATAGTGATGACGGAAGGTCCGTCCGCACTGTATCACGAAGGTTTGAAACGTAGGATACTCGTGGAGGTCAATGTCCGTGGTCGCGATATGATTGGTTTTGTGAACGAAGTGCAAAAGGCTACAAACAGTATTGAAGACAATTTACCCCAAGGTTACTTCGTGGATTGGGGCGGGCAATTTGAAAATTTTACCAGAGCACAAGAACGATTAGGTGTTGTGATTCCCATCGCAGGGGCTATTATTTTTGGTATGTTGTTTATCGCATTTGGGAATGTTTATTATGCGGTAGGTGTTTTTTTACTAGTCCCAATGGCGATATCAGGAGGTATCATTTCACTAGTGTTATATGGGTTGCCATTTTCGATTCCTGCTGGAGTTGGGTTCATTGCTGCTTCAGGAATTTCCGTACTAAATGGTGTGGTTTATGCGACCTCATTAAAAGACAAATTGAGTGATGGTGTAAAGGGAGATGTTGCAGTTGTTGAAGCTGCAGTATATTCACTTAGAGCAGTAAGCACAACTGCACTTGTGGCAATTGTAGGATTTTTGCCGATGGCAATCGCAACAGGTGCAGGAGCCGAGGTGCAACGCCCTCTAGCCACTGTGGTGATGGGAGGCGTATTTACTGCGACAATTTTATCTGCATTTTTATTGCCAATAGTGTTCCAATTTCTAGTGAAATTAGCACAGAGTCAGGAAAAACGACAGATTGAAAAAGAAATGAAAATGAATTTATATTTCCAAGAAGAAATGAAAAAATACCAACCACGAGATACACACCATTCCGCTATAAACGATCAATTTTCTGTAGAAACGGAAGATGGCAATGATACAAAAAAAACAAAATCAAATAGGAAAAGAAAATCATGAAACCAAATTATTACGTAGCACATCCTTGGCATGGTTTAGAACTCGGGCCCAAAGCGCCTGATGAATTGGATGTATTTATCGAACTCACACCCCAAGATTCTGTAAAATATGAAATAGATAAATCTTCAGGATTTATCAGAGTGGATCGCCCTCAAAAATATAGCAACCGTTCACCGACCTTATATGGATTCATTCCACGTACATATTCTGGTGAAGCTTCCGGTAGACATTGTTCTGAAGTTGTGGGTCGTCAAAACATTGAAGGTGACGGAGACCCGATTGATATTTGTGTTTTGAGTGCAAGCCCAATTACACATGGTAACACAATACTGACTGTTATTCCCATTGGTGGACTTCGAATGATTGATAAAGGTGAAGCAGATGATAAAATCATTGCTGTACTCAAAGGGGACGAAGTTTTCGGACTTATGAAAGATATTACCGAGGTTCCCAAAGCTCTCATCAATAAATTGCACCATTATTTTTTGACTTACAAACTTGATCCAAATTCGCCATCCACAGGGACGGTAGAAATAACAGAAGTTTATGACAGGGCAGAAGCAATCAAAGTGATCCAATTTGGGATTGAGGATTATATTAAAAAATTTGTAACTGTATGAAAAATTTAAACTTATTTATATCTTTGATTTTAGTTTTGTCACTACCTTTGTCCTCGAAGGAAAAGGCAGTGTATGAACTCCATTCGAAGGAAGAACTATTATTTTTAGGCGAAGACTCTCGGATCCAAGATGCCAACGAAAAATGGAATATTGAAGAATTAGAATCCTACGCTATCTCGAGTAACCCTTTGTATTTGCGGGAAAAACAAAACATCGGCATGGCAAGGGGAGATATCATCACCGCAAGTTTGTACTACAATCCGTTTGCGAATTTGCAAAGGCAATTTATGGGAGCGGGCTCAAATGCACAAACTGGGCTTCCTGAAACTTCTTTTATTTACAATCAACCTTTGGATATGAGCGGTGTGATCCCACAACGAGAAAAAGTCGCAAAACAAGAGTTTTTGGCTACCATCGCAAGTTTTAACGATTTTGATCGGTTATTCCGTTTGAGGTTAAGGCAAAACTTTTGGACTTATCTTTATGTAACCGAACAAATCAACTACCAACAGGAGTTCTTGGAAAATTACCAAGACCTTCTTGATTTGACAAAATTACGCGCAGAAAAAGGTGATATTTCGTTTTTGGAATATGACAGGTTGGCATTGGAAAGAGTTCAGATTGAACGAGAATATCGGAATGCTAGAATACTAAGAGCGCAAGTTGTAAAAAACTTACGAATTCTCATCGGTTATTCCGATTTGAATGCACCACTTAGTATTAAAGGACGGCTTGAGTTTGTATCTACAAAAGACTTCGGAATTGATTTAAATGACTTTGAAGTTGAAGACAGACCTGACCTTGTCGCCTTAAAAATCCGGCAGCAAAGAGAACGAATGAACATCGAGTTGAAAAAAAGGGAGATCATTCCTCCTTTAACTCTTGGTGTTGAATTTTTGAATAAAGGAAATGAAAATGTTACGGGGATTTATGCATCAACCCCACTTCCTTTATTTGATCGCAAACAAGGTGAAATTTTAAAGTCGGAAGAATCTTTTAAAAAATTGAGTTTTGATGTGGAAGCAAAGCGGAACGAAATTCTTTCTGAGATTTCTGCAGCAATCAAAGAATTACAGGCTCGTGAATCTCAACTTTTGGATTACCAAAAAATGGGATTACTCAATAAAAACAAAGAGGTTCAGGAAAAATCAAGGTTAGCTTACATTCGTGGAGCATCAAATTTGGTTACCTTTTTGGAAGCTGAAAAAAATTATTTAAATGTTCTCCGAAGTTATTACGAGATTATTTATTTGTATTATAGTGCTTTGGAAAGTTATCGAGCCTCCATAGGTAAAATGGACAATGTGGATTATTAAGGATAAATTCAATATGTTGAATATTAAAAAAATTAGAAATTATAGTTTGATCGTTTTGGTTTTAAGTATCGGATACTTTGGTTATACAAAATTTTTTGGTAGTGGGAAAAAAACAGAGGCTCTAACGGAAGATAAATCCAAATTCAGGATTTCGGATGAGATCCAAAAAAAACATCCATTTTCTGTGGTTTATCTCCAAGAACAAGCAATTGAGGAGGAGCTACAATTACCTGGCACTGTTTCTTATGATATGAACAATGTCGCCAAAGTTGGTTCAAGGGTAAGTGGAAGGTTAATACAAGTTTTTGTGAAAGAAGGCGATCATGTTAAAAAAGGTACTGCTCTCGCTTCCTTACAATCAGTTGAACTTGGAACCACAGAAGCTAATTATTTAAAAGCGAGAGCAAGGCTCGAAGCTTTGAAGGTTCAATCTGATAGAGCCAAGGATTTGTATGAAAGGAAAGTAACTTCTGCAAAAGAATATGAAATGTCTTTGATGGATTATAAATCTGTAAAAGCGGAAATGGAAACTTCCCGTAATGCTTTGGAAAATTTAGGTTTAACAGAAACAGAAATTACCAATTTGGAAGCTGGCAAATACAATTCCAAAAATCTATTTATAAGAACTCCCATCTCAGGTTCTGTTACTGATAGGGAAGCCATCATTGGCCAAGCCGTCAACGCACGTGATAATTTGTTCACTGTGGCAGATTTGAGTGTACTCTGGATCAACTTGGAAGTTTATGAAAAGGATCTATCTGCCATTCGGGTTGGAAATGAAGCGAAGGTGGTTCCCATCGGCTCAAAAGATGAATCTTTAAAAGCCGTGGTGTCCCACGTGGGCGACATCATTGATCCTATAAAAAAGACCGCCGAAATTCGTTTGGAAGTAAGAAATTCAAAAGGAAAATTACGACCTGGACAAAGTGTAACGGCAACTGTTGTAGGAGCCATCGTTGAATCGACTAGTAACAAATCTAAGGTGGTTCCTTCATCTTGTGTCCATAAAATTGAAGGGGAAAATTTTGTTTTCATCCGAAATCCTGACGGAAGTTTTTCTGCTAAAAAAATAGGAATCGGTCGAATTTATGATCTTTGGGTGGAAGTTACAACGGGTGTTGAGACGGGGCAAGCCATAGTGGAAGAAGGAAGTTTTGTTTTAAAAAGCGAATATTTAAAATTATAAACTAGTTTTTTATTGACATAACGTATATTTCCTATTTATCTGTATAGTATGAAAGACCTTACGGAAAAACAAGATTCTGTCCTGCAATACATATCTGAGACGGTGAGAGAAAAAGGGTTTCCTCCCACGATCAGAGAGATTGGAGACCAATTCGGAATCACTGCGAAAGGTGCTTATGATCATCTCAAAGCCATTGAAAAAAAAGGTTATATACGAACTTCGAAAAACCAAAGTCGTGCGATCGAACTCTTAAAGGGTTCTTCCGACGAAGCCCTCCTTGTCCGTGCTTCTGGCATTCCCCTCCTGGGTCAGGTGGCGGCTGGTTCGCCCATTTTGGCTGAGGAAAACATTGAGGAATACATCGCCGTTCCTGATGGAATGGCTGCCAAACCTGGAACATTTGCCCTAAAAGTGAAGGGCGATTCGATGATTGAAGCAGGCATTAGCGACGGTGACATTGCCATCATCCAAAAAAAAGACACAGCTCGCAATGGTGAGATTGTTGTGGCTATGATTGAAAATGAAGCCACCCTCAAGGTATTTTTCAAAGAACCAGACCATATACGTTTGGAACCTCGAAACGCAAAGTTGAAACCAATCAAAACAAAAAAAGCCACAATAATCGGCAAACTCATCGGACTGTATCGCATTTACTGATTGACCCCTGTCCCAAGTGGGGCAAGTTAAGAGGGGAATGTTCTTTCGTATTCTCCTTTTCCTCCTCATTATTTCCGCCTCTGCCTGTGCTCCCAAAAAAGAAGAAATAGGCATGTATGATCTCAAACGTGTTTTGGAGCGGTTTGCCCAAAACCGCATACAAACAGGGATTGTTTCCGATTCAGCTAAACCAGCACCATCTGATCAGGTTTTGTTTGAAGAAGCATGCGATGTTTACCGACTCTCCATTCCCCAAGCCAAAGAAATGCTAAAAAAAGAAAATAAGGCTCTCTTCGAGTCCATTTACGGTAACGAATGAAATGAAACAAAAAGAACGGATTTTTTGGATTTTAATCACCACAACTCTGACAATCGTTTCTGTTTTTTCATTTTCGGAACGTGTTTCTGCTATTTCGGCAGATGGTGAAAAATACTTACAGATATTGCATGAAGTCATTTCCTATGTGGAAAATGATTTTGTGGATCCACCTGATGAAAAAAAAATATATGTGGGTGCAATACAGGGAGCCTTACATAGTTTAGGTGATCCTCACACTCGTTTTTTGGATGTGGATGAATTCACTGAATTGCAGAATGAAACCAAAGGTAGTTTTGGTGGCATCGGCGTGGAAGTGAGTTTTTATGAAAATGCATTCATCATTGTTGCACCCATTGAGGGAACACCAGCTTGGCGAGCAGGGCTTTTGCCTCAGGACAAAATCATCGAAATCAATGGCAAAAGTACAAAATCAGTATCACTTGCTGAGTCGATAAGTATGATGCGGGGAGAAGTGGGATCGTCACTTTCCATGAAGGTGGAAAGAAAGGGTATCAAAGATCCGTTTGTTGTCAATTTGGTTCGTGAGCAGATTAAAATCAAATATGTTAGATCGAGTTACATCGAAGAAGAAAAAACTGGATATATCAAATTAGTTCAGTTTATGGGAAAAGAAAATACGGCAAAAGAATTTTCTGAAACTGTACAGTCTTTGGTTAATTCTGGTGCAGAAAAATTGGTGATCGATTTGCGAATGAATCCCGGTGGTTTATTGGATTTAGCCATCGATTTGGCCGCTATGTTTTTGCCTACGAACTCTGAAATTGTTTCTGTTAAAGGTCGTGGCGGTATTCTTGTAAAAAGTTTTAAGGCTGAAAATAAGAGTAAAAAATATTTAGATATTCCCATTGCCATCCTCGTGAACGGAGGTTCCGCTAGTGCCTCTGAAATTTTAGCGGGAGCCCTAAAAGATAATAATAGGGCAAAAATTGTAGGCACACAAAGTTTTGGTAAAGGATCTGTCCAGTCCATATTGCCTCTGTCAGCTGGGACAGGTGTTGCCATTACAATTCAAAAATATTATACACCTTCTGGAATTTCCATCCATGGTAAAGGTATCACACCTGACGTCGTTGTGAATCCTGTCGTAGCCAGTGATGATGAAAAATTTGGACTCGAAAAATTATATAAAAAGAATCGGATCAAACCATTTCTCGAATCGCATTCTGAATTCAATCAAACGGCAATCAATGATTTTAAAGTCATACTAGAAGAAGAAAAAATCCAAATTTCGGATACTGTGGTGAAATTGTTTTTATTCAACGAAATGCGAGTCGGGGCAGCATACCAAAAGCCAAATTTAGATTTGGATGTGCAACTAACGCAAGCGATTCGTTCTTTAGAAAAATAGGATGGTTTACGGTATCGGGATTGAGTCCAGTTGTGATGAAACATCTGTCGCCATCGTGCGGGATGGGCAAGAGCTCATCTCCCTCCAAATATACAGCCAAATAGAAACCCATAAAAAATACAGAGGAGTTGTTCCGGAAATTGCCTCACGCGCACATTTAGAAACAATTAATTCTGTCTATGAAAGGGCAATGGAGGAAGCAAAAATTTCCCCTGCGGAACTTTCCTACATTGCTGTAACGGCTTTCCCTGGTCTTATGGGGTCACTTATGATCGGTGCTCAACTGGCTCGGTGTTTGTCTCTCGTTCATAATCTACCCATCGTCGCTGTGAATCATTTAGAAGCACATTTTGCCGTTGTTGGTTTGGAAGGCAGCCTTCCATCATTTCCTTGTCTCGGTGTTTTGTTATCGGGAGGAAATTCATCCATTTATGAGTACAAAACGTTCGGAACGATGGAATTACTTGCAGATACAAGGGATGATTCTTTGGGTGAGGCATTTGATAAAGTGAGTTCGTTACTTGGTCTTCCTTACCCAGGGGGGCCGTATATCGAACGAGAGGCAAATTTATACCAACCAAAACAAGGTGAAAAAAATCCTTTTCCTAAATTATTAAAAGAGGATAAAGCGGGGGAAATTCGATTTTCTTACAGCGGGCTGAAAACAGCAGTTTTATACCATTTAAAATCGATAGAAGGCAATGTAAATATTCCAAGGCTTTGTTATTATTTCCAAAAAACTGCCTTTGAGCTTGTCATTCGCAATTTAAAAAAGGCGGTTTCTCTCACTGGACTCCAAACGATCGTTTGTGCTGGGGGAGTCCTCGCCAATGAAACACTCCGTAATCTTTTAGAAACGGAAGCAAAAAGCCATGGTTGGAAACTTTTTTATCCTCGCAAAAAAATATACTGCACGGATAACGGAGCCATGGTTGCCAGTTTGGGTTACCACCTCTGGAAAAAAAATAAAACAGTGGGTTTGAATTTTAAAATTAGCCCCAAAAGAAGTTTTGAACAAACGCTATGAAAAAAAAATTAACTTGGATTCCAAATACCTTAACTCTCGGAAACTTAACATTGGGATTCGTCTCTATGTTGCTTGTTTCCGAAACAAACCCAAACCAGTCTAACTCTCACGAATTATTCAGTTTGGCCGGTGTGTTTATCATCTTGGCTGCGTTATTTGATGGATTCGATGGGATGGCAGCCAGGGCTCTGGACGCAACAAGCGAACTTGGTGCCGATTTGGACAGTTTGGCTGATCTCACAACCTTCGGAATCGCACCTGGTTTTTTGTCATACAAAATGTTTTTTGCAAACATCAAAATGGATTTATTTGACCGAGTCGATTTGATCCCCCTTGGCATGTTCATTGCCGCTTTGTATCCAATTTGTGCGGCTTACCGTTTGGCGCGTTTTAATGTTGCCCACGACCCAAAATCTTTTAATGGGCTGCCTTCACCTGTGGCGGGAGTTGTTGTCGGAATTTTTCCTCTCGTCTTTCATGTTTCACAAGTTCCTGTTTGGGTAGCGACTTTGTTTTTTATCACAACGGCCTTTCTTATGGTTTCGACCTTACGTTATTCCAAACCCCAAGTTGCCATCCGTGGGCTTTTTTCTTGGAAAAAATTAGGAATAAGCCTAGTGGGATTGGCTTTGGTTTTACTCGCCATCAGCTTCTATAAATGGCCTTACGTATTGTATGGTGCGGTTGGGTTTTATGTTTTTTCAGGGATTGTTTCGTTTATCATCCACACAATCCAAGAATTGCGCGTTTAGGAAATAGAAAAAGTTTGCAAGAGATTCGCAACGGCAAAAATAGTTTTCACTTCATTCGATACGTTGATGATCCGAACTGTTTTGCCTTTTTCTTTCCCCCAAGTGTAAGTGTGTAGAAGGATGCTCATTCCAGAAGAATCTAAATAACTCAGGTGTTTAAAATCGAAAATAATCTCTGTTGTTTCTGTACCGAGTAAATTTTTTATTTCGGCTTTTAATTGAGAAGTGTCCTTTAAAGACAAGGATCCTTTTAAATGAATGGTTGCAGATAATGAAACTTGAACGATTTCAAATTCAAACATAACTTTAGTTAAGACAACACTGGAAAGCACTAAACTCAATCAAAAAACGTTTGATTTTTTAAAAAAAAAGCGTTCAATTCATTACAATGAAAATTAAGTTTTGGGGTGTGCGCGGATCAATTGGTTCACCGATTCGGCCAGAAGGTGTAAAACAAAAAGTTGAAAAAATTTTGTCTTTGGCAAGCCCTACGGACATTCAAAATGAACAAAGTATTCTACGGTTTTTAGATTCGCTTAGTTTTTCCGCATCTTCAACTTATGGTGGTAATACGACTTGTGTTGAAATCAGAGATAAAGATGATAATTTAATCATAATCGATGGCGGAACAGGGCTTCGTGAACTAGGCAATCAAATGATGAGCACCGAATTTGGTAAAGGTGTAGGCCATGCATATTGGATATTGACACATACACATTGGGATCATATCCAAGGGATTCCATTTTTTGTTCCTTTATTTTTGCCTGGCAATCATTTTGAATTCATTTCTTCTTTGCCAGATATCGAGCCCAGGCTTGAACACCAATTTGTATTCACACATTTCCCTGTTTCTTTCGACCATTATGCAGCCAAAAAAACATTTCGGTACATTGAGGAAGGCGAAGTATTTTCCTTAGGATCCCATATCAAAGCCTTTAGCAAAGCGGTTCGCCATCCTGGTGGGAGTTATTCGTATCGTTTCACCGAAGATGGTAAAACGATCATTTTTGCTTCCGATGCAGAGTTCAATTTAGAAGAAATGGAAAATATAGACATTTACATCGACTATTTTACCGGAGCCGATGTCCTCGTGTTTGATACACAATACACTTTCGAAGAATCATTACAGAAAATTGATTGGGGTCATAGTTCAGCATCCATTGCCACAGACATTGCTCTCCGCGCGAAAGTAAAAAAATTGGTGATGTTCCACCACGACCCATCCTATGACGATGAAAAATTAGATTTGGTATACCTTCGTGCCTTAAAATACAAAGAAATGTTTGATCCACATGGGGCACTCGAAATCATTATGGCTTATGAAAGTTTGGAGATAGAGGTTTAAAATGTCAAAAAAAGGTTATATCATTGGGATTGATGCTGGAACAACAGGAATTCGTACATTCTGTTTTAATGATAAAGGAAAAGTAATTTCATCCGCATACCAAGAATTCAAACAATACTATCCCAAACCAGGTTGGGTAGAACATGACCCTGAAGAAATTTGGACAAAAACCCAAAAATTGATAGGGGAAGCCATCAAACAAGGTCACCTCGATCCAAAGGACGCAGTTACCATTGGAATTACAAACCAAAGAGAAACTTCTGTAGTTTGGGATAAAAAAACTGGCAAACCAATCTACAACGCCATTGTTTGGCAATGCCGCCGAACTTCAGATATATGCAATGATTTAAAAAAACAAAGTTTAGAATCAAATTTTCGAAACAAAACTGGTCTCGTTTTGGATGCGTATTTTTCTGGTACAAAAATACAATGGATTTTAGACAATGTGAAAGGTGCTCGCGCCAAAGCCGAACGTGGAGATTTGATGTTTGGAACCATTGATACATGGTTGTTATACAAACTAACAGGTCATAAAGAACATAAAACAGATCATACAAATGCTTCGCGGACACTTCTATTCAACATCCAAAATAAAGAGTGGGATGAAGAGTTATGTGAAATTCTACGTGTTCCTATTTCCATGTTACCCAAAACATACAATTCCAAAAATCTATTTGGATTTACTTCAAAAGTCAAAACCTTACCAGATGGAATTCCTATTTCATCTCTCGTTGGTGACCAACAGGGAGCGCTTTTTGGTCAACTTTGTACGGAGCCCGGTGAGGCAAAAAATACATATGGTACTGGTTGTTTTTTACTCTTCAATGTGGGAGACGAATTTCGGATATCGAACCAGGGTCTTATCACCACTTTGGCACTTGGTCCTGAAGGTAAAACAGTTTATTGTTTGGAGGGTTCTGTATTCATCGGTGGCGCAGTAGTCCAGTTTTTACGAGACAATTTAGAATTTTTTGAATATTCGAAAGATTCTGAAAAACTCGTAAAATCTATCAAAACAAAAGATGATCTTGTCTTTGTTCCCGCATTTGCTGGATTAGGTGCTCCGCATTGGGACCAAGATGCTAGGGGTGCTATTTTTGGTTTATCAAGGGACACGACTCCTGCTCAAATCACAAGGGCGGCACTCAAGGCCATTGCTCTACAATCCTATGAACTTGCTTTTGCGATGGAAAAAGAAACTGGTAAACCATTAAAGTATCTACGTGTGGATGGTGGAGCAACAGCCAACGCTTGGCTCATGCAATTCCAAGCGGATATTTTGGGAACCAAAGTCATTCGGCCATCCAATGTGGATACAACCGTTCTTGGTGCGGCCTACCTAGCTGGCCTAGAACGCGGATTTTTTAAATCAGTATCTGCCCTTCGGAAATTAGAAAACAAAAATACTCAGTTTTTGCCAAAAATGAAAGAGACCGAAAGAAACGAAGAAATTCAAAAATGGAACAAAGCAGTTTCTCGGGTGAAATCGAACGTTCAATAGGACGACCAAAGGAGTGAGAATTCAAAACATTCTCGTTCCTTTGTCATTCCTGCCCCCACCAAACAAGTAGCTGTTGGATAATATGGGATTTCTAAAAGTAAATTTGGAGGGAGCCGTTTAAATTCGAAAGTTTCAAAGTCTTTTTTTGAGAGAATACAATCAAATCTTAATGTTTCTATCCAGGATTTGGTTTTTACAAATATTTTTGTTTTCGTTATTGCAAAAAAATCCAAATGGTTTTTGTCATAACTAAAATTAAATACTTCACTCGGAATGAGTTGAATTGTTTCTGCGTTTTCTGGTTCACCTTCTTCTCTATAGGTAAAAATGGAACCATCCTCGTAATAGATATTCCGTGCAAATTGTTTGTACATTTGCGATTCAATGATGGATATTAAATCCTCTCCGTCGTTTGGTTTTGCAACAGGCGAGTCCAAAATGTATTTAAATTTGTTTTTGGATACGGAATTTTTTACTGTTTCGAAAACTGGCTTCGATAATTGATTCAAAGAGTATTTTATATACCTTTCATCGATGTCTTTTAATATGGATTGTAAAAATGGTCCGTAAACCATTGGCAAAATTTCAATGGTGAACATTCTTTTGTTTAAAAATTCTGCAAATTGTTTTTCGTAACGAAACAAATTGGTGATGATTTTATACTCTTCTTCGGGAGAACCGCTGTATAAAATTTTTACCAATCGGAATAAGAAAGTTTTACTCTCTTTGTCAAAATAAAGTGACTCAATTTTTTCGATTACCTCTCCTTCTTTTAGGTAAGGATTCACAATGTCTCGTAAGGATAAATACTTTGCGGATTTATATTTTTCTCTTTTGGATGGGTATAGAACTAATTCCTTCGATTGTATTGCTGATCCAATATGAATCTGTTTTGAATGATCGATGAGTATATGGAGAGGCAGTGTTTCATTCACTCGTGTTGGAAATTTCGAAATTCTAATTTTTCTAAATTGATTGTCTACTAAATATAAATTTTCACCAAGTTTAAAATCACAGTGTAGAGTTTTATCCATAAAACGAATATAAGGGATGATATCGATGGGTTTTGTATTAAATTGATTTCTAACGATCCCTACATCGTATAAAAAACGAGGGATGAGAAGTGGTTCATTTGTGACACTTGGATTGTCTGGGATCTTTTGTATGGGAAAGGGATAAAATGGATTTTTTTCAGATCGGATACGGACAACCGAATCAGAGTTAGCTTTTAGAAAAATATAATTCTTTCCAAGTTCGTAATTCAAGTGTTTGTTTTTTTTAATTTTTTTTGGATCCGAATGCGGAACCTTTCCCAGTGGTAATCTCTTTTTAATTCTTCAAATTCTTCTTCTACACCAAAACGCAAAAAATCAAAGATTTCTGCTGCATCCATTCCTGTCACGATGGAAAGGTCATCCACAACTCGGGCAAGACGGCGGGCATCCCTGTCACTCAGAGAAAACGTTTCGAATAGTTTTTTTTCAAATTCGTTAAGTTGGATCAAATAAACCTAAAACGCAGCCACGAGGATGGTTTCAATTTCATTTTTAGGGAGTTCTCTGGGAAGACAATCAAGAAATGAATAGGTTGCTGCCAAAGTGGCAATGCCTGGCAGGTCGATTTTTTTCACTTCGTATTCCGAAAGTCTTTGTGGGATTCTAAGTTCTAAATAAATTTTGCGAATCCCTTCCACCGCTTTGATGGCCGCTTCAATAACGGAAATATTCGTTACATCTTCATCGAGGGCACGAGCAATCATCACATACTTTCCAGCGGAAGAGGTGAGGTTGTATTCCATAACGTGGGGGAGTAAAATTGACATACTTTGGAAAATGTCCAGAGTGGTCACAGTTGTCACTGCGAGCGATAGCGCATAACAGAGACCAAGACTGCTTGTTGACTGAGCAATTCCACTCAGTAAACTGGCGGCATAAATCGAATTTTTTGATCCTAGGTTTCTTGGTTCACGAATGGCTGGTACGATATTTTTGGAAATGAGTTCGATAGCTCTGAGTGCAGAAGAAGAAGTGATTTCGTTTGCATATTTAGAAAGTATACTGTCCACCGCTGCAGATAAAATGGAAATCCCTGTTTTGGCGGTTTCTGTACTCGACATTCCAGCTCCAATTTTTGGATCAGCAACAATGAGTTCGGGGAAGGCCCATTCATGTGCAAAGTATTTTCTGTTTTTGTCTTTGTCATCCACTATGGAAAAGAAGGGCGAACATTCATTTCCTAGTATGGGTTTTGTAGGAACAATGATGAGGGGAAGACCTTTTCTTTTTGGTTGTTTTTTGCCAATGATAAGATCTTCCGCGAACATATCATTGGTGGCGAGTAGGGCAGCGGCTTTGCCAGCATTCATGGTTTCAAAAGATCCATAAGCAACCACACAATCGGCATTGGAGATTCTTAAAAAATGGGCACACGAATCTATATCTTTGAAGTGTGCTCGATCAACGATATCATCGTAAATAATCACACCTTCGGAATGTTTTTCTAAACTAGTTTTGATGATAGAAAGTTCTTCCGCATTGTCCAATTCCTTTTGGGTGGACAGAAGAACCACTCGGCTGCCAATGTTTTTAACAAAACTGCCGAGTTTGTAACCACAATCGATTTCGAAATGAATCTTGGGTGGAAATTGAAAATTAATCCATTCTGGGAGAACAGGCATAGATCCCCCCTAACACAAACTTTGTGAAGGTGATAACATCCCTAAAGAGGACAACAATAAAGGATCCCTCACCTCCCGTCCTTTTTACTGCTGTCCTAAAAATGAAGAAACAATTTGGTCGGAAATTTTATCCAACACTTCAGTCGAAAGATTGTCGTAGTCTCCGTTTTTTAACCTTTCTTTCACAGCTTTGATTTTTTCAGAGCGATCTTCTTCGGGAGGAGCCGAAACAATTTGTTTTGCAATTTGTTTCACTTCCGATTGGAGTTTCGCTTCCGACGCAATCTTTTTGGCTGCATCCGAAATGGAAATTGTGTCAACGGGACCTTGGTTTTCTGTTTTGGAAGTATTTGGTGTTTTTTTCGGTTCGTAACCGTAACCACCCACTCTTCCTACTTTATCAACGTTCATACTTAGTCCTCTTACTACTTCAGGTATCGGATGATTCAGAAATTCCCTTAAGTGTTTTTTTTCTATGATTTAGGAGAAAAACGAACTCTCCCTTGGCCATAGGGGGATTTTTCTGGAGATCCCTAGGATTCTGGAAATACAGAACCTCTTCGAAGGTCTTTGTCAATTCCCTTCCGACTAAAATTTCCGTTTGGGGGAATAATTCCTCCAAAAGGGGATACAACCGGGGTAGTTTATGAACCGATTCATAAAAAACGATGAGCCCATCGATTTCTTTCGCTCTTTCCAATTCTCGGCGTTTTTTACCTGGTTTTTCAGAGAGAAACCCTAAAAAATAAGTTGGATTCACTTGGAATCCCGAAACCGAAAGGAGAGCCGTGAGAGCGGAAGCACCTGGTATGGGGAGAACCAAGATTCCTTTTTCCCTCGCCGCTCGTACCATTTGGCTTCCAGGGTCAGAAACTCCAGGAGTTCCTGCGTCTGAAACGAGAGCCATGGATTTACCGGAAACTATGTCTTTTAGAATTTGTGCGTAAGGGGATTCCGAGCTATCCTTGTAAAGTGCGAGTGTTGGGGTACTGATTTCCAATTTGGAAAGTAAGGAGCGAGTTTCTTTGGTTGATTCGCAGAGAATCAAATCCACTGACCGAAAAATTTCCAAGGCGCGGAGAGTGATGTCCCCTAAATTGCCAATGGGTGTGGCCACCACATAGAGTGTTCCTGCCTCTTTTTTATGGGCCAAGGAGTTGGCACCCAGGAGGTTTTGTGCCTGCGGGGCAAACACATCCTAAATTTTCACTGCCACCAATAGTACAGGGATTGCAAGCTGTTCCCAGCGCACACCCTGCCGGATTTTCACAACTTGGGTTGGCACATTCTTCCGAGTTACACCCTACGCTAACAGGGCATTGTGTATTGATGGGTACATTGCCAATGGCACAAGAGGCTACGGCTGTGGAAGGATTGGAAAAGAGTCCACCAACCAAAAACGAACGAAGGGTAAAATTATAGATTTGGCATTTTTGGAAGAATTCTGCCCCTGGGGGGGGGACGAAAAAACGAATCCGTTTGGAAATGATATTTTTGGAACTAGTGGAGGCCTCAATGGGCAAGTGCGGAAAACTAGGCTGAACCCCATCTTCCAGCCACTCTCCGGATATGGTTTGAATGACCCCTGGGGTTGCTGTTGTGATGTAGAGATTGTATCCGACAAACTGGGGTTCTTGGTTTGTTACATAATACCGGAGTAAAAATTCGGGTCTGGGGTCCGCAACTAGGTTAAAAACATCATACTGAAAATCATTGGTGATGTTGCTATTCAGGGAAACGACAGAAACGATCTGAGGAACCCCTGGAGGGGTAAGGAAAATAAAAGGAGCGACAGGGGTATCCGTGTTTGTCCCACAGTGAAAAAAGGAGAGTAAAGAAAAGCCCACTGCATAAATTGGATGTAGGAAGGAAAATCGCATCATGGATTCGGTTCGCCTTCCAAGTTTTCAGGAATTCAATCTATGGGAATCCAAAAAAAATTACTCTTTCTTTCCATTGGTCTCATCGGCCTATTTTTTTTCTTTTTGCTCATGCTGCAGTCAGACGATGGCGAAGAAAAACGAAAAAACAAAAATAAGAACAAAGGTCTTTCCTATCTCATCGGTGGTGGTACGGGCGATTCCAAGGGTGCCAACCAATTGGGGGTGCGGGGAGAGGACGCAAGTTCTATCTTTGATTCCGATTATTATAGTGCGGGCGGGATGAAATATGAGGAAGAGGTGGCTCCCGAAGTGGCCGCAAACGGCGAAATCCCCATCAATCCACAAACGGGCAAACCCTACCCGCCAGAGGCCATGCAGGCTTTTGATGAATTACGCGAACAATTTCCAGGCAATGACCTCATCCCCAAACGACTCACTCCCGAAGTGAAACAAAAACAAGAAGAGTTCAACCAAAAATTGGCTCGGGCAACGAGTTCTGTTTACGGAGGCACTCCCAATGCCAATGATTTGAATTTTTACTTTAACCATGTGAAAAAACAAGGTAAAGATCGAATGGAAATCATTAGTTACCTCATCGAATCACAGGGTGGTGAAGACGAAGAGATGGATAAAAAATTCGAAGAAATTATGAAAAACATCAAGTTTCAAAACGAACAAATTGAAAAGGAAGCAATCAAAGCTTTCGAAAAAGCTGGCTTACCACCACCAAACTAAGATTCGTTGGAAAGTATGGGGAATCGAAAACTAGATTTTGGATCCAACCCATACTCATCCAAATGAAACGACGGAGGCAACCGTTCCCGTTTCCATTGCGAGAGGTTGAATAATTTTTGGAATTTTTGAATGCACTGCTGTAAAAAATCTTTCGACTCGTCTGGAAATTCAAAAATTAAATTTTCTAACACTTCTGCTTCCGATAAACCATGATACACAATTTTTGACTCAATGGCTTGTAAAATCGTATAAGGCATTAAGTCTTTTTCGTCTTCTTGGTGTTCACCAAGCGGTTTTAATTCTGCCGTGGGTTTTGTTGTGCGTAATGTTTTTAAAGACTCCATGGGTTTTACAAAACGATTTTTTCCCAATTGGATGTCATCTATCCAAGCCAATATAAATTCTTTACTCACACCGCTTATGGGGCAAATCGATCCTGAACTATCACCATCCATGGTTGTATAACCGACACTCGCTTCACTTCGATTGCCTGTTGATAGAAGAAGGTGGCCATAATAATTGGCGAGTAACCATATGAGGGGAGAACGAACACGCGCTTGGATGTTTTGTAAAACCAAATCGTGGTTTTTCCAATCTAGGTTTTTTTGTAAAACACCTTCGATTGTTTTTACTGATGAGTTTACTATGTCTGAAATGGAAATGGAAAAAAATGGAACGGAAAGTTCATCTGCTAATTGTTCCGCAATTTTTTCTGTGATTACCGAATTGTTTTCTGTTTTTTGATATAAAGTCACAAGGAGGAGGGATTCTTCGATGCCCATTTGGCTAAAAATTTCTTCACCTAATTCGAGCTTTGCTAATCGTTTCATTACATCCACTAGGATTGCACAGGTTGCACTGTCCGCTCCACCTGATAACGAAAGGGTAAATCCCTTCGTTTTTGACTTTTTTAAGTAATCAAAAAGACCAAGAGAAACTGCCTTTGTGAATTCTTCAAATTGGGTAAGTATAATACCTTGGTTCTCGTTTGGTGTTTTTTCTTTCCGTTTGTCTATGACGAGGGGTCTGTCTTCGGTATTTTTCGCCAAAACAATTGTTTTTATGTCGGTTGTATTTTGGTCAGGGTAACTTTTTCTAAATTCACGGGTTTTGTGTGATTTCACTTTTGTGGGGAAAAAATCATAAACTGTTGTCATATGGTTGGCAAAATGAAGCCTAGATCCTTCCTTCACAACCTGTCCTAGTTCTGCAAACAAAGCCCCACCTTCAAAAATCAACCTTCCTGATTCGTTGCCACATAAATTGGTGAATACTACCAAATTATTTTGGTTACGCGATATTTCTTGGAACATTGTTTTTCTAGTCTTCTGTTTCCCAATGGCAAAATGAGATGCACCAGGTGAAAATAAAATATCAATTCCTTTTTCTGCATATACAGAAGATGGTTTGGTGTATGACCATGAGTCTTCGCAAATTTCAATCGCAAACTTGATCGATTCATATTCAAATACAAAATGTCCAAATGGGATCAATTGCCCATCGAAATGGAGGTTATCGTTTAAAAATTTGGGCTCTGAATGAAACCATCTTTTTTCATAATGAACTCCCGTGTTCGCCAAATTTGTTTTTGGGACGAGAGCAAGTATTTTTCCATTTTGGACAACAGCCATACAGTTGAATAAAAAGGAATCTTTTAGAATGGGTAACCCAAATAATATGATTTTGCCTTTGGAAAGTGGCAAAATGTTTTTTAGCGTTTGGAGTGATTTTTCCCAAACAGCTGGGCGGTAGAATGCATCCTCACAACCGTAACCAGAAACACAAAGTTCAGGAAAGACTAAAATATTTGCAGAGCTAACTTCTTTCGAATGGATAACATCTCTCATTCGTGCAAAGTTTCCAGAGAAGTCGAGAGGTGTGGTGTTTAAAGTGATGGCAGCAATTTTAATGGGAATCATTCAGAAAAACTCGTAAATAAATCTTTTCTGAGGCACCTTTGTTTTCAACCACAAAGTTTCTATTGATTTCGCCCATTTTTTTCTTTGTATTTTCATTTTTTAATAAAATATCAAGATTATTTACAAAATCGTTTTTAGTCTTATTTATGAAAATCCCACCTAACTCATTCATTACGATTGCTTCTGGTGCATTAGAAATTTTTGGTCCAGTGAGGATTGGTAAACCGAGAGCCGCAGGTTCGATTGTATTGTGGATTCGGTTATGAAACCCTCCCCCTACGTATGCGATTTTTCCATATCGATAAGCAAAAGCCAAAATTCCTATTTCATCGAAGAATAAAAACTTTGGCAATACCTCTAGGGTATCCTTATCTTTTAGCAAACTAAATTTAGAAACAGTTCCGAATTCTGAAATTTTTTCCATCACTGGTCGGATACGATCTTCGTCCCATTTGTGTGGAAAAATCCAAAAAAAATCATTCGTTGGATGGTTTGTTAGATATTCGAGTAAATACGATTCACAAACAGGGTAGGTTGATCCAAAAATCACAGGAGGGTTTTTACGGATCGATTCAAATTGTTTATTTATAAAATCAGTAAATGATTTAGGAGGTTCTTTGGTTTCCAATTTGAGTGTAACAGAATCAAAGCGAGAATCTCCCAAAACAGCAAAATCGGTTTGTTTTGATAGAAAAGGCAAAAACTCTTTTTCCAAAACAGAATGAGAAGGATAAATACCTGCCAAATAAGAGAAACTTTTTTTCGTGAGTAAGGCCGCAAAACCTTTGTTTCTTGTTGAGTTTTTGTTCAGAGAGGCGCAAACCAAATAACTCGGAGTGTGCCATTTGTTTGCAGACCTGAGTAAATTTGGCCAAGTGTCCCAAGCAAGTATGATTAGTTTTTTTGGGCGCAAATTGAAAAATATAGAATCATAAACAAATGGTAAATCAAAAGGAAGAAAGAAAGAAAGATCAAGAACCGGATCATTCAAATGGTTTTCCTTTACACTGGATGAAAAAACCGATTGTAAAATAAAAATATTGGGGTTCTTCTTTTTTAAAACGGTCGCAATTGCTTTTGCTTGGTCGAGTTCTCCTACACTCGCACTGTGGAGCCAAATCACTTCTTTGTTTGGATTTATTTTTGTTTGTAAAACAGTGTTTAACGATTTTTCCCTTTTTAAGAATTCTCTGCGAATCGGGCCAGGAAAAAAAGAGATCATACGAATGATTGAATACAGTATAATGATAATGAAGTTATAAATTACAAAGATCATTTGGATCTTGAACCCCAAGTGTCCATAACCTCTGCCCCAGGATAGGTAAAGGTTCTTTTGTCTATGACAAAACTCAAATTATCAAAATACAAATGGAATGCCCCCCTTTTTTGTGAGGCTCGGGTTTTTAGAAAAAAAGACTTAAACGCAACGGGAAAGGATTGGGATTGGATGAGCCTTGTATTTTCTTTGGGAAGGGTGAGGGGGAGCTCGAGCCGTCTCCAGCCAACAAAATTCAAAAGTCCAAAATCAAAGAGGATGTCCTTGGATTTTTTTTGTGATAAAGCCATACTCAAGTTAATATGATGGCCTTCGGAATACACCCAAACGATTGCCTGGATGGGCATACCCAAAGGAAAGTGGATTGGTTCTTTTGGTCTGATTTCCCAATGGTCGAGTCTGGGATTTTCGACAAAGGATTGGATGAGAAAAGAAGTTTGGTTTTGGAACTGCGAATACCCAACTTGTTTCAGGAGATTTCCTTCTGCAAGGAAGGCATCGTTTCCACTCAAGTTTCCTCCAAACTCTGTATGGGCAAGGAAAGAGTCGGGGCGATAGAAAGACCAAGGTCTCTCGCCTTCAAAATCCTCCGCGAGAAACAACATATAGCTAGGATCAATTTTCAATGCTTGTGACAAAACATTCACCCGACCCAATTCATCAGGGTCGTAAGGTTTAGGGAGTGAGAAGGTCGGTTGGATGCTTAGGAGAATTCCCAAGGTCAAACAGTTGAATTTTTTTATCATTTCTATTATTTCTCACTTTTCGAAACAGAAAAAACGTGTACTCATGTACCAAACAAAGGGTAGGAAACCGCTTTATGGGCCGACGAGACAATCTGAAAATTTTCACAACTGCCATTCTCGTAGTCCTGTTATTCTCTTCGTTCATTTTTGCATTTATCTATAGGAATGAAATTGTCCAAAAGCTGCAAACTGTCGGAAAAACGGGAGATGTTGACCGAGGGGAACGGGAGATTGTAAAACCAGCCGACAAAAACGAAGTTTATACCCCAGAAACTCTCGTCACAACTCCAAAAGATGGGGTGAATCCAAATCTGCCAGAACTTCCGAATCTTGAGGATATGGAACCAGATTTGGATAAGTCGCGTTCTGTTTCCGTAACAGGTGCGCAAAAAAAGACCGAATCCCAAACAAAATCGCTCAAAGAGAAAATTGACCGCATTGAAGAGAGTATCGAACCCAAACCGAAAGAAACCAAAACAACAACAAAAGAGACAATGGATGCCAAGGAAACTCCTAAGGCAGCTACCAGTGAAGAAATTGCCACAACACCAACATCTGGAAAAAAAATATCTGATCCAGTGAAATTACAAAAAATAAATACATCCAGCAAACAATTGTCAGATGGCAAGAAGAAAAAAGTCAAATCCACAAAGATGGTATCTTCAACTTCCTATAAAAAAACAAAGGAACCAAAACCATCAAAATCTTCCAAAATGAATGTCAATTATGAATCGAGGTTGGCAGCTGTGGAAGGAAAATTGAAGTCAAATGATGAAAGGAATGAAAAACGATTTTCTGAAATTGAACGTCGGATCGAATCCTTGGAAAAAGCTCTCAACCAAAAATAGTGGCCGACTACGGTAAACTTTACCATAATTTGGACAGTGACCTGACGGCAAAGTATCCAGGTTCATCCTACACCCTCATTGCTGTCAGCAAAACCAAACCTTTTGAGGTTGTGCGAGATGCGTATCTGCAAGGCATCCGGCATTTTGGTGAAAATTATATCCCTGAGGCCATTGATAAATTTTCAAAATTAAGAGACGAGTTTCCTGAAGCGAGAGAGTCTGTTTTTCTCCACCATATCGGTCCTGTCCAATCGGGAAACCTTCGGAAACTGTTTGGTGTTTTTCAATTCACTCATGGAGTAGGGAGTGTTTCGAGTTTGAAGGAACTTTCCAAACGTGCGGCGAAAGACAAACTAACAATTCGTTATTTTTTACAAATCAATGCAACAGGAGAATCCACCAAACATGGATTTTCTTTGGAGGAAATTCAAAAATGGAAAGATGATTTTCCAACCTACCAAAATGAATTTTGTATATGGGAAGGGTTTATGGCGATGGGGCCGTCATCTGGAGATCCCATAGAAACAAGAGAAACATTCAAAAGTATAAACCAGTTTCGAAAATTGGTATTTCCCGACAAAAAATTGTCTATGGGAATGAGTGGGGATTACGAACTTGCATTGGAAGAAGGATCCAATTTTTTAAGGATTGGGTCTCTCATTTTTGGAGATAGAAATTATGCCAAATGAAAACATTGGAATCATCGGCCTTGGGCAAATGGGGAGTGCCATAGCCAAGGGATTACAGAACGAAAAAAAAACAGTCAACGGGTTTGATCCCTTTGTCAAGGAAGCAGCTGGAATCAGAATGTTTTCTTCTATTCCTCTTCTGGCAGGAGTATCTGACGTATTGATTGTGGCAGTAAAACCCAATATGGTTGTTCCCGTTTTGCAGGAGTTAGTGGATGCCAAAATCATCATTTCCATTGCTGCAGGCATTTCTTACGATACATTAAAAAAAAATTCTCCAATAGGTTCTCGGGTCATTCGTGTTATGCCAAACCTGGCTCTACTTGCGTCTCGCGGAGCCCTTGCCTTTTATTCAGAAGATGAAGATGCCAAAATTGTTTTGGAACTATTTTCTAGTTTGGGAGTGTCTGTCCGCGTTTCTAAGGAGACCCTCATGGATGCGGTGACAGGGCTTTCTGGTTCTGGTCCTGCCTATGTTTTGAGTTTTTTGCATGCAATGACAGAAGCCGGTTTGAAAGAGGGTTTGAGTTTTGACGAAGCCCAGAGTTTGGCTATGGAAACCATTGAAGGAACCATGGTTTACTTTCGCAAATTAAAGGAAACCGATCCCAAGGTGCACCCTATGGAAGTTCGGAACCGGGTGACCTCACCGGGAGGTACAACCATCCATGGATTGGATGCCTTGGAAAGGGGTGGTTTTACCATGGCGGTGAAAGATGCCGTTTCAAAGGCAAGCGAAAGGAGCAGGGAATTAGGAAAGGGATGATGACGGGCGTCCGTCTGGTGCCCCGTCTGACGGCGCGTGGTTCACCGGTATCTTGATTCACTGCAAAAAAATATCCGTCAGGGTGGTCCGTTTTTGTTTTTCGCGAGACATGGAGGATGAGAGATCTCATCTT
>JARJFC010000090.1 GCA_029310945.1 Leptospira sp. 96542
TAAACCTAGCTAGCGCTCCTGGAAATGCAATATTAACCAGAAAAGAGACTAATCTCTCTAAAGACTCAATTGTAAATGTTTCCCAAATTGTCTCACTAGATAGAGAAAGATTTATTAATAAGGCATCGGAAATAAAGAATAAGAATATGAAGAAAGTTGAAGAAGGGATTAAACTAATTCTTTCTTTGAAATAATCGGCACTTCGCATAACAGCACCTTATCGGTTCGCTTCGGGACTTGCGCCCTCGCTCGGTCTGCGACACATTCCTCTTCTGTCACTCGTTTGCATCCGCAAACTCCGTGCCAGTCCCTAACGTCGAGTAGTCTAGTTCGTTATGCGAAATTGGCAAAAATGAACACAATTCAACAACATTCAGAATAGTATTGCAGTGCCGATAGTCAAATTAACAGGAATAATAAATTTCTTTTCAAACAAAAGATAAATAGGGAAGTAACTCAGATGGCTATTCAAATCAAAGACACACCTACTTTAAAAGGCCACGATGCCGATTTCTTTTTTGAGTCCCTTGATAAAAATGAAACAAAGAAAATTGAAGAGAAGGAAATTGTCAAAATTCAAGAAAGCTACAAAAGAATCTCTGATCTACTAGATAAGTAGTATTTGATGGATTGGAAAAATATCCGTCTTTATAGACTAGATAGTAATAAAACCATTTTACCTTTCGATTGTGGAGATTCAGATCTAAACGAATTTCTACTAAATGACGCTTTAATATACACGGAAAGTTTAATTGCTGTTACATACATTTTTGAAAATATCAAAAATCAGAACACAGTAGCATTTTTCAGCGTTATGAATGATAAAATCTCTGCCGAACAAACAAATAATTCTGGATGGAAAAAATTTAGAAAATCAATTCCAGAGAAGAGAAGATTTAAAAGTTATCCTGCAGTTAAAATCGGTAGATTAGGCGTTGCCGTACAATACCAAAATTAAGGTTTAGGATCAGATATTCTAAACTATATAAAAGGATTATTTCTAGATTCTAATAAAACTGGATGTCGATTTGTTACTGTTGATGCATATAATAACAAAGAGACTCTCAGCTTCTATAAAAAAAATGGATTTGTTTACCTTACACAATCAGATACAAATGAAGATACAAGATTAATGTATTTTGATTTAATTACTATTGTATAATGCGTTTATTCACATAACAGCGTGTAAACGGTTCGCTTCGGGACTTGCGCCCTCGCTCCGGCTTCGCCAAATTCCTTTCCGTCACGATTCTTGCAGCCGCAAGAATTCGCGCCGACGCTAACGCCTCCGCACGGAGGCTCAACTACGAGGAACGTCGATAAGGCTGGTCGATAGTCAGCAATGTATGCCTCAGGACATGGGTAACATTAGGGAAAATATTGATTTTTATGAATTGACAAACCGATTCATATATATACTATACCATATATATATGAATCGTGCAAAATTGTTCAAAAACGGTGATAGTCAAGCCGTAAGACTCCCAAAAGATTTTAGATTCAAGGGAAAAGAAGTCTACATCAGAAAAGACGGAAATTGTGTAATCATATCTCCAATCGATGATGCTGTTGATAGACTATGGAAGTCACTAAATGATTTTTCAGCTGATTTTCAAATTGAAAGAAATCAGCCGGAATCGTTTGATAAGAGAAATTCGATATGAGTCAGTATTTGTTAGATACAAATACCTGCATCTATATCATTAATAAAAAACCCGAAAAAGTTTATCAAAAATTTAAAAAAGTTAGCTTAGATAATATTTTTATTTCGACCATTACTGAATTCGAATTAAGATATGGTGTTCAAAAAAGTCAAAAGGCAGATCAAAACCAAAAAACTCTTAATGAATTTCTTGGTTATCTAAACATTATTCCTTTCGACTCAGTAGCTGCTTCGATAGCTGGATCAGTTAGAACAAGATTAGAAAAGAAAGGAGAAATCATAGGTTCCTATGACTTGCTCATTGCTTCTCAAGCTATCGCTAATGACATTATAATTGTTACAAACAATGAAAAAAAATTCAAGAGAATTAAAGAACTTAAAATAGAAAACTGGATTAGTTAATCTACTGACCGTCGTATAACAGCCGATCTTCGCTTCGAGACTGTCGCCCTCGCTCGGCCTGCGGTAAATTTCCCGCTATCCCTAACGCCTAAAGGCTCAGGGCGGGAAACTTCGAGAAGCCTGGTTCGTTATACGCAATATTGCAAAATTTAAACTATGACATTAGAAAATGATAGATCTAATATAGTACGGATACAAAAAGACATTGCAAATCTTAAATCAGACTTAGGAAAAGAAGTAGAAAAAATTTCTAGGATAACAAAATCAATAGCTGATCTTAATGCGAAATTGAATCGGAAACAAACTCAAAGCTCATTAAATTCCGTATTAAATGAAATTTCAAGAAAACAAAAAGATGAAGCTTCACATCTAAATAAAATCTCACAAATAGAAAAAAGAATTTCAGATAAAAGTAAAGAACTAGACCGGCATTTAGCCTCGGCAACTAGAGAAGAAGAAAGGAGGCTAAAAAAACAAATTGACGAAACAAAAAAAATTACTGAAATCCAACGTAGAAATGATTCAGAGAGATTGACCAATCTAAGAAAAATAAATTATGAAATTCAAAAAAAAAGTATATTAGAAAAAAAAATTGGGGGAACTGGATATAAAATAGAGTCTGAACTATTTGTACTAAAAGCGGATATCAAAGGATTCAGTCAATATATGGCTGATCCTGAAATGAGAGAATATATTCCCGAAAACTTCGAAAATATTGTTAAAATAAATGCAGTTAATTCCCTCTATTATAACGTAAGCAGAGGAGATTCATTAGTAATTCTTGACACTAATCTACAAAGATTAGCCAAAACTGCATTTAGAATTATTGAAGATTTATCAGATTTAAAAACTTCCCCAAAAATTAGAATTGCAATCGATTTCGGATTGGTAATTTATCTCGCAGAAGAAAATCATATTAGAAAATTAAAAACAGGTGAACCTCTCAGATTATCAGCAAGACTAGAACCATTTGTAACTCCAAATGAAATTTGGTTAACTGAAAGAGCATTTGAAAAAATAGGAGAAGGAAACTATTCAGCTGAAATGATTACCGATCAAATTCAAAATTTACCTAAAATTGGAGAACAATACAATATTAAAAAAATTGATTCTCCTGAAGCCGATATATTAGTAAAACTATATAAATTAACAAAAAAACCATAAGTAGTAAGCAAAACTTCGCATAACAGTGCCTTATCGGTTCGCTTCGGGACTTATGCCGACGCTAACGCCTGCCTTGGCAGGCTCAGCTACGAGGAACGTCGATAAGGCTGGTTCGTTAGTTGCAATTCTCGCTTGAATTAAGAAGACAATAATTGCTTAAAAAAATTTCGAATTCAGATAGAATGAAAAGACATATTTAATTTTTTTAAGGATTTTAAAAAATCCTGATCGAAAGTTACAATTTTCGCTTCTAAAAAATGACTTGCTGCTGCTAAAACTGCGTCCCCATAATCCTTTATATTCCGTGGCCAAAAATGAAGGATAAGTTCTGGATAATAAGCTGCTTCAAATTTTACACCAGGATTTGATATAAGGTCTTTTACTACTTGATTTATTTCGTTTTGTTCAACTGAATAAATACTCTTGAAAACAAACACTATCTCGGATATATTGTGTGAAGTCAAAACTACCTCATGTTCCAAACGAGATACTTCTTCCCAAAACTTAACCATCTTCGTATGTTGGTCTAAGTTTCTCTTATTCAAAAATGATATATAACAATTTGTATCTAAAATTAATTTCATTTGGAATATCGCTTTGCTCGTTCCTCCCAAGCTTTCTCAATATCCGATTTTATATCAGACGATCCTTTGTTTAAGAAACCCTTGTATTTCAAGAAAGGTTTGTTTGCTGATTCTATATGAATCCCTTGGTCGTCTATTGACCATTCAATTACATCTTCCATCGAAAGTTTTAAAGAATCTCTGATCTCTTTCGGAATAGTTATTTGATATTTTGAAGTAATCTTTGACCTAAGTTTCATACCTTACTATAAGAAAAAAAGTAAGGAGTTGTCAAGTCAAAAACGTCAGAACTGCAACTAACAGCGACTTACCGCTTCGGCACAAGGCCTCGCTCGGGCAGCGACACATTTCCCTTCTGGCACTCCCCTTGCTTCCGCAAGTGTCGTTCCAGTCCCTAACGTCCCTTCCAGGGACTCAGGGTCAGCCTACGTCGGTTAATCTAGTTCGTTATGCGAACATCGAGCAAAGCTAGCTTAAAAAATTATTGAAAAATTTTAAAAATAGATTGACCACTCCATAGTTATAACTTTTATTATAACTATGGATATTCCTTCAGTTAAAAAAACTACAATTCGTGCAATTGGAAATTCCGCAGGTGCTACGATCCCAAAAGTCCTTTTAGAAAAATACAATTTTCACGAAGGTGATACAGTTTTTCTACTAGAGACTGAAAATGGAATTCTTCTCTCTCCATATGATCCAGATTTTGAAACGTCTATGGGGTTTTACCAAGAGGCATCTAAAATGTATAGAAATGCACTTAAAGAACTTGCGAAATGAGTTTTGAACCTAAATGGTTAAATAAAAAAGTCGCTGAAGCAATACATCTAGATCAAATCAAGCAGCATGGTGGTTCTTTAGGCATTCGGGATGAAGGTTTATTAGAATCTGCACTAGATCGACCAAAAAATACATGGCACTATCTACCTAAGTCAACTCTATTTGAACTTGCTTCTTCTCTGGGAGTTGGTATCGCTAAAAATCATCCTTTTATTGATGGAAACAAAAGAACTTCATTTCTTCTTATATATGTATTTCTTGCCATGAATGGTTTTAAAATTGAGACTTCTGAGAATGAGGTTGTTCAGGTAATGTTAAAAGTAGCAGAAGGATCAATAAAAGAACCAAAATTAGCAATTTGGCTAGAGAAAAACTCACGTTCAAATTAAAATGCTCGACTTCGCATAACAGCATGTAACCGCTTCGCTTCGGGACTTGCGCCATAGCTTAAAAATATGATAAACTTAAATATAAAAAACCAAATTTTAAATAAATTAACATCAATTGAAAAGGAATTTGATGTAGAAATCTTATTAGCAGTAGAATCGGGCTCGAGAGCTTGGGGTTTTGAATCTTTAGACAGTGACTACGATGTAAGATTTATCTACAAACATCCCGTAAATTGGTATCTAAATATCTTACCAAAAAGAGATGTAATAGAAATTCCAATAGTAGATTTAATGGATTACAATGGTTGGGATCTAAAAAAAGCATTCTTTCTGATGAATAAATCTAATCCCGTTTTGTTTGAATGGCTTAGATCACCAATTGTTTATAAAAAAAATCAAGAATTCTCTAATCTATTCTTCAATATTTCAAATGAATACTTCTCTGAATTAAGCACAATCTATCATTATTTGCATATGGCAAAGAAAAATTATAGAGAGTTTTTAAAGAAAGATATGGTTAAGGCAAAAAAATACTTTTACGTTTTGAGACCACTGCTCGCTTGTATGTGGGTCGAAAATAAACGAAGTTCTCCACCAATGGAATTCGAAATTTTAATAAATCAATTTTTAGACAATAAATCTGTAAAAAGCGAAATAGACAATTTACTTTTTAAAAAGAGAAGTGGTTTAGAATTAGGTGAAATTCCGAGAATAGATATTTTAAATAGTTTTATTGAAAATAAAATTGAATATTTTGATCAATTAGCAATCAACTATGATTCCAAGACAAAACCGGATGCAGAAAAAATGAATTTTGCATTTCAATCAATTCTAAATATTAAACAAAGCTACGGCGCATAACAGCGCCCTTATCGGTTCGCTTCGGCACAAGGCCTCGCTCGGTCTGCGACACATAGGCTTCTGGCACTCCCCAGTATCGTTCCGGTCCCGAACGTCCCGTTGAGACTCAGGGCCAGCCTACGTCGTTAAGGCAAGGTCGTAAAATTGCATAGGAATAAAAGAAATATTTAGAAATACAACTTGCCTGTAATACAAATACGTAATACATTTCTAAATATGATCAGCTTACGTCTACCGCCAGAACTAGAAAGAAAATTAGATTCATTTGCCAAATCTGAAGGAAAAAGTCGTTCAGAAATTGTAAAAGATTCCATTCTAGAATACATTAAAAATCGAGGCTCTAATAAATCTCCCTTTGAACTTGGATTAGATTTATTTGGTAAACATAATTCCGAGATTTCCGATTTAGCTCAAAATAGAAAAAAATACCTACACAAAGCAATTGGAAAGAAAAATGAAAAACGTAGCTCTCGTTGATTCTGGTCCAATCATTGCCCTATTCAATTCAAAAGATAAATTTCACAAACCAACTTTAAAATTTCTAAAATCATATTCGGGTGAATTAATCTCCTCCTGGCCTGTAGTTACTGAAGTTGTCTACCTACTATCTTTTTCCGTTGAAGCTCAATCAGATTTTCTAGAATGGATTGAAAGAGGGAGTATACACATAATCGATTTAGGTATAGAAGATCTTAAATATATCAAAAATCGAATGAGAAAATATTCGGATCTACCAATGGACTTAGTAGATGCTTCTTTAATGTGTATTTCAGAAAAACAAGGAATCGAACGGATAATAAGCATTGATTCAGACATTTCAATTTATAAAAACTTAAAGGGAAAGTATTTACAAAACCTCTTTAAAGTCTAAATCCGACCCAGCGTATAACTGAAGGCTCATGGTCGGGAAACGTCGAGTAGTCTAGTTCGTTATGTGAATATGCGGTTAAAATTTTCTGAAAAAGAAAATAATAATAATAAAATACAAAAAATATTTGATAAACTTACTTCTGAAGGAAAACTAATTCCTGCAAAACGTAAATCTACTATTATCAATAAATTAATTAAACCCAAAAATAACGGAAAAAAACTAGTAGATTGGTGGGCTATTTACCAAGAATCGAAGGAAGATAGATTTTAATCTCTAATGGTTTATTATATTGAGACGAGTATTATTCTCTCGATAATTTTAGGTGATCATTTCCACGATAAAGCTATCAAAATATGGAATACTCCTAATGAAAAACTAAGCTCAATTTTATCTTTAGATGGAATTCACGTCGTGACTGCAATTTTTCTAAAAGACACAATGCATTTATCAAATTTTGCTTTCTATAGTTTTGATAATAGACTAAATGAAGTTGCAGGAAAATTCGGGCTAAGACCGAATTTCGCATAACAGCGAAACTCACTACGCTTCGGGACTTAAGCGCTCGCTACATTCCTCTCCGTCACGATTCTTGCATTCGCAAGAATTCGCACCGACGCTAACGCCTGCCTCGACAGGCTCAGCTACGAGGAACGTCGATAAGGCTAGTTCGTTAGCCGACATATGTGCAAATTCTACCTTTTACAATCTGAAAAATAAAAACAAGAAGAGTATGAGGAAATTGATCAGAAATTCGTTTACTGCAATAAAATGACTAATTTTCAATTTGACAAATTGCACGAAACTCGTGTATGTTAATATATATGAAAAGTATTACTTTTAGAGCTGATGAAAGGGCAATTGAAAAAGCTCGATTAAAAGCAAGTAAGCAAAAAAGGTCACTAAATGACATTTTTAATGAATGGCTCCGTACTTATTCTGAATCTGAACCCAAAGATTTCGATCTAGATGGATATTTAAAAAAATTCGAATATGTGAAGATAAACAGAAAAATAACTCGTGAAGAAGCAAATGAAAGGTAAAATCTTCATCGATACAAATGTATTTATTTACTTCTTTTCAACAGAGGATTTTGAAAAAAAGGAAATCTCTTCAAATATCATAAAAGCTTCCTTTAAATCTCACAGATTCTGTATAAGTTACCAAGTCATCCAAGAATTTAGCAATGTAATGCTGACAAAAGGACAACCACCGATGAAAGGCAAAGATATTTCAAGTCTCATTGAAAAAATCTTAGATCCAATTTGTTCCTTTTTCCCAACCATTGAGTTTTATAAAAATGCTCTGAAGTTAAGAGAACAGAATAAATTATCTTATTATGATTCTTTGATTGCTTTGGCGGCATTAGAACTCGATTGCGATTATTTATTGTCTGAAGACTTTAATGATGGAGCAAAAATTAACAAATTGAAAATTATCAATCCATTTAATAAGAATAATGCAAAATTACTAAATGCAATTCTCTAAAGCACAAACGTCGACTAATAGCGACTAATCGCTAAGAAAAAGAAAAATTAGTTGTTACCAATACGGGAACATGCTCTCATTGATTTGTGAGGGTTATTTCAAGAAAAATATTGAGAGATATCTACTCTATACCTAAATACTCGGATTCTAAAATTCCCATAGAAGTTTGGTTTAAAGAAATTTCAAAAGCTTTATGGAAATCTCCTTCTGATATTTAGCAAAAATACAGAAATGCAAGTTTCCTTAAGGATAATAGAATCGTTTTCAATATACATGGAAACAAATACAGGTTAATTGTGAAGATTCATTATAATCTACAAACTGTATTTATTAGGTTTATAGGAACTCACGAACAATATGATAAAATCAAGGCTGAGGTGATATAAATGAATATTAAACCTATTAAAAATCAAAAAGATCACTTAGAAGCTCTTTCCGAGATAGAAAAACTATGGGATTCTAAGAAAAATACTCAAGATTACGATAAACTAGATATTTTAATTACCTTTGTTGATGCTTACGAAAATAAACATTACCCTATTGATGATCCTGATCCGATCGAAGCTTTAAAATCCGTTATGGATGACATGAATTTGAAAAGTGTTGATTTAGGTAATCTTATAGGCGGGCGTAGCAGAGCCACAGAAATCCTTAATCGGAAAAGAAAGCTCACTTTAGAGATGATTTGAAAGATTAATCAAAACCTAGGAATTCCTACTGATATTCTTGTAAAAGAATATAAAATGAAAACATTCAAAACAGGAAGTAAGAAAACGCCGTCCGTGGCGTAATTATTTCTCTATGCCCGAAAACGTCGCATAATAACGCCTTGGCCCGCAGATCATTCCTCTCCGTCAAACTTCTTGTTTACGCAAGATTCATCAAAACGCCGCTGCCACACCTCAGACTTCACAAATAGTAAACGTACATTATGTGCAACAGTTATTTCAAAAAAGGAAATAAAAAATAATGAATATCTACGAATACAAAAATGCAAATACCAAAGAACAAGAAGGA
>JARJFC010000091.1 GCA_029310945.1 Leptospira sp. 96542
GGGTGGCATGGGCGACATGGGCATGTGATCCCCAGCCTCACGGCCTGAAACAGAAAACCCGCGGTGGCGACACCGCGGGTTTTTTGTTGGTCAGTCCAATCGGTTCAACCCCCTGCTGGTGCGCACCGTGTCCATGCACCGCCACGCAAGGGCTGGAATCACATCAAGCGGAAATACGCTGCCGCACACCGGTCTGAGCGGCTCGTTCAACCGTGGCGATGAGGCGGCTGTTGTGAAGCGCGTGCGTGAAACCCGGGGTCTCGAAGCGGCCCTCTTGCATGTCACGGGCGAGGCTTGCGTAGACTTCGCCAACGTTGATGGCGGCTCCCCGCCAGAACTCGGCGGCCTTTGGGCCAACGCCCGTGGCGATCGGGGCGTCGGGCGCCGCGAAGTCCAGGCTGGATGCCAAGCTCAGGTCCCCGACCTGGACACCGGCCGCGTGATGGCCGGTCAGCTTCAGCCAGCCCTGCGCGCCGCGCAGTTCCAGGACGAATTGCGCATCGGGCGGCGCCACCCCGGCCAACACCTGGACCGACACCGCCGCACCGAGGGCGGTCTTGGCGATGAGGTCGACATGGTCGGGGATCTCGCGGACCGAGGTCTTGCCGGTGTCCACGATGTCGATCTCGGGCCACAGCAGTTCGGTGCGCGCGTCGACTTCCGTGATGTTGCCCAGCAGCACTTCCACGACATCAAGCACATGCGCCGTCGTGATCGTCAGAAAACTGGCCCCGGACGCGGCCTTGTTGAAGTAGTCGTACACGCTCGGAGACTGTGGGCCATAGCCGAAGGTAGTCGCTCTCACGTTCGCCGACATCAGACGGCCCAGCCGGCCGGACTGGATGATCTCGACGGCGCGACGCACGGACGGGTTCAAGCGCCCCTGCAAGCCGATCGCGGTGTGCAAGGACCCTGCTGCCGCAGCCATTTCCTCCGTCTCGGCCAGGGTCGCGCCGAGCGGCGCCTCGCAGTACACGGCCTTACCGGCTTTCAGCGCGGCCAGCACCAGATCGCGGTGCGCGGGCACCTTGACGGCGACGGTGACGACATCGATCGTCTCGTCCTTGATCAGCGCGTACGGGTCCGCGTACCAGCGCTCGGCGCCGAAGGCCTCGGCCGCGGCCTTTGCACTCTGCTCATGCCGCGTGGCCACGGCCGCGAGCACCAGCCCAGGTTGCACCTTGAGCGCTGGAATGTGGGAAGCCCCGGCCCAGCTCGCCTGGGTGTCCGCGCCGATGATGCCCACGCGGAATTTCTTGAATGTCATGTGTCAACTCCATGGAAAAAATGCACTCATGTCGGAGCACAGACACCAATCCGCTCGGCGCTGGGCTTCAACTGGGGCGGATGCTACGGAGCGGATTGGAAAACAGTAAGCACCCAGTCAACACATCAGTGTCAATCAGATGTTTACAATCTGGCCATGAACCCCTCCCTGCTGCCATCACTGGCCTGGTTTGCGCATGTCGCGCACCACCGCAGCTTCACGCGCGCTGCGGAGGAAATGGGGGTATCACGCGCCGCGCTCTCCCAGAACCTCAAGGCGCTGGAACGGCAATTGGGTGTGCGCTTGCTTTACCGGACCACCCGCGACATGTCCCTGACGGAGGCCGGCCAGCAGCTCTTTGACGCATTGCGGCCCTCGTTGGACAAGATCGAACACACGGTCCTGAGCCTCAAGGAAGCGGGCACCTCGCCCTCGGGCCTGCTTCGCATCAACACATCGCGGCTGGCCGCGCGCGCGCTGGTCGAGCCGCATCTGACGGAGTTCTGCGCACGGTATCCGCAGGTCAGGCTGGAGCTGATCATGGCGGACTCGCTGTCCAACATCATCGCCGACGGCTGCGACGCGGGCATACGCCTGGGCCACAGCCTCGCGGAACATGTGGTCGCCGTTCCCATCAGCCCGCCGCTGTCCATGGCCGTGGTCGGATCACCGGCCTACCTGCAGGCGCATGGCACGCCCATGGCTCCCGCCGACCTCACCCGGCACAACTGCATCAACTACCGCTTTCCGGGCAGCGGCGCGCTCCACGCATGGGCGTTCACCGAGCCCGGGGACGCGAAGAACCACTTCACGCAATCCGTTGCCGGCAACCTGATCTGCAACGACGACGAGACCATGACCCAGGCCGCGCTTCAGGGCCTGGGGCTGATCCAGATCGTCGACCTCGCGGTCCAACCCCATGTCGCCTCGGGCCGCCTGGTCCGCGTGTTGCGTGATTGGACGCATCACCACGCGGGCTTTTACCTGTACACACCCTCCAGGGAGCAGATGCCTTCCAAGGTGCGGGCGCTGCGTGAGTTCCTGATGGAGAAACGCGCGGGGATGTGATTTTCAGCCCAACCAAAGTGCATCAATTGGTGCATGGGCCTCTGACAGATCAACACAGCCACACCATATTCACAGGCCAGATTTCTCCATTGAGGAGCGCCGCCATGAACGCCAGACAGCAACTCAGCATCACCCTGCCCGCGGAAATGGCTGCGGCAGTCAGGGCCAAGGTCGCCAGCGGTGAATATGCGGACGAAAGCGAAGTCATCCGCGACAGCCTGGACGACAGGCTCACACGCGACCAGGCTCTCGAACACTGGCTGATCGAGGAAGTGGTGCCCGCCTGCAAGACCCTCGAAGCCGACCCGTCGCGCGGCTTGACCGTTGAACAGGTACGGGCCAATCTCGCAGTGCGGCGCAACCGGGCGCAATGATCTACCGCGTCATTTTTGCCCCCAAGGCTCAGGAGCAGTTGTTCAAGCTGGAGCAATACATCCGCAGCGCGAATACGCGACAGAGAGCCGGACGATAACTTCGACAAAGAATCGGCGCCCCACCGTGACCAAGGTCGGCATATCCGTGGCTTCGCTGCGGCTGTAGACCGAGACCATGATCGCTGAGGCGTCGAAGGAAAACGCCCCGCCTTGCCCGGTGGGGGCATGGGCGATATAGGGATGTGATCCCCAGCCTGACAGCCTGAAACAAAAACCTGCAGTGGCAACACCGCATTTTTTCTGGTAGCGATCCCTCCTAACAAGAGTGGCTGTCGGCGAAGTTCGGACACGCAATTTTCGACGATCACGGGCAACTTCTACAGGAAATGCATGCCGTCGCCGCTCAAAATAGAGCAAGGCATACCCAGCATCCGAAGTGCTGGAGCACGTGATAGTTTGAATGCATGCATTCTTGGGGGCGTGCTGCCGGAGTGCCGTAGCCTTTTGCGTCTTATTGACGCTATGTTATTGTTGAGAACAATAGTTTCAGGGGAACTTAATGCCAAACGATTTACAAGATATTCTCGATTCGATAGACGAATTGGCACATCGCGGCTCACTCACTAGAAGTCGGGCGTTCGCCGCTTGGTTCGCGATCACTTTTTTCGACGTAGAGGAGGATGATGCCCTAGAGTCGGCGGCGGCGGATGGAGGCAATGATCAAGGGATCGACATCGCCTTCGCTGACGCTAGCAGTGAAGAAATAGTGATTCTTCAAGCTCACTGCCCCGAAAACTTCAGCAAGGCAACGCCGAAAGCCAAGTGGGATGCAGTAGTTGCAGCAATTCCGTACATTAAAAATCCGAAGCTTCTTGGCGATGCCGGCCGTCCGGATTTGGCTGATCAACTGCAGTCACTTCAGAAAGCGAACCCGACATATTCCTATACCGTGGGGCTAATCACTCTCGGACAGAAGTCAGACTTGATCGATCGCTCAGTAGCCGCACATTCAACGGATCCTGCATTCGAGGGCATCAACTTCTTCCATTACGCTCAAGATAGCGTCATGAGCAAATATCAAAGCCTCATTGATGCAGAAGCGGGTATCCCAGAAGACAAACTACTGTTCTCGGGGCAATATTTCGAGGATTCTGGTGAGTATGGGCGTGCCTGGGTCGGGACAGTCAGCGCAAGCGAACTAAAGCGGTTACATGCAGCACATCAGGACAAGCTTTTCGCAGGCAACATTCGACTATTTCTAGGTGCCCGCAAGGGTGGCATCAATGAGCAGATTATAAAAACTGCGCAAACTTCTCCTGGAACCTTCTGGGCACTAAATAACGGCATAACCATCGTAGCCGACAGTGCCACGCCTATCGGTACACCAAAGACTTCTGGTCTTCAACTTAAAAGATTCAGCATCGTGAATGGCTGTCAGACTACCTCAAGCTTGGTTCGGGCCGATGCAAAGGCGTCGGCCAAGGTGCTAGCGCGCGTGATCGCGGCAAAGGTGGGATTGAAGAATGAGATTGTCCGGTACAACAACTCTCAGAACGCCGTAAAAATCTGGACCGTCCGAGCTGCGGATGAAATCCAAGAGCAATTGCGTAAGGAGTTCCAGAATGTTGGAATTACTTACTCACCCAAACAAGCTGGCTCGAGGCGTAAGCGGGACATTCGCACCATAGAACTAGATAAAGTGACGCAGTATCTCGCATCCGCAGAGCCTGCTTTCCTCATTCAAGCGATAGACAACAAGAGCGAATTATTCGATGAGCCTTATCAAAAACTATTCAAAAAAGGCATAGGGGCCACCTCGATTTACCTCGCCTGGCTTGTTGGTCGATTCGCCGACGAAGAGCGTCAGAAGCATCTTGGTGGGCTTGGTGATGATGAAAACGCACCGCTTCTTGGCGTTACCAGTACCTACTGGATCACATACTGTACGTTCAAGATGTTTGCAAAATCGTCGGACCTGTCGTCACCTCAAATCACGCTAAAAAGAATGTGCTCAGTGGAGTTTGAGAATGCTCTCCGTAAATACGTGAGGAAGGCGGTGGAGATGTTCTATGACGCGGCCGTTGACAGTTACGATCGCGAGCAATACGGATCGTTCAAGAGTACCTTGAGGTCGTCCAAATTCCTTGCGAGGATTGATAGCAAGATAAATAGCCGCATCGTTAAGCTCGGCACGAAATCTCTCCCAGATCTCGCGGCGGCGGCGAAGTCGGTTAAACCTGCGTAGGGCACTTCCCCGAACGCCAACAAAAAACCTATCAACCTAAAGCAGCGCCAAGATTCAGGCCGGGAGGGTAGTTGGGCCCTCCCCTCACACCGCCCCAAACCGACTCTCCGCCTGCCGCCTGAATTCAGTCGGCGTCATGCCCTTGAGTTCGAGGAAGCGGCGGTTGAAGTTGGCCACATTGCTGAAGCCCACCTGGTAGCAGATGTCGGTGACGTAGTCCTCGGTCTGCATGAGCAGGTGACAGGCGTGGTTGATGCGCACGCGGTTCACGAAGTCGGTGAAGCTGTTGCCGGTGGCGCGATGGAAGAAGCGGCTGAAGCGGCTCTGGCTCATGCCCAGCTCGTCCGCCACGTCGGCCAGGCTCAGCGGCTCGGACACGCGGGCCATGATGCGGTTGACGATGTGGTTGATCTGTTCCATCTGCGCCTCGCCCGCCTCGCCCTGCATCTGCACGGTGGAGAGCAGTCGGTAGTCGTTGCAGTCGGCCAGGTCGGCCAGGAAGTCGCAGAAGGCGGCCAGGCGGCGCAGGCCGCGCGTGGCTTTCACGGCGTCCCAGTGCGCTTGTGCGGCCTCGGCCATGCCGAAGAATTCGATGCCGTGGCGCGCGCGGTCCAGCAGTTGCAGCACACCGCGCAGTTCAGGGATTTCTTCGGCGGCGCGGGCCACGGGTTCGTGGCGGAACTGGATCACGCGGTCACGCCCGGGTGCGCCGCCCTCGGGCACGTCGAGCGAAATCCAGTTGTGCGGCAGGCGCGGGCCGCAGAGCACGAGGTGGCCAGGCTCGAAAGGCCCGATCCAGTCACCGACGAAGGCGCGGCCGGAGGTCTCGGTGATGAGGTGCAGCTCGTACTCTTCGTGGAAATGCCAGCGCACCAGCGGGCTGGGAAAGCCATGCGCGAGGCAGCGCACCAATCCCGTTTCTTCGGCGTCCTCGTACCCCAGGGCCGGTGAGCGGGCGAATTCGCGCTCCAGCTCGGGCTGGCGTTGGCGGGGCCGGCGGGTGCGCGGGGTGGACGTGGCAGTCATGGCGTGCAGTGCGTGGTCGTCGTGAATCGCTGAAGCCGCGCCGCGTGCCAGACACAAACAAGGCGCGAGGCCGCGACCTTATCACTCCGGGCGGGCCAGCGCCATGTCCAGCTCGGCGCGCGTGGGCGGGCTGGCGCCCGCGCGCGTGCAGTTGAGCGCGGCGGCCATGGCCGCGAAACCGAGCACCGTGCGCCAGGCTTCGTCGGACAAGACGGGCGGTGCGTCAGCGGCATCCGCCTCGGGGGAATGTTCGGCCGACCCGGTGGCCAACTCAGCAACAAGTTCGGCCCCCAATTGCCCCGCCCGCTCCACGCCTTGCTCCAGCAAGCCCACCATCAACGCTGCGCCGAAGGTGTCGCCCGCGGCAATGGTGTCCACCACGTGCACGACGGGCGCGGACACGGTCAGCGGCACCTGCCCCGCGCGGTACAGCGTGGCGCCCTGCCCGCCGCGTGTCAGCACCACCGCGCGCGGCCCCAGCGCGAGCACGGCCGCGGCGGCTTCGTCAGTGGGCAGACCGGGCAGGATATAGGCTAGGTCTTCGTCGCTGAGCTTGACCAGGTCGGCCAGGGCCAGCCAGCCCTGGCAGCGTGCGCGGTAATCCTGCGCGTCACGCACCAGGGTGGGCCGCGCGTTCGGGTCGAACACCACGATGCGCCGCCCGCGCTCGGCCCTCACCAGGTCCACGATGCGGCTGGCCGCGGGCTCCTGCAAGAGTGCGATGGAGCCGAACTGCAGGAAACGGCAACTCTGCGGCAGCTCAGGCAGTTGGGCAGGCGCCCACAGTGTGTCGGCCGTGCCCTGCATGTAAAAGGCGTAGTGGTTGCTGGTGGGCGTGCGCTCGACAAAGGCCAGGGTGGACGGGGCCTCGCTGCGCAGCACGAAGCGCAGATCCACGCCATTGGCCTGCAGGTAGGCGTGCAGGCGCTCGCCGAACAGGTCGCGCGAGAGTTGCGAGATGTAGCCCGTGGCCTGCCCCAGCCGCGCGGCGGCCACGGCGCAGTTGCTGGGCCCGCCGCCCTCGTGGCCCTGGAAGGCCAGCGGGCCGGTGGCGGTGAAGTCGATCAGGGATTCGCCGACGATCGCGATGCGCATGGTGGCCCGCCCCTCTGTTCAGTGGCTCGGGTTGGCGCTGGGGGTCGCGGCCTGCGCCGTGGCCAGAAACGCGTCCACCCTCTGCCCGGCGCGGCGCACCGCGTCGACCAGGCGCGTGTCGCCGGCCAGCTCGCCCCAGAGCGTGCGGTCGGCGCAGAGCGCGGCCACGGGATCGGCCGCCTCGCAAATCGCGTGGGCGACGGCCGGGTCCATGGCCTGGTCCTGGTAGGCGTAAGGCAGCGCGCCCGCGTGCCAGCGCCGCAGAAAGGCCAGGAAGAGCGCGGGCAGCATGGCCACGCTGTCGATGCCGGCGCCCTGGGCCAGGCGCTCGCGCACGGTGGGCGCGATGAAGCCCGGGATCTTGGCGAAGCCATCGGCCGCCACGCGCTGGTTGGTGTCGCGGATGGCGGGGTTGCCGAAGCGCTCCAGCACCACGTCACGGTAGGCAGGCAGGTCCACCGGGCTGGGCTGGCCCGGGCGCGACAGGCAGGGCATCACGTCCTGCGTCACGTAGTCCCAGGCCATCTGGCGGATGCCGGGCACGTGCGTGCCTTCATGGATGAACTGCAAACCCACCAGGGTACCGGCCCAGGCGATGCAGCTGTGGCTGGCGTTGAGGATGCGGATCTTGGCCTCCTCGTAAGGCGCGACCGAGGACACGAGTTCCACGCCCACGCGTTCCCAGGCTGGGCGGCCGGCGATGAAGCGGTCCTCGATCACCCACTGGATGAAGCTCTCGGCCGTGACGGGCGCGGCGTCGTCCCAGCCCGTGGCGGCGCGCACGCGCGCACGCAGCTCGGCCGGCGGGCGCGGGGTGATGCGGTCCACCATGGCGTTGGGACAGCTGGTGTGGGCCTCGGCCCAGGCGGCCAGCTCGGGCAGACCCGCGTGGCGGATGAAGGCCAGCAGGCCGGCGCGGAAACGGTCGCCGTTGTGGCGCAGGTTGTCGCAGTTGAGCAGGGTGAGCGGGCCCGCGCCCGCAGCCTGGCGCGCACGCAGGATGGCGGTGACCGCGCCGTAGATGGTCTGACCCGCCTCGCCGCGCCGGGCGCGCGCCAGGTCCTCGGCCAGCTCGGGCGCCTGCAGGTCCAGGTGGTCGGCCTCGTCCAGGTAATACCCCGCCTCGGTCACCGCGAAGGACACGATGCGCGTGGCCCCATTGGCGCCGCGCGCCACCACGGGCGCGATGCCGGGCACGTAGGGGATCACCTCGCGGATGGCGCGGATGCGTTGGTAGCGCACCTCACCCGCAGGCGAAATGGTCTCCAGCGTGTAGGCGCCGTCCTGGCGAACCAAGGCGTCCAGGGTGTCGGCCATGTCGGGCCGCAGATTGGCACCGGCCAGCGACCATTGCCTGTCACCGAGGTCGATCAGTTGCTGCAGGTACACCGCCTGGTGCGCGCGGTGGAAAGAGCCCAGGCCCAGGTGCAGCACCGTGCGTTGGGGGGCTTGCGGGGAAGTCACGTCCGTGTCTCCGGAAGATGGGAAAAGAAAAGAAGCGGTCAGGCCGGCGCGAGCGCGCGGCCTTCGCGGTCAAAGCAGTGGAGCACGGCCGGGTCCAGCGTGACGCGCACGGCGTCGCCTGCGGCCAAGGCCACGCGCTCGGACTGCCTCGCCACGACGGACAGGCCGCCCAGGTCCACATGGACCAGGGTGTCCGCGCCCAGCGCCTCGATCAGTTCCACCCGGCCCGGCACGCTGGACGGGGCGGCGGCATCGGTGGCGGCCTGCACACGCAAGCCCTCGGGCCGCACACCCAGGCAGCCATCCAGCGGCAGCCGCCCTTGTGTGGCCTCGGAAAAAACCGGTACGGCGTTGGCCGGGATCAGGTTCATGGGCGGCATGCCGATGAATTGCGCGACGAACTGGTTGACGGGCCGGTCGTACAGCTCCAGCGGCGCGCCCACCTGCTCGATGCGGCCGTCGCGCAGCACCACCACGCGGTCGGCCAGGGTCATGGCCTCCACCTGGTCATGCGTGACGTAGATGGTAGTGGCGCCCAGGGCCTTGTGCAGCTTGTGGATCTCCACCCGTGTGTTACCGCGCAAGGCCGCGTCCAGG
>JARJFC010000092.1 GCA_029310945.1 Leptospira sp. 96542
CTGCACCAGCCGGTGTTGATTGGGGTCATGCTGGGTGTGGGGACGGTGTTGGGCGCCTGACGACCTGTATCGCCCGCTTATGATTTTGATCGGCGTGGCCATGGCTAGCTGATCCGTGCCCGCCACACCTTACACACACCCCACCCGAGTCCCCAAGAAAAACACGGCCCCATGCCCATCAAGAAGTCAGATCTCTATTCCAAACTGTGGGCTTCCTGCGATGAACTGCGCGGCGGCATGGACGCCAGCCAGTACAAGGACTATGTGCTGGTGTTGCTATTCATCAAGTACATCAGTGACAAGTACGCTGGCCAGCCCTTTGCACCCATTCAGATCCCACTGGGCGCCAGCTTTGCCGACATGGTGGCGCTCAAGGGCAAGAGCGACATTGGCGACCAGATCAACAAGCGAATCGTTCGTCCGCTCGAAGAAGCCAACCGGCTGCGCATCAAGGCCGACTTCAATGACGACGCGCTGCTGGGCCAGGGCAAGGAGAAGGTCGACAAGCTGACCAACCTGATCGGCATCTTCGAATCCAAAGATCTGGACTTCTCTAAGCATCGCGCCGATGGCGACGACATCCTGGGCGACGCTTATGAATACCTGATGCGCCACTTCGCCACCGAGAGTGGCAAGAGCAAGGGCCAGTTCTACACCCCGGCAGAAGTGAGCCGCGTGATGGCCCAGGTGCTGGGCATCGCCAAGGCCAAGACCAGCCCTGACACCACGGTGTATGACCCGACCTGTGGCTCGGGCTCGCTGCTGCTGAAGGTGGCCGAGGCCGCGCCCACGCCGGTGAGCGTCTACGGCCAGGAGAAGGAAGAAGTCACCAGTGGCCTGGCCCGCATGAACATGATCCTGCACCACAACCCCGGTGCGGTGATCGAGCAGGGCAACACCCTGGCCGACCCCAAGTTCCTCGATGGCGGCCAGCTCAAGACCTTCGACTACGTGGTGGCCAACCCGCCGTTCTCCGACAAGCGCTGGAGCAACGGCCTGGTGGGCGACGCGTACAAGCGTTTCGAGGGCTTCGGCATGCCGCCCGACAAACAGGGCGACTACGCCTACCTGCTGCACATCATCCGCTCGCTCAAGAGCACCGGCCGGGCCGCCTGCATCTTGCCGCACGGCGTGCTGTTCCGCGGCAATGCCGAGGCCGAGATCCGCAAGAGCCTGGTGCGGCGTGGCCTCATCCAAGCCATCATCGGCCTGCCGGCCAACCTCTTCTACGGCACGGGCATCCCTGCCTGCATCCTCGTCATCGACAAAGCCGGTGCGGCCGCCCGCAAGGGCATCTTCATGATCGATGCTTCCCAGGGCTACATGAAGGACGGCCCCAAGAACCGCCTGCGCGAGCGCGATATCCACCGCATCGTCGACACCTTCACCACGCTGGACGAAAGCGACCCGCGCTATGCCCGCCTGGTCGGCCTGGACGAGATCGAGAAGAACGACTTCAACCTCAACCTGCCGCGCTACATCGACAGCAGCACGCCCGAGGACCAGCAGGACATTGACGCCCACCTGAACGGCGGCATCCCCGAAGCCGACGTGCAAGCGCTCGGCCGCTATTGGGCCGTGTGCCCGCAACTGCGCGCCACTCTGTTCAAGCCCCGGCGACCGGGCTACCTGGACCTGGCCGTGGCGCCCGCCGCCATCAAGCCCACCATCCACCAGCACCCCGAGTTCCAGGCCTTCACCACGGCGATGAACCGGCACTTCGACAGCTGGCGCGCTGCGGCGGCCAGCAGTCTCAAGGCATTGGAGAAAGGCGCTTTCCACCCGAAAGACCTGATCCGAGGCGCCGAAGGCTTGCTGGCCCACTACGAGCACCAGCCCACCGCCGTGAAGCTGATCGACCCCTACGCCGTCTACCAGCACCTGATGGACTATTGGGCCGAGACCATGCAAGACGACGCCTACCTGATCGCCGAAGACGGCTGGAAGGCCACGCCCTACCGCGTGCTGGAGACCAAGAAGAACAAGGACGGCTCCCCCGGCAAGACCGTGGACAAAGGCTGGGCCTGCGACCTGGTGCCCAAAGCCCTGCTGGTGCAGCACCACTTCGCCGCCGAGCAGGCGGAGCTGGACCGGCTGAACGCTGAACTGGACAGCACGCTGGCCACGCAGACCGAGCTGGAAGAAGAGCACAGCGGTGACGATGCTGCGTTTAGCGGCTTCGATAAGATCAACGACGCGTCAGTGAAGGCGCGCATCAAGGAGATCGGGCGCGATGCGGGTGCGGACGACACGGTAGATGAACTCGCCGTGTTGAAGCAATGGCTGGCCCTGTCAGAACAGGCCAGCAGCCTGAAGAAGCGCATCAAGACCCTGGACGCCGAGCTGGACGCCCAGGCCCTGGCCCGCTACCCCACGCTGACGTCCGACGAGGTGAAGGCCCTGGTCGTGGACCACAAGTGGATGGCCGCGCTGGATGCGGCGGTGCATGGCGAACTGGACCGCCTGAGCCAGGCGCTGACCGGGCGGGTGAAGGAGCTGGTCGAGCGCTACGGGCGGACCATGCCGGAACTGGTGCAGCAGGTGAACGACCTGGAGGAGCAGGTGGCGGGGCATCTGACGAAGATGGGGTTCGCATGGAAGTGAAAGAGCCAAGCGCTCAGTACTTGTCGAGTCGCGAGCAGCAACTGACCGAAATCGGGCCTCTTCCAGCAGACTGGAGCGTGTCTACTGTCGGTGACGAGTTTCATGTGCAGCTTGGCAAGATGCTGGACACGGAGAAGAACGTCGGCACGCCCAAACCCTTTTTAGGCAATCGAGCGGTGCAGTGGGGGCGCATCGATGTCACCGACGTTGGTGAAATCCGCTTGTCAACTTCCGAACTGCAGCGGTATCGGCTGGTAGATGGTGATCTGCTCGTTTGCGAGGGTGGCGAGGTCGGCCGCAGTGCAATCTGGCGTGACCAACTTGAGGAGTGTTACTACCAGAAGGCTCTTCATCGGCTCCGTGCCAAACGAGGGTATTCGCAGGAATTCATGGCAGCCGTCTTGGAGCAGTTCGCAAGAGGCGGAATGCTCCAAAACTACGTCACCCAAACCAGCATTGCGCACCTTCCCAAAGAGAAGTTTGTTGCATTGCCGATTCCAAAGCCTTCGACGGCAGATGAGCAGCGCGGGATTTCACAAGCCGTCGGAGATGCCGATGCCCTGATCAGCTCGCTGGAGCAACTGCTGACCAAGAAGCGCCAGATCAAGCAAGGCGCCATGCAGGAACTGCTCACCGGCAAGCGGCGGTTGCCGGGGTTCCAAGGGAATTGGGGCGAGGCGACATTTGCCGACGTGGCCTTCATCGATCCAGAGAATCTCAGCAGTGGCACGCCTGCCGGCTTCTCTTTCAACTACATCGCGCTAGAAGGCGTCAATCAAGGACGGCTGGACTCATTCGCCGAACTCCAGTTCGAGAACGCGCCATCAAGGGCCAGGAGAGTGCTTAGGGACGGCGACGTTCTGGTGTCGACTGTCCGACCAAACCTTAAGTCCCACCTGCTGCTTGATACGCTCCTCGGAAACTGGATTGCGTCAACCGGCTTCTCTGTTGTTCGCTGCAAACCAAACATCGCTTGCCCGGGCTTTCTGTTCGCACTACTCTTTTCGGAGGTCGTCGAACAGCAGATTGATACGTTGTTGACAGGATCAAACTACCCAGCAATCAACGGCCGGGATGTTGCCAACCTCGCCTTTACCTGCCCGCCCTTCGATGAGCAGGTCGCAATAGCACGAGCACTGTCTGACATGGATGAGGAAATTTCTGCCCTCGAATCCCGCCTCACCAAGGTCCGCGCCCTCAAGCAAGCCATGGCCCAAGCCCTGCTGACCGGCCGCATCCGTCTCGTGGAGCCCAACTTATGAGCAAACCCTCCAAAAGCTACTACCGCGTGATGCTCGGCCGCCAAAGCGTCCACGCCGCCGCGTGCCTGGCCAGCGGCTTCATTGGCGCCGACTACGAGATCAACCAGGACCTCAGCGCTCATTTGCCCGAGGCCTGGCGGCAGTTCAACGCCGCCTTCATCCCCGTCTACCTGGCTGGCCACCCGGACAAAAGCCGAATCGCGGCGGGCCTGGCTTGCGGCGCATTGTGGACGGTGGCCAAGGGCATCCGACCCGGTGACGTAGTGCTGAGCCCGGACGGCACCGGCGTGTACCACGTGGGCGTGGTCGAAGGCGAGTACCACCACGCCCCCGGCCAGGTGCTGCCGCACCGCCGCACCGTGAAGTGGCTGCCACTGACCATCGCCCGCGCGGCCATGAGCGAGGCGCTGCGCAATTCCACCGGCTCCATCGGCACGGTGAGCACCATCACCGACCACCATCAGGAGATCGAGCAGTTCCTGGCCGCATATCACGGCTCCATGTTTCCCGGCCAGGCCACGCCCAGCATCGTGGCGACTGACCCGGTGGTGGAAGACCCGGTGGCCTTCGCGATGGAGAAGCACCTGGAGGACTTTCTGGTCCAGAACTGGGCGCAGACCGAGTTGGCCCAACATTTCAAGATCTACGAAGACGACGGTGAACTGGTGGGCCAGCAGTACGGCACCGACGCCGGCCCCATCGACATCCTGGCCATCAGCAAGGACGGCCAGCGCCTGCTGGTGGTGGAACTGAAGCGCGGCCGCGCCTCGGACGTGGTGGTGGGCCAAATCTTGCGTTACATGGGTTATGTGAAAGAGCAGATCGCCGAACCGCACCAGACCGTGGAAGGCGCCATCATCGCGCTGGACGATGACCAGAGGCTGCGTTGGGCCCTGGCTGCGGTGCCCAGCGTCAGCTTCTACCGCTACCAGGTGAGCTTCAAGCTCATCCGGCACTGAAGCAAAAGAGAAAGGCAACGCCGTGTGCCTGAAAGGTCAACTCAGCGTTTGGCTCACAACCCGGTGTATCGACCTGGGTTGCGCCAAATCTTTGCGCCAAACAGGAGAACCCGCTCGCTAAGCTGCTGTCGGAATTGAAGATTTCTTTGGAGGAATGGTCAATGATGGAGTCAAAGCAGCGCGCGCCTGCGCCAGAAATGCACAAAATTTAAGCAATTATCCTTTTCGAAGTAATTTTGGATAAAAGCCAGGGACGGCCACATGAGCAGTATCCACAAGCCCGAACGCGCCACCCAAGACCGGGTGATTGCACTCTTTACCCAGCAGCTGGGCTACCGCTACCTGGGTGACTGGTCGGACCGCGCGGGCAACCACTGCATCGAGGAAGGACTGCTGACCGCCCACCTGGCAAAACAGGGCTACAGCCCCGTCCATATCAGCGCGGCCCTGCACCAATTGCGCACGGCGGCATCGGTGCACGGACGCACGCTGTACGCCGCCAACCAGGCGGTGTACCGGTTGCTGCGCTACGGGGTGTCAGTGAAGGTGGCGGCCGGCGAGGTGAGCGAGACGGTTCATCTCGTGAACTGGAAGCAAGCGGCCAACAACGATTTCGCCATCGCGGAGGAAGTGACGCTCAAGGGCGGTGGAATGTCTGGCCACGAACGCCGGCCCGACCTCGTGCTGTACCTGAACGGCATCGCCGTGGGCGTGCTGGAACTGAAGAACAGCCGCGTGGGCCTGGCCGAAGGCATACGCCAGTGCCTGTCGAACCAGAAACCGGAGTTCAACGACTGGTTCTTCAGCACCATCCAGCTGGTGATGGCGGGCAACGACTCGGAGGGCCTGCGCTACGGCAGCATTGAGACGCAAGAGAAGTACTTTCTGAGCTGGAAGGAAGACGAGACCGACAACAGCGGCTACAAGCTCGACAAGTACCTGGTCAAGCTGTGCAGCAAGGACAGGCTGCTGGAGCTGGTGCACGATTTCGTGCTGTTCGACGGAGGTATCAAGAAGCTGCCCCGTGTGCACCAGTATTTCGGCATCAAGGCCGCTCAGACGCATGTGAACCAGCGGCGCGGCGGCATCATCTGGCACACCCAGGGCGCGGGCAAGAGCATCCTGATGGTGTTGCTGGCACGCTGGATTCTGGAGAACAAACCGGCTGCCCGCGTGGCCATCATCACCGACCGGGACGAACTGGACCGGCAGATTGAGCGCGTGTTCAAGGACGCGGGCGAGACCATCCACCGCAGCCAAAGCGGCCGCGACCTGATGGCTCAGCTGGCGCAGCCTAACCCACGCCTGCTGTGCTCGCTGGTGCACAAATTTGGCCGGCGGGGTGCGGAGGCGGGGACTGACGACTTCGAGGCTTTCTTGCGCGACCTGGCCGCGCAGCCCAGCCAGACCCAGGGCGAGGTTTATGTTTTCGTGGACGAGTGCCACCGTACCCAGGGCGGCAAGCTGCACCGCCTGATGAAGGCCATGATGCCCAACGCGGTGTTCATCGGCTTCACGGGTACGCCACTGCTCAAGAGCGACGCGCAGACCAGCCTGGAGGTGTTCGGCGGCTATATCCACACCTACAAGTTCGCTGAGGCCGTGGAAGACAAGGTGGTGCTGGACCTGGTGTACGAGGCGCGAGACATCGACCAGAAGCTGGGCAACACTGACCAGATCGACCAGTGGTTCGAGGCCAAGACCAGAGGCTTGAACAACTGGCAGAAGGACGAGCTGAAGAAGCAATGGGGAACGATGCAAAACGTGCTCAGCTCGCGCGCCCGCATGGACCGTGTGGTGGCCGACATCGTGTTCGACTTTGCAGTCAAGCCGCGGCTGTCGAACGAGCGCGGCAACGCCATTCTGGTGGCGTCCAGCATCTACGAGGCATGCAAGTATTTCGTGCTGTTCGGCAAGACGGTGTTCAAGGGCCGCTGCGCGGTCGTCACCTCCTACAACCCCCAGGCTTCCGATGTGAGCAAGGAAGAGACCGGTGCCAACACCGAGAGCGACAAGCAGTTCATCTACAACACCTACACCGAGCTGCTGAAGGACGTGTTGGCCGAGCCCGGCAAAACCAAAACCGAGACCTACGAACAGCAGGTGAAGGAACGCTTCATCAAGGCCCCCGCCCAGATGAAGCTGCTGATCGTGGTGGACAAGCTTCTGACGGGTTTCGACGCGCCGCCCTGCACCTACCTCTACATCGACAAGTCGATGCAGGACCACGGCCTGTTCCAGGCCATCTGCCGCACCAACCGGTTGGATAGTGAGGACAAGGACTTCGGCTACATCGTCGACTACAAAGACTTGTTCAAGAAGGTGGAGAAGGCCATTGCCGTCTACACCGCCGAGCTGGACCACAGCGCGGGCGGCAGCGACCCGGAGATCCTGGTCAAAGACCGGCTGGAAATCGGGCACGAACGCCTGGAAGACGCCATCGAGGCCCTGGCCTTGCTGTGCGAGCCGGTGGAACCACCCAAGGGCGACCTGGAGCACATCCACTACTTTTGCGGAAATACCGAGATTGCCGAGGACCTGAAGCTGCGCGAGCCCTACCGCGTGGCGCTCTACAAGGCCGTGGTGGCGCTGGTGCGCGCCTATGCGAATCTGGCCGATGAGCTGGAGGCGGCGGGCTACACGCCCGCACAGATCGACAATCTCAAGTCACTGCAGAAGCACTACCTGAACCTGCGCGAAATCATTCGCAAGGCAGCCGGCGAGACGCTGGACCTGAAGCCCTACGAGGCGGACATGCGCCACCTCATCGACACCTACATCGAGGCCCAGGCACCGCGGAAGATTTCGCCGTTCGACGGCATCGGCCTGCTGGACTTGATCGTCAAGACCGGCATCGCCGACGCGATTGCCGAGCGCTTGGGCGACATGAAGGGCAACAAGGACTCCATCGCCGAGACGATCGAGAACAACGTCCGCAGCAAGATCCTGAAGGAGCAGCTGACCGACCCGGCTTACTTCGCCAAGATGTCGGCGTTGCTGGACGAGATCATTCGACTACGCAAGGAAAAGGCCATCGAATACGAGGACTATCTCGCCCGCATCGCCGACGTCGCCAGAAAGGTGAGCGCTGGCAGAGTCGACGACACACCCGCGCAACTTAAGACGCAAGGCCAACTAGCTCTGTACAACAACCTGAAGGACCACGTTGCCGTCAACGCCACTCTGGAAGCTGAGACGCAACCCTATGCCGGCAAGACGGCGGCGCTGGACAGGGCGCTGAAGCTGGACGCCGCCATCAAGACCAAACGACCCGACGGCTGGCGCGGCGTGGTGGCCAAGGAACAGATGGTGAAGCAGGCGATGTTCGAGGTGTTGCAGGACATCCAGGAAGTGAACCGCTTGTTTCCCATCGTTTTTGCTCAGAAGGAGTATTGACCCGTGCGGGATGTGCTCGACTTGGGCGAGTTGCGTGCCGAAGTCACTCGCAAGGCGATCAAGCATGTGCACCTGAGTGTGTTGCCGCCTGCGGGCAAGGTGCGTGTCGCGGCGCCGCAGGCCATGCCGCTGGACACGATCCGCCTCTTCGTAATCTCGAAGCTGTCTTGGATACGCTCGCAGCAGCGCAAGCTGCAATCCCAGGAGCGTGAGACGCCTCGCGTATTCCTCAACAAGGAGAGCCACTACCTGTGGGGCAAGCGCTACCTGCTGGAGGTTAGCCACGCGGATGCCGCGCCCACCGTGAGCCTTAGCCCGCGCAAGTTGTTCCTGCAAGTTCGCCCCGGTGCGGATGCGGCGCGCTGCGAAGAGGTGTTGGATGCCTGGTACCGACAACAGCTGAGGGATGCATTACCAGCTCTGCTGGCAAGATGGGAGCCTTTGCTGGGCGTGAAGGCCAGCCGCGTCTTCGTCCAGCGCATGAAGACCAAGTGGGGCAGCTGCACGCCGGATTCAGGCTACATCCGACTCAATACCGACCTAGCCAAGAAACCGCCCGAATGCCTGGAGTACATCGTGGTTCATGAGCTGGTCCATCTGCTTGAACCGACTCATAACGAGAGGTTCGTCGCGCTGTTGGACTTGCACCTTCCGAACTGGCAGCATTGGCGCAAGCGCCTCAACAGCTTGCCCGTGAGGCATGAGGACTGGGACTATTGAGTCAGTCCCCGCCTCCGAACAAGTCTCCAAATTTCCGCGCGGCCTCCGACTCCCCGTCGTTCAATCCACCGCCAGCCGAAATTTGAAATGAGAATGATGATTCGAATAACAAAAAATTATAAATTACTAAGATTGAGCCAATCGTTTGGTTACAGTTATTGTTTGGATCTGTTTAAAAA
>JARJFC010000093.1 GCA_029310945.1 Leptospira sp. 96542
GATTTACCAAGTTTTGTGAATGTTTTTTTAAATGAAGCAAATGAAGAATTGGGTAAAAAAGTAAATGATTTGGATGAGGAATTTTATATATTTTTTAAAAATAAAATATTTAAGAATAATTTAGAAGGCTCTCCCACCTCGGGAGGCCAGCCTTCGGATTGCCTGGGCAGCGGCCTGCCCGCCCACACCTTGACACTCAACGAGGGCACGGGCCTGTCCCTGAGTTACCACCCCACGCGCAACCGTTATTACCTGTCCACGGGCAGTTCGGGGCGATCCGAGCTCTACTGCGCGAGCGCCCAGGGGGCACCGGGTCAGCCCCTGGTGGACAACGTCGAAAGGCTGCGGCTCTGGTATGGCGAGGCCGCGGCCGCCGCGCCCTGGCGCGTGGCGCGTTATGTCGGCGCCGAGGCGGTGGGCGATTGGAACCGCGTGCTCAGCGTGCGACTGTGCCTGTTGATGCGAGGCAGCGAGGCCGTGCTGGGCGAAGACGACGCCCTGGACTACCGGGATTGCGAGGGTGAGCCCGCGCGCGCCGAGGATCGGCACCCCCGTCGCGCCTACTTCACGACGGCAACCTTGCGAGGGCGGATGGCATGGTGAGGCGACCCGTGTACGGGCGCTTGCTCCTTGAAGGAGGCTCGCGTCACCGTCGCGCGAGCAGCGCTGCCCGGCGGCGCGAGCGTGGCGTGACGCTGCTGGTGGTGATGGTGTTGTTGCTGATCTTGTCGCTGTCGGCCGCCGCGGTCTTGCGCAACGCCGTGTCTGGCGAGCGTTTCGCGCACAACCTGCGGCAGCAGCTCCTGGCCCAGCAGCAGGCTGAGCTGGCCTTGCGCCACTGCGAAGCCGAATTGCGCCTGCCGGATGGAAGTGAGGCCGGCGTGCCTCCGGGGGTGCGCTTGCGTGATCCGGTCTTGGCGGAGGCCGCGCTCATGCGCACGGCCTGGGATGCGCCGCCCGCATGGCGTCAGGGCGCTAATTGGACTGGCGCGGGCGGTGCGCGCCTGGTGTTGCCGCAGGACCAGGCTGGCTGGCCTCCAGCCGGTGTGATGCCCGGGCGACGGCCCGAATGCCTGGTTGAGCTGCAGGTGCTGGCCGATGGCGTGCTGGTGTACGTCATCACCGCGCGGGGTTTCAGTCCGGCGTATCCCGCCAGTGCAGGCGCGGATCTCAACGCCATCCCGGCCGGAGCCGCCGTCGCCTGGGGACAGTCCATCCTCCTGTTGGGTGCGCTGGCGTCTGGGGACGAGGCATTGGTGCAGCGTCCCATCCTGGATCGACTCTGGCGGCGTGTCCTGCAGCCGCCGCAGTCATGACACCCCGCATGCAGGCACATCCTGGTTCATGAAAGGAGCGTACATGGGGAACATGCGCAGACGGGGAGCGTGGTTCAGTTCGTCTGGTCTACGCAGACAGGCGAGGGCTGAGGTCAGCGCAGGTGGTTACACCTTGATCGAGTTGATGGTCGTGGTGGTCATCGTCGGTATCCTGGCCAGATCGGAAGAGCCGATGCCGCTGCCGCGCCCGCCGTTGCCCCGCAGGCGATGGAAGCGCCGGAAGATCGCCTCGCGTTCGTTCGCTGGCACGCCCGGTCCGTCGTCGGCCACTTCCACGTAGGCCGCCGGGCCGCCACTTGTGTCGATGCAGCCACAGCGCACGCGCACGCGTCCCTGCTCGGGCGTGTAGCGCAGGGCGTTGTCCACGAGGTTGCGCAGCAGGATGCCGACTTCGTCGATGTTGCACTCGACGCGCGCGGGTGCCACTTCGAGCATCAGGGCCCGCTGTCGGGTTTGCGCGAAGATTTCGAACTCCCGCGCGACGTGGATCGCCAGCTCGCTCAGGTCGGCGGTTTCGCGCCGAGGGGCGTGTTCACCGGCGTTCAGGCGCGCCAGGTCCAGCAATTGCTCGGACAGGCGCGTGTTGCGTTCGGCCACGGCGGCCAGCTTGACCAGGGCCGCGTCTTTTTCCGCCGCCGTGCGCGCATGCAGGGCCACGTGGGCCTGGGCCTGCAACGCGGCCAGGGGCGTGCGCAGCTCGTGGGCGGCATCGCTGATGAAGCGCCGCTCGTTCTCCACGGCTTCGTCCAGCTGGGTCAGCACGCGGTTGAAGGAGGCGACCAGGGGTTGCAGCTCGGTCGGCAGGTGGGTGGTCGACAAGGGCGTGAGGTCGAAGGTGCCGCGCTTGCGCAGCGTGCCCTCCAGCTCCGCCACGGGCTTGAGCGAACGCCGCACGGCGACGTAGGTGATCATGCCCACGAAGCACACCAGCAGCGTCAGGATCCCGAGGATGGCCACCGCTTTCTGCCGCAGCTCGGCATCGAGCTCGCTGTGCAGGCGGCCCACCTGCACATGGTGGCGCCGGCCGCTGTCGGACACGGAGTAAACCCGCCAGCGTTGTCCACCGGCCATGAGGCTGGCGAATCCGTCGGTGAAATCCGGCTTGAGCGCGGTCGTGGGGGCGCCCGGCGTGTGCGCGATCAGCTGCGACCGGTTGGACCAGGCCTGGAAGACCAGCGTGGGGTCCTCGGACAGCGAGGAGGTGGGGGCCGCAAGCACCTTCTTGGTGGCGTGGTCGTTGGTGTCCGGGGGAATGGCGTTCAGGATGTGGGTGGCGAAGTTCTGGAGCCCCTTGTCGGCGATGCTGGTTTCGCTCTGCTTGAGGAAGAACCACAGGGCGACTAGGGCCAGCGCCCAGGTCGCCAGGATGGTGCCGACCAAGGCCCGCAGGATGTTGCCGCGCAGCGAGTTCACGGCAAGGCCTCGCCAATCATGTAGCCATGGCCGTGCAGGGTGGTGATCAGGTCCTCGCCGAGCTTGCGGCGCAGCTGGTAGATGAAGACGGCGATGGTGTTGCTCTCGATGCTGCCGCCGCTGCCATAGACCACGTCCTCCAGGTGGGCGCGCGTGACGACGTGGCCGGGCCGCTCCAGCAAGGCCGTCAGCGTGCGGTACTCGTGCGCGCTCAATGAAATGCGTTTGCCCGCGCGCGTGACCAGGCGCTTGCTCCGGTCGATCTGGATATCGCGGTAGGTGAAGACTGGCACCACGCGGCCCTGGCTGCGCCGGATGACGGCGCGCACCCGCGCCCACAGTTCGTCGACCTGGAAGGGCTTGACCAGGTAGTCATCGGCCCCCGCGTCCAGGCCCTGGATGCGTTCGCTCAGCTGGCCTCGCGCGGTGAGCATGAGCACGGGCGTCACGTCGTAGCGCTCCCGCATGGCCTTGAGCACCGTCAGGCCGGATTCTCCGGGCAGGCCGATGTCGAGCAGCACCGCCGTGTAAGCGTGGTCGGTCAGGGCCAGACGCGCTCCCGCGGCGTCGTCCGCATGGTCGATCTGCCAGGCGTTCTGACGCGCGCCGGCGCAGATCGCGTCCGCGAGCATGGCGTCGTCTTCTACGAGCAGCAGGTGCATGGTCCGAGTCGGAGGGTTCCAGGGGCGGTCGGCGGAAATCCGATTGTGAACGGGAGGGATGAACGCCGGATGAAGACCCGGCCCCGTGGCGCGCATGGCCCACCGTCTTCATCCATCGTTCATCTTCATAACGACTTTTTAAAGCGGCTCGCGCAGTATCACGGCATGCGGCGCCCGTGGCGGGAGCCGCCGATGGTATCCCCCTTGGGTCTTGCCGCTTTTTCCGTTCCAGGAGTGTCCCTGCATGAAGTTCGCATCCGTATCGTCCACTGTCTCGCCCCTGGTCCCTGGCGCCCGTCATCGGTCCTGGGCCTGGGTGGTGCTGGCGCTCACCCTCGGCGCTGGCACGGTCTGGGCGCAAGAGAACCCAGCCCCGCGTCCCGAGGCGCAATGGGGCATCGGCCTGGGCGCGGACGTGCACCAGCGGCCTTACCGTGGCGTGGACAACGAGGCCCAGGCCATTCCCTTGCTCTACTACGAGAACGACTGGCTGCGCCTGATCGGGCCCAGCCTGGAACTCAAGCTGCCCTCCGCCGGACCCGTGGCCCTGCGTCTCAAGGCGCGTTATTCACGCAACGGTTACGAGGCCTCCGACGCCCGCTACCTGCAGGGCATGGACGAGCGCAAGGACGCGGTCTGGCTGGGTGGGGAAGCCGTCTGGCGCACCTCCGTGGTGAACCTGTCGGCCGAACTGCTGTCCGACGCATCGGGTTACAGCGACGGCCTGCAATTCAAGCTGCAGGCCGATCGCCACTGGGGCTTCGGCCGCTTCCACCTCACGCCCCGGCTGGCCGCCATCCAGCTGGACCGGGCCTACGTCGACTACTACTACGGCGTCAAGGCGTCGGAAGCGCGCAATGACCGGCCGCGCTACGAAGGCGCGTCAACGCTGAACCTCGAACTGGGCTTGCGCCTGGACTACGGCCTGCGCCCCGCGCAGAACCTGTTCCTGGACCTGCGAGGCAGCCGACTGGGTGACACGATCACCGACAGCCCCTTGGTCGAGCGTGCCAGCCCGGCGGGCCTGGTCCTCGGTTATCTCTACCGTTTCTGAGGCGCAGCGCATGGACCTGCAACGCCGACGATGGTTGCGCCTGGGCGCCGCGCTCGCAGTGACCGGCACCTGGCCTGCATGGACCGCCCAGGCCCAGCCCGGGGGCGGGGAGTCCGTGGACGGCCGCGGGGCTTTCAGCACCCGCGACATCGAGTGGATCGATGCCCGCCGGCAACGTGCCGTTCCCGCTCGCCTGTATTTGCCACAGGCCACGCGGCCCGTGCCGCTGATGGTGTTCTCGCACGGCATTGGGGGCTCTCGCCTGGGCTACACCTGGCTGGGCCAGCACGCCGCGCGCCATGGCATCGCCTGCCTGCATCTGCAGCATGTGGGCAGTGACCGGCAACTCTGGAGCGGCAACATCTTCAACCTCGTGGGCCGGCTCCAGGCCGCGGCGCAAGACAGCGAGGCCATCGCCCGCGCGCGGGACGTGCGCTTCGCGCTTGACGAACTGCTGACGGGCGAACTGGCACCCCGTTTCGACGCCGAGCGCATCGTCGCCGCCGGGCACAGCTATGGAGCCAACACCACCTTGCTGGTCAGCGGCGCCAGCGTCGAGCGCGAAGGGCGCCTGGTCGAACTGCGGGACGACCGGGTGCGCGCCGCCATCGTCCTGTCGGCGCCGCCTTTCTATGGCGAGGCCGAGCCGCGCGAAATCCTGCGCAAGGTGCAGCTGCCCAGCCTGCACGTCACCTGCACCGAGGACGTGATCCGCATTCCCGGCTACTACAGCGGTGCCGAAGACCGCCTGGCGGTGTTCGACGCCATCGGCAGCCCGCGCAAGTGGCTGGCCGTCTATGAAGGTGGCTCGCACAGCATGTTCACCGACCGTGCCGGCACGGGCGGTGCCCTCAACCCCAAGGCCAAGCAGGCCACGGCCGCGCTCGCCGTGGCCTTCGTGCGTGCCGTGCTTGATGGCGACGCGCAGGCCCTGGCCGCCTGGCCCGAACGGCACGCCGACATCCTGGCGCTGTTCGCCGCCGTCGGCCTGGACCCACAACGGAGTGAATCATGATGATGAGACTGAATCGAAGAAATTTCATCCTGGCCGGCGTGGGCGCGGCCGGCGTGCTGGGGATCGGCTGGCTGGCGGCGCCGCCGCGTCCGCGCCTGGTGGCGGACCTGCCGCCGGATGGCCCCCCGGGCAGCCACAGGCTCAACGGCTGGGTCACCATCGGCCCGGACGGGGCGGTGACCGTCTCCCTGTGCCGGATGGAGATGGGGCAGGGCATCTACACCGGCATCGCCATGCTGCTGGCCGAGGAACTGGACGCCGACATGGCAAGGGTGGGCGTGGTGCCGGCCTTCGACGACCGCATCTACAACAACCAGGCGCTCGCCGCCAAGATGGCCGATGGCCTCGATCCGCGCGGTGAAGGGCGCGTGCTCAAGCCCGTGGCGGCGCACCTGCTGCGCAAGCTGGCGCGCGAGGTGCCGGGGCTGGCGATCACGGGAGCCTCGACCAGCATCCGGGACCAGTGGTTGCCCATGCGTGAGGCGGGGGCCTCGGCTCGGCGGATGTTGCTGCAGGCTGCCGCGACCCTCTGGAGCGTGCCGATCGCGGAGTGCCGCGCCGAGCGCGGCCAGATCCTGCATGCCTCGGGTCGCAGCCTGTCCTTTGGCGAATTGGCCGAACCGGCTTCGCGGCTGCCACTGCCGAAGTCAGTCCCGCTCAAGTCGCCGGCCGAGTTCAAGATCATCGGCCAGCCCTTGCCCCAGCTCAACAGTCAGGCCAAGGCCAGCGGCAAGGCTGTGTATGGCATCGACGTGCGTCCCGAGGGCCTGCTGTACGCCAGCGCGCGCTTGTGCCCGGTGCTGGGCGGCAGCGTGAAGGACTACGACGATCGACGCGCCCGAGCCGTGCCAGGCGTCAGCGCGTTCGTGCCCTTGCCGCCGCAGCCCGGTGGCTTGGCGGGCCGGGGCCTCACCGCCGGCGGCGTGGCCGTGGTCGCCCAGTCGCCCCATGCGGCGATGCGCGCCGCCCAGGCCCTGGACGTGGCTTGGGAGCCTGGCGCGGCGGCGACGGCGTCCAGCGCCGACGTGCTGGCCAGCCTGCGCCAGGCGGTGCGCCGCCAGGAGTTCTCGGTGCTGTACGAACGCGGCGAGGTCGACACGGTCCTGCAGTCCCCGGGCCGCAGGGTCATCGGCGCCGATTACGAGGTGCCTTTCCTGGCGCATGCCGCCATGGAGCCCATGAACTGCACGGTCCGCTTCGACCAGGGCGCCGCCGAGGTCTGGGTGGGTTGCCAGGGGCCGGCCGTCGTGCGCGACACCGTGGCCCAGGTGCTGGGGATCGAGCCGAGCCAGGTGCGGGTGCACGCGCAGCTCATGGGCGGTGGTTTCGGCCGCAAGACCTTCACCGACTGCGTGGCGCAGGCCGCGCTGATCGCCAAGGCCGTGCCGGGTCGGCCGGTCCAGTTGCTGTGGACGCGCGAGCAGGACATGGCGCACGGCTTCTACCGCCCCGCCATGGTGGGGCGCTGCGAGGCCGTGCTCGACGACGAGGGGCGCGTGAGCGCCTGGGATTACCGGATCGCCGGGTCCAGCATGGGCCAGCCGGCGCTGATGAACGTCAGCCGGGACGGCGCCGCCGACATCGCCTACGAGTTCCCCCACATGCGGGCGCGGCATGCCATGCTCGAATCCGAGGTGCCCGTGGGCATCTGGCGCTCGGTCGCCCATTCCTTCAATGCCTTCTTCGTGGAGAGTTTCATCGACGAACTGGCCGTGGCGGCCGGGACCGATCCGGTGGTGTTCCGGCGCTCCCTGCTGGCCGGTAAGCACCGGCATCTGCAGGTGCTCGAAACGGCGGCCCGGATGGCGGGCTGGGGCCAGCCCCAGGCACCCACGGCCGACGGCCAGCCCCAGGCGCTGGGCCTGGCCGTGCACGAATCCTTCGGCAGCGTGGTGGCGCAGGTGGCGCGGGTGTCCGTCGCCCGGGACCAGACGATCCGGGTGCACGAGGTGACTTGTGTCATCGACTGCGGCCTCGCGGTCAACCCCAACCTGGTCCGCCAGCAGATGGAAGGCGGCATCGTCTACGGGCTGTCCGCGGTGCTGCATGGGCGCATCGACATCGAGCAAGGCCAGGTCCAGCAATCGAACTTCCACGACTACGCTCCGCTGCGCATGCACGAATGCCCGGTCATCACGACGCACATCGTGCCCAGCACCGAGCCCCCCACTGGCGTGGGCGAGGCCGGCACGCCCCCCATCGCCGCCGCGGTCGCGAACGCGGTGCACGCGCTCACGGGCCGGCGCTTGCGCCAGTTGCCCCTGAGCCTGGCTTGAATCCAGGAGAAACCCCATGCGTGTGAACATCAATGAGCAAACCGTGAACGTGAATGCCGAGCCCGATACCCCCTTGCTGTGGGTGCTGCGCGGTGAGCTGGGCCTGGTGGGCAGCAAATACGGCTGCGGCAAGGCCTTGTGTGGTGCCTGCACCGTCCACCTCGACGGCCGCCCGACGCCTTCCTGCTCGGTCCCCGTGGCCGCCGTGGCGGGACGCAAGGTGACCACGATCGAGGGCCTGAACAGCCGTGAAGCCACGGCGGTCCAGGCCGCGTGGCAGCAACTGGACGTGCCCCAATGCGGCTACTGCCAGAGCGGGCAGATCATGTCGGCCTGCGCGCTGCTGGCGCGCCAGCCCCGGCCCAGCGACGCCGACATCGACGCGGCGATGAGCGGCCATGTGTGCCGTTGCGGCACGTACCCCCGCATCCGGGCCGCGATCCATCGCGCCGCCCAGACGCTGTAGCCCAGGAGGCGAGGTGCCTTGCCCACCGGAGGCGGGCGAAGGTGCCGTGGGCGGACCAGCGGTGGATGACGAGATTGCCGGACCGGCGTATACTGTATTTAAGTGGTCCAGCACCGTGTGCACGATGTCGGGGGTGACGGTGCGCGCGATCAGCAGGCCCACGACCGCTTGCGCCAGGTTCACGCCGAGCACCGGGATGCGCGGGCCGTCGTGCCGTGCTTCCGTGCCCTCGGTTCCTGCAGGCGCCCCGGACTTCGCGCCCGGGTGACGGCCAAGGTTGCGCGCCAGGATGCCGGCGAGCATGGGGCCCAGCAGGAATCCCGCAGGCAGTCCGATCCACTCCAGCAAGGCCACGAACAGCGTGGACAGGGCCAGCAGCGTGGCCCAGGGACCCAGGCGTTCAAGAGGGAGGGGGCGCCTCATGCTCGCCCAGGTGTGTCGCGTGGGGGCGTTTCGTCCTCGCGCGGCGCGGCCTTGGCGTTTGCCCTTAGGGCCGCCGCCGCCAGGGCGGCCTCGATCAAGGCACGCTTGCGTTCCAGCAGGGCGGGGTCGGTGAGCAGGCTGTGCGCGGGCAGATCGGCCAGCTTGGCGCGGGCCTTGGCGGCCAGCCGTTCATCGTTTTCCCGCGCCTCGCGCCGCTGACGGATCTGGTGGAAGTCATAGCGCTGGCGCGCCGTGGCTGCCTGCTCGGCCGTCCAGGCGGCCCAGCCGGTGCGCGCCTGCGCCGAGGACGTGTCCACCGGC
>JARJFC010000094.1 GCA_029310945.1 Leptospira sp. 96542
GATCAGGTGCTGGTGGTGCTGTTGCGGCACGAGAACTATCGCATAACGGCTGGAAAGTTGTACTGATCGAAGAGGGTAGTTATTTCACACCAGCACAGTTCAATTCAGATGAGTTTTTATCACAAGCTCGGTTGTACAGAGATGCAGGGTTCATTGTTTCTGAGGAACAAACCATATCCATTTTGCAGGGAAGAACGGTTGGCGGTTCCACCACCATCAATTGGCAAACTTCGTTGTACCCTCCCGATTATGTGACCAAAGAATGGAATGAAAGGTTTGGTTGGCAAAGTTATTCACGCGATGAGATGGATGGTTTTGTATCAGAAGTGCATGAACGTTTGGGAGTGCATGATGTGCCAGAAAATCTAATCAACGCCAATAATAACATCTTACGGGTTGGGAGTAAAAAACTAGGGCTCAATCCGCAGGTATTAAAAAACAATAACAGAGGTTGTATTGGAACAGGACATTGTGGTCTTGGTTGCCCCATCAATGCAAAACAATCCGCCTTTCTCACTTGGATTCCTGATGCAATCGAAGCAGGAGCGACTGTGGTTTCCAATATGCGCGCGGTCAAAATCCAAGACGGAAAACTCAAAACCGTTGTGGCTGAATTCACACCTGACGCTTACGAAAAAGCTCCGTCGGAAGTCATCGATGTGATGGAAATCAAAGCACCCGTCGTCATAGTGAGTGCAGGAGCCATTGAAGGACCTGCCCTTTTGCAACGGAGTGGAATCGGGAATGATTGGGTGGGACGAAATCTCAAAGTGCACCCAACCTCAACAATTTTTGGAAAGTTTGATAAAGAAATCAGAATGTTTGAAGGTCCACCCCAATCCATCGTTGTGAAAGACGGACACAACCAAAACGGAACCGGCTACGGGTTTTGGTTGGAGGCTGCACCTTACCGACCCACACTTGCCTCTTCTTTGGTTCCTTTTTACGGAAAAGCACAGTTTGATGTGATGAAAGATTTTACCAAAATGAATGCTGGTATCGTACTTGTGCGTGACGGAGCTGATGGAGAAACCAATGCCAGTGTCAAATGGAGTTTTGGTCGAAGGAAAGTTTACTATGAACTAACACCCACAGACGGTTTGAACTTACTACGTGGTTTAAAAACATTGGCAGAAATCACAGTGGCGGCTGGTGCTAAGGAACTGGTTTTTCCTTTTACCAGATTCAAAGAGCCCTACAAAGTCCAAGGCAATGACAATTTTGAGTGGATACTCGGTGAAAGTTTCAAACCTGGTGATATCACTGTGGGTTCAGCGCACCCACATGGTTCAATCCAATCAGCAAATGACCCAGAAAAAGGCGCCGTTGATTTAAATTTGGAAATTTATGGTCATAAAAACATATTTGTCATGGATGCGTCAGTTTACCCTACGGGACTTTCCGTAAATCCGCAGATAACCACTATGAGTGTTGTTTTGCGAGCAGCCAGGAATTTAGCAGCCGAAAAAGAAGAAAGAACAAAGGTCTAATTTTTTTCGAAAAATCCCTTTCATTCCCACAGGTTCCAAGTAGATTGGAACTTGTGCGGAAATATATTTCCATTTATTTTACGTTAGTGTTTTTCACTACTTCCCTTTTGGCCATAGACAGCGGCCTAATGAAGGAAGCAAAACAAGCGTTTTCAAAAAAAGCGTATGGTGAAGCTATAAAAAAATTTACTAAATATACCGACTTACACCCGCAAAATGGTGAAGCATACATGTATTTGGGTTATATTTACGAATATAAAAAAGATTACCCAAAATCTATATCCAATTTTCGAAAAGCAGCGGAATTGGATTTAGAAAAATCACAACGCAAAACTGTTTTATTAAAACTTGCACTATTTTTTAACTATCACCAAGATTGGAATCTGTCTGCCGCTTATTCCTCTCGTTATTTGAAGTATGATCCTCATAATGAGGAAATGCAAAAAATATACAATAGGGCTGTTTCAAACCGAGGTAATCCGGGAGCAAACACCACCTATATAGCGCCTGTTAAAACAGAGCCTAAACAAAATGATCCAAAAAAAGATCATACTAAAAAAACAGAACCAGTCACAACGGAACCAGAAGTTACCAAAACGAGTGAATCTTATGAGGCAGCACTCAATTCGAATCCAAATAATGAAGACTTACGTTGGGATTATGCTTTGGCCTTATTTGATGAAAAAAAATACGATTTAGCAGAGAAAAACCTTAGTTTGTTAATCGAAAAAAATCCAGGTCGAACTAGATATCATTATAAATTGGGAGTTACCAAACTTAGGTTAGATGATCCTAAATCTGCCATTGAATCATTTGAACGAGCTAAAAAGAATCCTTTTTCAAAAGATACCAATGTGTTTTTATATTATGTGTATTTAAACGAAGGTTTTGCTTTTCAGAAGTTAGGCGAATTTAATAAAGCAGAAACCTCCTATTTAGAAGCCTACAAACAATTACAAAAAGACCCTCCTCTCACATCCCTTGCACGGTTATACCATAGTCAATCGAAGTGGGATGAATGTATTAATTATGCTGATAAATCTTTGGTTTTGAATCCAAATTTAACCGAGTCTCATATGTTTCGTTTTGTTTGTCTGTTTGAGTCGGGCAAACGAACTAAAAAATTTGAAACTAGTTTTACCAAATACCAACAAAGTTTGGAATCCGAGTTTGGTGAACCTAATAAAATGCCAGATAAGTTCCATTTGGGTTTTTTAAAAATGGCTCGTAAACTCATAGAAATTGGCCAACAAGAAAAGGCTGAATCTTACTTTAAGGTTTTGGAACCAGATGTTTCTGTAAACGAAACTAGAGAGTATTTGTTTTACAGAGGTAAAAATTTATTCTATTTGAATCGTTTGGATTTGGCTCTACCCGTTTTGCAAAAAGTAAAAGGTTCATCGGCTGCGCATTATCTGCTGGCAAGGATCCATGCCAAAAAGAATGAAATTCCAAATGCAAAGGAACAGCTAAAACTTGCGGCGGATTTGAATGCGGAATATTGGAAATTAGAAGTATTAGAAAAAGACTTCAAGGAAATTTGGAAAGATCCAAGTTTCCAAGAATTCGTTCAAAAAAAAGGAGGGAGTGTTACGACTCCTCCTTCTCCTTAGTATTTGTTTTGAATAAATCAGTTCTTAGTTTTTTAAAGGTTTCGATGGCAATTTGACCAGGAGCCTTTGGTTCACCTAGCGTCAAATAGGTGTAGCTAGAATGAAAGTTGTCACCAAAAATTCTGGATATAATTCCGAGTTCTCCCATACAAATACCAATCATTGTATTTGTTTTAGAAAGTATTTTGATATCGTTTAAAAAATCTGCAGTTTCTTCAATGTCTTCTGGTGTGATTGCAAACTTAAAAATTGGATTTTTCTTTTTAACAATTTTCGCATTAGCAATAAAGTCCCTCATTTCTTTTGCATGGATTGATTTTTTAAATGAATGATAAGAATAAATAATTCGAAAATTTAGATTTTCATAATTTTTAAATATTGTGTCCTCGCGATTGAGTTCGATGTCCAAATAATTTGAATTATCATTAAAATCTTTTAAAATTCCTTCTACATCTTCGGGAAAAAGTTTTACATAGGAACGAACACTACTGTCTTCTGCACGGCGGTATGTAAACAATGCTGGCAAACCCAAAGTACGAATCTTTTTTTTCATTTCCTTTTGGATGTAGTTTCTGGAAAAAAGATCCAATCTGATTTCTAAAACATCAATGTCTTTTGTATCTTTTTTTTGTAGGTTCCGTAAATCCTCCTCACCAAGTGATGCGATGATTTTATAAGATTCGGGCATAATTTTATAATCCTTTTTGTAATAAATCGTGGAGTGAAATCATTCCAACAAAGTTGTTCTCTTTGTCTACAACGGGGGCAACAGAAAACGGGCGTTCCTTATTTTCCATTTTGAGTAAAACATCATAAGCTTTGTCAGTTGGTAAAAAACAACTTGGTTTGCCATTCATTAGTTCACTTGCAGAGACTTCGGGAGTGAGCGTTTTTTTTGTGAGAAATTTACGAATATCATAATCGGTGATAAGACCAACAAGTTTGGAATTTTTGTCTATAACTCCCGTGGCTCCGATTCCTTTTTCCGTGATTTCTTTCAGAATTTCTGGAAGTTTTGCTGTTTCCAAAACAGAAGCATTATTATCGCCTTTCCGCATAACATCATCTAAGTAGAGCGAAAGTCTTTTGCCAAGTCTTCCTGCTGGATGGTAGAGGGCAAAATCATCAGCCTTAAAGTTTTTTAGTTCCATCAAAGTAACGGCGATGGCATCTCCCAAAACCAGGGCGATGGTTGTCGAAGAAGTGGGTGCTAAATCCAAGGGGCAAGCTTCTTTTAACACAGGTGTGATGATAACTATATCCGACAAAGACGCTAGTTTGGATTTTGGATTGGCGGTGATACCAACAATCTTCGCACCAATCTTTCGTAAGGTGGGAAGTATATAATTAAGCTCTTCCGATTCGCCACTTTTTCCGATGGCAAGAACCACATCATCAGCACCAACAATTCCAGAATCACCATGAGAAGCATCGGTTGGGTGCAAAAAATAAGCAGAAGTTCCAGTGGAAGAAAGTGTATGGGAGATTTTTTTCGCAATGTCTCCTGATTTGCCAACACCTGTGACAATCACCTTTCCTTTGGATTTTAAAATGAGTTCAATACAATCTTTGATGGATGGGTCGAGTTCTTTTCGAAAATGTACGAGAGAAGAAATTTCATCATCCAATGCTTGGCCAATGATTTGCATGATGTTTTGGTTCATAATAATTCCTCCCAGGCTAAAAATTCTAATGGGATTTCAAGACTGGTTGCAATTTTCATTGCTTCAAATCGTAGAATGACCATCGCCTTGTTTTTACGTTTGATAATTTCCATAGTTTTGCCCTTGTATGCGCCGTCAATAACGCGGATCATTTTTCCTTTCTCTAAAACGTGATCTGGAACCACTTGGATGGTGTCGTTATAAGATTCTAAACCTTTGCGTAAATCTTCGAGGATTTCTTCGGAAACAACGCCTGGGTTTCCTTTGTCAAAAATAAAATGATGAGCCCCCGGGAGTTGGAGTACTTTTGTTTTTTCATTCCAAAATTCAATTTTTACGAACACATAGGAAGGAAAAACGGGGAACTCTGACCACTTAAAACGGTCAGACCATTTTTTCCGTTCTTTTCGTACGGGTACATAATTTTCAATATGATATTTTTTGAGTAAGGCTCCCATTTTTTTTTCGGAACGTGGGTTTGTGTATAGGATATGCCAAAATTTTTCGGGTATATTGTTTTCAATCTCTGGCATCTAAGCGGAACCTAATGGGTAGTATAAAGTTTTTCCCCTTGGTTTGGACAAACTTCCAACGCGAAAGTTGTTCCCTTACCTGCTTATCAAAAACGCTGTAACGACAAGGAGTGATCACGTCCAGTTTTCCAAGAGAACCGTTTTCATCAACTGATACTCGGTATTGGCATATATCTTCTAAATTTTGTTCAAGGGCAAGGGCGGGGTAACTCAGTTTGTTTTGGAATTCTAAGATTTCTTGTTCAGTGGTTTTGGTTCCCACCTCAGAAATTTGGTTTGATTGGGAATTTTGACTCTTTCCTAAACCTTCAGCAGATTCTTTTGGGTTGGTGATTTCGACTGCACCCATCTGCAATTGGAAATGGGTGTGTGCCTCTGCTTCTTTTGAGGGAATTGAATGCAAGTAAACCAAACCCAAAATGAAAAGATGGATGGTAAGGGTAAGTACCAAAGCCTTTGGGTTGATAGCGGCCAAATCCATCCTAAATTTCATTAAAAAAACTTAATTGGAGAGAATGCAATCTCCATTTTCATTGTCCACATATGCCTTCATCTTGGGGAAAAATTTTTAGAGTGTCAACATTTGGTGAGTCCCATGGAACTTCTGTTGGGGTAGTCGTGGATGGGATCCCTGCAGGGCTGCCGTTTCCACAGGAAGAAATCCAAAAGGATCTCACTCGGCGTAGACCCGGGCAAAACGATCTCACCACACCAAGGGATGAAGCAGACCTACTCATTGTGGAGTCGGGAGTTTTCCAAGGAAAAACGACTGGTAGCCCCATCCTCATGAAGGTGAACAACCAAAATACCATTGGAAGTGATTATGATGAAATGGCCTTGGTGTTTCGCCCTTCCCACGCCGATTATACATACTCCGAAAAATATGGACACAGGGCACATGTTGGCGGAGGAAGATCGTCGGTTCGCGAAACCATAGGTCGCGTGGCAGCCGCAGGTTTAGCGCGCGTTATATTAGAAAGAGAACTGGGAATCCAAACCATTGGTTGGGTGGATTCCATTGGTCCCATCGACTCTGAAATTTCTGAATCGGAATACCCTGTTTCTAGGGATGTAGTGGATGGGTTTCCCACAAGGTGTCCAAAAAAATCGTCCAATGATACAATGGAAACCCTCATTCGTAAACTCCGAGACGAAGGGGACTCTGTGGGTGGAGTGGTCAAAGCCATAGTGAAAAATATCCCTCCAGGACTTGGAGATCCCGTTTATGATAAGTTAGATGCAGATTTGGCAAAAGCGATTTTATCCATTTCTGCTTGTAAGGGTTTTGAAGTTGGTTCTGGTTTCTCAGGCACTCGCCTAACGGGGAGCTCTCATAATGATGAATTTTATGTAGAACAAGAAACAGGAAAAGTCAAAACAAGAACCAATAATTCAGGGGGCATCCAAGGTGGGATTTCCAATGGTATGGAACTTGTGATTCGTGCGGCCTTTAAGCCAACATCTACCATAAAAAAAGAACAAAAAACGGTAAATTCTAAAAATGAAGAAACAACTCTCAAAGCTAAGGGCAGGCATGACCCTTGTGTTTTACCAAGAGCCGTACCCATTGTGGAAGCAGTGATCAATTTAGTGTTACTTGATGCTTACCTCTACCAAAGGGCTCTCCAACCAAAATGGTTTTTGAAGTATGCGAATTTAAATCAAATTCCAGACCAAAATTGAGAATATAGAGTTTGTTATGGATAAGTTAAAAGTATTTAAAATTTTGCTACTGGAAGATGATGAAAGTACCGCCAAGCTTTTGTTACACACGCTTGAGCGTTATAATTTTGATGTGACCCATGTGGCAGATGGGATGAGTGGGCTTACAAAAATTAAAAATGCCAGCTTCGATTTGGTAATTAGTGATGTGATGATGCCGTATCTGGATGGGCTTTCCTTTTTAGAAAAAGGAAAGGACCATATCCGAAACACACCTGTTATCATGTTAACATCTGTCAGTGAAAAAGAGCAGGTTGTTCGTGCAGCCAATAGTAGAGTGAATGTTTATCTTTTGAAACCAGTTGCGACCAATGCACTCCTTGAAAAAATTGCACAACTTTTGCAACTCAAACCAGAGATGATTGTGGATAAAAAAGAACATCCATTACAAATTTCTTTGAAAGATCTATCTGTTTCCCAACTTTTGATGGAAGTGAAAGGTTGCCCGAGCAAAAAATCCCTCGAAGAATTGTACAATAAATTTGCCCATTTTCTTTCTGGTCGCACAAGTGTTACCAATTTGAGAATCAATCTCGATAAAGAATTCTTTTGGGAGGCCAGTGCTCTCAAGATCTTGGATGAATTGGTGGCTAAAATTGTTAAAAATAGCAATGTCCGAGGCCATTCTTTGTTTTTGGATTCTGTTTATTTCAAAGAAACGGTGGTGGATTTGAAAACATATCCGTACCTTTCCGAAGTAAATATAATTTCAAAATGAAGGTTTGACAAATTCCTTAGTTAAGCTCAAATCAAACGCAGGGGGCCTGTTCTTTGGTTAAGATAAAGATAGACGGACTCGAATACGAAGTCGACGAAAAGAAAAACCTCATTGATGCCGTGAAAGAAGTCGGTATTGAAATCCCTTATTTTTGTTATCATCCTGCTCTCTCCATTGTGGGGATGTGCCGTATGTGTTTGATTGAAATTGAAGGTGTTCCGCGCCTCCAAGCAGCTTGTAACACTCCTGTAAAGGAAGGTATGGGCATCATTACTAAATCTGATCGAGTGAAAGAAGCTCGCGCTGGTACGATGGAGTTTTTACTCGCAAATCATCCGTTAGATTGTCCTGTTTGTGACAAAGCTGGTGAATGTAAATTACAAGACAATGCTTTTGGATCTGGCACAGGTCACTCTCGTTTTGAGTTTGATAAACGAAATGTTCCCCAAGAAGAAATTGGAACTAATCTTATCATCAATCACAATCGTTGTATTGTTTGTTACCGCTGTGTTCGTTTCGAAGAAGAGAAAGTTGGCGAGTCTAATTTAGGTTTGTTTGAAAGAGGAAACCATTCACTCATCGGCCTTGCGAATTCTGAACCAATCAATCACAACTACCAAGGTGCTTTGGCAGATATTTGTCCTGTGGGAGCCCTTTTAAACAACAAAACTTTGTTTAAATCGAGAGTGTGGTGGTATAAATCGCATAAATCCGTTTGTCATGGGTGTTCTACTGGTTGTAATGTAACTACAAATGTTCGTGATAATAAAATGTATCGTTATATGGTTCGTGAAAATTACGACCAAGGTATGTTCTTTCTTTGTGACAAAGGTCGTTTTGATTTGGATTGGATGAATGAAAATAGATTATTTTCTTATCTAAAACAAGGAAATCCTTCAACCTCTTCGGAAGTTTTACCAATGGTTGTGGAACGAATGAAACAAGCTAAGTCTATTGCCATCATTGGTGGTGCGCATGAGACGAACGAAACCTTGGCTGCAATCAAATCTACTTTGGAATCCATAACTAAAGAATTGGGCGGAAAACAAGTGTTATGGGAAGTTCGTGTTTCTGATGCTCAATACAAAGAAACTGAACAGTTAGACTTTTTACTCACAAAAGATAATCACCCCAACACAAAAGGTGCTGTGGATTTGGGTCTTACGACCACCCAAGGCATTTCAAGGATCGTGGCAGATGTC
>JARJFC010000095.1 GCA_029310945.1 Leptospira sp. 96542
ATAACTCCAATTGTCGTAAATTTATTTACAACTCTTTAAAAAAAAGCTTAGGACAAAAAAAAAGTGCTTACCATACAAAATTTTCGTCCAATAAGGAACCAATTCATTAGGAATTCGTGTCGGAAAGGGACCTGGCCTTCGATGCGGCGCAGGCGATTGATCACATCCTTCTGGTGTTCTGTGCGCGTGTCGGCGGCGCTGCTGCGCGCAGAGGCTGTTTTCCGGGGAGTGGTGGCGGTTCTGGACATGGTGTGAAATGAAACGGGCTGCGCCCCCAATGACAAGACACCGCTCGGATTCTCAAGGCCGCGCGCGGGACCTGATCGCCTAGGTCGGATGCGGCGCCGGATGAAGAGCGGCAGTAGTGGCTGCAGTGTGCCGGATGCAAGAGCCCTGCACCACGTTCCAGGGCGGGCGATTTGTATGAGTTTGTAGCTTTGTATCGGAAAGGTCGACAAGGCGGGAGCCCTCTTGTCGACAATGTGAGCGACCGATACGGGTGGATACAAAAGCTCGGCCACCTGGGCCGCGCGACTTGGCGCTTAGGCCGAGAGAGGCACCGGTTTGAGTTTGAGTTTCTGGGCCTGACGCGCGAGGGCCTCGTTCAACGTGGCCACGCCCTTGGCGCCCGCGCGCTCGGCGCAGGCCAGGTGCAGGGCCGTGGCGGCGTCCAGCTGGTTCGCGGGGTCCTGGGCTGGGAAAGACCGGCAGCTTCATGCGCTTCAGTGCCGGCGTGATGCGCTGAATGACTTGCGCGAACGACGGCCTTGATGCAACGCGCGCATGGAATCTGGCCAGGTGGGGATACGGTGCCACGTCGAACTTGAAGTAGGGCTCCCACCCGATCATCACGAACAGGTAGACATCCGCCACGGTGAAGGTCTCGCCGGCCAGATAAGGCTGATGCGCCAACTGTTCTTCGATGTACGTCAGTCTGCGCCGAAGGTTCTGCCTATGGATGTCTTTCGCGCTCTCCGGCATCTGCGGATGGAACAGGGGTCCGATCGTTTTATGCACGTCGGAGCCCACGTAGCTCAACCACTCCATCACCCGGTAACGCGCCAAGCTGCCTGCTGTCGGCAGCAGGCCCGACTCCGGCTTCAAGTTGGCGATGTATTGCAGGATGACGCCGATCTCCGTCAGCAGCTCACCGGAGTCGAGCCTCAGCGCGGGCACTGCGTTCTTGGGGTTCACGTTGGCGTAGAGCTGCCCGTCGTCGATCACGGCGTGCGGCTGCGCGTAGATATCAACGAACTTGATTTCATGAGGAAGGTCCAGCTCGATCAGCATCATGTGCGCGGCGCACGAACAGGCCAGCGGGGAGGTATAAAGAATCATCCGGTCTTCTCCGACTTCGTTGTTCAAAGGTCGGACCAAGCTTAGAAGCGGAGCCCCGAACCGAGCGTGCCGAGACAGCCAATTGCTGTGCCGACCCGATCAAAATGCCTGCATCACGCCCATTGACGTTCCAGACCCATGTCGAGTCCACGCATAAATGGAGAACCCCGAATCCGACGAACCGTCTGGTCGCGACAGGACGTCGGTTTGACGGCATCGGTTCTTCAGCGCAGTGATCTGCTCGTGCACACCTTCGTCACCGACCACCCCTCGCTCATTCTGCTGAGACGAGGCCGAAAGACCGTGAGGGTTGGAAGCAAGACCCTGGTCTTGTCGCCCGGCGATGCCATCGCGATCGCGCCGGGCACGACCTGCGATGTTCAGAACGAAACCGAACGGGGGCAGTTCGAGTCCACCTGGATCGTTGGCGCCACCTCGATCATCTCCACGATGGAGAGCGCTTACCCCCATCACAAGAAGCTGAAAGATGTCGCTGCGTTGCAGGGACTGGGTAGCGAGTTCATGCAGTCATATGAGCGTGCCTGCCTGGCCATCACCTCGCCCGACCGTGTTCCCCAGTACATCGCTGAGCATCGCATGCAGGAGGTGCTGGCCTGGCTGGCTCATTCGGGATGGGTCTTTGATCCAGAGCCCCCTTCCGATTTGCATGCAAAGATCCGGCGCATGATCGGTGCCGCACCGGAAAAGGCCTGGGTCTCCAAGGATCTGGCCCATGCGCTTGCGATGAGCGAAGCAACTTTTCGACGCCGACTTGCAACGCTGGGCCAGTCTTTCAACGACATTCTGATCGATGTCCGCATGACCACCGCCTTGACGCTCTTGCAAGTCACCGATCACCCGATTTCGGACATCGCCTACCAAGTCGGCTACGAATCGGCTTCCCGCTTTTCAGTGCGGTTCAAAAAGCGTTTCGGCTTTTCGCCAACGGCTGTCCGAGACGCACCATCGCCAGGCGGCGCCACTGGGACAGACAGGCTGCCTGTCCGCCCCAGGCGGCTCGCCGTCAAGCGCTGAAGTAGTCCGCACCCGCCAAATCGGCCATCAGCCCCGGCCCCGTCGGCGCCCACCCCAACTGCCCACGCGTCCACGCACTCGACGCCGGCATGTCCATGGCCGCGAAACCGGCCAGCCACTTCAAGTGCGCGGCAGCCTCTTCGCGCGTGAGGCTGCGCACCGGCAGGCCCAGACCCCGGCCAATGGCCTCGGCGATCTGCCGGAAGGGCAAGCCTTCTTCCGCCACGGCGTGGTAGCGCATCCCGGCCTCGCCGCGCTCGACGGCATGGCGGAACAGGACTGCGGCGTCCAGGCGATGCACCGCTGACCAGCGGTTCTGGCCATCCTCGACATAGGCGGCAAACCCGGCTTCGCGCGCGAAGCGGATCAAATAAGGCACGAAGCCGTGGTCGCCCGTGCCATGCGTGGTGGGTGCCAGGCGCACGACCATGGCGCGCACGCCCTGGCTTAGGAAGCCCATGGCCGTGGCTTCCGACACGCGGGGAAAAACCTGCGGGTCCACGGGCGGCACATCCGCTTCCGTGGCCGGCCGGCCGCGGGCCAGGTGGGCCAGGCCGGAGGTGACGACCAGGGGCCGGCCCGAGCCCTTGAGGGTCTCGCCCAGGGTCTCGATGGCGCGCCGGTCCAGCGCGCAGTTGTCGGCGAAGCGGGAAAAGTCATGGTTGAAGGCGGTGTGGATCACGCCGTCGGCCGCCGCCGCGCCCGCGCGCAGCACGTCCAGTTGCTCCAGCGTGCCGCGCAGCGGCTCGGCGCCCTGGGCCGTCAGCGCCGCCGCGCCTTCATCGGACCGCACCAGGCCCAGCACGCGGTGGCCCGCACCCAACAAGTCCCGCACCACGGCCGAGCCCACGAAACCGCTCGCACCCGTCACAAAAATACGCATCTTTCGCTCCTGTTGAAGAAAACAGGTGGCACTGTCCGCGTTCCGGCGATAGGGGTAAAGTCGGGACGTTATCGTAGTATGAAGACTGACAGGATGAGCCCATGGATAGGCCTATGACGGACAGCAAAGCGGGCGCACAAGCCGGCACTAAAGCGAACCCCAGGGACCACAACGCCCTGGGCCATTACCTGCGCAACCGGCGCACGCGGCTGGACCCGGCCGCCTTCGGATTCGCCGGCACGCGGCGCCGCACGCCCGGCCTGCGCCGGGAGGAAGTCGCCCAGCTCGCCCACATCAGCCAGACCTGGTACACCTGCCTGGAGCAGGGGCGCGGCGGCCCGCCTTCGGGCGAGGCGCTGGACCGCATCGCCCGCGCGCTGATGCTGACTGAGGGCGAGCGTGAACACCTCTTCCTGCTCGGGCTTGGACGCGCGCCGGCGCGGCCCGTGCCCCCAGGCGCGGCGGATACCAGCGCGGTGTCGCCACGGCTGCAGCGCCTGCTGGACGCCCTGCCCTGGAGCCCGGCCTACATCAAGACGCTGACCTGGGACCTGGTGGCCTGGAACCGCGCGGCCGACCTGGTGTTCGGCTACGGCGCGCTGCCGCCCGGGCAGCGCAACATCCTGCGCCGCATCTTTCTGGACCCGGCGACGCGGGCCAAGCAGTTCGACTGGGACAGCGTGGCCCGCTACGTGGTGGCGGCCTTCCGCGCCGACGCCGCGCGTGCCACCTGGGCCGCCGCCGAGGTGCAGGCCCTGGTGGACGAGCTGTGCGTCGCCAGCCCCGACTTCGCGACCCTGTGGCAGGCCCACGACGTGCACGCCCAGGGCGAAGGCAGCAAGCGCCTGCGCCACCCGCAGGCCGGCACGCTGACGCTGGAGTATTCAAGCTTCAGCGTGGAAGGACGGCCGGACCTGGGCATGATGGTGTTCAACCCCGCGAGCGCGCAGGACCAGGCCCGCCTGCGGGCCCTGCTGGACGGCGACGCCGCACCGACACGGCCTTCCACGCCTACACTGCCCAGCGACACGGCCGAACCCGCGCGGCATTCCACCTGAGGACCTTCCCCTTGAGCACCCCCCTGCCTCCCGCCAAGCTCCCTGTTCCCGCCTCCTTCTTCAGCATGGTCCTGGGCCTGGCCGGCCTGGGCAATGGCTGGCGCGTGGCCGCCCCGCACTGGGGCCTGCCGACATGGGTCGGCGAGGCCGTGATGCTGCTGGCCAGCCTGGTCTGGCTGAGCCTGGTCGTGCTCTACGGCCTGAAATGGAGGCGCCACCGCGAGGCGGCGCGCGCCGAGATCGCGCACCCCATCCAGTGCTGCTTCGTCGCGCTGATCCCGGTCACGACGATGTTGGTGGGCCTGGCCGCTTTGCCTTATTCGCGTGCCGTGGCGCTGGTGTTGTGCACGGCCGGCGGCCTGGGCGCGCTGGCCTTCGGGGTCTGGCGCCATGGCGGGCTCTGGCGCGGGGGCCGCAGCGTGAGCGCGACCACGCCCGTGCTCTACCTGCCGACGGTGGCCGCCAACCTGGTCTCGGCCATCGCCATCAGTGCGCTGGGCTGGCCGGAGCTGGGGCAACTTTTCTTCGGCGCCGGGGTGCTGGCCTGGCTGGCGCTGGAATCCCTCATCATCGGCCGCTTGCTGACTGCGGAGGAGTTACCGCCCGCACTGCGTCCCACCTTGGGCATCCAGCTGGCGCCGCCGGCCGTGGCCTTGCTGGCCTACGCCAGCATCACCACCGGCCCGCCCGACATCGTGGCCCGCATGCTGCTGGGGTACGCGCTGGTGCAAGGCCTGCTAGCGCTGCGGCTGCTGCCCTGGGTGCGCCAAGCCTACACACCCGGCTACTGGGCCTACACTTTCGGGGTGACGGCCATCGCGACGGCCGTCCTGCGCTACACGGAGCGGGGCAACGACCCGATCTTCAGCGCGCTGGCGCCGCTGCTCTTCGTCGCCGCCAACGGGGTCGTGCTCGGCCTGGCCCTGCGCACGGGGGTGGCGCTGGTTCAGGGCCGGCTGCTGCCTGTTCCAGCGCCCGTCAAGACAGGTGCTTGACGGTCAATCCGGGGCTCAGACGCCCCGGAGACTTCGCCTCAGAGCTTGATGTCCAGCGACACATACACCGCCCGCCCCGGGGCGGGCGAGTACATGGGCTGATCGGCGCCGCCCCAGAAGAAGTTGTCGTACCAGACGTACTCGTACTGGCGGTCCGCGAGGTTGCGGACCTGCAGATCGAGGCTCACGGTCGAGGTGAGCGCATGGCGCAGGCTGGCATCGAACAAGGCAAAGCCACCGTGCTTGCCCTGTGCATTCAGGTTGTCGATGTAGTAGTCGTCCTGCGCGCGCCCTTGCAGGCCGAAACGCCAGTTGGCGTTGGGCTGGTACTCCACGCCCAGGTTGCTGATGTAGCGCGGGGTCGAGATGACCTGCTTGCCGTCCAGCGACACGCCGTCCACGGTGCCGCTGATCACACGCGCTTCTTGAATGGCATGCGAGGCCCAGGTGCGCCAGGCGCGGTTGATCTGCACGCTGCCTTGCAGGTCCACGCCACGCCGCCGTGTCTCCCCCAGCCCGACGGTGGTGCCGGTGCTGGGCATGTTGGCGACTTCGTCGGTCGCGTCCTGCTGCCAGACCGCCACGCGCACTTCGGATTGCGGCACCGGGCTGAACTTCACGCCCAACTCGGTGCCGGTGTTGATGGACGGGTCATAGGCCTTGCTCTGCGCGCTGGTCACGTACGCGGGCTCGCGCGAGCCGGTCAAGATCTGAAAGGTCCGACCCCAGTTCGCATACACATGCGCGTCGGCCGCCAGGCTGTGGACCAGACTGAGCTTGGGCTGCGGAATCCAGCCGTAGTCCTGTAAATCCGCCGTTTCACCCGTGGTGTTCAGGCGCGTGCGCCCGGAGAAACGGTCCACGCGCAAGGCGGGAATGACCTTGAAGTTCGGGCTGGCCTGGACGATGGCCTGCAGGTAAGCACCGAGGTTGTCCAGTGTGTATGCCTCGTCGTTCTGGGTGCGTGCGGGGGCGGCCGAGAAATCGGTGGGCACGCCGTAGCTGTAGCGGTAGCGCTGGTAGGCGTTGTCCTGGTGCTCGACGTTGACGCCGGCATCCAAGGTCAGCGTGGGGCTGGCGCGCCAGGTGAGCGTGCTCAGCAAGCCGGTTTGCTCCTCGTCCCAGATGCGGCGCTGGCGCGGCGCGTTGCCGGTGGGGTAGCTGGTGAAGGTCACGCGCCGGCCATCTTCGTAGCTGTTGCGATAGAGCTTGCTGGAGAGACTCAGGTCGTCGCGCAGTTGCCAGTCCAGGTGCAAGCTGATCTGGTTCATGTCGCGGTCATCGCCGTCGTTGGCGTTCTTGGCGGGAGACTGGGTCCGGCTGGCAGCCAGTTCGGACGCCGTCAGGAAACCCGGTTCCTCCGCTTCATGGTGGTAGGCGCGCGCGATCAGGCCGGTCTTCACCCGCCCGTCCTCGGAGGTGTAGAACCATTTGCCGCTCAGCACATATTTTTCGGAGTCGGAGTGGTCGCGATGACCATCGGAATCCTGCTTGGCGATGAAGTAGTTCTGCGCGAAACCACCGGACTCACGCCCCAGCGCCAGCTGGGCTTCCCGCGTGTTGAAGCTGCCATAGGTCAACCGGGCATCGGTGTAGTCACCGCCTTGCCGCGTGACCATGTTGAAGTTACCGCCGATGTTGTGCAGGCCGTAACGCGGGTCGTTGGTGCCACGCACCACTTCGATGTAGTCGATGTCCAGCGGGAACACCATGTCGATGAAACGCTGGTTGCCGCTGTTGACATTGCTGGGCACGCCGTCGATCAGCACCTTGATGCCGTTGATGTAGCCCTCGCCATTGAAGGCGCGAAACGTGGCCTTGCCAGACTCGGCGCCCATGCGGGTTTCGGTGAGCTGGACGCCGGGCATCTGGCCCATCAGCTCCCAGCTGGTCATCACGTTCTTGTCCTCGACCTGGTCGCCGCCCATGATGTCCACGGAGGTGAGGATGCTGTTGGTGGACAAACGACCGCCAGAGGATTCACGCACGGTGATTTCGCCCAGGGTGAAGGTTGCCTCGCCCGAGGATTGGGCTTGCGAGGAAAGATGGGATGCCGCCGCGATGGCGAGCGTGAGCGCTTTCTTTTTCATGTGCATTTCGTGGGCTGCAGCAGCCCGGAAAGAGGGAGATTCAGAGATAACGAAGCAGGGCCACCGAGGTCGTGCGCTTGAAGCGCGCGTACCAGCGGCACGGCCAGTAGATGAGCAGGAGAACCAGCCCCGCGCACACCCAGAGTTGCCACACCGCGTCAAAACCCCAGCGCGGCGCGCCCTGGACAGACTGGGCCGGTGCCAGCAACAGGTAGAGCAGGTGCAGCACGTAGAGGTGCAGCAGATAGAAGAACATCGGCGCGCTGCCCAGCACCACCAGCGCAGGCCAGGGGCGCACGCGCTCCAGCAGGGCCAGGGCGATCAAGCCCCATCCCAACGTGAGCAGCAGGAATTGCAGCGAGGGCGGGTACTTGGTGACGTTCAGGAACGCCATGACGGTCTGAACCGCGCTCGCGCCGGCGACCCAATCACGGTCGCCATACCCATGCGCGAGTCGCAGCCCCACGAACAGGATCAGAGCCGCCAAGCCCATGCCCAGCAGCAGGGTCTGCCGCCTCACTGCCGAGCCGGGCCGGTACAGCCGCCCCAGCTGGTAACCGAACAGGATCACGCCAATCCAGGGCAGAACCGGGTAGGAGGTGCGCACGCGCAGGCCCTCACCCAGTTCGATCCAACCCCGGTCATGCAGCACGGCCCAAGGCAGGAAGCCGGCTTCGCCCGAATGGAAATGCACGCCATCCAGCAGGTTGTGCCCGAACACGATCAGCAGACCCAGGCCCAGCTGCACCGACCAGGGCAGGTGCAGCAACAGGGCCAGCGCGAGCATCGAGAGGCCGATGGCCCAGATGACCTGCAGGTACACCGTGCGAGGCGGCAGCTCAAAGCTCCAGGCGAAGCCGACCAGGGTCAGTTCCAGAACGATGAGCAGCAATCCACGCTTGAACAGATAGGCGGATGTCTGCGCGGGATGAACGCCCGGGCGTTGCCCATGCAGCCAGGCCCCCAGCCCCGTGAGCAGAACGAAGATCGGCGCGCAGAAATGGCTGAGCAGGCGGGTGAAGAAAAGCTCCGGCGGCGTCGCGTCGAGCTGCATCGGATCGGTCACCTGCCGATGAAGGAAGAAGAACTCGCGTGCGTGGTCGACGAGCATCAGAACCATGACGGCGCCACGCAGGGCGTCGATGCTCGCAAGACGGGAAAGGGGGGACATGAGGGCAAAAACGCGGCAAGACACCGCGTCCGGGCAATGACAAAACCCGCATTTTAATGCAAATGCATTTTCATTAGCAACATGACAGCAGCCCCCGGTTTCGCCGCAGGCGTCCGCCTCAGGCCGATTCCGCGCGCAGCATCGCCTCGAACTCGCCCTGGGGCACCGGCCGGGAATGCAGG
>JARJFC010000096.1 GCA_029310945.1 Leptospira sp. 96542
TGCTCACCATCTGCCGCTCGCTGCTGGGCAACCCCCGCGTCATCCTCATTGACGAGCCCACCGAGGGCCTGGCGCCCATGATCGTTGCGCAAGTTGCCGAGTGCATCCGCGACATGCGCGCGCGGGGTGTCTCCGTGGTGCTGGTCGAGCAGAAACTGGCCATTGCCCTCAAGGTCTCGGACCGCGTCTGCGTGATGGGCCACGGCCGCATCGTGTTCGAGGGCACGCCCGCGCAATTGCAATCCGATCCGGCCCTGCTGTCGCAGTGGCTGGCTGTCTGAAGAGAAAACCCATGTCCGAAAAAGTCATCATCTCCTGCGCCGTGACCGGCTCGGTGCACACGCCCACCATGTCGCCCCACCTGGCGATCACGCCCGAGCAGATCGCCACCCAGGCCATCGAGGCGGCCGAGGCCGGCGCTGCCATCCTGCACCTGCACGCGCGCGACCCGCGCGACGGCCGGCCCACGCCGGACCCGGCGGTGTTCGACCAGTTCGTGCCCCGCATCAAGGCGGCGACCGATGCCGTCATCAACATCACCACGGGCGGCAGCACGCGCATGACCTTGGCCGAGCGCCTGGCCTACCCCTTGCAGGCCGCGCCCGAGATGTGCTCGCTCAACATGGGCTCGATGAATTTCTCCATCCATCCCGTGGCGCGCAAGATCACGCAGTGGCAGTACGACTGGGAACAGCCTTATGTGGAAGGCATGGAAGACCTGATCTTCCGCAACACCTTCGCCGACATCAAGCACATCCTCCAGGTGCTGGGCCGCGAGCGCGGCACCCGCTTCGAGTTCGAGTGCTACGACGTGGGGCATCTCTACACCCTGGCCCATTTCCGCGACGAAGGCCTGATCGAGGGGCCGATCTTCCTGCAGTGCATCTTCGGCATCCTGGGCGGCCTCGGCGCCGACCCGGAGAACCTCGTGACCATGCGCAGCACGGCCGACCGCCTGTTCGGCCGCGACGGCTACCGCTTCTCCGTGCTGGGCGCGGGGCGTCACCAGATGCCGCTGCTGACCATGGCCGCCGTCATGGGGGGCAATGTGCGTGTGGGCCTGGAAGACAGCCTCTACCTCGGCAAGGGCCTGCTGGCGCGCAACTGCGCCGAGCAGGTGCGCAAGATCCGCCGCATCCTCGATGAGCTGTCGCTGGAGATCGCGACGCCCGCCGAGGCCCGCGCCATGCTGAACCTGAAGGGCGCCGACGCCGTCAACTTCTGAACCTGACCCCATCCATCATGAAAAAACTGCTGAACAACCGCGTTGCCATCGTCACCGGAGCCGGTGGCGGCCTGGGCCGCGCGCACGCGCTCGAACTCGCACGCCATGGGGCCCGTGTGATCGTCAACGACATCGCTGGCGCCAACAACGGTGCGGCTGCGCGCGGCGTGGTGGAAGCCATCCGCGCCGCGGGCGGTGAAGCCCAGCTGCACCTGGGCGACGTCACGCGCGCCGAGGACATGCAGGCGCTGGCTGAGCAGGCCATGACGGCCTGGGGCCGCATCGACATCCTGGTCAACAACGCCGGCATCCTGCGCGACAAGACCTTCGCCAAGATGCCGCTGGACGACTTCCGCCTGGTGCTGGAGGTGCATGTCATGGGTGCCGTCCACGCCACCAAGGCCGTGTGGGCGCAGATGCAGACGCAGGGCTACGGCCGCATCGTGATGACCACCTCGTCCTCTGGCCTGTACGGCAACTTCGGCCAGGCCAATTACGGCGCGGCCAAGATGGCCCTGGTCGGCCTGATGCAGACGCTGGCCCTGGAAGGCCTGAAGCACAACATCCGCGTCAATTGCCTGGCCCCGACGGCCGCGACCGGCATGACCCATGGGGTGCTTCCGCCCGCGGTGCTGGCCAGGATCGCGCCCGAGCAGGTCAGCCCGGCCTTGCTGCCCCTGGTGGCCGAGGACGCGCCCACCCGCATGATCCTGCTGGCCGGCGCGGGCAGCTTCGAGGCCGCCCACATCACCATGACCCAGGGCATCCACATCGCGGACGAGGCGGGTGTCGAAGTCGGCGAGTTGCTGTGCGAGCGGTTGCCCGAGGTCCAGGACCGCGGCGGCGAGCGCGTGCCGCAATCGGGCTGGGAGCAGTACGAGCACGAGCTGAACAAAGGCGTGGCCACCGCGAGCGGCGCGCACAGCCCGCAGGCGCGGGAGCTTGCATCATGAACGGCGCGCTGCAAGGCCAGGTCGCCTGGGTCACGGGCGCTGGCTCGGGCATCGGCCTGGCGGGTGCCCAGGCCCTGGCCGCCGCCGGCGCGACGGTGGTGCTCTCGGGCCGCCGCGTCGCTGTGCTGGAGGCGGCCGCGCAGACGATCCGCGCGCAAGGCGGCCGGGCCGAGGTGGAGGCGCTGGACGTGAGCGAGGCCGAGGCCGTCGCGGCGGCGGCGGCGCGCATCCTCGCGCGCCATGCGGGGCGCATCGACGTGCTGCTCAACAGCGCCGGCACCAACACGCCCAAGCGCTTCTGGCGTGACCAGTCGGTGGAAGGCTGGCGGCAGGTGCTGGCCACCAACCTGGACAGCATCTTCTACACCACGCATGCTGTGCTGCCGGCCATGCGCACGCGCGGCAACGGCCTGGTGATCAACATTTCGTCGTGGGCAGGCGTGCACCACCCCAAGCTCACGGGGCCGGCCTACAACGGCAGCAAGCACGCCGTCACGGCCATGACCGAAACCATCAACATGGAAGACGGGGTGCACGGCATCCGCGCCTGCTGCATTTGCCCGGCCGAGGTGGCCACGCCCATCCTCGACACCCGCCCGGTGCCGCCCAGCGCGCAGGAGCGCAGCCGCATGCTGCAACCCGAAGACCTGGGGCGGACCATCCGTTTCATCGCGGAGTTGCCGCCCGGGGTCTGCATCAACCAGTTGATCGTGAGCCCGACCTGGAACCGCATGTACGTGAACGATCTCTAGCGGGGTGGCCGATGCCGCCCGGCGTGGAGGCCGTGGTTTTCAATGGCGCGAGGGACAAACAGCCATGGACAGAGCAATCAAGGTGACCGTCGTGGGCGCCGGCCTCATGGGGCATGGCATCGGGCAGGTGTTCGCGCGCGCGGGGCATGCCGTGGTGCTGAGCGACCCGGATGCCGCCGTCCTGGACCGCGCCCTGGACCAGGTGCGCCAGAACCTCGTCGACGAGGGGGGTGACCCAGAGCGGGTCCTGTGCAATCTGTCGACGGAAGTCGTCCTGGCGCAGGCCGTCGCCAACGCCGATCTGGTCATCGAGGCGGTGCCGGAGCGTCTGGCGCTGAAGCAGCAGCTGTTCCAGGACCTGGCCCGGGCCGCGCCCGGGCACGCCATCCTGGCGAGCAACACCTCCGTGATCCCCATCACGGACATCGGCGCCGGCCTGAGCGAGCAAGCGCGCGGCCGCCTGGTCGGCACGCATTGGTGGAACCCGCCGCACCTGGTTCCCCTGGTCGAGGTGGTGCGCACCGCCTACACGCGGATGGACGTCTTCGAACAGATGTACGCCTGGCTGGAAGCCGTGGGCAAGCGACCCGTCAAAGTCCACCGCGACGTGACAGGTTTCATCGGCAATCGCCTGCAGCACGCGATGTGGCGCGAGGCCATCGGCCTGGTGGAAGCAGGGGTCTGCGACGCGGAAGCGATCGACCTGGTGGTCAAGAACAGCTTCGGCCTGCGTGGCCCCGTGCTCGGCCCCATGGAGAACGCCGACCTGGTCGGCCTGGAGCTGACCCGCGACGTGCACCGGGTCATGTTCCCCGCGCTCAGGACGGATGCCGAGCCCTCTCCCTTGCTGGACAGGCTGATCGCGGAGGGCCATGTGGGCATGAAGGCGGGCCGGGGCCTGCGCAGCTGGACGAAGGACAGCGCGGGCGAGGTGCGCCTGGCGTTGGACCGGCATTTGCGACGCATGACGCGACCTTAGGCGCCCTGCGCACTGATTCGAGCCACTCCTGGAAAACACCCGACTCGCCAACGCACCAGGACACCGAGGCGCGCGAGCCATCCACGCAAGCAGCCACAAGCAAAGGAGACAACATGCACGACACCAACACACAGGCGCAAGCAGAAGCAGAAGCAGAAACAGCCGGGTTGCGCCGCAAGCGGCGAAGCTGGGGGATCGGGGCGATCTGGGCAGCGTCGGCCATCGCGGTGATGCTGGCGCTGGGGTGCGCCCACCAGGCCGGTCATGCACCCCTCACCCAGCGTTCGACCTCGGCCGGCATGGTTCTGGGTACGGAGCATCCCGCATCGGAGGGCGTGTACAGCTGGAAAGGCGTGCCCTACGCGCAAGCGCCGGTGGGCCCCTTGCGCTGGAAGGCGCCGGCCGATCCTGCAGCCTGGGCCTCCGTGCGGCGCACGCAGGCGTTCGGCAATGCCTGCGTGCAGACCGGGCGCCTGTACGGCCCCGGCCTGAACAACCGCTACGACGCCACGATCGGTGACACGCTGGGCAAGACCGTGGGTTCCGAGGACTGTCTCTATCTCAACATCTGGCAGCCCACCCAAGCGTCCACACCCTCCGGGGCACCGCGCCCTGTCATCGTCTGGGTCTACGGCGGCAGCAACATCACGGGTTACACGGCCGACCCGGTCTACGACGGCGCCATGCTGGCCAAGACGGCCGATGCCGTGGTGGTCTCGGTCAACTACCGGCTGGGCATCTTCGGCTTCCTGAACCTGGCGCCGCTCAAGACGGGCAACGCCGCCGATGACTCCGGCAACTTCGCGCTGCTGGACATCATCAAGGCGCTGGAGTTCGTCCAGCGCAACATCGCGAGTTTTGGCGGTGACCCCAGGCAGGTGACGCTGATGGGCGAATCCGCGGGCGCGGTCAATATCTATGCCTTGCTGACCTCGCCCACGGTGGTGGCGCGATCCACGCCCTTGTTCCATCGGCTCATCGCCCTGAGCGGTGGCATTTCCACGGCGGCCACTCTGCCCGCCGGGTCCATTGCGGTGATTCAACCGAATGCCATGTGGGCCGAGCGAGGCAACGCCTTGCTGGTGGAATCGCTGGTGAGCGACGGATCTGCAGCCGACGAAGCCGCCGCGAAGGCCTTGATCGCTTCGCGTTCACCCCAGCAACTCGCGGACTACCTGCGCGGCAAAACCCCCGACGAACTGCTGGCCACGGTGCGCACCCGCCTGGCGCCGCGCGGCATGGCCGCCGCCAACGTCATGCCCGATGGCGTGATCGTCGCGAGCGACCCCATTGCCGCCATCAAGGCCGGGCGCTACGTGAAGGTGCCGGTGCTGGCCGGCAATACCCGCGACGAGGGCAAACTGTTCCCCAGCTTCTTCGCGCTGCGGCCCAGCCTGGGCGGCGTGAGCGGACGCCTGCTGGATGACGCCGCCGTTTTTGCCCTGGCCCACCGCTACCAGCCCGACAAGCCGCCCACCTCCACGGTCGAGCAATGGATACCGCCGCAGTACCTGCCGGTGGACGCGCCCAAGACCGGCTTCAACGCGCGCAGCGAAGAACTTTCCCGGATCTGGTTCATGGCCTTGCGCGACGATGTGCTCAACGCCCTGAAATCGCAGCAAGCCGGCGTGTGGCATTACCGCTTTGACTGGGACGAGCTGCCCGCGCCCTTCAACGACATCTACGGCGCCGCGCACGCCTTTGACCTGCCCTTTGTGTTCGGCAACTTCGGGCCTTCGCTGTACGCCAACATCTCCTTCACCAAGGCCAACGAGCCCGGCCGCCTGGCCTTGTCCCAGGCGATGATGCGCAGCGTCGGCAGGTTCGCGCGCCAGGGCGACCCCAACGAGGCCAGCCTGGGTGTCAGCTGGCCGCGCTGGCCATCCTCGCTGATCTTCGACGCCACGCCCACGGACAAGCGCATCAGCGTTCAGTGAGGATTGGCTTGAGAGGGGCGTGCTGCCCCTCAAGCCGCCCGGGCCTGGGCCTGGGTCTGAGCCTGCGCCGGCCTTGCCCGCGCGCCGCGCAGCATCTCCACCAGTTCCGCGGAATTGGCCGGCAGGGCGTCACCTCGCCAGACCACGTGCTGGTCGCTGCGGCACAGCAGCAGGGCGTGCCGGTAGGCCTCGGGCAGGTTGGCTTCGCCGTGCAGGTCCAGCAGTTGCAGCGGCACGCCGCGTGCCTGGGCCGCGGCCAGCAGGGGCGCGGCGTCCACGCGGCTGTCGAAGCGCAGCAGGGTGTAACCCGGGCCCAGGGCGTCGTAGAGCGAGCGGCCGTCCGCCAGCCAGAAATGCGGCGCGCGGCAGCCCGGCACCGTGGAGGGCGTGAAGCCCCCCATGGTGTAGCCCGGGGCCTCTTCGTCGTCGTCCGCAAGGATGGGCGAGCCCTGGTAGAAGTAGCCGTAGTTCAGGCCGGCGCAGCAGAACTGCTGCACATTGAGTTCGTACGCTTCCTCGCCGATCAGGGCGCGTGACTGCTGACCCGCTTCGCTCGCCTCTTCGATGTCACCGGGCACGGCGCGACGCGCCTTGATCATCTGCTGGGCGTGGTTCATCACGAAACGCGACACCTGCTCGGTGATGGGCTGGCGCTCGGCCTGGTAGGCGTCGAGGATGCTGTCCTCGGCCCAGCCTTGCAGGCGCGCGGCCAGCAGCCAGGAGAGGTTGAGCGCGTCGGCAATGCCCGCGTTCATGCCGTAACCCGCGTAAGGCACCCACAGGTGGGCCGCATCGCCGGCGATGAAAACACGGCCCTTGCGGAAATCCTGCGCCACCAGGCGGCGCCCGACCCAGTCTTCCTTGGACACGACCTCGTAGGCGAAGTCCGGGCCGACGCCGAGGATGTGGCGGATCGACGCATCCCGGTCCACCGAGTCGAACTCGGGTTCGTCCGCGTTAAGGTGGTTGTGCACCAGCCAGTTCTCCTGCCCGTCGATGGCGAACACCGTGCCGCAGCGCTGCGGGTTGACCGCGTAATAACACCAGGCCGGCTGGCCAGGCAGCAGGGCCTTGAGCCCCGGCGCGCGGATGTGGGTGGACTGCACGCGCTGGATCAACGCCGTGCCTTCGAGCTGCGTGCCCATCTGCTTGCGCACGGTGGAGCTACCCCCGTCGCAGCCCGCCAGGTAAGCCGCGCGCAAGGTGGTTTCCTCGCCGCTGTCGAGGTCACGCAAGCGGGCGAGCACCCCCTCGGCGTCTTGCGTGAAGTCCAGCAACTGCGTGCGGTTGCGCAGGGTCACGCCGGGCAGGGCCGCCGCGTGGTCCAGCAGGATAGGCTCCAGGTAGATCTGGTTGATGCGGTGTGGCGGCTCGGACGTGGGCCACCAGGTGTCCGGCCCGCCCGTGGCCGTGTAGCGGTCGCGCCGGCAGGGGATGGGAATGCGCGTCAGCTCGATGCCCGTCATGCGGGTGCGGAACACCACGTCGTTGGGGTAGTCCTCGGGCAGGCCGGCCGCGCGCAGCTTGGCCGCCACGCCCAGGCGTCGGAACTGCTCCATGGTGCGCGAGGACACATGGTTGCACTTGACGGGCGGCGGTTCCGCGTAGCGCCGCTGCTCGATCACGGTCACGCGCAGGCCGCGGCCGGCCAGGTCCATGGCCAGGGTCAGGCCGACGGGGCCGGCCCCCGCGATCAGTACGTCGGTGTCGTGGGTGTTCGTCATCGTTGTTCTCGAGGATGGACAGGCATCCATTGGACTCAATCCCGACACTTACGTAAATTCAATTTTTCATAATCAAATATGATTTTTGCTTATGAATAAGAAGCGCGCCTACTCGCCCACGCTCAAGCAGCTGCGGGCCTTCGTCGCGGTCTACCGCCTGGGCAAGCTCAGCGCGGCGGCCTCGCAGCTCTTCATCACGCAGCCGGCGGTGAGCCTGCTGATCCGGCAGATGGAGGAAGGCCTGGGCGAGTTGCTGTTCGACCGCAGCACCCGCTCGCTGCGGCCCACCTCCGCCGCGCACGAGGCGGTGCAGATGGCCGAGCGCATCCTGCGTGACCTCGACACCCTGGGCGCCGGCCTGCAGGATTTGACGGAGCTGCGCCGCGGCAGCGTCACCGTGGTGCTCACGCCCACGCTGGCCGAGCTCCTGCTGCCGCCCGTGGTCCGCGCCTTCCGCGCGCAGTTCCCGGACATCCGCCTCGTCGTGGACGACTGCGCGCCGGACCAGTTCTATTCCCGCGTGATGAGCGAGCAGACCGACTTCGGTATCGGCGCGCCCGAACGCCTGGGGCCAGGCGTGGATTTGCAGACCCTACTGCGCGACCACCTCAGCCTGGTCTGCCCGCGCGACCATCCCCTGGCCCAGCGCCGCACCCTGCGCTGGAAGGACCTGGACGGCCTGCCCCTCATGACCGTGCGCCCGGGTTACGGCATCCGCCCGCTGATCGAGCTCTCGGCCGCGCGCGCCGGCGTGCGCCTCAACGTCACGCAGGAAGTGACCTTCCTCTCCACCGCCCTGTGGATGACACGCAATGGCATGGAACCCGTCCTGATGCCCGCGGCCTACCTCACCTACGCCCGCGACCCCGACCTCGTCGCCAAGACCCTGACCGCGCCCAAGGTCTCGCGCGACATCCACCTGGTGCTCAAACAAGGCCGTTCCCTCTCGGCCGCGGCGCGGCAGTTCATCACGGTGTTGCGCAAGACGCTGGCGGCGGGGTGAAGGGGCCACGCCCGTGGCGCCTGCATTGCGGCGGGCCTGGTCGCCGGTGAAAATGCGCCATGCAAAGCAAGACCTTCACCAGCGGCCGTTTTCGCCGCGCCGACTACGACGAAACCACCCAGCAGCTGGACCTGCACCGCGAC
>JARJFC010000097.1 GCA_029310945.1 Leptospira sp. 96542
TCGACAATATGAAGGTATAATACTTTTAAAAAAATCTGGAATGTACTTTCTTGGTTCATTTCTATTTCTTCTTCAGTTTTGGAAACAACAGAGACACAACTTCTTCAAATTTTGAGACAGGAAAAAACTGTACTCCCTTTTTTACATAATCAGGAATTTCTTGAAATGCTTTTTCATTGTCTTTTGGAAAAATGATCTTTTTAACACCGACACGTTTGGCAGCAACGATTTTTTCGCGCAAACCTCCGATCGCAAGAACCTCACCAGTTAACGTTAGTTCACCTGTCATTCCAAATCCAGGAGTGATCGCTTTTTTCATGACGAGGGAAAGTATTGCCGTAGCCATTGTGATTCCAGCACTTGGACCATCTTTCGGGGTGGCTCCGTCTGGCACGTGCAAGTGTATGGATTTTTTCTCAAAGAGAGAATCGTTTTCTATGTAATTTTTAACAAACGATAATGCTATGTTAGCTGACTCTTCCATCATCTTGCCCATTTGACCAGTGAGCATAAGACTCCCTTTACCAGGAATGAACACGGCTTCAATGAGTAAGGTTGAACCTCCCGCACTAGTCCATGCTAAACCCAGAGCAGTTCCTGGAACATTTGTTATAGTCATACGATCGTCAACAAATGGAGGAGACCCTAAATATTCGACAAGGTCTTTGTCTCTGATTTCTTTCGAATATTTTTCTTTCAGTACGTACTTTAGGGCAATTTTTCGAACCAATTTATCAAATGTTTTTTCCAATCCACGAAGTCCTGACTCGCGGGAGTAAGAATTTATCAAATGAACAATGGTTTCCTTTTTCATAGAAAAGTTCTTAGGTGATAAACCATTTTTTATAAATATTTTATCCCAAAGATATTTTTGGAAAATTTGAACTTTTTCTTCCGTTATATAACCAGAAAGTTGGATCACTTCCATTCGGTCGAGTAACACTCTCGGAATCGGTTCATAGGTGTTAGCTGTTGCAATAAAAAACACGTCCGACAAATCAAATGGAAGATCCAAATAATGATCACGGAAATTTCCATTTTGTTCAGGATCAAGAACTTCAAGTAAAGCTGCCTGAGGATCACCCTGGAAACCCTGTGACATTTTATCAATTTCATCAAGTAAAATGACAGGATCTCTTTCTTTGGTAATTTTCATTGCACCAATGAGTTTCCCAGGCATCGAGCCAATATAAGTTCGCCTATGGCCTTTGATTTCTGCTTCATCCCTAACTCCACCAACTGAAAAACGATAAAACTTTCGTCCCAATGCTTCTGCGATAGACTTTGCGATGGAAGTTTTTCCAACTCCTGGTGGCCCCACCAAACAAAGAATAGATCCTTTACTTTTTGGGTTTAGTTTATGTACTGCTAGAAATTCTAATATTCGTTCTTTTACATCTTCTAATTTGTGATGATCACGATTTAATATCTTTTTGGCATGCGGGATATTAATTTCTTTTGGTTTGGGTGATTCCCATGGAAGTGAATCCACTAAATCGAGATAATTCCTAATTACGTTGTAATCGCTTGAAATAGGATCCGAATTTTTTATTTTCTCAACTTCCCTTTCCACTTCTGCAATAATTTCTTCTGGTACAGGAATTTTTTTAAGTCTATCAATGAGTTTGTTATATTTGATTTCAGACTTATCTTCACCTATACCCAATTCTTGTTGAATGGCCTTGAGTTGTTCGCGCAGAAAAAATTGTCTTTGTTGGTTGTCTATTTTGTCATTGATTTGGTCTTGGATTTTTTTCTGTAGTAAAACAAGTTCAATTTCTTTTTTCAGAAATAAAAGAACCTTTTCCAAACGATCACCGATGGAAAGGGCTTCTATCACTGACTGGTATTCTTCCTTTTCTAAATTCAATATGGAACAAACAAAGTCGGCCATTTTACCAGGTTCATTCACATTCATCATGGTTAACTTCATATCTTCCGTAAACAAAGGATTGTTTTGCGCCAATTCCTTTGTTAAAATAAGAAGTGTTCTCATGAGGGCTTTTATATTATTTTTAGAAGTACCAACTTCTTCTACCGGATAACTTACATTTGCCGTAAGAAATGGTTCTTTTGTCGCAATGTTTTCAATTTTAAACCTTTGGATCGTGTTTACGAGTATGTTCACTCCACCATCGGGTAGATTGATTCGTTTTAATATTCGCGCAAGAACCCCTACTTGGTAAATATTTTCTTCAGAAGGGAGATCCGACTCATCATCCTTTAACAAAATGAGCCCAATGAAACCAGCAAGTTTTGTTGTTTCTTCCACAGAAACAATGAACCTACCTTGAGGAACTATGAGTGGTGTGATGATGCCAGGAAATACGGGTCTAACTTTGATCGGCAGTAAAAAAATTTGTTTTGGAAGTGTGTCTTCGAGTCTCGCAAGTTTTGTTGGAGATTCCCAAAATTCATTTGATTCCAATGGTTTTTCCTCAGTTTTTAATTTCAATTTTATCGGGTCCTACCGCGAGCATCTTATCTCTGTACAATGCAGCCTTTTCAAAATCTAAGTCGGCCGCAAAACGTAACATTTCTTTCTTTAATGCTTCTTTTAATTTTTCTTTCGTTTTATATTTTTTTAAAGTGAATTCTTTTTCGAGTTCAACAAGTGCTTCTTCTTTACTATTTTCTTCTGCCATCTCACGCGGTAGAATATCGAAAATTTCTTTCATGATGGTTTGCGGAGTGATGCCCATCTTTTCATTATGTTCTTCTTGGATTTTACGCCTTCTTTCTGTTTCTCCGATTGCTTTTTTCATAGAATCGGTAACACGATCTGCATACAAAATTGCCTTACCATTGACATTCCTTGCAGCGCGTCCAATTGTTTGGATGAGCGATTTATAATTTCGTAAAAAACCTTCTTTATCCGCATCCAAAATGGCAACGAGAGATACTTCCGGGATATCTAAACCTTCGCGCAATAAATTAATTCCCACCAAACAATCATAAACTCCCTTTCGTAAATTGCGTATAATCTCCACTCGTTCAATGGTATCAATTTCGGAATGTAGATAAGCGATTTTTAAACCAATTTCTTTGTAATAATCGGTTAAATCTTCAGACATTTTTTTAGTGAGAGTTGTGATTAAAATTCGTTCTTTGTTTTCGATTCGTTTACGAATCTCCACAAGCAAATCTTCAATTTGGTTTGTGGTTGGGCGAACTTCCACAATTGGATCAACAAGACCTGTGGGTCTGATGATTTGTTCCACAATCGCTTCACTTTTTCCAAGTTCACGGTCATCGGGAGTGGCAGAAACATAAAGTGTCATCGGAGTGAGCGCTTCAAATTCATCAAAATTAAGAGGGCGATTATCAAGGGCACTCGGAAGCCTAAATCCAAAATCGACGAGTGTTTGTTTACGTGAACGATCTCCAGCAAACATCCCACCAATTTGAGGTAAGGTGACATGTGATTCATCGATGATGAGTAAAAAATCCAAATTTGGAAAATAATCGAGTAAACAAGCTGGCCTGTCACCTTCGTTTCTGCCCGTTAGATGACGAGAATAGTTTTCGATTCCATTACAATAACCAAGCTCAGTTAACATTTCCATATCGTAATTGGTTCTGGATTCTATCCTTTCTGCTTCCAAATGTTTGCCTTGGCTTAAAAATTTGGCTTTTTGGATTTCCATCTCTTCTCTGATTTTAACAATGGCGTCTTTTATTTTGGGTCCAGACGTGATAAAATGTTTGGCTGGGTAAACTACCACACGATCCAATTTGATTTTGATTTTGCCAGTCAATGGATCAAATTTTGATAAACCATCGATTTCATCCCCAAACAATTCAATACGAATGCCTTCTTCTTGGTAGGAAGGCATAATTTCTATCGTATCTCCGCGAACTCTAAAATTTCCGCGACTGAAATCAATATCGTTCCGTGCATATTGGATATGCAAAAATTTTCGGATGATGGTATCCCGATCAATTTTATCACCAATTTTCAACATCACAACAGAGTTCACATAATCTTCTGGTGAACCCAAACCATAAATACAGGATACTGAACTTACAATGACCACATCATCTCTTTCTAGTAAACTCGAAGTAGCACGTAACCTAAGTTTATCGATCTCTTCATTCATCGACATATCTTTTTCTATAAAAGTATCTGATGAGGGCACATAAGCTTCTGGTTGGTAATAATCGTAATAAGAAACAAAATACTCTACTGCATTTTCAGGAAAGAATTCTTTGAATTCTCTAAAAAGCTGAGCCGCAAGGGTTTTGTTATGTGACAAAATTAAAGTAGGCTTTTTCACTTTTCTAATGACTTCTGCCATTGTAAAAGTTTTACCAGAACCTGTGACTCCCACAAGTGTAACCTTGTTTTTACCAGATTCATATGCCGAGGCAATATCTTCGATTGCTTTCACTTGGTCTCCAGCTGCTTTGAAGGGAGACACCATTTTAAATTCTGCCATAGTAACCTATGTTAATTTACGAGATGCTTTAAGAGTTGCTTGTTTACGGTTGTCGCTAATTTCTAAATCGACAGAATCAAATAATTTCTGCATCACCATCATCCCACGCATGAGAGTTGCAGTGGAAGAAAACTTACCTCTTTGGATGTCATCTTCCAAATTAAAATCCTTCACATTGTTGATCATTTCGATCGTGAATACATTAGACTTATCCAATTGGAAAACGATCTCAACATTGAGCCCATCACCATATTTTGCTGCATTTTCCACGGCCTCAACAGTGGCAATGCATAGATCCAAACGTAGATCCTCTCGCACGGAATTTCGTTTCAAAAAATAATCAAGCCTTGTACGAACATATTGCATGGGATTGAATTTCAAAGCACCGAGGATGGTGAACTGATCCTTAGGACCTAATTTTTTGATCGGGGTAAAATTATTGGAAAGAGAATACTCACGAGAATCAAGCGGGTTGGTCTGGATGATACCATGGGCGATGAATTCATCAAGGACAGTTTGTACTTGTTCCAAGGTACTCGAAGGGTCGTCCTTAAACTTACGTTGGACTTCCATTTTGACCCAAGAATAAAAATCTGTCACATTCCCCGCAAGACCAGAGGTGAATAGATCCTTGATTTCTTTCTCTAACTCTGCTCTGGATAGAGGGAACGGCATGATATTCCCATTTCAAAGAGAACGGAACGCTTGTAAATTGTTTTCTCTATTTAGGGGAAATCCGTGTTTTTTCCTGGCGCAGCGCTTCGTACAAAACAATGGCACAAGCATTCGAAAGATTCAGAGAACGACTACCAGAAGCCATCGGAATGCGGATGATTTGGGAAGGATCCGTCACATTGTGGACAAATTCGGGCAATCCGCTCGTTTCTTTCCCAAACAAAAAACAATCTGAGGGGGAAAATTCTACGTCCCAATAGTCAATTTTTCCGAATTTGGACACCAAAAACACCCTTTGGTTCTGTTTTCGTTTCAATTCCGAGTAAGATTCCCAGTCCTCAAATTGTGATAATTCGAGATCCTTCCAATAATCAAGCCCTGCCCTACGCACAGCCTTTTCAGAAATGTCGAAGGATGGTTTACCTATGATAGAAAGTGGAACCCCCGCATTGACACAGAGCCTCGCAATATTACCCGTGTTTGGTGGGATTTCTGGCTCAAAAAGGGCGATCTCCAAATTTTACTTCTTTTTTTGTTTTTCCAAAGATTGTTTGAGCAGGAGTCCGAAACTAGAAACCGATCCCTCTGTTTTTTGGTCACCCAAATAAGCTTCGTAATCCATTCTGTCTTTGGCTTCACTTGCTTTGGAAATAGAAAGAGCAATTTGTCTTTTTTCAGGATTGATTTCCAAAACAAACACTTCGACAGAACTACCAGGATGAAACACAGTACTCAGAGGGGTTCTTTGCGGCACACCCGATTCTTTATTGGGAACAAGGCCCACAAAATTTTCTGTGAGTTTCACAAACATACCAAACGGTTTGATGGATTCAACTGTGCCTGTGACAAGGTCACCTTCTTTGAAGGGAATTTTTTGTGACCATGGATCGGACAAAAAGTCTTTTACACTAAGAGAAAATTTATCTTGGGACCAATCCAGATTGAGGATCTTTGCCCGCAAGGTTTCGCCCACTTTGAATTCTCGCTCCAGGTCAGGATTTTTTTTATACGAAGCTTCACTTGTGGGAACTAGCGCGTCCAAACCATCCATATCCACGATGAGTCCAAATTTATGAATGCTTTTCACCGTACAGGAAACAAACATCCCTGGTTTTAATTCTTCGCGGAGGAGATTGGTTTTGGTCAACCTTTCCCTGTCGGTGATTTTTTTCTGGGAGAGAATGATTTTATTTTGTTTGGGGTGGATTTCAGTGACGGCAAATTTAAACCGTTTGCCAATGAGTTCTTTCGATTTGGATTGATTGTCAATTTGTGAGAACGGCAAAAACCCAGTAAAACTGCCGAGTTTCACTTCAAATCCACCATTCACTTCGGTTTGGATTTGGCCGATTACGGGAATTTCATATTGCGAGGCTAAACCCAAATTATCTTCTGTTAGGGTATCGTTTGCGAGGCAAATTGTAAAATAAAAATCGCCCGAATGTTCTTTTAAAAAATAAACAACGAGAACATCGCCTACTTTCGGTAAGGTTTCGTCTTTCCATTCTTCGATGGATACGTTCCCAACGATTTGGGTTTGTGTGGTGCGGACGAATACATAATCATTTTTGACAGAAACCACCTTGGCTTCGTGTCGAGATCCAGGTTCAATGGATTTCCTTTTTTTAAAACTTTCATCTAACAATCGTTCGAATTCTGAGGATGGACCTTTCATTTGGCAGTACCTTCCCTTTGTGGTTTGTGGGTATAAACCAGTTTTCCGCCCAATACCATGGATTCAATTGGAAATATTCCTTCTCTGCGTTTCAGTGGATTTTCCTTCCAAATGGAAAAGTGGGCAAAACTCCCTACCTTCAAAACACCAGCATGGTTTGCCCCCAAGAACTGGCAGGTATCCTTCGTGAGAATCTGGATGATGGCTCGCCTCACCCCAAACAGTGTTTCTGGGTCATCCGCCACCTTACGGATCTGCCTTTGCCGAGAACCAAAAAAGCGAGTGAAAAAACCAATTTTCTCCGACCCGTAAAAACTTTGTGATTGGGTTTTTGATTTTGGGAATGTTTTTTCCCAAATCCCAATTTCTACAATGGCCGCTTGCCCAGGAAAAAGTCCATAATGCCCAGAACCGCTTGCAAATAGAAGTTTGGAATTGGGAGACAAAGCCTTAAAAGTAGAAACCGCATCTTCGTACATTGCCAAGGTTGTTAAATTTTCATCTGCTGATTCCGAAAGCCCGGATTCCCATTGGGATTTCCATACATCTCGATACAGAGCGTGTGACTTGGACCAATCTTCCCATTCCGATTTGGCTTCCAGGCCTTGGGCTTTCAAAGCTGGGAGGTAGAGTGTGGCCATCATGGGAGACCAATAAAAATCCCTTGTTTGCATCCGAGCCAAGTTTGTACCCTTGGGCATGGGGTGGAAGATGGTTGAAAAACCTGTGTCCAACGCATCTTCCCAGCTCGTTTTGTCGGCAAACGTATAAACAATTGGCATTTCGCCCCTTGCCTCTGAGTCTTTTCTGAATTGGAATAAATCTGTCTGCGAAAAACCTTCCCCATCCTTCTCTTTCAAAAAGATAGGAGTGTGAAAATTCCGTTTGGAATCCTTCCCTTTGGGAAAACCTGATTGGTATTGCGCCGTAGTTTCCAAGGTGATGGCATCGTAAACGATTGGCCTTTGGGTCTGGCTCAAAATGGGAGAATTCCACTTTGATTTTTGGATTTCGGAGAGGAGTGGCCCAAGATCAGGGTCTCCTACTGACTCCACATGGCTGAATCCCGCCGCCAAAAAACCCTGCAACCGCTGAGGGATATCCTCCCGAGAGCTTTTTCCGCCCAGTGAGTTGGCACCCAACGTGACACTGGCATCACAAAATCCAGGCAAAATGAATTGTGGATTTTGCACGTCTTTGGACAGGGTGATGGAGTGTACCTTGCCTTTTTGCACTTCCAAATCAGAAACTGGCCCAAAATTGGCTTTTTCCGAATCCCAAATCCGCACTGATTTTATTTTCAGAGATTGAGACAAAAGAATGGTAGGTGCAATTGCCGATAGAAATATTGTAAGGGAGAGAAGCCTGCTTGTTTTCATGCTTGCGATCTTAGTACCTTGACAGTAAGGACTAGAATGAAAAGGATTTCGGGTATGGGAAAGGAAACAAGCGAGATTTCTGATCACATCAAATTACATATAGAAAATGGCAGAATTCTTTCACTAAAAACCCATAGGGTGTCCAAAACGGTGGAAGAACACATCCAAAAAGCGGTGGGTCTCATTTTGGATCGGCTCACCCATCCCACTCTTGTCCCTACCCTTTATACCATCATCAAAGAATTGGCCATCAATGCCTGCAAAGCCAACCAAAAACGTGTTTTTTTTGAAGAACGTGGGTACAGTATGCTCAATCCTTCTGAATATGCGCGGGGGGTAAGGGAATACCGAGCACTTTTTTCAGAAGAAATGTCAAACGAGTATGGTGCCAAAGCCAGAAAGAAAGGATACTACTGCCTTATCAATTTTAGTTATTCGGATGATGGGATCACCATTGAA
>JARJFC010000098.1 GCA_029310945.1 Leptospira sp. 96542
CCTACAAGATCCTGGTGCGGCCCATCATGCTGGGTACCGCCAGGATCGAGCCGGTATGAAGCATCAACCGACGCTGTTTCCAGTCTCAAGCGGACTGCGCAGTGATGGATGACGGGAGTGCAGCGCTTTCGGTCTGTCAGTCGTCGCGGCCCTACTAACGCTGACCAGCACAAAGCGGACTTCTGGCCCGACGAGCTGACCTTGCTCGTGCTCCCGTGCGGGGGCCAGCGTCTGACAGCTGTGGCACGAACGCGGCCGTCCCATCCGCTGAAGCGCGCTACCGCGTCGGAAGCAGGCTAGAACTTCATCTCTTCCATTTCGTTCGATCGGCCAGCCGTGTAACTCACCTCTAGCGAGGAACTCATCCGGACGACAGCGGTGGTGTGCCAGTAGCGACTGCGCTCTCTACCGTGGCCTCCGTCGTGACGGCGCAGGCGCACTAGCCACATCAGGTCGACGTCGCGGGCCTCCAGGTACGCACGCACGACGTCAGTGCGGCACCACAGGCGTGAGCCGTCGCTCGCACCTTCCTCATGTCGACCGGATTCAATCCACGCGTCGGCCCGCACCACGGTCTCACCGGCGGCGTTTTCCCAGGTCCTGTCGAACGGGTCGATAGATCGCAGCTTGGCGAACGCGGTGACGTCCGGGCTCAAGCGCGAGCGCTTCACGGCGCCAGCAGCGCCCAGGGCGTCGGCCTCGTCCAGATGCGCATAGGCTCCCTTGCGCACGATCCACGGCAGGTAGGGCTCATCGCGATTCGAGGCCGTCTCGACGTCTTCGTACATCTCCAACTGCGGCAAGTAAGCTTGGAACGGCCCTTGAGCGGCCAGATCCTTGGCCAATGCGGCGCTCTGATCCCGCGGAGCCAGCGCCGACATCACCCGGATGTCGACGTTCTCGTTGGAGTGCCAACTGCCATCGACGGTGAGCCAGTCTCCCACCGAGTCGCCGATCCCAAGTAACGACTTCAATGCGGCCGGATCAGTAGTGAGGTCCATTGCGGTCTCGCCCACGACCATCAACGAGACCCAGCTGTCCAGGGGTTGGCGGTCCACTCCGTCCGCGAGCCAGAGGCCCGCCGGATGAGTCACGACCTCGCTCGAAAGCCAGTCTTCCCAGGGGTCTTCCTCATCGTAGCCGCGCCAAACCACCGGGTGCGCAGCAAGTAGATCGCCTGCCACCGAGAACAAGGCGTGCCAAGCCAGCTGCTCCCCGTGGCTTTGGTACTCGGCGTCTATGCCGCGCGTGTAGTGCTCACGCCCAGGTCGCGATCGCCCTTTGCGATCGCTCATGAACTCGATATTGGCGTCATGGTCACGTACCTTGGCGACGACGGCATCCAGCGTTTCCCAATGCGGCCTTCGGAACAGGTTCGACAGCCGCGCAACGTCGTCTATGCTGAAGTCGTAGTCCAGATGAAACTCGGGCTGGGGCTTGGCTATGCCCTTCGGACGCGGGGCGTAGGGATCGCTCCCGTAGTAGTCCTGCTCCTTCCGGGCCGCGAAGCTCGATCGATTTACGCGCTGCAGCTTCTGAACCCGTGCCTTAGGTAGGCGCAACTCACCTGCCTTGACACAAGCAAGCAGTGCCTGCGCCGCGAAATGCCGCCGAAGCACGTGGCGGTCCACAGCGTCCGATGCGATTGTTTCGAGAAAGTCAGCATGCCGAGCGACGGCCACAGGCGCCTCAAGTGCGATGCGTGCCACTGCGATGAGCAGCCAGAGCTGGGCGTGCTGGTAGAAGAAGGGCAACTCCGGCGCCTGGAAGGGGACCGCGTCGCGGCGCTGATACAGCGCAACGACGCCATCGAGCACCTCGGCACGTCCGAGTCGGACCGCCGTGCGCAGGCTATGGGCAGCGAACCACCGCTGCCGGGTCACGGGCGAACCGAGCTGGGACCAGATGATTGTGGAGAGCGCCTCGACCTCATCCTCAGTAGCCGTCATCGCGTCCTGCCACGCCCCGTCCTCCGTGATGGACGCGAGCTTCGCCGGCCCGCTCTGCAGCAGGCGCGTCAGCGCCGCCGCGCCCACGCTGGGCGAAGCCTTTTCGTTGAATTCCGCAGCGAAGTTGAGCCACACCGAGGCTGGCACCGGCATCTTAGGACGGGTGAACTCGCGGATGAGGAGCATCAGCACGTCGCGGCGCGCCAGACCACAGATGTCCTCGAGGGCGCGGACGTGTGATCCCGACAGGTAATCGAACGAAATGTATTCGCCTGCATTCACCCGTGCGATGACAGGTGCGCAGGCCTTCAGCGCGTCGGCTAAGGCAAGCGAGGAGCCGATCCATAGCTCCTTGCAGATGCGCAGCTCCCGTTCTTTCTCGTACAGATCCAACACCTCGAGCCGCGCGATCAGCGCGAGATAGTCAGGCCAATGCTTGTACGCCACCTTCGCTCGTAACGCATCGAGGACATCGCCCGAGAAGCGCGTGTTCAGGAGCTGCGTGCGGGCCGCATCGAGGACGCGCCCCACCGCGACCTCATCGAGCGGATCGGTGCCCGCCGCGATCTGCAGAACGTGCACTTTTGCCTTGTTCTGCTCGTCTTCCCAGGTTCGAGGAACGGCGTCGGCTCCGGGCGCGCGCCAGTTGGCACGCCTGTTGTGGTCATCGCGCTTGACGTCTATCCGATCCGCCGCCGCGTCCAGGTACTGCCGCTGCCATGCGTCATTGCCCAGCACCGAGCCGGCAAAGCGGGCGAGTGCGCGGGGTGTTTCCGATCCCAGTGAACCAGGGTTGTTCTGCAGGTATTGCGCGACGAGCTCTGTGGTTGCTGCGGGTACGCCTGCAGAAGGTTTGGACTCGAGAGTGGCGACCAGCTGCGTGGTCCCACACACGTAGAGCTCGGCTGGATTCGACAGTCGCAGAAGCGTCAGGGCGAGCTCGGCGTCAAGCTTGTCGTCCTCCAGCAATGCACGCACGTAAGGCAACAGCGTGTAGTCCAACGAGATTCGCCCGCGGTCCTGCCAGCGCGCTAGCCTTGCGAGCCCGGCCACACCGGATACCCGGCTCATCGCGGCGCCGTAGGAACCCCAGTCGAACTTCCGCTCCTCACCCAGGTTGAGCTCGCAGATGTTGGACAAGGTGTGGCTCTCGCACTGCCTGAGACCGTCGCCGGTCAGCGCGCCGGCGAAGTGCATTAGCCCATCGACGAAGCGATAGTCACCCGAGCCGATCGCGTCCATCTGCTCGAGCCCTTTCCGGAAAAAAGCGACCGATTCGGCAGGGCTGGCCAACGCGATCGCCTGCCCGAGTCGCGCGAAGTGTGCGGCACGATCGGTGACATCGTGCTCCTTCTCGGTGGCCGCGCTCGCTCTAATCGCGAGCATGCCGGCCATGGCATGGAACGCCGGACGAGACGCCAGCAATTCGACGAGCTCGATCAGGCTCGACAAAGGCGTAGCGTCCGGTTCACTGGCCGCTTCGATGTGTGCCGCGACCTCGCCCGCAGGAAATGAGTCGTTCGCCGCAAGAGCCAACGCCAGCAAGCGCTCGACAACCGTGTTGTACTTCCGTTGTGCCGTGCGACCGCCAGAGTCGTAATCGTCGGTGTTGTGCAGCGTGATCCAGCGGGCCGTCAGTGGTGCCAAGCTAGGTGCTGCGGAACCGGAACCGACAACAGCCTGGGCGAAGTCACGCGCGATATCGAGCCAGCGCGGCATTCGCTCAGTGAGGAATCGCACAGCCGATTCGTGGTGGCTGTATTCATGGCGTGCATCGTCTTTCGAGTCTCGGGCGGCCTGAGCCTTCGCCTGGTAGTCCGCATCCAGTGCCTCTTTGAGCGCGGTGACGAACTGCGCGTCCTCCAGATGAGGAGTCAGGGTCACAGTGTGCTCGGCCAGTTCACGCGGCAGCAGGTCGCGGGGACCAATCTGAGTGCCGGACGCGCAGCACGCGATGACTTGCCGGGCAATGTACGTGGCGACCTCACCGACCCAATACGAGTCCATGAAAACGTGCAGGCTTGGTGGTACCAAGGGCAGGGCCGCGAGGATCGCGGTGGCCTGGGCGGGCATCCTCAACCGTACCGCCTTCGCCGCGGCCTCCACCATGCCCCGTACCAACCGGCGTTCGTCGGGTTGGTAGTGATCTCGAAGCTTCACCGGGCCGTCCGCCATGCATGCCGCCGAGAGTGACTCGAGCTGAGCGCGTTGCTGCGCCGGGCTGCCGGCGGCGTAACGAATCGCCGCGGCAATCGGCCCAATCGACGCCAGCGCATCGACACAAACCCGGATCACCTCGGGTGAGATCAAGGTCGCAGCCTCCGGCCGGCGCGCCAGCTGGAACATCGCCTCGGCGATGTCGTACCCGTACTCGGCGCTGACCCAACCAGATAGGTCTCGAGCCGCCGCCTTGCCGTCGCCCTTTAGCAGGTAGGAGAACGGGAGCGCCGCCAAGTCCAGCACCGTTGGGTGTGCGCGGTCATGCGCGTCGCTCTTCTGGTCAAAGTAGTGCTGCAGCCATTCAGCGACCCACCTGGCGTGCCAGATTGCCTCGGCGGTCTCGCCCATCAGCCCATGAGTAATCGCCAGGCGGGCGTGGCGGGAGCCGGGCCACGGTGTTCGTGACTCGAAGATGCGCCGAAGCGAATCCGGATCGGCCAAGGCAACCACGAGATCGGGGTAGTCCAGCAGAAACGTCGTTCCCCGCTGGTCCATCGCGGCGAGGGTCGACAACTCGACCAGCAACGGCACGAGGTGGTCGGGGTCGTCGACGCGAACGGCGTGCGCCACGGCGGCGCGAAGTCGCGCATGGCGAATCTTCTGCTGGCCCACGGTGCCGGTAATGCTCGCAGGCAGCCGCTCGTCGAAGGCCAGCTGGAAAAGCTTCTCTCCATCCTCCAACTGCAGCAGCAGGTCAGGAAGCGTCGTGGCGGCATAGACCGACTCGCCCTGCATGGCGAACAAGTTCGTCGCCAGCTCACGCAGCGGCGCAGCGGCGCCGGCGTAGTTGCGCCGGATGAGGGTTTCGGTGGGCTCGTCGCGGAACATCAGACCATGCTTGGTCTGCTCCAGCAGCGGCGACAGGTCTGCCGCGAAGCTGACGACCGCACCCTCAGCCATGCCGTTGACTCGCGCGTACTCCTTGAGCGGCACGGGCGGCGGCAAGGTGGCCAGCCCCGCCAGGAAAGCGCGAATGCTTCCATCCGCATTGCCCAGCTTCCGTGCTTCCACCAGAGCTTGGTCAATACGGTGCTGGATCAGGTCGTCCAGTGCGATCGGCTTGCCGATCTCGCTCGGCGCCAACAGGCCAGGTTCCACGGCAAAGTGTTCCAGCACACGAGCATTGCCCTTGGACCGTGCCTGACCTACCTGGATCATCGTCTCGGTCAGCTTGCTCACGCGTTCGCGAAGAAAGGCACGTGTCTCCCACTCGACGAACGGCGCCAATTCGACCTCTTCGACAGAGATCTCGCCGGTCGCGTCGAGCCGTCGGTGCGTTCGGGCACTAACGACCACCTGCAGACCGGCGATCGCTCCGCCGTGCTCCAAGCTCTGCAGCAAGAGGCGCGGGAACGAGTCCTGATGACGATCGCGAGCGATTTCGCTGGCGTTATCGATCGCGTCGAGCAGCAGGACCAGTTGCCGGTCCGCCGAGCCGAGGCGCAAGGTCGCGACGGCTTGCTCCAGGCGCGCGCGGAAGGCGCGAAGGATGTCTTCGCTGTTGCTGGTCGAAGGCAGCAGGGGGTCGCACAAGCCTCGACACGCGAGCTCATTGGCGATGTGCACTAGGCCGCGGCTTGGCAGGTGCCTGCTGTCGTCGGAAGCGCGGTACTGCCCCATGCCGAAGCAGTCGAACAGGATCGTCTCGTGCTCGCGACTCAGGCGGGCGGCCAGCGAATTCATGAAGACCGTCTTTCCGAACCCGCCTTCGGCATGCACGACCAACGGGCGGGTTAGCCGTGAGATGCGGAGGACGGTATCGTCCAACTGCACGCGTTCAACCACCTTTCCGATCGGCGGGAAGCTCGCTGGCGCCGGGAGCAGGTCCTTGCCGTCGGACAGGCCCAATGCAGCCAACACGTCCGTTCGCACGATGACGTTGCGGTGCTGCTTGATCAAACCGGCCTTGTCACGCGCCATCTCCCGGATATCCGCGAGACGGCGGCGGGCCATGTGGTCCCGCGCGTCTGACCAGTCCACCAGGGTGAGCGCGAGCTGCTGCTTGTTCTCGCGCAGGTCGCCGGTCAGGCCGATCATGTCCAGCCGCGCGGCGAATTCGGCTAGGTCCCTGCCAGTCAGCTTGCAGGCGTCCGCCACCTGCTTCGCCTGCGCATTCGCGTCGCCCTTCAGCGGGCTTTGCGCCGCCAGACCTTCGATGGCCCGGAGCAGCGCGGGCTCGATGGGCCGGTTGGTGACTAACTCGAACCGCAACTTTGCTCGCGCCTTCTCGGTACCAAGCAACGTTTTGCAGGCGCGATACGTGCGCGCGAACTTGCCAATAGTCTTCTTTGCATCCCCCGCCCGAAACGGCTTGTGCTCGGCCGCCTTGGAGTACTTAACCTGGATCACTACCACGCGCTTTGCGTGCAGTAGGTTGGCCCGGCCTCCGAAGTACAGGACTGCGTCGGCGATCTCATTACCTTCCCTCGAGACACCGCGCTGGTCCTCGTTGGCGAAACCCTCCACCGCAATGCCGACTAGTTCAGCCCCGGGGAGGAGCAAGCCCAGGCACTTTCGAGCAACCCAGGCTTCGTGGAACTCGTGACCGTCGCGGGAGGCGCGAACAGTGTCTACCGCCGGGCGCTTTCGAGGGTTTGCCTTCCTCTTGAGCTTGGGCGACGCCTTGGGCTTCGGCATGGCCTTCATCGGGGTTACCGTCCTACGCGTCACCGTGGACTTCTTAGTCGCGATCGCCATTGCCCACTCCACCCAGATCTGATCCAAGGATACCCATGTTAGCGCCGCGTCAAGTTGATGGTTCTGCAGATCGCGCCCGCTGCGACGGTCAGGGGTCAGGTTCCTCGAACGCGGTTGAACTCACGGTCTCGGCTAAAACCAGCCTTCGGCCGCGCTGCAACGAACGACCGCAGCCAGCCTGAAGAGGTCAACCGACCTTAAGGCAGGGTTCTGAATGCTGCCGCACTCTAGATTCCGTTGAGAAATGTCCTGCTGTGCACGCAAATCAGCTATTCAGTTACCTCTTCAAGAAGCAAGCGAATCGCCGGATGCTCGCCGGGAAATATGATTTCCGCAAGCGGCTTCATCAAGCGAAGACCGGTATTGCAATTGGCAAAGAGCACGAAACCTGAGTTCGACCGCGGACTTCCCATAACAAACGCCCGCATTCCGGGCATCTTTCCCCATTGGAAAAACGTGCCGAACTGAGGCTCAAGCCCCCAACCGAGCCCCCAGCCAACGTTTGACTCGAAAGCATTGGGAAGACCCTCCAGATGAATGATGGAGCCCAGAGGAACCATCACCGCTGGCGACAGCCAATCCCGCCAAGGCTGTTTGTCCGATCTCGCTTTGCCGAGCGCAGCCGCCAGGAACGCGCCATATTCCTTTGCCGTTGTCTTCAGCGAATATGAGGCATTTGCTGAGGGAGTCCGATGACCCGCCACAGGTGCTCCCGATTCATGCGGTATCGCCTCGTCCGTGGCAAGGGCGTCATTCCACTCCAAGCTGGACATCTGCATTCCGAGCGGGTCAAAGACCAAACGCCGCATGGTGACCTCGAAAGGCTCCCCTGTCTTCGCCTCGATGGCCATCTGTAGATACATGAAACCCAGGCTGGAGTAGCTAAACCAGCTTCCTGGTGTATAGAAAATGCGAAGTTGCTCCTTGTCCCGCAAGTTCTGCAAGCCTGCCGTGTGAGTCAGAAGATGCCGGACCGTGATATCTTGCGATCTGGCATCGTCGGCAACCAGCGGTCGAACATACTCTGCAACAGGTTCGTCAAGGCTAATGACCCCAGACTCGACGAGTTGCAGAACGGCATAGGAGACCAGAGGCTTGGTCAGCGACGCGGCGTCAAAAACGGTGTCCGGATTGACAAGTTCATTTGTCTCAACGTCTCTAAGTCCAGCCGAAACCACGGAAACAGTGCCATCGTTGACAACAGCGACACTAGCTCCGATCACATCTCTACTATTCAGCAAGTCTTCAAGTTGTTCTGAAGAGAGGTCAGTTTGCATGTCGACACCGTAGGCGAAATAGTGGATCACACATTTACCCGATTCGGGCTGGAATGGAGCGGGTTTCAGATGCAGTGTGAGAGAAATATTTCTGGACCCGGAACAAACCATATGCTTGCGTTCTGTACTTCCGAGACGTCCAATACAGCGATAGGTTATTCAAGCTCACCCACTCGCGTTTTTGTATATTTTCTGTACTCAAGCCACCGCCGCACCCACCAGTTGGACCAATTCATGGACCGAGGTGGGCGCCTCGTCCGTGATGTTGACGACACGACCGTCCATCTTGCCGGCCAGTGCCATCTGCACGGCCGCTGCGATGTCGCGGTGGTGCA
>JARJFC010000099.1 GCA_029310945.1 Leptospira sp. 96542
TGGCAGTCGAAATAGCAGAGCAGGGTGGCGCCCAGGTCCGTGCCGCGCTTGCGGTCATGCGCCAGCAGAGGGCCGATGCTGGCGTCGAGAAATTGTCCGAGGCTGGTGGGGTCGTGGGTTTCGAACACTCAATTCCGGGGGGACGTCGGATGCTCCATCGAAAGCTTGCCACTGCCCCGGCCCCCACCACACATTATGGTGAGATGTAGTTACGGCTCATATAGAGTGCAGCACTACCGGGAACTTTACCAACCACAGTCCCATATGACCGCCCAGCTAGCGGGCCTGTAATGAATCGGTAGAAGATCAACGTGGCGTATTCCTGAGAACTCGGGAATATGGGCTCGCCCCAGTCCTGATAGGACTGCGCCCTAAGCGAATTGCCGTCGTTGTCAATCGCATACCCCCACTCGAATTCACCACTGCCAGTGCCATCAATATAAGTCCCGGCACCGGAACACTCAAACGAACGAACACGATCTTCGGCAACCCCATTTAACAAGAAGCGCCTTCCACAGATCGAAACCGTTTTGCTATCGGTGGATTTCAATTGCGTAGTGACTTTCATTGGTTGGTCCACTCCGCTTGCCTTGACGAAGAAAATCCTATGTTCTCGTTCCACCGTTTGCGCCGTGGCCATTGCATATCCATAAAAGCAAAGAAGGGCCACAGCAATTGATCGAAAAAATTCTCGCCCTCCAAAATAATCTGGGCGTCCTTTGAGCGTAAACATTAGTCCTCCTGTTGATCTAGCGGTTACTTTCTTTCTTCCGCAGCATGTCCCTTCCGGACGAGAGATTTTCTAGACCCCAAATTTTATTGAATGCTGCCGAGATGATTTTTTCGGCACCCGTGGCTTGTTTCAATATGCTTCCTTCTATGAAGCATCGCTATAGGTAAACCATCCAATCTTCATTCCATCGTCAGTTATGGAACTACGGCTACGCCAATGCGCTCGCCGCTGATTACCGCATGCATGCCGAACCCCCAGAGCGTCGTTTCGTCCCCCTCGCGGCGCTTCTCAAAGTCCCACATGGGGAACCCTGAGCGGAACTTGACGAATGCAGAGCGGCGGCCCAATTCGGCGTAAAGGAAAGTGCGGGTGAGTTCCAGTGTGAACGAGCGAAAAGAAAAGGTCATGAGTCTCAGCGGGTGTTGTTGAATGAACTGCGCAACAAATTGCGCGGGCGCATCTTGCTGAAAAAACAAAGCCCTTACAAACCGGAAATCGAGACTATCTCGGAAACGTGAGCATTGAAGCCTTGGGTATCAGAGGGAAGCCGTAGGGGCCATGGAGGCAGGTAAACACGCGCTATGATGCTCGCTCTCTCGTGACACTTCCCTGTATCACTTGATGCGGTGACTCACCCCTAAGTCATTGATTTTTAGGGGTTTTCAAGGACGGCGGACGGAGTCGAGGTCCGTCACCCTACACCCGCGATGCGTCAGACCTCTTGCGCACTGAACCATCGCCTTGCGCCAAGGCCCGCAGCCGGGCCCTATCGCTGCGTATCCAGGACCAAAGGTTTTGCGGCGGCATGGGCTTGGCGATCAGGTAGCCCTGCGCCACCTGGCAGCCGAGCTTGCGCAGCAGCCGCCAGTCCGCCACCGTCTCCACCCCTTCGGCCACGGTCGTCACGCCCAGGCGTTGCCCCATGTCCAGGGCACTGCTGAGGATGGCGTAACGATTGCTGCGCGTACTCGCGCCATTCACAAAAACGCGGTCGATCTTGAGTTCGGTGAAGGGGCTGCGCGACAGCGTCTGGATCGACGAATAGCCAATCCCGAAATCATCGATCGACAGGCCGAAACCCTTCAGGCCCAGGCGAGCCAGGTGGACCAGGGCCTGCTTGTTCAGGATCGCGGTCTCGGTCACCTCCCAGATGACGGCATGGCAGGGCACGGCATGCGCGCTGACCGTCGCCGTCAACTGGTCCACGAAACTCCGGTCGGCCAGGTCATCGGCCGACAGATTGACGGACACCGTCAAGGTCGGCATGGCACGGTGCCATTGGGCCAGCAGACGCAAGGCCTGCTCGACGATCGCCAGGGTGAAGCGCGCCATCAAGGGACTGCCCTCCAGGCTGGGGATGAAGGCGGCGGGGCCCAGCAGCCCACGCGTGGGGTGCTGCCAACGCGCCAGCATCTCGACCCCCTTGAGCAGGCCGGTACCCATTTCCACCTTGGGCTGGACGTAGGGTATGAACTGCTGCGCGGCCAGGGCCTGTTCAATCTCCTGGATGTCCTGGGACGCGAAGGACTGCTGCGCCTGGATGGCTTCGCTGGCGCGCGCACGCCCAAGCAGGCGCCGCAGATCATGCAAGGTGATGGGCTTGGGCAGGGTCCCCAGCAACTGCAGGCGGACATCCTCCACGACCAGGCTTTCCACCGTCTCCAGCAGGCGGGGATCGCGCGCGCTGGTGACCACCAGATTGTCGATGCACTGCCGTTCGGTGACCTTGGCGATGAGCTCGATGCCATCCATGCCCGGCATGTCGACGTCGGTGATCAACAGGTAGATGCGCGCACCACCCAGGGCATCCATGGCCTGCAGAGCTTCGCGGCCATCGGAGGCCTCGATGATCTGGCCGAAGGCGAACTGCCGCAGCATCGCCACCAGGTGCGCGCGCTGGGCCAGACTGTCCTCGACCACGAGGGCGATGAAGGCGCTGAATTCAGCCATCAACTCGCCGCGATGCCCGGGCACACGATCGACGCGCCCCGGGAGGGACGTGTCTGGCGCGAGCTCCCCACTCATCGTCCCGCCTGCTGGAGGATTTCCCGAGGAATCGCCTGCAAGGGGATGCTCTTCTCGACCGCGCCACGCTTCACGGCTTCCTTCGGCATGCCATAGACCACGCAGGTGGCTTCGTCCTGCGCCACCGTGCGCGCGCCGGCGTTGCGCATCTCCAGAAGGCCAGCGGCGCCATCATCGCCCATGCCGGTCATGATCACCCCCAGGGCATTGGCCCCCGCGCACTTGGCGACCGAACGGAACAAAACGTCGACGGACGGACGATGCCGATTGACCAGGGGGCCATCGACCACCTCGACGAAATACTGGGCGCCCGCGCGGCGCAGCAGCATGTGCTTGCCACCAGGCGCGATCAAGGCGCGCCCAGGCACGACCCGATCGTTGTTGGCCGCCTCGCGCACCTCGATCTGGCACAGACCGTTGAGTCGCGCCGCGAAGGCAGCGGTGAATTTCTCGGGCATGTGCTGCACGATGACGATGCCGGGACTCACCCTCGGCAATTGGACCAGCACTTCCTCCAAGGCCTGCGTGCCCCCGGTGGACGTTCCGATGGCGATCACCTGCTCGGTGGTCTGGGTCAGGGCGCGGGATTCGGTGGCGGGCGGCAGGATGACATCCGCCGTGTTCTTGTCGCGCGGGGCAAGGGGCACGGCGGTCCCATGCCGAGCCAGGCGCGACACATTGGCGCTCGCCGCGTCCTTGATCACGGAGATCAGTTCGCGGGCGCTGGCATTGAGAAAATTCTTGAGGTCGAGCCTGGGCTTGGCGATGGTGGCGACCGCTCCCGCCGACAGCGCCTCGATCGTGGTCTTGGCGCCCTTCTCCGTCAAGGTCGAACAGATCACCACCGGCGTTGGACGTTCGGCCATGATCTTGCGCAGAAAGGTCAGCCCGTCCATGCGGGGCATCTCCACGTCCAGGACGATCACGTCGGGCCAACTGGCCTTCATGCGCTCCATCGCCAGGATCGGATCGGACGCCGCGTTCATGACTTCGAGCGCAGGGTCGCTGCGCAGCACGGCCGACAGAACCTGCCGCACGACGGCAGAATCATCGACGATCAGGACCTTGGTGCTCATGAGGCGGTCTTCACGAAAAGACCTTCCTGATCGGGGGAAGCAGCGCCCTCGATGGCCCTGCGTGTCATGGCCACGGCCGGATCATCAAGACCCACGTGACGCATCCACACATCGCCCGTCCCGACGTCGAACATGATCTTGCGATAGCCGGTGCCAAACAGGCTCTGGCTGACGATGGAGATGTCGCGGGACACCAGCATGGTCCGGGCCGCGTTGCCATTGTTGCGGCCAATGTCCTTCAGCTTGATGGAACCATCTGCCGCGAACATCGCGCCGCCGCCGAAGATCTTCGCCTCGCACTCCTTCGGATGCACTCCCATCGCCCGCAGCTTGGCCAGCATCAGCTCCAGCGAATCCTCGCCGTAACGGCCATTCAGGCGTTTCTCACCGGAACGACCGCTGAGCAAAAAATGCGACATCGCACCCACGCGCGTGCGCGGATGCCAGAGCGTGATGGAAACGCAGGAACCCAGCAAGGTCCGAACATGGCTGTGCGCATCGCCGACGTAGAAATCCCCGGGCATGAGAAACACATTGTGCGTGGGCGAACTCATGACGGACTCAGGGTTTCATGTAGATGGACGGCGCCACGGATCGCACCGTGCCGTTGATGTCGTTCAGGGTCTCGGAATGTCCCACCAGGAGATGCCCACCGGGGCGCAACTGCCCCAGCAGACGCTGCACCACCTGGCGCTTGGTCTCGGGATTGAAATAAATCAGGACATTGCGCAGGAAGATGATGTCAAACGGTCCCAGGGACGGCAAGGGCTTGTTCAGATTGACTTGGGAAAATTGCACGCGGTCACGCAGCGCACGCTGCACCAGCAGGGTTCCGGTCTCGACGCCGGTCCCGCGCAAGCAGTATTTCTTCAGGTAAGCCGGCGGAACATGGCTCGCACGTTCCTGTTGGTAATGCCCGATGCGTGCGTGACGCAGCACGCGGCTGCTGAGGTCCGTGCCCAGCACCGACCAGGGCAAGTCGCCCTGCTTGTCGGCCAGGACCATGGCGATGCTGTATGGCTCCTCACCAGTCGAACTGGCGGCGCTCCAGACCCGCAGCCCACGTCCCTCCCGCGTGGCCTCCTGGGCCAGTTGCCCCAGGAGATCGAAATGGCGGGGCTCACGGAAAAAGTAGGTCTCGTTCGTGGTCAGCAGGTCAACCGCGATCTGCACTTCACCCGGATCGGACCTGCCCAGCAGCAGCCTCAGGTACTCGGAATAGCTGTCGAGCCGGAAATGCGCGAGACGCTTGGCCAAACGTCCACTGACCAGGGCCTTCTTGGTGTCGGCCAGCGTGATGCCGGCCTCGTCAAAAATGAAGCTCTGGAACTTCGTGAACTCGTGATCCGTGATTTCCGCCATCGACACTCCCGCTCGCTGACCCAGGCAGCAGCTCCATCAGGCGCGCGGCTCCTCCGGCGCGGCCAATTGGGCCACGCCTTGAAGCTGCCCGAGGTCATCCACCAGAAGCACGCGATGGATGTTGAGCAAGACCACGAACTTGCCATTGACCTTGCCCATGCCGGCAATGAACTCGGACGCGATCTTCATCCCGAACGTCGGCGCCGGTTCGATGTCGGCCCCGGCGATCTCCTGGACCGCATTGACGGCATCGACGATCACGCCGATGACCTGGTGCTCGCCCTGACCCTCGGTCTCGACGATCACGATGCAGGTCCGCTTGGTCACTTCGCTGGACGTGCGACCAAAGCGGGCCGAGAGGTCCATGACCGGAACCACGGCGCCGCGCAGGTTGATCACGCCCCGGATCGCGCCGGGTGCCATGGGCACGGTGGTCAAACCGCCGTACTCGATGATTTCCTTGATGGAAAGGATGCCGATCGCGTAGATCTCGCCACCGAGCATGAAGGTCAGGTACTGCGTGGGCTCCTGCTCGTGCCTGGGGATCGCCACCGCGTTGGGATTCGACGCGCCGGCGCTTGGAACTAGTGCTGTCATAGGTGTACTCCCCTCTGCACCGGTTTTCAGTACTTGACGAAGTTGGCTTCGTCAGGTTCTTTCTCGTGGAAGGAAGCGGAGGCCGTGGTCTTGACCTTGGGTTCGGCGTGGTGGATCGCCAGCGTGTGGGGATTGGGTGCCGTGATCGCCTTGCGCTTGCCCGCGGAAGCAGTGGAAACGAGGGCCGAGGTGCCAGCCTTGCTGCCCGACACCTTGAAGAAGGAAATCGTGGTCTGCAAGGCCTCGGCCTGGCTGCTCATCTCCTCGGCGGTGGCGGCCAGCTCCTCGGAGCCTGCAGCGTTCTGCTGGGTGGTCTGGCTCAGTTGTCCGACGGCGGAATTGATCTGCGCGACGCCCGACGATTGCTCCTCCGACGCGGCCGTGATTTCCTGCACCAGGTCCGAGGTCTTCTTGATGTTGGGCACCATTTCATCCAGCAACTGGCCTGCGCGCTCCGCCAGTTCCACGCTGTTGTCGGCCACTTCGCCGATCTCCTGCGCCGCCACCTGGCTGCGCTCCGCCAGCTTGCGGACCTCGGCGGCCACCACCGCGAAGCCCTTGCCGTGTTCACCGGCGCGGGCCGCTTCGATCGCGGCGTTCAGCGCGAGCAGATTGGTCTGGTAGGCGATGTCATCGATGATGACGATCTTCTTGGCGATCTGCTTCATCGCGGACACCGTCGACTTGACGGCCTCGCCACCTTCGGTGGCTTCATTGGCCGCCTTGGTTGCCATGGCATCGGTCACCTTGGCGTTCTCGGTGTTCTGGGAAATCGACGCCGTCATCTGCTCGATGGACGCGCTGGTCTCCTCCACGCCGGCCGCCTGCTCGGTGCTGGCCTGCGACAGGGACTGGGCCGTGGCGCTGACCTGCTCGGCGGCACTGGTCAGGCCTGCGGCACCGGAGGACACCTCGGACACGACCTGAGACAACTTGTCGACCATGCCCTTCATGCTGGCCAACAGGCTGCTTTCGTCCTTGGCCTTCAATTCGATGCGCACCGTCAGGTCACCTTCCGCGATCTTCTTGACGATCTCAGCCACGTAACCCGGGTCACCGCCGAGCTGCTGCATGATGTTGCGCAAAATGTAGAACCCCAGCAGCACCAGCGCCGCCAAGGCCACGAGCGAAGCGGTGTACATCTGGCGCTGGGAAGCGGCGGACCCGATCTCCGCGTCTGCCACCGCCTTGATGCCGTATTCCTGGTTCATCCTGACCAGTTTGCCCACGTGGGTCTCGACGGCTCTGAAGTTCTGACCGTTGTCCAGCAGGGCTTGGTGGTAGTGTCCAAACAGCTCTTTTTGTCGTGCTGGATTGTCGGTGCGCGCGATGTCCGTGGCAATCGCGACGATGCGATCATCACCCTTCTTCCACGCCGTCCAGGCAGACATGAATTGCTTCCAGACCTCCTCCTCCTCGGCGGTGCGAGGCAACGCCTCGTACATCTTCCAACCCTGCTCGGCACGCTCCCACGCTTCTTCCTTGCGTCGCAACTGCTCAGGAATCGTCTTGATTTCCTCAGGGTAGGCGATCAGCGCATCGATCGCACGGCTGGAGGAACGAATGGCGGTCTGCGCCTCGTTGATGGTCTGCATGCCCAGGATGGAGGGCATGCTGTTGCGCCCCACTTGATCAAGCGCTTCCGCGTCCTGCTTCAAGCCCATGTATGCGATCCATATCACCGAAAGCAGGGCGACAACAGCCACCATGATCAAGGCAATGATTTTGGCTCTCAGCGTGAGGTTGGTGAACATGCGATTTCCTTCTTTCGATGAATGGTGTCGGTATGCCTGGGTAAGAACGGTGGCGTGGCCTGGACTCGATCAAGCAACGTCCGCCGTCAGGCGTCCGCGCAAACGTTCTTCCAGGCTCGTGTAGAGCGCGGGCACATCCAGGATCAGCGCAACCTCGCCGCTGCCCAGAATGGTCGACCCGCTGATGCAGCGGACCTCGCTGAAAACCTGCCCCAAAGGTTTGATGACCGTCTGGAATTCGCCCAGCAGGTTGTCGACGACCAGGCCAAAACGCTGTCCGCCCTGCTTGAGCACCACGATGCTTTCGCGCCGTCCAGGCTGTCCGTCGATATGAAAGAACTCACGCAGGCGCACGAAAGGAAGCACCTGCCCGCGCAGATTGCAGTAGTCCTGACCGTCCTGGGCATCGAACTCCACGCACTCCTCGATCATGTCGAGCAGCACGACAAACACCGACTTGCCCACGCTGACCAGGAAGCCATCGATGATGGCCAGGGTCAGGGGCATGCGCACGCTGACCGTGGTGCCCACGCCCTCCTCGCTGCGCAGGTCGATGCTGCCGCGCAGCGCGGTGATGTTGCGCTTGACGACGTCCATGCCCACGCCGCGCCCGGAGAGGTTGGTGACCTGCTCGGCGGTGGAGAAGCCCGGCTCGAAGATGAGATCGAAAATCTCCTTGTCGCTCAAGCTCTGGTCCGGTTGAACCAGGCCACGCTCGACGGCCTTGGCCATGATCCGTTCCTTCTTCAAGCCACCACCGTCGTCGGCCACCTCGATCACGATGTTGCCGGAG
>JARJFC010000009.1 GCA_029310945.1 Leptospira sp. 96542
GATCAAAATGAAACAAATCCATTCTGGAAAAATGAAAATTGATCCAGTGTATGTCGAAAACTTTGACGAACTTTTTGACTACTTTGAAAAAGAATACCAAACTTCAGATTATTTGGTGGGTTGGATCGATGCTTTTGCTTCTGGAAAATCATTAGGTCGTGGCCAAATCCATAAAGCAACCAACCTAAAAGAAGGTGAAGATCCTGATTTTCCAGGCAATTGTTTATTAGAACGCCAACACCTACCAGACAAACTCTTCTTAGTCATTCCCAAAAAATGGATGTGGATTTTGATGCGTCCCTTTAGTTTCCCTCTTGGGATGAGGCTCATCAACTTTGCAAAATGTATTGCGAGTAAGATAGTTAATAATAGAGCGTATTACCAAGGTCATGCGGCCTATGCTTTTTTGCTAGATTATGTTCCGAATTGGAAGTTTGTTTACAAACCAGGTTCGATGATCCAATACCAAGTTTTTATACCAAAAGAGAACGCGAAAACGGCTTTCGAAGAAATATTTACACTTTGCCAAGAACGAGGCATTATAAACTACCTTTCTGTTTTCAAAAAACACAAACCCGATCCGTTTTTATTAACTCACTCGGTAGATGGGTTTTCGATGGCTATGGATTTTCCAGTGACCAAAGCTAACAAGGAAAAACTGTGGAAACTATGTTATGAAATGGACGAAATTGTTTTAAAACACAAAGGTAAGTTTTATTTTGCCAAGGATTCAACTCTAAGAAATCGAATTATGGAATCGTATTTTCCGAAAGAAAATTTGAAAAAATTCAAAACCTTGAAGAAAAAATATGATCCCAAAAACATTTTGCAAACCGATTTGTACAAACGAATTTTTCTAACCAAATAAAAGTTAGATGTTCATTTTACGATACAAATAATATGCGGCAGCAATGAAAATTGTGGGGGTTATCCAAATGCCAAGCCAAATGGGTAAACCTCCATTTTCTGCCAAAGTTTTTGTCGTAGAATTAATGATATAATACAAAAGAACCACCGCAATGGTAAGACCAAGCGAAGCGACACCTGCCGAACGTTTGGTGATAGCTCCCGCCAATGCTCCAATGGCAACCACAACAAATGACATGAGAGGCATAGCAAAAGCCATATGTTGGTGAACAACAACATCACGGAATGGAATACCTTTCAAAATGCGAGACTCTACTTCATCTGCCAGTTCAAAAAAATTCATCTCTTCTGGGTTTCGGGTTGGTTTTGAGAAATAATTTAGATCTTCCGGAAAAGGATATGTTTTTTCGGCATATTTTGTGCGAGATACAATTTCTAATTCTGAATTGAAACGCACTTCTTCCAAATCATATAAAGTCCAAGAATGTGGCGAAGCAATGTATTTTGCTTTTTGTGAAGACACTGTGTAAACAGGAAGTCCATCTTCACTAACTTCAATATAATTGAAGCCACCTTTCACCATACTCTCTTTTTCATCGATCCAATAGACGTAATAAAAACCTTTTTTACCCTTCACGTGGAATTGGTATACAAAATCAATCAATCGATTAGAGCCCTTTGCCATGATACTATATTCGATCTGTGCTTTTTTGTTGGCAGGGATCACAACAAATTGACCAAAGATTGTCATCAAAATCCAAATAATAAATCCAAAAAATAAAATTGGTGTTATGATCCTTAAAAAAGATACCCCCGCTACCATAATGGCAACGAGTTCTTTATTTACGCTAAATTGCCCGATCACAAAACATACAGAGAACATCAGTGCTGGTGGCACAACTTGATCAACCATTGCTGGCATAGAATACAATACATGTAAATACACATGTGATTGTGCAACCTTTGAAGATACTAGATACTTCATTACATCTGTAAACTTATAGATCACAATCATTGACGTTAGCATGATGAGAGTGCCCGCAAAGTTTTTCAAAAAATCAAATAGTATATATTTATCAATAATACGGAAAGGAATAAATTCTTGTTTGAACCAACGAATAGGATGGAATTTTGAATTTATATTCATGTAATTTCGATGAGTAACATGCTCATATCGTCTGAAATTTTTTTGGCAGAAAAAGCCAAAACATCTTCGTAAATGACATTTAAAAATTCATTACCTTTTTTGTCAGAATGAATTTTTACAGTTTTGACTAAATGTTCCTCGCCATACATATCTTCATTTTCATCAAAAATTTCAATCATTCCATCTGAATACAAAAGGATACGATCCCCTGCCTCCAGTTGGTATTGGTAATCACCGAGCATTGGTGGAAGATAGGAAACGATGAGCGTACCATTCCCTTCTAAAAATTTTACATCACCGTCTTTGGATTGGAATAAAAATTGTGGGTGACCTGCAATGGAATACTCAATACTGCGATTCTCAACATCCAAAAATATAACAGCCGCACTGATATGGTTGTTAGGAACCAAATTCTGCAGATCATCATGGATCGAACGCAAACAAGCCGAAGGTTTTTCATTGATGGTAGCATGGATTTTAAAGGCGAGTATAGCCATGGCCGAAACCATTGCAGAAGCAATCCCATGACCAGATACGTCAGCAAAAAAAATTGATACTCTCCCATCACTCCTTTGGATATAACTCACCGAATCACCACCCACTTCATCGAAAGAACGAAAAAAAGTATAAATATTCGTATTTTTTAATTTTGGCCAATCATTTGCGATCAAGTTGGTTTGGGTTTCTTTTGCCATTTCTAAATCATAAGAAATTCGGTCATGAAATCGTTTGAGTTGGGTTTCGGAATCTCTTAGTTTTTCGACCGAACTCAAACGAATGTTCAGTGTTAAGTAAGAAACAAGAGCTGGTGTGATGATAGAAGATAAATACAATGGTAAATCCACAAGTGGTTTTTCTGTGTAAATACCAATCAGGATGCCAGCGGAGGTAACGAAACTTAAATAGGAAACAAGCCACTTACGATCAAAAAAACTTGTTCCGATACAAGAAATGACAAGTATCATACCAATCAAATAACCAACATAAAGCGAATTCCAATACAACAAAATAAGTGAATGTGCACTCATTGTATAAAAGAACACAATCATAATCGGTTGGATGTAAATTCTAACTAATTTGGAAAAATAACTGCCGACGAAAAAAAACAGAGTTAATGCAGAATGTAGGATGCGGATCCATTTGGGATCATAAAAACCAAGTTCCTCAACTGGAGCAAGAATCCCAAAACTAATGAATGTAAAAAAGACTGCCAAACATATCCTGGAAATTTTCAGAACTTCATCATCAAGCTGAAATTGATTGTTAGTGGCAGTTTCTATTTTCATTGGGTCAGATTGCCATATTTTTCTTTGAATCGATTTGGTAGTGCTGATGGTTTTTGGGTTTCGAAATCGAACCAAATAAAGGATGCATTTCCGGTTAACACACATTCGTCGCCTTCATTCCACATAGAACAAACAACTTGAAAAGCACGAGAAGATATGGAACTCACCTCAATGGTGATTTCAAGTGTAGCCGGAAACACAACTTGTTTGCGATAATCCATATCCAGATGGGTGAGAACAGGTCCCGATTTGGTAGGTTTAAGCGGTGTGTCCCATAACTTATCTTTTGTAAAATAATCGGCTCTTGCGGATTCAAAATATCTTACATAAGTCACATTATTGACATGACCGAAAGCATCCATTTCTCCCCAGGCAACTTGTTGGGTGAATTTATGACTGTAGCGAATTGGTTTAGGCATATTTTTTATCTTACTTCAAAAAGAACTTCTGATACCAAATTTCCATGTGAATCCAAGATTTGCAATCGATAGTCTCCTTTTATGGGAGCCCAAAAAAAGGGCTCTTTCGCATTGGCCAAAAATTTTCCGTTCAAATGGAATGTATAGGTATCAGAATAGGAAGAGAGAGTAAATAAAATTTTCTGTTTCCCATTGGGAATGTCTGGATCGAGAGCATAAATTGATTTATTTGTGGGTGAAACAATTCGAACGATTGTATGTTTGTCCTTACCATAAATTTGTTTTTCATTGTTCAACGAATCCATTTCCACATAACTTCGTTTTGATTCCAGCCAAATAAGCCCTGGTGGTGGTGTTTTCAAAAAGGATGTTTTATTTTCATGTAGTAAATCCATAGTCTCCCGCCAAACAGGAGCGGCGCCAGTAATGCCAGAAACATCTAACATGGGATCTCCTGTTGGATTTCCAATCCAAACCCCAACCGTATAATGTTCGGAATAACCAATACACCAATTATCTCTCATGTCCTGGCTTGTTCCAGTTTTAACAGAACTATAGTATGTAGTTGATAAAAAATTATCCCAACCGAAACCAAGACTCCTTGCCTCTCTATCAGACAATATATATGATACCATATAACTAACAGTAGGTCTATAGATATGTTTCCATTCGGGGATTTGGTTTGGGAAAAAATTAACATTGGAAAAACGCCCATCGTTTGCTAGTGTTCGATAGGCATTGGTGAGTTCCCATAAGCTCACATCTGCAGTTCCCAGTGCAAGTGATGGTCCATAAAATTCGGCATATTGCAAATTACTAAACCCAAGCGTTTTCATCGAATTTACAAAATAATTTATATCCAAAAAAGATAAAGCTCTGATTGCAGGGATATTCAATGAAGAGCCTAAACTTTCTTTTACCGTAACCTCACCTCTATAAGTTTTATCATAATTGAGTGGGCGATAGGTTCCTTGGTAATCAGGTATACCGATTGGTGAATCAGAAAGCAGTGAAACAGGCGTGAGTTTTTTTTCTTCAAAATTTTGTGCATACACAAACGGTTTCAATGTAGAACCTGCTTGGCGTTTGGTTAGTATGAGATCGATATAAGGAACCAAACTCAAATTTTTAACATTGCCAACGTAGGCAAGGACTGAGCCCGTTTTATTATCCAAAACAAGCACTGCTCCATCGTTCACATTTTTTTCCTTCAACCCAAGTACATTCCGATAAAGGATTTCTTCCACACCCAATTGGAGTGGAAGCGAAATTGTGGTCTGAATCACATCGTCTGGTGTTAGCGAAACAATTTTTTTGGCCGCATGAGGGATGTAAGATGGGAACTGAACATAATCTAAATTCCGAAACAATGCCTCTTTCGTTGTTAGGTTCACTGATTCACAATCTGCAGTTTGGTCTAACTCCTTTTTCAATCGACAAGCCCTCTCCATTACTTTTTGAATGGGAGCCTGTGGTGAACGAATCAGTGACACAAGCACATACACTTCATTTTGCGATAGAGCCGATGGGTGTTTCAAAAATAATGCTTTACTAGCGGCGGAAAGCCCACGTAACTCACCTCGAAAATACACCAAATTGGTGTAAGCTTCTAAAATTTCTTTTTTTGTCCAGGTTTCTTCTAGTTCGACTGCCCTTTGGATTTGTTTTATTTTTTGGAAAACTGACCGTTTGTATTGACTGGGTTTGATCTCCTCATCAAAAAAAGATACTAATTGCATACTGATGGTGGACGCACCTCGGATGGGAGAACCTGTCATTCCTTTCCACAATGATTTCAGTAATGCAATCGAATCTACACCAGTATGATGATAAAAATCTCTGTCTTCCGCATATAAAACTGTATCCCAATAAAAGGAAGGCGCCTCATCATAATTTAACCACTGTTCGGAGCGATATTTCGAAATGATTCGGAGTTTTTGGATTATTTCGCCATTGGAAGCAAGGATAGTGACATCAGATGGTTTGTAGTTTTTTTTTACTTCCGCATACGAGGGCACAGCAGAAAGCGAATATGCAAACATAAAAAAGCAGCAGAAAATGATTAGATATTTAATTTTCATCTTCGAAACTAGATTCGATGATCGAATGACTACCATATTCACGTATTTTATGAGGTACTCCACTCCAAATATGATTTGTGGGTTGGTGCTCTGGAATTTGACAAAGGATCAAAAAAGGTTTTTGTAAACTTTTACAAAATGCAAATAGAGTATCGATCATTTGTTTCATTCGATCAGGTGTTACAGACCAATACGTATAAGGTGGATCTAAATAAAATACCAAAACGTCTTCCTCACCAACCTCCCACTTGAGCGCGTGTTTGGTTGCATCTTTTCGGAATAATTGAACCGACGGCAGGCCTCTAAAAATTTGTAATAACTGAGAAAACCGATTTTGGTCTAATTCGTAAACAAGCAGGCGTTTGACAGACAAACTAAATGCTTCGGCGGCGATTTGCCCGCTGCCAGAAAAATAATCGCAAAACAAAATGTTTTCGAATCCAAAACCCCAAGACTTTAACCTAGCATCAGTTAAAGAAAATATTGCTTTTTTGATGAGGCTATTTGTAAAATTAAGATGACCAGAAACATCCACAGGTGTCGGAATTTCTTTTCCTTTCCATTTGCCTTGTGAAACTCGTAAACCCTTCATTCAATTCAGTGTAGTTTTGATTTCCAAAATTTGTTTTTTTAAGTCCTCATTTGGTGAAAGTTTTTCCAACTCATCCACCACACGCCGAGCTTCCGATAAATTTTTTAAATCGATGAGAGCGATGGAATAGAGAAGCAAAGCGTCTGGGTATTTGGGACTTTGTTTGCCCGATTTCTGGAACTGTTTCCCCCATTCCACAATCTTATCGGTTTCCCCAAAAACAATGGCTCTGTCCATACAAAGATAAATCGAATTCCAATAGTGAACTGAATTTTTAAAATGAGGAGTGGTTTCGCGTTCGGTCATTTTTTTGATGAGATACCAACTCTCTTCCGTAGAGATATAGAGAAAAAAAATCCTCGGGTCTTTTTCGCTCACTCCAGAATTTAAGTGACCAAGCGATTGTTTGGCAACCAACTCGTAATTCCCACGTTTGTATTCTGCAAACAGATTGTTGAAGGATACTTCCTCACTCCAAAGGACGGTTGTGAGGGGAAAAATCAAAAAAATAAGGGCTCTTTGGATCAATTTAAAGTTCAGTGATGTTTGCAGATCCACACATGGGGCAAATCAATTCCCAGGAATCCAAATATTCATCTTCTCCTTCTGCTTCCCAGCGATGGTCACAGTCCTCGCAGGCATAGGTGACAACGTCCTCATTGAGGCTGTCTGCGTCCAATTCGTCTTCATCAAAAAAGTCATCTTCCATACCCTTCCCACTAAATCACAAAGAAAAAGCCGTGTCAAGTGGGGGGACAAAAAAAAAATGGGTAGTGGCTATGGCAATCTACTCTCGATACGAACCACATAGAAAAAAGAAATCCAAATCTCCTTGGATCATTTTATTCTTTGTCCTTTTGTTTTCTTATTTGGGATACAACTACCGAAAAGAAATCTACTTTTTATTTGCAAAAGACCAAAGTGTACGGGCAGAAAAAACAAAAGAGAAAATTATCGAACTATGGAAATCGGGAAATCTGAAAGAAAAAGACATTGAAGATTTTCAATCCATAACAAATACTTATGCGGAAAAAGATCCCCTAGACCCTGTTGCCTTCCATTTGGTTGGAAGGAGTTTATTTTGGAATTTGAATCGTATTGGCATTCATTTTGATCACGACAGTTTGATTTTACATTTAGGATCTGAATTTAAAGATTTTTTAGGAAATTCTGTACTTGCAGAATCCACTCTCAATCAAATTTTCTGGAATGTTCGGACAGCAGAATCACTTACAAACTCATCTTTTAACGACTGGGAGAACAACCGTTTGTTGCTCTTTTTGTGCGAAACCCATAGAAATGTCAAACGCCCGCTTGTTTTGATCAAAGAATATGGAAATATCAACCAAGATTTATTATCACCCGAATTTAAATCGGTTTATATTTGGCTTTTAACATTTAACACAATGCAGGCGGGTGATGCACAAGGTTTAGAAAAACTCATTTCCATAACAAAAGACCCTAACTATAAAGCAGGCATTCAATTCACTCCGAGAGAAGAAAGTTTTCTGAAAGGCCTAGGAAAATACTATAAAAAAGATTATGTAGGTGCTTTATCTTTACTCAGACAGGCAAAAACAGAAAACCCCGATCGTATTACAGAAACTTCCATTATAACCGAAGCTACTATTTTCCATATGCAAAATCTGACCCAAAAAGGAATCGACTTATTGGAAGATTTTTACTTAGCAACTAACAAAAAGAATGCCGAAATCCCTATCCTCATTACAAAGATGATTTCGGAAAAACCTGGATCTAAAACCAAATTAGAAATTTTGAGTAAAAAAGAATGAAAGTTTGGTTTTTACTTTTTGGGTTTAGTTTCGTTTCTTGTGGACTTTTTCACAGAGGGGTTCCCAAAGCAGGTGAATTTTGTAATGTACTCGTTAAACCACCTGAATGTATTTTTGTCGATTTCGAAAAGCAAACGCTTGTTATGGATGAAATCAAATACCAACTTTCTTCCACACAAAGGCTTTCATACTTTTTTGAAAAAGACAAAATAGTCTACGACCTTTGGGTCACAGCCGAACACCGTGTTGAAATCAAAGAAAAAGATTCGAACAAAACTTTCAAATTTTATATGCGTAAAAAACCTCCTTCTGTGGGATTTTTTGAGAGACTAAAAAAATTTTGGGAATGGATTCGCAAATGAAACAATCCATAGCAGAAATCCAAAAAGAAATCATTGCTGATTTTTCAGATCTAAACGATTGGGAAGAGAAATTCCAATACCTCATTGAAATTGGTGAAGCTTTGCCACCTTACCCCGAAGACAAACGAACGGCAGAACATTTGGTTCCTGGTTGCCAATCCAAAGTTTGGGTGGCTCCCAAAGTGGATGACGGTGTACTGAATTTTTATGCCGATAGCGATACCGCCCTTACCAAAGGTCTCATTGCCATACTCATTAGAGTGTTTTCAGGACAAAAACCAGAAGATATAGCCAAAGCTTCCATGGAATTTTTGAACACATTGGGTTTATCAAAATTTTTGTCGATCTCTCGTCGGAATGGACTTTCTTCTATGGTTCAAATCCTCAAAGGTTATGCTTTAAAAAATTAGAACTTTAATTTTTCCTTTGCAATCCCACTAAGATTCGATAGACTCTTTCTACCATAAACAGAAAACTCTAGTAGGATTTTTATGAGACTTTTATTTAGCGTATTACCGTTGCTCTTCGTACTCCAATGTGGGAAGGATCTTTCGCCGTTTGGTGGTCCACCAGAAATAACGGAACTTTCCGCCCGCCTCAAACCCGAATGGCCTACCGCCGAATGGAAGGTTGTAAACCCTGAATCGGTGGGAGTATCCTCCGAAAAACTCAAATTAGTCGATGCATATGCTTTTTTGAGAACGGGTGATGATAAAAATAGGTCGGGAAGACGAACAGATGCCCTCGTCATCATCCGCAATGGTAAGCTGATTTATGAAAATTATGCACGTAATTTTACAAAAGACAAACTCCACCTAACATGGTCAGTATCTAAGAGTATTTTACAAGCTATGTATGGTATCACCGTAAAAAATGGGCTCGTGAAATTAGATGACCCAGGTTATTACCATTATGAACCGCTCAGCCGAGACGAAGCCCATAAAAAAATAACAATTCGCCATTTGCTGGGTATGTCTTCTGGCCTTTCCGCCGAAGAGGGTTATGAATCTGGTCCCTTAAAATCTTCTGTCATCGCCATGCTTTACACACGTGGAAGAAAAGACATGGGGGAATTTTGTAGTTCCCTACCTACACGTGCGGAACCAGGCACCCAAGTGTATTATTCCAGTTGTGACACAAACATCCTTTCTGCTCTGTTAAAAAAAATATACCCAAAAGAAGAATACGATAACCTACCCTTCCAAAAGATATTTGAACCACTTGGTATCAAACGGGCTGTTTTTGAAAAAGATGGTTCGGGCACTTTTGTTGGTTCATCTTACCTTTATTTAACAGCGAGAGATCTAGCAAAAATTGGTTATTTGTATTTGAACGATGGTGTTTGGAACGGCGAACGTATGTTACCTGAAGGATGGGTGAATTTCACTAGAACCCCAGCCCCTGGTTATATCACAACTCCCTTTGCGGAAGATCTAGCAGAAGACAATTACACCTCCCATTGGTATGCCAATACGGGTGTTCCAAACCGAGGTATACCTGAACCATGGCCAGATGCTCCAAGAGATACATTTGCAGCTTTGGGGCACTGGGGTCAAATGTTGTATGTTATCCCGAGCCTAGATCTTATCATTGTTCGATTTGGGGATGATAGAGAAAAAGCGTTTATTAAAAATGAATTTTTAAAATTGGTCAAAGAATCGGTGATCAGGTAATCCTATGAAGAAAAAAATTTTAAGTGTCCTTGCCCTTCTATTTCTAATCCTTCTCATCTGGATCCAATGGAATTGGAAACACCTCTCGAGTTTTCCTTCCATCATTTCTAGTTTTTATGCAAAAGAATTTTGTTCTTGTTATTTCGTAATGGAATTGTCAGAAGAACAGTGCCATAATTTTGCGAGGCAATGGGTTCCCACGAGTGAGTTCCAATTGAACAAGGAAGAAAAATCGGTGACTGTCAGAGGTCTTGGCCGAACAAACACCGCCATTTACCTTTCAGAAACAAACGGATGTGGATTTAAAAACGATTTATAAAGTTTAACGATACATCTTAGGAAAAATGAAATTGATGCCAAAGATCAAACCTTTGGCTTTGATTTCGTCGGGCACAACACCAAAATTTTGGCCTCGAATGGAATCAATACAAGATTGATCCACAACCACCTGCCCTTGTGATGACACTAACCTAACATCAACCACTTGCCCTGCTTCGTTTAACATAAAAAGAACCTTGGTCATTCCTTCTTTGATTCCTTCTCTCACCACAACTCCTGCCATGTCTCGATAGGCATAATTTCCACCACCAGGGGGTGCAAAGGAATGTTCAATTTGACGTAACATATTTTTGAAATAATAATACCCTGCAAGTTCCTTTGTTGGTACAGTGAGTGCCTTTGCGCCGTCCCAACGAAATAAAAAATCTTGTTGGAAACGATAATTAAAAGGAATTTTTGTCATCTGACCTGTGCTAGCCGATTGATTGGGAGACTCTTCCGTATTCGCATTGGTTTTGGGATCTGCTTTGAATATCCCCACTTCAAATAATTCTTCTTCTTTGGTTTGTTCTGATTTTGGTTGTGCCTTGGAGGGAGTGGAACTATTCGAACCAAATATAAATTCACGGAAAGGTGTTAAGGTATGAAAACCTTGTTTTTCGGTGATCCCACCTCCACCAGCAGAGTCTTTATTCGATAAAGCTTTGTACTCATCTTTTTTTTCTGGGTTGATGAATTGCTGCTCAACTAACACTTCGTAAATTTTTTCTTTTTCGTCTGGGCTCAAAGATTCTTCTGCCATCTCTTCCCCCATCATCCTCCACAACATATTTCGGGTGATGAGGTGGCCAAAAATCAAGGACGATATGAGGACGACGAGTGCGAAGGAAAAAAATAACCGTCTTTCTCCCTCTTCTTTTTCGGGGAGCTGGAATTCAAAAGAGAGTGGGGCCATTGTCTCCATTCTCCATCATACTTCCTGGAATTGCAAGCCCCAGATGTTCGTATGCTTTTTTCGTGGCCACCCTTCCTTGCGGCGTGCGATCAATGAGACCAATCCGAACGAGGAAGGGTTCATAGGTATCTTCGATGGTTCTTTCTTCTTCGCCCAAAACCACGGCAATGGGTTTGATACCCACGGGTCCTCCGCCATAACGCCCGATGAGGATGTCCAAAATTTGCCTGTCCACTGCGTCCAAACCTAGGTGGTCAACTCCCATCCTTTCAAAAGCGTATCGACATGTTTTTAGACCCACCACGGTTTCATTTTGTACAGTGGCAAAATCGCGAACTCGCTTTAACAAATGATTGGCGATACGTGGGGTTTTACGGCTCCGTTTGCCAATCTCCATTGCAACCCCATCCCCCAAAGAAACTTGGAGTAAACTCGCAGATCTATCCACAATGGTTTGCATCTCATCGTCAGTGTAGTAATCCAATTTGAGATGGATCCCAAACCTGGATTTCAAAGGTTCACTCACAAGACCCGAGCGGGTGGTGGCTCCCACAAGTGTAAAGGGTTGGAGTTGGATTTGGAGCGCGTTGGCAGTTACCCCTTCTCCCACCACAAGATCCACAAAAAAGTTCTCCATGGCGGGGTATAAAAGTTCTTCTTGTTTTTTTACAAAACCATGGATTTCGTCTATGAACAAAACTTCGTTTGTTTTTAGGAGGGTGAGAAACCGTACAAGGTCAGCCCCCTTCGAAATGGCAGGCGCAGAGGTGGGTGTAAAGGCCACTGCAAGTTCATTGGCTATGATATTGGCAAGGGTTGTTTTGCCAAGCCCTGGAGGCCCCGAAACCAAAACATGGTCAAGGGGGGTTTGCCTTTTTTTTGCCGCCTCTATGTAGACAGAAAGATTGGCCAAAACCTCTTTTTGCCCAATGAACTCAGTTAATTTTGTAGGGCGAAGGGAGGGTTCGTCTTCGCCCGGTTGGATCCAATCTTCTCTTAAACTCACCTCAATTTGGTTTCTGCTCAGGAGTGATCGAAGTCAAGATTTCATTTTTATTTCTGATGATTTTTATTTCCAATCGTTTTCCAATTTTGGCAGTCCGCACTTGGTTTATCACATCTTCTGGAGATCCCACTTCCTTACCAGCAATCTCTACAATCACATCAAAAAGTTTGAGCCCAGCTTTATCGGCAGGAGACCCTCTCAAGATTTGTTTTACCAAAGCACCTTTTTGGTCTTTGAGTTTGAGTTGCGCTGCATCTTCTTCTGAAATTGCATCGAGCCCAACCCCAAGCCACGGCCTTGTGACTTTGCCGTTCGTTTTCAATTCTTCTGCCACTTTGCGGGCTTCATTGATGGGGATGGTGAATCCAATGCCCACAGATCCACCCGATTGAGAGGCGATCATCCTGTTGATCCCAATCACCTCTCCACGAATGTTCAGGAGTGGTCCACCACTATTGCCTTGGTTGATGGCCGCATCGGTTTGGATATAGGACAACCCAGAACTATCGATGCCGCCTCGTTGGACCGCAGAAACAACTCCAACGGTGAAGGATTGTTCAAATCCAAGTGGGGCTCCAATGGCGATCGCCCAGTTTCCCACACGCACCTTTCCTGAATCTCCAAGGGGGATGGGTTTTAAGTTTCCTTTGGGAGCGTCTATTTTTAAAAGGGCGATGTCCATGGTTTCGTCTGAACCAATGAGTTTCGCTTCGAAGGTTTTTTGGTTCTTAAATTTTACCGTGAGTTTGTCCATATCTTTGATGACATGGTGGTTTGTCATGATGTAACCCTCATCGTTGAGGACAATCCCAGAACCAAGGCCGGATTGTTTTTGTTGCCTCACTCTTCCACCACCGCCATTTCCAGGTCGTCCAAAAAAATGGTCAAAGAAAGGATCTCCAGCAAACGGGTGTTGTTGTACGTTCACTGTTTTTTCAGTTGCGATAGAAACAACACTTGGGGAAACTTTATCGAATACTTCTTGGAATGCATCTTCCAACATCACTGCTTGGGTTTGTGCAGGCGAAAGTTTGTCAGTCCCATCGGCATTCAATTGTAATGGGTTTTCTTTGGAATCACCGCAAGTGAGAATGGGCGATAAAAAAGTACCCAATAATAAAAAACTAAAAGCTAAAGCAAGGTATCGGATTGGATTTGTTTTTCCCATATTCATAAACAATTCAACTTTTCTCCTATAATATAAGACACTTCGTAGGCTCTGAAAGTTCTCATTTCCTTACATCGATTTTTTTGTAAAATACTTGAACAATGCGTACGAAGGCAAAAAATGCAAAGATGCCAAAGTCCATCCTAGTGCCATTATTTCCGGGTTTCGAAGAAATGGAAGCCATCATCTTCATCGATGTGATGCGTAGAGGGAACCAAACGGTGGTATCTGCCGCAAATACGAAAGAACCCATCATTGCGGCAAGAAAGACTGTGCACCTAGCTGATGCGCAACTTTCGGAAATCAATCCTCATGAATTTGACTCAGTCTACTTACCAGGAGGCCTTCTGGGAACAAAAAACATGATGGAGGACAAAACACTCCAAAATCTTTTAGAAACATTCCATTCTTCCCAAAAACCCATTGCAGCCATTTGCGCAGCCCCCAATGTCCTCCGCGAATTTGGAATTTTGCAAGGGGACGACCCCTTTACAGCCTTCCCCAATTCAACAAACCTTGTCCAAAAAACATCTGGATTGTATCAAAACCAAAGGATTGTTTCACATAACAATATTCATACGAGTATCGGACCTGGTTCTGCATTTGAGTTTTCGTTGTATTTGTTAGAGTTATTTGCTGGAAAAGAAGTTAAAGAAAATGTAGAGGAAGCTCTGCACCTACCATAATTGGATTATTCTTGTTTATCTCTACCATCTAACAAAGATTGTATGGCAGTATCTTCAGAACTATAAACTTCCAAATGGCTTTCCATACCAGTAAGTTTAAATACCTTTGCCACAGAACCATGTACACTACAAACCTTCAAATCACCGTGGTATTTTTTTAGTTTGTACATGGCAGTGACGAGAGTCCCAATGCCAGAACTATCCATAAAAGGAACTTTAGCTAAGTTCACTACAATTTCAAATTGTTGGTTTCGTATTTTATCATCAAGGATGTCTTTCAAATCTTTTGCGTTGTACAAATCGACTTCACCTTCGATAGTAATTACCGCAACTTTATTGATTGTCTTCTCGTGAATGACCATATGTAATTAAATTGTAAACCAAACAGAAATGAAAAGGAAAAAAATTACATTCTAAATACACCAAATGGTTTTCTTTCAGATGCATTTTTAGAAACCAAGGCAAGTGCTCTTCCTAGGATTTTTCTTGTTTGACTTGGATCTATAATTCCATCATCCCATAACCTTGCAGAACTGTAAACAGAGGAAGATTTTTTTTCATAATCAGACAAAATTGGCTTTTTGAAATTTATTTCCTCATCTGGAGTTACCTTTTCTCCCGCAGCTTCCTTTTGGTCTTTTTTGACAGTCCAAAGCACATTGGCCGCTTGTTCCCCACCCATCACAGAAATGCGAGCGTTAGGCCACATCCACAAAAACTCAGGTGCAAATGCGCGACCACACATCCCGTAATTTCCAGCTCCATAACTTCCGCCAGTAACGATAGTTAGCTTAGGGACAGTTGTCGTAGAAACGGCATTCACCATCTTAGCACCATCGCGCGCTATACCAGCATTTTCGTATTGTTTGCCTACCATAAACCCAGTGATGTTTTGCATAAATAAAAGTGGAATACGCCTTTGGTCACAAAGTTCGATAAAATGTGTTGTTTTGAGTGCAGTCTCCGAAAACAAAACCCCGTGATTGGCAATGATTCCTACTGGGTATCCATATATTTCAGCAAATCCAGTGACAATGGTTGTACCGTATAATTTTTTAAATTCATGGAACCTGGATCCATCCACCAAACGAGCGATAATTTCTCTTGGATCATACGATTTACGAGAGTCACGTTCAATGATTCCATAAATCTCCTCAGCGGGGTATAAAGGTTCTTCCGTTGGTTTTGGTTGTGTTTTTTTCTTATAATTTAAATTTTTAACAATGGAACGAGTGATTTCGATTGCATGGAAATCATCTTCCGCGTAATGGTCACTCACACCTGATATCCGCGTGTGAACCTCAGCTCCACCCAATTCTTCAGGCGTAACAACTTCTCCCGTTGCAGCCTTGACCAAAGGTGGTCCGCCCAAAAAAATCGTTCCGTTTCCTTTTACGATGACAGATTCGTCCGACATAGCAGGAATATAAGCCCCACCGGCAGTACAAGACCCCATAACAACCGCTATTTGAGATATGCCTTTTGCGCTCATCCTCGCTTGATTAAAAAAAATACGCCCAAAATGATCTTTGTCGGGAAAAACTTCATCTTGCATCGGCAAAAATGCCCCACCCGAATCTACCAAATAAATACATGGCAAAAAGTTTGATTCGGCAATTTCCTGGGCTCTTACATGTTTTTTCACTGTTAGTGGATAGTAAGTGCCACCTTTAACAGTTGCATCGTTTGCAACAATCATACACTCCACACCTTCCACACGACCAATGCCAGTGACGATACCAGCGGATGGAACATTATCGGCATAAACAGATTCTGCAGCCAAAGTGGATAACTCTAAAAACTCAGTACCCACATCCAATAAATTTTGAATTCGTTCTCTTGCTGTGAGTTTGCCACGAGATTTATGTTTTTCTAATGCTTTTTCTCCACCACCTAACTTCACTTTCTTTATAAGTTCTCGAATTGGAACCAATGTTTCTAAATAGGCAGTTCGATTTGCTATAAACTCATCCGAATTTGGTGAAATTTTAGAATTGATTGTATCCATTTTATTCCTTTTGTTCTTTCGAAAAGCGAAAGGTTTTGGTTTTTTTCTGAGCAAACGAATCGATGAAATATTGGATTTTATCGCAAACTAAATCTGGACACTCTTCCATAGGCAAATGTTTGGATGGCAAAATTTGTAAACTACTTGTGCGTAAAGTTTCTTTCATATACTCTGTTTGGTATGGAGAAATGCGATAATCCTCTTCACCAATATAAATTTGCCTAAGCCCAACTAGGTTTTTTACACCTTCCTCAATTTCGCGGAGGGCATGAGTCGAACGATCCACATTCCGAATGAATTCTAGGGTATTTTTTCGATGCTCTCCCTCAAATAACAGAAGATACATGGTCTTTTCCCAATCCTTTGGGAATAAATGTCCTTTTTTTACCAAAAACCATTTGTAAAAAAAACGAAGGAGCGGTGGTCTAAACAAAAATGAAAATAAATCCCCTACAATGGGAAACCTGAGAAGGTGTAAGGGAAAATAATATTTAAACTTTGGTAGGTGTAAAAAACCACCCAAAATAGAAAGTGATTTGATTTTTTGACTTTGTTCTTTCAACAAAAATGCCATAATCGGAAGAGCATAATCGAATGTTACAATATGCACTTTTTTTTCGCCAGTTAAGCTTTCCAAAAACTGGTATAAATAAAAAGCCTGCACTCTATGCGAAAGAGGAGTTTCTGGCCTTGAGCTGAAACCCAAACCTAAAAAGTCAAGGGCGATCACCCTATACCTTTTAGACAAATTTTTCACCATATGCCGATAGTTATATGATGTTGTCATAAAACCATGTAACAATACCACAATCTCTTCTGATTTACCTTCGTCTAAATAAAAGTATTTTAAACCTTCTACTTCTAAATATTTACCTTGGTTGATATGTTCGAGTAAACTCGGAGTCAATCTATCCCCTCCAATTTAGATTGGTATATATTTCTCAAATATTCTTCTTCGAATTCAGACAAATTCACTCCGCGCCTTGCCATAATTTTTTTGGTGTCCAAAATAAATTCATCTAACCTGTATTTTTGATTTGTATTGATCCATGAAAAAGGTGGTAAGTACCCGTGAACTCTTGATTCGACAATATTAGAACCAATATCAAACACAGAACCAGTGTTAACCATCACACCAATGGCAAGTTTCGCAAAATTTCCAAATAAAGATCCAAACTTAATCGTGCCAGTGTTGACTGAATTTTTACCAATATTTAGTTTTACAATGCCATAATTATTTTTTAGGTCGCTCGTAGTAGAAAGTGCACCCAAATTCACCCAACTAGAAACAAAACTATGCCCCAAAAATCCTTCATGGTGTTTATTGGTGTAATCGAGAATGATCGAATTTTCGACTTCACCACCGAGCCTGCATTGGTTTCCGATGAGGCACCCTCCAGTTATACGGGCATTATCAATTTGCGAATTTTTTCCAATATAAAGTGGGCCTTCTAAAAAACTAAATGATGTTAGTTTTGCACCTTCATCGATAAGAATTGGGCCATGGGTAGTATCAAAAACAACACCTGGGTATACACTCACACTCGGATGGATGTACAAATGTTTTTCCTTGCCCACCACATGAAAACCGGAGTTTTTTGGTTTAAACTTATATCTAAATTTTTTCCATTCTTTATTCAATGACAAAGTTTCTTCAACGATGGAAGTAACAACACGGAGCAATTCCCACGGTAAATAAGACTCTGATTTATAAACCGTACCAAATGAAGTTTCTTTATACGGCAAAATATCCGAATGTCGATGGAGAATTAAATTCTGAAAAAGTGCATTGTCGTTTTTATAATAAATTCTAGCATTCGGATGTTTAATTTTTATTTTTTGAATTAAACTCAAACCTCCCAAGTTCCACTCTGCAAATGAAAAAAAGCGAGAGATTGGCTCTAAAGCAGGGTTTTTTTGACTATCGTCTATTAGAATATTCAAAATATCACCAATTCACTCAACTGTCACAGATTTTGCTAAATTTCTAGGTTGGTCCACATTACAACCACGCAAAATAGCGATATGATAAGATAATAATTGTAATGGTACCACCGCAAGTAAGGGCACTAGAGCATCAGCAATTTTTGGAATATCGAAAGTAAAATCTGCCATTGTGGAAATTTCCGTATCTCCTTCAGTTACAATGGCAATCACCTTACCCTTTCTCGCTTTGACTTCTTGGATATTGGATATAACTTTTTCATACGAACTGTCTTTGGTTGCAATAAAAACAACCGGCATATCTTCATCGATAAGCGCAATTGGACCATGTTTCATTTCTGCGGCAGGATAACCTTCTGCATGTATATAGGAAATTTCTTTCAATTTGAGCGCACCTTCCAATGCCACTGGAAAATTGTAACCCCTACCTAAATACAAAAAGTTTGGTACTCGATAGAACGATTCCGCGATGGTTCTTATTTTTTCATCACCTTCTAAAATTTTAGACAATTTGTCTGGAATAGAATCTAGTTCGAGTAAATGTTTTTGGTATTCGGTCATGGATATAGAACCTTTCTTCAATCCTAAATACAATGCCATCATCGTTAATATTGTGACTTGCGAAGTGAATGCCTTTGTGGATGCAACCCCAATTTCAGGCCCCGCATGTAAGTATGCACCCGCATGAGAAGCACGTGCAATCGAAGAGCCAACAACATTACAAACTCCAAAAATAAGTGCTCCTTTCGATTTTGCAAGTTCAATGGCTGCAAGTGTATCGGCAGTTTCACCTGACTGGGATACGGCGATGACTACATCTCTTTCCGTTACGATTGGATTTCTATATCGAAACTCGGACGCATATTCTACTTCTGTTGGGATACGAGCTAAATCTTCGAATAAATACTCACCAATAAGGCCAGCATGCCACGACGTACCACAACCAATCAGAATGAGACGATCCGCATTTAAAAACCGATTCAAATATTGATCGATTCCACTTAAAAATAAATGATGCTCACGGGAAACCAAACGCCCACGCATTGCGTCACGAACAGATTTTGGTTGTTCAAAAATTTCCTTTAACATAAAATGTGGGTAACCACCTTTTTCTATGTCTTCTAAATCGAGTTCGAGTTTTTGTATGAATGGGTTTTTAAGAACATTTTCCAAATTTTTGACTACGAGTTCTCCATCTTTGATGACGGCCATTTCCATATCATCCAAATAAGTTACATTATTCGTATATTCAATGATAGGTGTTGCATCACTTGCAACAAAATATTCACCTTCACCAATTCCGATAACAAGTGGACTACCTTTCCTTGCGGCAACCATCATCCGTTCATCTTCTTTTGACAAAACAACAATTGCGTAAGCGCCCACAACTTCATTTAAGGCAAGCCTAACTGCTTCATCCACAGAACATTTATTTTGTTTTTTAATTTCTTCAATCAAATGAATGAGAACTTCAGAATCTGTATCAGATTTAAACTCATGACCACTAGATTGTAATTCTTTCTTGATGGATGAATAATTTTCGATAATTCCATTATGGATGATAGCAAGTTTCCCATCTGAACTCGTATGCGGATGCGCATTACGGTCATTTGGTTCACCATGAGTGGCCCAACGTGTGTGGCCAATACCCAAGGTAGAAACCAGTGACCTAGAACCAATTTCATTTTCTAAGTCTGCGACCTTCCCTTTTTTTTTGACAATCTCCAAACTTCCATTTAAGAGGGCAACCCCAGCACTGTCATAACCTCTATACTCAAGGCGTTTCAAACCTTTGAGGATGACGGGCAAAGCTTCACGTTTTCCTAAGTATCCTACAATTCCACACATGATTGTACCCTCTTTAAGGTTGAGATTAGATCGTTTTTGGTTTTTGTTTCGGTGATCACCCGAAAGATAGGCTCCGTGTTAGATGGTCTAATATGGATCCAAGAATCTTCCACATACATCCACAACCCGTCTTTTTCAGAAATGATTTTTGGCGAAAATTCATTTTTGAATTTTTCATAAAGCGAATCTAAAGTTGTACCCGCGACCAATGGAAAGGATTGTTTTTCCATAAACAAATCAGGTAAATTATTTAAAAGTTCATCAATGGATAAATTGGTTTCGGCCATTAAATTTAAGATATGAGCAATGCCGCTTAGACTATCCCTTCCAAAGGATGGGATATTGGGATCGATGATACCACCATTTCCTTCACCACCAAACACCGCTTTGGATTGGATCATTTCTTCAACCACATTGGCTTCGCCCACTTTACTGCGAATCACATTGGCACCAAAACGAGAAGCAACTTCCTCGTTCAAAAATGATGTGGAAAGGTTTACAACCACGTTTGCCTTTTTTTTGGCAGTGGATAAAATGTTCATCAGAGAAAGTGGCAAACTATATTCTTCCGATACAGCTCCCCGTTTGGGCGAAAAAAGAACCAAACGATCTGCATCTGGATCTAAAGCAAAACCAATGTCGGCCTTTGATTTTTTAAAGTATGGTTCCACTTGTTTCAAAGCCTTTGCGGTTGGTTCAGGTGGCCGTGGAAATGTTCCATCTGGTTTACAATTATGAGAAATTACAACACAACCCAATCGTTTTAAAAGTTCAGGTAATACAAAGGAGCCAGCACCGCCCACTGCATCCAAAAAAACTTTGAATTTTTTCTTTTTGATTTTGGTTACGTTTACTCGTTTCAAAACAGATTGGATATGTAAGTCTATGTAATCTTCACCAGAATCAACATATCCTTTAGGTGCAATTTGTTCGGTAAAAAAGTTATGGGTTTTTATTTTTGATAAAAGTTCATCATTTTCTTTTTGAGTGAAAAAGAATCCTTTTTTGGAAATGAGTTTGAATGCATTCCATTCCATTGGATTATGAGATGCAGAAATCATGATCCCACCATTTGCCTTTGCTAAATTCACAACGGCTTTTGTTGTGGGTGTGGGCACAAGCCCCAAGGTAAGCACCGAACTACCGTTTGCAAGAAGAGCGGAGATGAGTAAGTGTTCCAGGTAAGGACCACTAGGCCTTGAATCCCGCCCAATAACAACAGTTCCTTGCCCCATCATGGAAGAAAAACCTTGGCTAAATAACAAGGCTTCCGAAAGTCCAAAACCAGCTCCAATTTTACCCCGAACCCCAGAAATGGAGATCATGAGAGGTGATAAGTCATACTCTTTTTCAAATTGCATACAATGGAATCAAGGTTGTTGGAAAAGCCCAACAAGTCTATCTTTTTGCTTGGGGGGATAAAGAGTGAATGAGGTAAACGGTTTGGGCGATGACAGGATTGAACTGCCGACCCGCTGCTTGTAAGGCAGCTGCTCTCCCAGCTGAGCTAATCGCCCGTCGTAAAAACCATTAAAATTTGATTCAGATTTTTGTCGAATCAAATTAGAAATAAAAAAGGCCACTCGGAGGTGGCCTGATTCCTTAGTCTATCGAATGAGATTGTTAGGCGGCTTTTGCACCCAACGCATTGATACGAAGTGCTAACCTAGACTTTTTACGGTCTGCATTTTTTTTATGAATGAGTTTTGTTTTTGCAGCCCGATCCAATTTGGAAGCCACTTTTGCAAATACAGTGAGAGCTTCGTCTTTGTTACCAGACTTGATGGCCTTTACGAAAGAACGGATGTATGTTCTGAGTTCAGTGCGATCCTCACCATTTCTTTCTTTACGACGAGCAGTTCTACGGATATCTTTTTTGGATGATTTTAAATTAGCCAAGGAATCGTCCCCTACGAGGAATTTTTACTTATCTTTTGAGTACCCATCTCAGGGTCAAGGCGAAAGAGAAAAAAAACGCTCCAAACCTAAGCTTTTGAACCCTTTGGTAAAAGAAAAGGAGCAATCTAGTGTTTTCTGCCATTTTATGGTTCGATTTGGAACTCACCATCCTTTTAGAGGAAAAAAGGCTCGATTTGGGTCTTGTGGTCAAAATGGCCATACTTTCCCTACAAATCGATGGCATCCCCGAAACTTTTTTTCAAACTTTGGAAGAAAAACACCACGAAAGGTGGGAACTTTCACGTTATGATTTTTTTATACTCAGTAAGGCCGCGAGGGAGAAGGAAGTTGACCCGAACATCCTACTGTCGTATGCTTTCAATGAAGCCTTATTGGAAATTTTAAGATTGTGACACCAGACAAATCGAAACACGCCTATATCAAAATTGATTCTATATCGGACGTCGATCCCAATCGATTGTCCATTTCACAAATCCAACAAAGGTATATCGACAAAGATAACAATCGCTATGCGCTGAGGTTCAATAAAGATACCAGACGTATCGAAATCATCAAACTAAATGCCAACCAGAGTTTCGAAGTCGTTCCGAGAGAACCATCGGTCACGGAAGAAAAACCTCCCCCAAGGAGCCAAAACCAAATCCTCCCAAGTGTAGAAAAAACGACAACTGTCGATAATCAGCCAACCAAATCTCCAGATTCACAAAATGATTCTCATCCAGAATGGGAAGAAAATCTGATGCAGGCAGATGTGGATTTGGATATATTTGAAGGAGAAGATGTTCCCACTATTTCCATCGACAAACAAGACGAAGTGTTTATTCCCAAGGAAGTGATTCCAAATGATGAAAAAGCACCACAAGAAGAAACGAATGTTACGCAGGATTTATCCGCAGAAAATTTGACCGCTTACCAAAGGATCGAAGATTTTATCAAACTCTTGGCCACTTACAAAGAAAGAGCAAATGCAATCATTCGCAATTTACAAGCCTCAAGGATCTTTGAAGTAACGGGAGATCCTTCAGAAAATAAAAACTTAGTTGGAAATTTTGCAAGAGAGATGGAATCACTCATCTTTGAAGCAGTGGACAAAATGGTGGATTTGCACAAAGAAATGACATCATACCCTCGGCCTATTACGTATTATATATCCAAAGCTCCAATGGAAAAACGAGAAGAGATGAAACTCATAGAATCGGATAAAGATAAATTACAGAATTTACATCTCTTTGAGATGCAACGACACACTGAAAATATTATTAAAGAATTAAAAAAACTTTCTTTAGATTTATTGAACATTTTAAATATTAAAACCGAAGTACAAGTTAAACAACTACAATACCCCAACCAATTGATGTACATTGATGCAAAAAATGCTTCTTTGTATTTTGCACAAGACTTAGATAAATCAATTTTGGAGGTAGAAAACTGGAAACAGGCCAAATGAAAGAACTCTCACATAATGAAACCAAAGCCATAGTAGAAAAAATCAGAGCAGAATACAAAGAACACGGAAAATTAAATCCAAAAGCCTTCGACCAAACAGCCTTTGAACAAAGGTACTTGCAAGTCCTCCAACTGAGAGGAAACATCACAAAATTTTTAACAGAAGAAGTCAATTTTTTGGAACAACTCAAATCTAAGTTCCAAAACCTAGTGGCAAAAAAAGAAGCCCAGAAAGCACAAACTCTCAATCGTCTGATGGATGAGTCTTTGGAAAAATTATCTGCTTATAAAAAAATAGACTTTCACCCTTTGGCCAAAATGGAAATACGCTATTTTTATGGAGCGATTTTGGATTTTGCTGAAATTGATTTGCCAGTACTTATTTATATTTTTAAAGGCACACCAGAATATTCTTTCCTGCAAGATGCAATTTTGCAAATTGAAAGAATAGGCGTAACAAGACGCGGAATGCCCTCCTTAAAAATCCAAGAGTTCATTAAAAGTATGTTAGATGCCAACGGAAACCAAATTGTGATTGAAAAGGTTTCCCAAAATCTTTTAAAAGAAGGTTGTCTGGCATTAAAAAATATAATTCTTTCTGTCCAAGATTTAATGTCCAAAAATCGCATCAGCACAGACCTTCCAGTCAACCTGAACGAAAGAGACTATCCTTCCGCTTATGAAGTTTACAACGGTCGAAAATTTGGCGAAAGTTTAGACAAAATCACTGAACGAAGTAAACAAATCATACAAGATTTTAGAATGAATTCGTTGATGAATATAGAAGGTTGATTCTTATTTGTTTTCATGAACCCAGTATTACTTGGTGTGAGTGACACCATTGAACAAGAATTTGATCCCAAATATTATAAAGAACTCAGTCCACTCGAAAAATACCATTCTCTACTATTTCGTTCTGTGGATAAATTATTTGAATTTTTAGGAACAACAAAAGAGTCAATAACCCCCTACCTAACAGACTTTGTATCAGTGGAAGCACAGTCTCTTGGCCGCGAGGGGTATGGATTTACCATTAAGGATGCAAACGATTTAGGTTTTGGAGGACTTGCTTGCCATACTGTAGATTTGGGTGGTGCAAGTGTTGGCGGAACCATAGAACAAGCGTATACGATTGTCAAAGCCAATCCCTATGCAGTGGTTCTTGTGGCCGCCGCCGATATTCCGAAATCCGTATTCAAACAAGTTTCAGACCTAAAGCGCCTAACAGCCACAGTCTGCCATAAGGATTGGGAAATGCCATATGGAGCAACTCTCATTGGTTTGTATTCACTTCTTTGTGAACGAATGATGCATGAATCTGGAGTCACACAAGAAGAATTAGAAACAATTACAAAAAAATTCCGCTCGTATGCAGAAACAAATCCCAGAGCGTTCCAATTTGAAAAACCGATGAACGAAAAACAATTAAAAAAACCTTTGGCTGGTGTTTATTCTACACCAATGATTGCTATCGTTACCGACCATGGCTTTGCTACTTTGATTACCTCAGAATCAATGAAACAAGAGTTAATTGACAAAGGTGTCATTTCCAAAAAAACAAATCATATTTACATTTCTGGTGCAGGGCATTCCGCACATGCCGAATATTTTATCCAAAAAAAACATATGCACAGCCCCGCTGGCCTTGCTTGTGAACGAGCTATATCACGCTCTGGCTGGGAAAGAAAGGACATCGACTACGCCTGGATTTACGATTGTTTCACTGGAATGATCATCCATGAAGCCAGTTTGTATTTCGGAATGAACCCGAAAAATGTGGCTGAGTCGCTCACCAAAGGAAAAATTCCGACCGGTGCAAAAGAAATTCCCATCAATTTGGGCGGGGGCATTCTAAACTACCAAGCAGCAATGGCATTGTCTGGTGCCACTGGTCTTATCGACATCGCCACCCAGTACGGTCTTGCGGTAAATCCCATTCCAAACAAACTGGAAATACCACCTAACGTTAGTATCCTTGGTGGGAACGGGGGAATTGATAGCATCAATTCCGTGATTGTTTTTTCAAAATCAAAACCACAAGAAACATTGAGACCCCCGAATAAAATAAAAAAATTAGAAGTGAATGTTCCGAATCCCAAAGAAGGGGAAACAGCAGTCATTCTAAGTGCGAGCGCAATCCACTTCAATCCTGGTGGAGAAAAAAAACCACCCTACCTCATTGTTTGTGCACAAAAAGACAATGGAGAACTTGTACTTACGAACCTTTTCAGTAATGAAGGAGTGGAAATCACGAGTATAGAAGGACTGAAACTCAACCAAACGAAGGTTAAGTTTCAGACCATTGGAGGTAAAATCCAATCGGTATTGAACTAAAAATAAAAACTAACTTGAGTTAAGAGATGCAATTCGAAACTAAAATTGTTTTAGAAAACGTAAGTTCCCCGATTGGAAGTAACGGATGTCATGAATGCCATAACGCATCATGACAAGCCGATCAAGCCCAAGACCAAAAGCAAAACCAGTCCACTTTTTAGAATCAAGTCCCGCATGTTCCAAAACATTTGGGTGAACAAGCCCGCAGGGTAATAACTCAAGCCAACCCGAATGTTTACAAACAGAACAACCATCCCCACCACAAACCAAACATTGGATATCGAGTTCAAACCCAGGTTCCACAAAAGGAAAGTATCCTGGGCGTAGTCTTGTTTTGACATCCTTTCGGAAGACACGAGAAAGCAAAGTTTCCATGGTATAAATCAAATGGGCAATGGAAATATTTTCTCCAACAACCATACCTTCTACTTGGTAGAAAGTATTTTCGTGTGAAGCGTCCACCTCTTCATAACGAAACACCCGACCAGGTGCGATGATACGGAAGGGAGGTTTTAATTTTTTCAATGCCCGCACTTGGATGGCAGATGTATGGGTTCGGAGTAAGTTTCCATCTTCCGTATAAAATGTATCCTGCATATCCCGTGCAGGATGATCTTCAGTAAAATTGAGAGCTGCAAAATTATTTTCGTCTGTTTCGACTTCGGGTCCATCCATAATGGAAAAACCCATAGATGTAAAAATTTCTTCAATTTCGTATTGGATTTGAGAAATCGGGTGCAAACTCCCTCGGTTTTTCGGCTCCGTCGGACGTAGACCATCAAAAAATTCTTTTTTTAGTTCTGTTTCATAAAAACTTTCTTTGATTTGCGAACGTTTTGTTTCCACAAATTGTTCGAGTTTTGATTGGGCTTCGTTTGCAAGTTTTCCAACTGTTTTTTTCTCTTCAACAGACAAAGAGGCAAGTCCTTTTAGAACCGATGTGAGTTTGCCTTTTTTACCAATGAAAATATTTTTTGAAGCATCTAACTCAGATTCAGTGAGAACTGCACCCAGTATTTTTTCGGCTTCCGTAACCAAATCATTTATTTCATCAACTAAACTCATACGATTTCTCTTTTTTCTATCATCTCTTTTATTTTTGGGTAGATTCCACCGAATGCACCGTTCGACATTACAAGCACCACAAGTTTTTCTTTTTTGTATTTAGGTAGGAGTTTTGCCAAAATTATGGGAACTTCCGAAGTTGATTTTGCATATAATGCGTGTTTTCTGGTATTCGAAACGATGTCTTTCACTAATTTTTTTACATTTAGTTTTAAACTTTTTTTTACTTTGTCCACTTGGTAGACTTCGGTGACAATCGACACTTCTGAACCTTTGAATGCTTTCGCAAAATCATTTTGAAACACATTGCGGTGCGATGTTGCACTCCTTGGTTCAAATAAAGAAATAATTTTATAACCAGGATATGCTTCTTTGAATGCTTTGATGGTTTCAAAAATTGCAACAGGATGGTGTGCAAAATCTTCAACGAGTAAACTTTGTTCTGATTGGAACAAAACCTCTTGCCTACGTTTGACACCAGGAAACCGAAGGAAGGCATCCATTATTTGTTCACGTTTGTCTGGGGCAATTTCCAAACAGACCCTGATAGCAACTTCTGCATTTCGATAATTATGCGAACCAACTAGTTCAGGTTTTAAAACCTTTTTGGTTTTTTGGTCTTTTAAAATGCCTTTTTCATAGGAAATTTGAGAACTTTTATGCCCCAAATCAAATCCTTCCGTGGGAGAATGTTTATAGTTTTCCGTAATTTCATTTAAGTTTTTGGAACCCGACCAAAACCACACCTTACCTTTATTTGGTACAAGGTTTAATAAACGTTTAAACATTACTTTAATTGCATTCAAATCGGCAAAAATATCTGCATGATCAAAATCAAGTGCATTCATCACTAAATAATAAGGATTGTAGTGTAAAAACTTGGAGCTTTTATCAAAAAATGCTGAATCGTACTCATCACCTTCAATCACAAAATAATTACCTTCGGCGATTGCAAAACCTGGAAACCCATCCTTTCTGATACCACCAACAAATAACCCTGGTTTGTATCCGATTTGGTCTAGGATCCAATGTATTAAAAATGTGGTGGTGGTTTTGCCATGAGTTCCAGAAATTACAATTGGTTTTTTGCCTTTCAAAAAAAACTCACCCATTGCTTGCGCCATACTCATATATGGAATTCCTAAATTCAAAACTTCTTCAACTTCTGGATTTCCTCTGGAAATTGCATTACCAATGATCACTAAATCTACATTTTTTATATTTTGAGCCGAGTAACCCGGTTTAGGTGAGAGTCCCCATTCCAAAAGTTTATCAGACATTGGCGGATAAAGGTTTTGGTCTGATCCTGAAACTTCATGTCCTAGGTTTTTTAGCATATAGGCCAAATTGCCCATGGCAATCCCACCAATTCCCACGAGAAAAATTTTCAAAAAAGTACCGTCCTAATGATATTGTAAAAGAACAAAGGAACTGAAGCCAAAACTAAAAAAAACAAAACTACTTTTAAAATAAAAAAGAAAAAATCATAGGCTGTCCAGTTTCTTCTTTGGGAAAGATAAAAGTATGAAAGGTGAAGTGAGTAGAAAAAACCTACCATTAAAAGAAAAAGCGGGATTGGGTTTGGCAAAAACCAAAATATAGCCGTGGAAGAAAAAGGTAAAAATGAAAGTGTAAACACATGGGGCTCTGGTCCTTCCCAATCCGTTGATCTATCACGCATTTGGTGGTACATTCGAAAACTATCTACCAAACGAAAAATAAAATACATTATAAAATAAAAAATAAAAACCGACGCACAACCCTGGGTGAAGGTGAGCCTAGTTTCTTCATCTACCGTTGTCACCTTGAAGATTAGAATTTGAATGCTATTGCCTAAAAATTTTGTTATGGGTGCGAGCAAAAACAATTGGATATGTGCAAACCACAAATCCTTACCACCCAAATTTGTTTTCTGGTAATAAGCCTCAAATGCAGAGATGGGCGAAAAAAACAAATCGCGGACAAGAGACAAACGGGGACTGAGGGAGGATTCTTTTTGCACCTTATTGGATTTTCTGGTTAGGGCGTTCGTATCGGGAAGCATTTTTCACTTTCATCACAGCCTCCACTAAATTTTGGAAACTTTCTTCCTTCAAAAAACTTACAGATTCCGTTAAGTAGGGTGGGATCTCTCGTTTGACTGGGCGCCAAGTTCCCGACTCTGTTTGGATGGCTGGGTAGAAAACAATCCGAAACCGAATGCCTTCTGATTGTTCCACCAAAAACACTGCCTCGGGTTCAGAAACTTCTATCCATTGAGGAGCACCTTCCTCATCTGGATACAAATCAGCTTTTAATCCTTTGGTCACAGTTTCCCACTGGTTTCCAAGGTCAGGTGGAATGACGATGCGTTCCCCCGTGGTTCGGCTCCAATCATTCACATAATTATTATACTGATTTTTTTTAGCTCTATTGTCAATTTTAACCGAAACGGATTGACCAGAAAAAGAAAGTGACCCAATATAACCACCGTTAAAGCTCACTAAGGTTCGTTCTCTAAAGCTCGCAGCTGTGGTTCTGAATTTTTCAATCACATAATTGTATGGAGATATAATTTCATCGCCAATCATTGTGGCGACACGGCCTTCATCCGAACCAATTTTTTTACCAAAAATCAATTTTTTAAAGTTCTCTGTTTTTTTGGGATCAAACACTTCTGAACTCACAGTTAAGGATGGTGAACTTGATCCCAAACAAAATTCTTTTTTTAAATCATCATTTTGTTTTTCAATGAGTTTGGTTTTGAGAGCGCTCAGTTCAGAAAACGTATTTTTGACATTATAATTGCCTTCATAAGTATACTTTTTTCCGTTCCAATCAAAACTCAACGAATACAAGGGAGGTTTTTTCCAACCCCTAGAGATTGCCACCATTAGGAGTGGTTCCTTAATGAAACTAGGAGATAAATTCCCACACCAATCATCTTTAGGAGCTTCAAAATAAACCGAAGTCCAGTTTTCTTTCCAATAATTGGTCTCTGTGATATTCTCAGGGTGATCCTCCATAAAATAAAACAGTCCAAACAAAACTAAAAAGGAAAGAATTACATATATAATTTTTTTATTCATACTTCTGCTAATGATTTTTTACGGCGAATGTACACATAGTACGACCCAATCGATAAAATAAGACCAGGAAATAAAAACACACCAATCGCCCAAACGACTAACTTTTGATTATCGGTCAGAGTGATAGTTTGTATTTCTTCTTTTTTCGGCGGGATTTCTCCCACGATGGAATCGAGAAATAAACCTGTGACCGATACTGTTGAAAATTGGGAGTTCATTACATAGGCAATGAACTGATCGGTAATCCAGGACGTTCCCGAATGTAAGATGATTTTACCCGACGTATCCGATGCCAAACTTTCTTTAGTTAAAACAATGGATACAATTTGGTTGTCTCGTTTTTCTGTACCATCCAATTTGCCATTTCCATTTTCGTCTGAATACACTTCGTAACCAGTTTCTAAAATGGATTCGTACTTCAAAGATTCTTGCGAGGCTGTTTTAGGTTTGGTCACAAAATACCCGCTATATGGAAACAATACCCCTAAATCTTTTTTCTGAATGAGTTCGGTGAGTTTGTTTTCAGGAAACTTTTTGGCCACAATCACACCTGGTTTTTCATCTCTCTCGACAAGCATTGTCTTTTTAAAACTAATTCCAGCAGAATCGAGTAACCAAGCAAAATCTTCACTCCCCCTCGGTTCCATTGTGATGAGGAGTTTGCCATTTTTATTGTACAAATAATTTTTGATTTCTGCTTTGGCCGTTTCTGAAAATGGAACTGTGGGACCAAGGATAACAAGGAGATCGGCATCCTCGGGGAGTTTACTAGGCCAACCTTGTGGTAAACCAAGTTCCGAAACTTTAAAATTCAAAAAATTGAGACTCGCTACAAACCGATTGATTTGTTCGTTGGGAAGCGCCTTAAAACCTGCACCATACCTCTCGCCGTTGGCCGACGTAAAATATACTTTTTTAGAAGGGGTGGTGACATTCAAAATGGCAGCCACCAATTTTCGTTCCAAATCTTCCAAATCTTTAGGTTCTTTTGCGAACACCCGTTCTTCGGCGTAAGGTAAAACATTACCGATGGATTTTTCTTTTTTGGCTCGGATAAAAATATTCCCATTTGCCACTTGGTTAAAATCTTTTAATAAATCGATCTCAACATCTGCATTGATGAATTGAACAGTTATTTTTGGATTTTCAGCACTGATCTGATCTAGTAAAATTTCGATATCAGGGCGAATCCGTGTGAGAGCAAATGCTGCCATTTTATCGCCGTTTGGTGGGCCATCCGCTTCCAATGGTCTAGGGTAAAATGCAGTGATCGTTACATCACCATCTACTTTCTTTAAAATATTTTTAGATATATTGGAAAGCGAAAATTTACCTTGGGCGCTCATATCAAAATTATAATTTCGTTTGATCGCAAAATAATTCACTGCCACCAAAATGGGAAGTACCATGAGAAACCCAAGCACAGCATTTTGGATGAGAGTGTTTTTTGATTTGGAAAGATTACTCTGGGCTTCGAGACTTGCTTTGCCCACCTCGAGTAGTATGGTTTGTATGAGAAAAACGAGTGAAAACAAAACCACAAGGAGAAGCAAAAACTCCCTGATTTTGGGAATAGCACTCACTTCTTCGTTCATGCCCGCAATCGGTTTCAGTTCAATAAAATCGCGGAGAAGTGATGCAAAAAATGCAAACACCCCAAAACCAGAACCAATGTAACGATTGAGTTCTTCTTTTTTAAAACCTTTGGTGATACTTCGGTATAATAAGTCCGAAATCAAAAATCCGAATACAATGATATTCCAAATGATCTTTCGTTTGGGATCAATAATCATCCCATCAAACAAAAAATAAACGAATAGAGTTAAAACGGAAACGAACGGCAAAATGCGGGAAAATGAAATTGACATATAAATTTTAACCTCTCCACCTTCTGGATTCCAAAACCTTAACGGTTAAGTAGAGAAAAAGGAAAGAGCCACTAAGGAAAAACACAATGCCTGTGAGTGGAAGTACACCTTTCGAAAAACTGATAAAATGTGAAAAAATATGTAAGTGAAATAACACCTTTCTTGTGGTGGCTTGGAATAAATGAGAAAAATACCCAACCACCCAAAGTGTGAGTAAAATCAGAACAGATATTAGAAGTGAAATCATTTGGTTTTTGCCAAGACTTGAACCGAACAACCCCACACTATAGGTAAACACACCCAGTAGAAATACTCCCACGCTCCCCGACAAAACGATGTAAAACGGTGCTTGCCAAAAACTATACAAAATCAGAGGAAACAAACCGTTGATAAAAAGGGTGATGATTCCACAAATGGTTACCCCAAACAAAAATTTTCCAAAGACGATTTCCAAATCAGTAATGGGTGATGTGAATAATAGTTCCAAAGTCCCTTTGTTTTTTTCCTCCACAATGGAACCCATGGAAATGATGACCATGGCAATGAGGATGGTTGTCATAAACGAAACAAAGGTGACAACGGTTGCTTCTTCATAATTTGCCCTTCCATTAAAATTCAAAATCATAATAAAAAGCGCATTTAAAAATGCGGTGCCACCCAAAACCAGTGGTCCCATATATGTTCCAAAAAAAAGTTTGAGTTCTTTTTTATAGATCCAAATTGCTGATTGCCAATTCATATTTTCTCCATAAAAATTTGTTCGAGTGATACTTCTTGTTTTTTCAAAGATTCAACTTGGATTCCTGAGGAAATGGTTTTGGAAAACAAATTTTCTTTAAACAGTTTTGCGTTTGGAGTTTTGATGAGAAATAAACTTTCTTCCTTCGAAGTTCCAAGCTCCGTTACAGTTAAATCATCGTTATTTGCAAATGATTGAAGGAAAGATAACAATTCCTTTGGTGGTTTACCAGAAAGCCCAACTTCCCAACCTGCTAATTTTTGCATCTCTTCCTCAAGGCGAGACAAACTCAGTTCTTGTTTCAAACTACCTTTGTGGATAAAGAGAAACTTATCACAGGTTTTATAAATTTCGGTGAGGATATGACTGGAAATGAGAACCGTATGTTGCCCAGCAAGGCTACGGATCAAATTTCGAATCTCCACAATTTGTTTTGGATCCAGACCCGATATGGGTTCGTCCATGATCACAATCTCTGGATCTCCGAGGATGGCCTGTGCGATGCCCACTCGTTTGCGGTACCCAAGCGAAAGTGTTCCGATCAGTTTTTCTTTCATTTCCAAAAGATTTGTTTTGGAGAGAGATTTCTGGATTTCGTCCAACAAACCCGCCTCAGGGATCTGTTTCAATCGACCAACAAATTGGAGGTATTCCAAAATGGTTAAGTCTTCATAGAGAGGTGGGGTTTCTGGTAGGTAACCTATCTTTTGTTTGGCTTCGAGCGGAAAATCAAAAATCGACTTTCCGTCAATCAACGCATCCCCCGCACTGGGTATCAGATACCCTGTCAAAATGCGGATGGTTGTGGTTTTACCAGCACCATTTAGGCCCAAAAGGCCGACAATCTCGCCCTTTTCCAATTTGAAATTGAGCCCTGAGATGGCTCGTTTTTCCCCGTAAAATTTCGATAAATTGCTGACTTGAATCATAACTATGGTTTTGTTCTCGTTGTACCTGCACCAATGAACGAATTTTTTGAAAAAATCAAAGGCTTTTTCAAGGATGAAGAGGCGAGTTTTGAAGCAAAGCAACTTCTGGAAGAAAATTGGCACAAAATTGCGCCCGATTACTTCAAAAAACTCCTCACAACCCTAGAAAATGCAGTCTACGTTTTAGACAAACAGGGAAACTATTTCTATGTCAACCAAACTGCGGCCAATCACACAGGAAAGGCTCTTGCCGATTTTGCTGGCAAAAATATATTCTCCCTCTTCCCCGAACTAAAAGGCACTGAGATTGGTCGGAAGTTCCAAATTGCCATCGAAGAAGGCCAAAGTTTCCACATCCAACAACAATTTCCGCCGATGAACCATTGGTATGATCTACGGATCATGCCAACAGATGATTATATCCTTGTTATCGGGAAGGAAATCACTTCACAAAAAACCACAGAAATCGGTTATGAGTCGGTTTTAAAAAAGAATAGAGCCATACTTGGGAGTATTCCCGACCGTTTGTATGGGATCCGAAGCGATGGAACCATCATTGATTATAAACTTTATCCCGATTTCCCTGGTTGGGATTTTTTAGAACTCACAAACAAAGTTGTATTTTCGCATATTGCAACTTTATTTCCTACTTCACTTGTTCCCAAATTGGAAAAAATCATTTTTGACGTTTTGGAAACCGGAGAATCTAGTACTTTAGAATATTCTGTAGAAGGATATCATAGTGAAAAACATTATGAAGCAAGGTTTGCAAAAACGGGAGACTCCGAAGTACTTGCTATCATTCGAGATATATCTGATAGAAAAAAAGCAGAGGCCTTAAAAAATGAATTCATAAGTTTGGTGAGCCATGAACTCAGAACCCCACTCACTTCCATTAAAGGATCTATCGACCTCCTCCTCGCTGGCGTGAGCGGAGAATTGACAAACCAAACAAAATCTCTCTTAAACATTTGCCGCAAAAACACACAACGATTGGTTCGTTTTGTGACAGACTTACTTGATATCGAAGCTTTGGATTCAGGCAATATCAATTTTAAATACAAAACCTATCTGTTGTCGGATCTTTTACAATCTTCAGTGGATGGGATGCGAACCTTCGCCGAACAATACCATGTTCTCCTCAATTATAAACCAGATGGTACAGAAAGTTATGTGTATGTGGATGAAGATCGTCTGAACCATTGTATCACAAACTTAATTTCTAATGCAGTCAAATACACTCCCAAATTTTCAGAAGTGCTCATCCTAACAGAACTCAATGAAGATTTTATACAAATCCAAATCAAAGACAACGGACCGGGCATTGATCCTAATTTCCAACCTAGGCTTTTCCACAGGTTTGCACAAGGAGCTCCACCTAAGGATAAATTGGTGGGAGGATCAGGGCTTGGGCTTTCCATCACCAAAGGTTTTGTTGAGGCAATGAACGGAAAAATTCATTTTTTAACAAGTGAAACTGGTACAACTTTTATAATTGAGTTTCCATTAGAGAAAAAAAAGCGCATGGCGGCTGAACAATGAATCCAAAACCTTTGGAACATATCCTCATCGTTGAAGACGAAGAAGACATCATTGAAATTTTACGAATTGCTTTGGAATTCAGTTCACAATTCCAAACTTCTTTTGCAAAAACAGGCCCCGAAGGTTTACAAAAAGCGATCATTTTACAACCCGACTTAATCCTTCTCGATGTTTTGATGCCCGGTATGAATGGACTTGAACTCATTGAAGAATTAAAATTTTTCCCTGAAACGAGAGAGATTCCAGTAGCATTTATCACCTCACGCGTATTAAAGAATGAAATATCAGAATACCAAAAAAGAGGGGGCATTGGTGTGATTGAAAAACCATTTGCCCCTCTTGAGATTTCTGAAAAAATCCAAACCCTTTGGAAGGATGCTCAAAATAGAAGTTAACACCGATTCATCCTACCAAGGTTTTTCTGTTTTGATTGATTTGGATCTCTTATTTTTTCATTTTGGTAAGCTAAATCTGTTCGGCTAAATTTCTTTAAAATCTTTTAGAATTTCGTCTTGTCTACCCATAAGGCGTACCGATAACCGTGGACCCACCTCACAAACAATACGTGATGCAACGTAATTGCCCCAACGTGCCGATCTTTGCGCACTGTAACCTTGGGTGAGACCATACAAAACACCAGCGGCGAAGGCATCCCCTGCTCCTGTTGTGTCGATTGGTTTTACTGGAAAACCAGGAACCAAAGTGATTTTTCCGTTTTCAGCAACATAAGCTCCTTCTTTTCCAGCGGTCATAAATACAAGTGGGGCAAGTTCAGAAATCATTTTCACTGCATCTCTCGCATCGTTTTTGCCGCTGAGCGCGAGCCCCTCTTCGGTATTACAAAATACAACATCCACATATTCTTTTGTTAAACGGAGGAATTCGTCACGAGAACGGTTCACACAGAATGGATCACTGTATGTAAAAGACACCTTCACTCCGTTTTCCTTAGCCACTTTCATCGAAAGTTCGCTTGCTTGTTTTGTAGAATCGCCGTCCCAAAGATAACCTTCTACATACACATATTTGCTTTTTTTTAAGTTTTCTAAATCAACATCGTTTGGACCAAGGGAAGTGGAGATTCCGAGGCTAGTGAGCATTGTCCTTTCCGCATCGGAAGTTGTGAGAACCACGCAAGTGCCTGTATGTCCATTCACATCTGGTTTTGTTTCAAACAAAACACCAGCTTCTTCCATATCTTTTTTATAAAACTCGCCATAAGTATCTTTTGTTACTTTTCCCGTATAACAACAAGTTCCACCAGAATTGGCAATGGCAATCATGGTATTGGCAGCACTCCCGCCAGACCTTAGTTCCTTTTTTTTATCATGTAAGTCAGCAAGGATACTACCCTGTTTGGTTTCATCCACTAAAGTCATCACACCCTTTGTGATGTTTTGTTTTTCTAAAAATTTTCCATCAATGAATGTAATGATGTCAACGAGGGCATTACCCACACCAAAAACGTCGTAATGTTTCATGATGACAATGCTCGGAGATAGGAAAAATGAGTCCTCCGTTTTTTACCAACTTGTAGGATTTCCTTTGGGGTAAGGGAATTGACAGAGGAGTCTTCTGGGTCAGTTTGGTGTAAACCTTTAGGGAGGAATCAGGTGCAATTCCTTGAGCTGACCCGCAACTGTAAGGGAGAACTATCTCCTAAGCCAGATCTTCCCCGCCAATGTTTCCTCGTGGAGTAGGAACTTGCCAATCATATTGGGGCCCCAAGGGATTATTTATTTGGACGACCACAATGCCCCCTTGTTTAAAAACCTTTCTATCCAGTTTATTTTTTTTCTGTTTTTTGCCCTTATTTGCACAAGAACCCCAAACTTTGGAAGTGACAGGAAATCAAACTGGCAAATCTAAGAATAGAAATTTTGCAAAGAACCCTACAGGTTTCCAAAAAGAAATTGAGTTAAAGGACACAAACACTAGATATTTGAGTTTACCAGATGTTTTGGAAAAGGAAGCAGGTATCCGCATACGTCAGTTTGGTGGTCTTGGGTCTTATTCCACACTTTCACTACGAGGGACAAATCCCAACCAAACAAAAGTTTACTGGAATGGGATTCCTATCAATAATTCGATGGGGGGAGAAGTCAATTTAGCCGACCTTCCTTTTGACAATTTAGAAAAAATTGAAATCTATAAATCGGGCACACCGAGTGGTTTTTCAGGCTCTGCCATTGGTGGTTCCATCAATTTAGTTTCCAAAAGTAAACTAGATAAACCAACCACAAGGATCAACCTAATGGGAGGTTCCTTTGGCACTGTCAAAACCACAGCTTCTCGGATGGATGGTTTTGAATCGGGAAATTATTTCATCCAGGCTCTCCATGAAACGAGCGACCAAAATTTTTCCTATTTGAATAACAAAGGCACCCTTCTACTAAATACCTATGATGATATCATTGATGAACGAAAAAATGCTCAGTTCAAAAAAACAGGATTCACTGGTAATGTAAATTTTGATTTGGGTAAAACCAAAATATCATTCCTAAACGATTATATCCATAGAAAACAAGGTCTTCCTGGACCTGGCAATAGGCAAACCGAATCTGTCAAACGTGTGTTTAGTAAACTATCCTCTGCGGTTACGACAGAAACCAATGAACTTTTTTTTGAAAATTTAAGTTTAGATACCAAACTATTTGGATTGTACGCAACCGATGATTTGTTCGATCCTAAATCTGAGTTTAGTTATGGAACTCCCGATTCATTAACTAAAATTTCTCAATATGGTTTCAATCTCTCCCCCACCTTATACTTATTAGACTACTCTCAAATATTAAGATTGCATCTGCAAACAGAACAAGAATTTTTCACTCGTTTTGAGAAAAGATCCAACCACGAAACAGAACGAAAAGAACCAAAAAAAAGAAGAGATACCCAAAGTGCCAGTATTCAAGATGAAATTAGGTTTTTTAAGGAACGTTTGATCTTTGTTCCACAAATTAGGTGGGAGCGGTATGTAGATAGTTTCGGATTGGATGAAACCAGCATCCGCAACCAAATGACAGATCCACTGGGAAATGTTTTTAAATCTAAAACCGAATTCACAAACCCAAGTTTTGGAATTAAGATCGTTTGGATGAGAAATGAAAAATTTGAATTTGGATCGCTTGGCAATATTTCCAAAGATTATCGTATACCCAGTTTCATCGAACTCTTTGGAGAACGCGGAACCATTATTGGGAATACAAACTTAAAACCCGAACAAAGTAGGAATGGAGATTTTGGATTTTATACGAACACCAAACCAAACAAAGACTGGAAAATGAATTCAGATGTTTCGATTTTCCAAAAACGGATCTATGATATGATTTTGTTTTTGCCAAATTCACAATTTACCCTGAGACCAGAAAACGTGGATGAAGCGATTATCAAAGGTTTAGAAACTTCGCATAATTTGATTTGGAATAAAGGTTTAAAATTGAATGTCAACTACACATACCAAGATGCAAAAAACATCTCCAACTCACCGTCGCTAAATGGCAAATTTCTACCACTCAGATCCAAAAGCCAAGGTTCCGGCCTCATCGCCTTTTTTAACTCCTGGGGAGAAATTGGATTTGAATACCAGTACATCGGTGCCAATTTCCGCGATCGAACAAACGAATATTTAGGTTATTTGCCAGCCCGGCAATTTTATAATCTGTATTTGACTTTTACCCCTTATAAAAATACGGAAACAGGAAATGAATTTTTGATTGGGCTTGAAGTACGAAACCTAACTGACAAAAGAGTGGAAGACTTGGTGGGATACCCATTGCCTGGAAGGAATTATTATCTCACAGGGAGTTATAAATTTTAATATGAAAAATACATCCATCCCTAAATTGGTATTTTTAATTCCATTCGTTGTTTCAAATATTTTCAATTACAACTGCAACCAATTGGAAATTCAAAAACCAAGCCTCTTTGAATTTCTTTTTCTATCAGCTGCCCCCACTTCGGTTGGAGTTGTAACATCCGATTTTTCAAGTGGTGGAAGGTTCAAAACCTTCGAACCCAACTCTCTTACTACCTTTCCCACATCTGTCCCGATCCATTCCGATGCTGTTGGTCGTTATGCGAATGATAAAGTTTATGTCATCAATCGTCTAAACCGAGACACGATCCAAGTTTTAAATCCATCGTTCGGTTTTTTCACAGAACAAGAGTTTAGCGTAGGTCAAGGCAAAAACCCACAGGACATTGTCGTTTGGAACGATAAATACTTTGTAAGTTTGTACAATGCAGATGAATTGGCAATCCATTCCCGTTTGAATGGTTCAAAAATAGGATCTATTTCTTTCACACACCTAAAAGAAACATTTTCTACTTCAGGAACACCAGACCAATCAGTTGAATCTTCCTATATGATAACCCATGGGAGTACATTGTACGTCTTACTCCAAAGATTAGATCGTAATGATGTTTCGGGTTATCTGCCACCAAATTCTCCATCTTACATGGTTGAAATCGATATGGATCTAAACCAAATTTTAAATGTGTATACCTTACCATTCAGAAACCCAAGTTCAAAAATTCAAAAAATTAATTTGTACGGTGAGACCTATTTAGTACTTTCTTGTGTTGGTCGAGTTGGATTTTTATCCACATTGGATGCGGGTATCATTGCCTTTCGTTTGAGCACCAGAGAATTTTTGAGTGAAAGGTTGTATGCAGAAGAAACAGCAGGTGGTGATATCCTGGCCTTCCAAATCAAAAATGAAGAATTCGGCTATGCGGCTGTTCTTGATGCAAATTTCAATAAAACAATCCAGATATTTCGACCAAGAACCGGCGAAAAAATCGGCACCCTACTTTCGATTCCAGGCAATGTGGGTGTAAGTTTGAGTGGGATTTTACTAACGAGTGATGGAAAACTTCTTGTCGGATCCACTGATTTTCGAAACCCAGGGATTTATGTCTATGACACCAACCAAGGCAATCTCCCTTTGAACCCGATTCCCATATCGGTAGAACTCACACCGTTCGACATCTTCCAGTTGCAAAATCTCCCCTAAATCCAAAAATGGAAATATACAGGGGAATCTAATATATGTTAACTCTTCAAAAAAAAACCCAAGGCCCACTCACCAAACAAGTTTTACTTATCGTTTTAGATGGGGTTGGTTACACCAAACAAGGGTTTGAAGATGGTAACGCAGTGGCTAAAGCCAATATGCCAGTTTTAAAAGAACTATGGAATTCACACCCCACGGTGTTACTCAAAGCTCATGGGACAGCCGTTGGTATGCCGAGTGATGATGATATGGGCAATTCGGAAGTGGGTCATAACGTCCTTGGTTCTGGCAGAGTTTTTGACCAAGGTGCCAAACTTGTGAGTGAATCCATAAATAATGGAAGTTTGTTTCGTGGCGAAACTTGGAAAAAAATTATTTCCAATGCAAAAAACAATCAATCTACCTTACATCTTATTGGATTGTTTTCCGATGGCAACGTACATAGCCATATCGATCATTTAAAGGCGCTGATTGATGGAGCCATCAAAGAAATGGCAAAAAAAATTCGTTTGCATATCCTCTTGGACGGGAGAGACGTTCCTGAAAAATCAGCACTTGAATATCTATTACCTTTTGAATCGTATTTAGAAAGTTTGAGGCAAAACGGCACAGACATCCTCATCGCTTCTGGTGGCGGTAGGATGGAACTCACCATGGATCGGTATGACGCAGATTGGTCTATGATCGAGAGAGGTTGGAAACACCATGTGGAAGGAGAAGGCCGTGGTTTCCCAAATACAAAAACGGCAATCGAAACATTTCGTACAGAGAATCCTTCCGTAATCGATCAGTATCTTCCTGGTTTCGTAATCGTAGACAACAAACAAAATCCAGTCGGGAAAATTTTAGATGGTGATTCCGTTGTATTTTTTAATTTTAGAGGTGACAGAGCTATCGAAATCTCAAGGGCATTCACCGAAGAAAATCTACCACTCCTAAAACGTAATCTATTTCCAAAAGTTGAATTTGCAGGTATGATGCAGTACGATGGTGATCTGTTTATCCCCAAACAATACTTAGTTTCTCCCCCAGCCATCGATCGAACAATGGGAGAGTATTTGGCAAATGAAGGTATCGCACAATATGCACTTTCCGAAACACAAAAGTATGGACATGTTACTTTTTTTTGGAATGGAAATAAGTCAGGTTATTTTAACGAAACCTTAGAAACATACGAAGAAGTAAAATCAGATGTTATTCCCTTTGACCAAAAACCAGAAATGAAAGCAAAGGAAATCACAGACAATTTAGTTCAGGCTTTACAATCTCATAAATTTCCATTTTTAAGAGTGAATTATGCCAACGGAGATATGGTTGGTCATACTGGCAATATGGACGCAACCGTAAAAGGTTTGGAATATTTAGACAAGTGCCTGGAAAGAATCAAAAAAATCTGTGATGAAACGAACACAGTCATGTGTATCACTGCAGATCATGGGAATGCGGACGAAATGTACCAATTGGACAAAAAAGGAAAAGCACAAATCTCAAAAGAAGGAATCCCTGTGCCTAAAACAAGCCATACACTAAACCCCGTACAGTTCGTGTTATATGACCCAAATCAAAAAATAAGTTTAAAAAAAGGAAATGGAGTAGAAGGTCTTGCCAATGTGGCAGCTACGGTACTTGACCTACTTGGTTTCGAAGCGCCTGAAGGATATTTTCCAAGTTTGATCCAAAGGTAGATTCAGGATTGGCTCGTAAATTTTTATATCTACTTCTTATCTTATATTTTTCGAATTGTAGCGAACCAGAGATAGGCAGTTTTTCGGAAGAAACAAAAATAAAAATCCGAAAGTCAATCGGAAAAGAAAGATACCAAGGAGTTGTTCTTGTCGCTCAAGACGACCAAATTTTATTCAGAGAAACTCTGTACAACAATAAAAAAGGCAAACCAAACCAAATTTACAAAAAACATAATTTTCCTTTGGGTGAATCTTCAAAATCGTTCACAACGTTTGCCATCCACATTCTAGAAAAAAATAAAAAAATAAAAATTACGGATCCTGTAAAAAAATATTTAAAATGGTTTCCTTACCAAAATGTTACCATCGAACACTTATTAAGGCACACTGCTGGCACACCTCGTATTTTAGAATTTGTAGTGGATTATGAAACGGAAAAACCAAATATAAATAGAGATATTATTTTAGATCGTTTTAAAAATTCAAAACTGAAACAAAGTTTTAAACCAGGAGAATATTGGAAACACTCCAGGTTAGATTATGTTTTTTTGGGTCTTATCATTGAAAACGTATCCAAACTTTCGTACAAAGAATTTTTAAAAACAAATATTTTTAAACCACTCCAAATGAATCATAGTTCTGTGGATGAAAAAGAACCTTTGCTTGGTACAACTGGTGTACTTTCCACACCCGAGGATCTAGTTTCATTTAGTTTAGAAATCCAGAAACCCACTCTCGTTTCCACTGAAAGCAGAGATAATTTTATCAAAAAAACGGTTTTAACTGATTCTGTTTCCCAAGACCCAATTGCCTATGGTGAATCTGTATTTGTCGGTGATTATTTTTATTGGTCTTACGGTAAAGAAAAAGGGGTTTCAAATTTCATTTACCACGACCTTCGCAGTCGTATTTTTATATGTTTGGTTAGTCCTTATGGGGGTACAAAGGGTGATTTATCATCCATCAAATCGTTATTAACTGAGATTATATTTTCAGCACAAAAATTAACATTCAAATCAAAATCAAATGATCCAAATCAAATTTATATAGAAGATCTAATGAAGATCGAAAAAGTCCCCTCACTCGGAATTGCTGTTTACAAAAACCATAAACTCAGTTGGAAAAAAAATTACGGCACCAAAACTCAAAACACATTATTCCGCGCAGGTTCCTTGTCTAAAACTGTCACAGCATTAGCAACCCTTCGTTTGGTAGAGGAAGGAAAATTGAATTTATATTCTAACTGGTTGACCAAACTCAAAAAATACCATGTTGATGTCCAAAGTAAAAAAAAGAAGTACAATGTGAACCTTGATTTATTACTCTCACATACCAGCGGTTTAACGGAGAAAGGAAACTGGGACGATCCCATCAACTCAGGGAAAAAAAGACTAAAAGACATCAAAGATACGAATGTAAACAAAGGTAACGGTTTGAGAATCTATTATAAACCTGGCACTAAATCCAGATACTCAGGGGGAGGTTACAGTGTAATACAAGAAATATTAACAGATGTTACGAACACTCCTTTCCAAAAACTCATTGAAAGCACAGTTTTTTCACCTTTGGCAATGAAACGAAGCACATTCCAACAAAATCTGGATCATTCAATCGATTTTGCCACTGGTTTTGATGAAAAAGAATCCCCACTTCCGCAAAAAATTTTTGTGACCCCAGAATTATCCTCAGGAGGACTTTGGACAACCCCAGAAGAAATTGGAAATTTATTTATGGAAGTAGCCAAAGCCAAAAAAGGGAATTCCACATTCTTATCCAAAGAATCCGCAGATTATTTGCTCGAACCCAAAATGAGTGCGGCAAACCTCACCGTCCACGCCCTTGTCGCACACGGATTTTTTTTAAATCGCACTGGAAAAACAGAATACTTCTTCCATGGCGGCCATACAAAGGGACATAAATCGCTTGCCCTTTTCAACCCAGACAGAGGTGTTGGCATTGTCATTATGACCAATTCGGAAAATGGATCCAAACTCATTTGGAGGATCCTTCGAGCGGTTTCCGTAGCTGAAAAATGGGATAAGTTTGTGAATTAAACTGATTGACCAAATGAAAATATTGGCTATTCTCTAAGCGGTTCAATGGAATACACAGAATCTAAATCTGACGGAATTATCGTGCTAAAGTTGTTTGGAAACTTAGACATGTTGAACGCAGGCATACTCAAAGAAAGGATCAAAGAGTCTTCTAACCAAAACGAACATAAATTTATTTTCGATTTGGCAGGAGTGAATTTTATCGATTCATCTGGTTTTGGACTCATCATGTCCTTAAACGACAAACTAACAGGCCAAGGCGGAGGTTTGCGGATTGTAAATGTTTCTAAAACGATCCGTCAAATTTTTAGAATTTCAAAAATTTCTTCCGTAATTCAAATATTTGAAAGTACGGAAGAAGCAATTAGTTCTTTTCCGTAAATCACATTAGACATTCTGCATATTCTTCATTTTATTCAAAAACCTTTTCAATTTTAACACTTTCGGGTTCTCGGGTGATATCTCTTCCAAAGCTAACATTGCTATTTCGGCTTTTGCCACTTGGTTTTGGTGCATCAAAATTTCAGTCAAAAGAAGTGAATTTTTAAAGTTTTTTGGATCGCGCAATTTCAAACGTTCCGAAAATTCGAGTGCCAATTCAAAATTTCTTTTTTGTTTATGAGCAAATGCAATGTAGAATAAAAAATCGGTATCACCCGGATTGATTTTTAAATATTTATTTGCCAATACAATTGCCTTTTCATATTCTTTGGACTTCATGTACAATTTTGATAATTCACGCAAACAATATGGATCTTCTGGTTCAGATTCTAAAGCTATCTCCAAAGATATAATTGCATTTTGCCAATCTCCGTCTCGATACGACTGAATCCCTTCACCTAACTTTTGATAATAATCCTTTTTTTTATTATGCCCAACTGGAAATTTGACATTTTCCACACCTTCCTCTAAAAATGAAATCCGTAATAAACTAAAATCGTCGGTCAATTCACCAGTTGTTAAAAGTGATTTATAAATTTCTTCTAAATTGGCCGCTCCACGTCTCACATGGGTTAGAAATAAATTTTCATCATCATTGATGACTCGAATGGATTCAGATTCTGAAACCAAAATATCATCACGCCCATCAGATCCTATGAGTAATACGTCTCCAGGCTTCATTGGAAATACTTGGATGACCACTTCGTCCCCACTCATTTCCGTAAATCCGATTTTACGCAAAGAATGTTCTTTGTCTAAAAAATTTGCCATTTCATCCCGATACAAAACGATCCACGGATGTTCGGCGTTGATATAATACAAAGTTCCTGTTTCTTCATCCACAAGACCCATTACTGCAGAAAGCAACATATGCCCATCAAAACTTATGAATACATTATGAATTTCTTGAAAACACTCCTTTAACCAACGTTCGGGGTGTCTATCCTGCATATAACGTAACTTTTGTGTTCGTGTGAGTATGGACTTAAATACTGTACCCATTACGAGAGCGCCACCAGCCCCTTGGATTGATTTGCCCATTGCATCTGCATTCAAAAACACAGTGTATTTTTTTCCCAATAGATGGATACTATCCGATACTGTTAGATCACCCCCAATTTCGGATTTTCTACCTCTGAACGTAAACTCCTTCATTTGCCTTTCCATAATTTGGATATTTACGGAAACTGATTTCGAAAAAGAACCGCGAAGCGGTTTGATAAGGAGCGAAGTTAAAAAATAATCTCCATCTTGTTTTTCTTTTAATTTTTGCACCTCTAAAAGAGTTTCGTTTAGTTCTTTAGTCCTTTGGGTTACCATATCCTCCAAATGATTTTGGTGAACGGATAATTCTTCTTTCATCCCAATGAATACTCTTCCCATTTGCCCGATCTCATCCTTTCTGTTGGTTGGTAACTCTTCCGGTTTCCATTTATCGATGTCAATCATAGCGGTGGTGAGAAGTTTGATTGCCTCAACCATATCCCTCGAAAACATAAAACTAATTAGAAATATAACACCAAATAACACAAATGATGCGATTGTAAAAAACGACCAAATTTTAAAAGTTTTTGATTCAACTTCATTTTCATCGATCATCACATAGAATTCTAAATTTTTTAAAGTGTTGTCTTTACCTGAGTATGGAATTTTGACAACATAATACGGTTTGTCTTTAAAATGAAAACGATTCGTATCCACGAGTAAATCGGGGTTTTCATTCAATAAATTTCGCATAATATCAGAACCCGTTGTTCGAACCTTACCTCCTTGGAAAATTGCTAGATGGATTCGGTTGTCTTTGGATATGGTTTTTGTAAAATCATCATCCACAACCTGTCCAATGAGGATGGTTCCCTTTCCGAAAAGTGGAGCCGCCAAACGAAACCCAAGCCCACTGTGACCGTCTTCTAAACTAGCGGCTGATTGCCCATCCAAAGCCATTTGGATGATCGGTTGGTTTTTTTTATCATCCCCATAATCTTTTGGCCGATGCACACGAAACAATACTTTTCCATCAGCACCACCAATTTCAAAAATTGACAATCCGTACCGAGTCATAATTTTTTGCAAATAGGGAAGTTGCGATTGTAAGACAGTACGGTTCGAAAGCCCAGTCTGCAAAAGTTGGTTGGTAACAGGATTGAAAGTAATTTCCTCCAATAAAAGCCTTAGTTTTTCTTCTTTGAACTCAAGTTCTCTTTGGAAGTTTCGGGAGAGGTCTTCCGCCCTTTGTGTCTGAGGGATATTTTTTACCGATTGGAGTAAATAGGCAAAACTTGTGGTGAGCGCAATGACTAAAAAAATTTGACTCACACTTAGAATTAGTAAAAATTTGTAACGGATGCTCATAAAAACTTGGTTTCATCTTATAAAAGTTCGGTTACAATCAAATGACAAATCCTTGAAGGATCGATGTCTTAACCAAAACAGAATTTAATGAAACCAAATGCATTTTTATTTTTTTGTATCATACTCGTATTGATTGTCTACTATACAATTGAATATGTCCTTCACAAACGTACAATTTCCAGTTTTACTCATAGAATTCATGTAAATGGAACAAGGGGAAAATCGAGCGTAACACGACTTATACGAGCAGGTCTTAGTTCGATGGGTATCAAAGTTTTTGCAAAAACTACAGGCACAATGGCAAGAGAGATCCACCCAGATGGCACAGAATATTCAATCAGAAGGTATGGTAAACCATCTATCCTGGAACAAATCAAAATCTTAAAGAAGGCAAAATCAACTGGAGCAGGAATTGTTGTGATCGAATGTATGGCTCTCGAACCAAGATACCAGTGGGCAAGTGAAGCATTGATTCTAAAATCAGACATTGGTGTTTTAACAAATATTAGAGAGGATCACCTGGATGTGATGGGACCTTCCCTTTTCGATGTAGCTAAATCACTAGCAAGTTCCATACCCATTGCGGGAACAGTATTTACAGGCAAACATTTGTTTAACGACCTAATGACGTATGTCACCAAAGACAGGAACACTAAATACTTCCCTTGGCAAACAGAGGATGAAAATACGGTGAATCAAAAGGAAATGGAAATGTTTCCTTATTGGGAACATAAAGAAAACGTTTCACTCGCATTAAAAGTTTGTATTTATTTAGGAGCGGATAGAAAAAAAGCCTTGGAAGCCATGTGGCAAAGTAAACCAGATCCTGGAGCACTGACAATCACTCCCATTCATTTTTATGGTAATCATTTTTTATTCATCAATGCGATGGCTGCCAATGATCCCAATAGTACAAAATTTATTTGGAATGAAACAAAAACTCGATTTCAAGATTACAAACATCGAATCATTTTGTTTCATGTTAGAGAAGATCGAGCGGATCGTTCCATCCAACTTATGAAAGAAATCTCAAATTGGAAAGACTACGATTCCATCATATTTATAGGTACGGGAACAAATATTGCTGTACAAAGCTTAAAGGAATCCACAACTAACGACGTTTCCATATTCATTTGGGAAAATTTTAGTTTGGATGAAATATTTGAATCCCTACTTTCGGTATTACCGAAACAATCCATCGTTTTTGCAATTGGCAATATAGTAGGTTTGGGAATGGATCTCACCCAATATTTAAAAAATCGGTCAGAACAAATTATATGAATGAAATTTTACCATTGTCCATCGGACTTAGTTTGGTTGTTAGTTTGGTTTTTTCAGAACTGTTTGGTATTTTGGGTACTGGACTTGTGGTGCCCGGCTATATTGCTTTAAACTTTCAAAACCCAGCCAATTTACTTTTGACTTTTTTCATTGCATTTAGTAGTTTCTTATGTGTTGAAATCCTAACACTATTTTTAATGGTTTTCGGAAAAAGAAAAATCGTTTTACTACTGTTATTTGGCTATTTTTTTGGGTATCTACTCAATTACCAAATTTTACCAAATATAGAAACACCATACTTGACTGAAGTGAGAAGTATCGGTTTTATCATTCCTGGGCTCATAGCAATTTGGTTTGAAAGGCAAGGAGTGGTCGAAACTACATCTGTACTCATACTGGCTTCTGTTTTTGTCAAAATACTACTTATCGTTATACTCGGAACAGAACTAGAAACATTATGATCACAAAAATCTATTGGTCACCATGGAAACATCCCACCTTTGCTATGTTATTTTTAGCAATTTTTTCGCTTATTGGTCTTGGTTTTATTGAATCTTGTAAGGTCAAAAAGGAACAACCATACATCAAAAAAAAATTACATGCGGCAAAACTCGCAGAACGTGCATTTCAAATTTTAAAACCATCTCTCATAAAATACAAAAAACCTGATTATTTGGATTTAGATCCAACAGGTTCTGGTTTTATCGGTGAATTTTTAACTCCTGTTACAAGTAACAGTGGATCGTTGTCTGCGAAACAGACTTCCATCAATCCGAACTTTGCTGCTGTTTTTGTTCATTATTTAAAAAAAGCTAAATTAAAAGAAGGAGATACTGTTGCCATTGCCTTATCAGGTAGTTTTCCTGCACTAAACGTTTGTTTGTTTGCAGCACTTGAAACACTTAAATTAAAAACTATCATAATTTCAAGTACATCTGCTTCTCAATTTGGAGCAAATCACCCACAAATGCTCTGGTTGGACATGGAACGCGAGTTAAAACTATCTGGCATCTTCCATTTTAGTTCCAATTATGCGTCGCTTGGCGGAGTTCAGGACAAAGCCATTGGGATGTCAAAAGAAGGTAGGGAATTTTTATTTAGCGCGATCAAACGCAACCAAGTACAATTTTTGGAATCAGATAGTTTTGAATCAGCAATTGCAAAAAGAACGAAAATTTTTGAAGACCTATCGCAAGATGTTCCGATCAAAGCATTTATCAATATTGGAGGTGGTACCACGATACTCGGAACAAGCCTCGGCAAACAAGTGTTTCGTAATGGTCTCATCCAAAGTTTACCAGAAGAAGGCCATATCCCCAATTCCGTAATTACTTATTTCTTAGAAAAAGAAATCCCCGTCATCAACACCATTCAAATAGAAACTTTGGCAAGAAAATTTGGGCTGCCCCTTTCTCCGAAAGTACTCCCCAAACCTGGCGAAGGAAAGGTTTTTTTCCAAGAGGAATACAACCCCCCACTCTATCTTTCTGTTTTTGTTTTTTTAGTATTTGGATTGTATGGTGTGACAAGACTTGGTTGGGGAGAGAATAAAAAAGACCTCCATCTCCCAAGACCACTCCACCCAAAGTAAACCAATGGCAAAACTCATCTTATTATCCCTTCTACTTTATTTTTTGTTTCGGTTCATCGGCAGGCTTCTGATTTTGCCGACTAAAATTTCCGAAAACGAATCCCAATTTCCACAAAGACAAAGGGAAAAAGATGTGAGCGAAAAAGGAAAAATTGTGAATGATGATTAGATTTCGTTTCGCCGAAATTCGGAATTAGTCGATAATCTATTTAAGATGATGGCCAGATGGTTTTTGTTTTTCCTCACTTGTTTATTTTTTCAATGTGGTGTTCCCAAAGGAGAATTTGGTTGGGCCACAACAAAAATGGAAAATATGGATGAACTCGAAAAACATATCCAAACCATCACCGATTACAAAATGATGCGGGAAGGCCTCATCTTTTCACCCACAGATACCATCCACTATGTGTACCAATTCTCTCGTAATCCTGGAGCAGAAACGGACTTCCATATATCACTTAACAAGTATGAGCTGGATTTCGTAGAAATTGATATAAAGAAAAAGAGGGCAGAGGTAGATAGCCTTGCCATAAGAGACGAATTTTCGCTTTTACAAACGGGTGAATATTTACTGAAAATCGTAAATGAAGGTGATACAGTTGATGAGGTTCATTTCCAAGTATTACCAGACGAAGGATACACACAAGAGAACCTCGAACAAGAACTTGCAGGCGACCAAACAGACGAAATCATTAAATACTCTCGCTAATTGGTGATGTTATATTACCCGTTTTCAATATCCTTCCAACTCGCTCTTTTTCCTTTAGAGCAAGCCTAATTTCTGTTTCATTTCCTTCACCAATGATTGTATCATAATATTCCAATGCTCTGGAAAAATCTCTTTTTTCTTCTGCAATAACTCCCAAACGAAATAAAATTTTAACGAGAGGTATTTTGTTTTTTTTTGTCTCCCAAACTCGGATCATTGCTTCCTGGTCTTCAATTTTTAAATCCATTAACCTATACTGTGAGAGAACATCATCAATTGTAGTTACGAGAAGGTCTTTTTTAAGATTTTGTTTTTTCTCTTTTAAGTCTTTTAATTCTTGTTCTAAACCAATTAGTTTATTATCGATTTTTTTCCACTGAGTGTAAGCCAGATTGAGTTTGTTATTTTCTGCATCGATACGTTTATTATTTTTATCTTTTTTACTCAAATAAAAGAAAGCAAAGGCTTCTAATTCAGGACTTACCGACTCATCGTTCAAACTTGGGTTCCAATCTTTACTTGTTCTTTCAAGCCAATATTCCAAAAACTTTGAACCTTTTTCTGTATCGCCTATTTGTGAAACAAAAAAGACACCAATTTCATAAGAGACCCGAGTTTTGTCTGGAGAATCTGCGGCAGATAAAAAATAACTTTCGTAGTTTTCGCCAGCGATTATTTTTCGTTTTAGGTCTGCGTTGATTGCTGCTAACCTTAAATAGGTTTTTGAAATTTTTTCCTTTTCTTCCGGAGCGGGATTTTGATTTTTTAAAAAGAGCTCTAGGCTCTTATCATAAAAATCGACAGCTCTTTCTTTTTTTCCGTCTTGCCTGTATTGTTCAGCAATGTCATTTAGAACTTGCGGATTTTCTGGCCAAATCCTATGTGCTCGTTCCAAAAGTAATTCGTAAGCAAAAAAATCAGAATTTCTTTTGTAATCAAACAAAACGTAAATTCCCTTACCAGCCGTCCCTAATTTGTTTACTATTTTTAATCTTTCTTTGTTATCATCTTCTAATTTTTTGACTACATTGGCAAAAGCATATAAATCTCTCGAATCAGTCTCTTTTCGTTTTTGTAAATAAACTTCGTATCTTGACTTTATTGAATCTTCATATTTCTTTTGGACAATCTTGTATTCATCTTCTTTCTGTTTGATGGCATTATCCCATTGCACCTTTTCGTTAGAAAGTGATGACAACGACTTACCATCCCGTACCCACTGGCTCTCAGCTAGATGTTTATCGTCTTTAGTCTTTTTTAATAATCTCTCAGAGTTTTTCAACTCATCCCAAATTTTGGAATGTTCTTTTGCACCATTCGCATCATAACCCAAAATATCTTCTTTTTGCCATTCCCCATTCCTATATTCTTCTTCCGTTAAATCCAAAGGATGGTACCGAAATGCCGCAATATAATGCCTAAGTGCTGGTGCAAATTTTTCTTTTTCCACATACAATCGAGCAAGCCTTATATGTAATTCGTATAATAATGGTGAATCACGCACAATGTATGATTCTGAATTTTTATGTGTCTTCTCCCAAAGTAACAGTCGTATGTCGTTCTGCTCGGTTCGCGAATTATAAATATTTCCTTTTTCGCGGTCTTCCCAAATTCTTTTTTCTTCAATGAATTGACTATAGTATCGTTTGAGTAGCCCTTCTCCTTCTTTGATTTTGGTATCGATGGATTTTGGTCCAGTCTCCACTTCCACCGGTACAACCTCTCCTTCGTTTGGAATCACAGGGGCATCGGCACCTTCGGGAAGATCTGGCTTGGGTGCATCCCTAAGGGCTATCCCAGAATCCTCATCAATGGGGATTCGTTTTTCTGAATCGAGAGTTTGGATTTCTTCCACAGAAATGGTCTGGAGTGGACTCAAATACAATCCTGATAAGGGATTTCTCCTATCCTCTTCGCCTGCAGACAAATTGGCAGGGAGAGTGGTGAGCAAAATGAGAGAGCTGAGCAAACGGAATAGGTTCAATGATAAACCAAAATGACGGGGATAGAAGTGAAAATCGAAACCTACTTTCAAAGGTAACTGACTTACCTTTGAAAGCGATGCGAATTTCACACTGGCTTTCCTTAGGAAGTCGCTTCCCTGATTCAAACCATCACCAGTGTCCTGGTTCTTTGGGGATTTTTCCCATTCTATCCGATTCACAATCACCCCTGGTTTCTATATCGGCGAAAAATCAAATTTGGACAACCAAAAGGTGTTGTCTGAATTGAGATTCCCCCTTTCACTGTGAAAGTTCCCAAGGGTCAAATATGTCCAAAAACATCGTCGAACGGTACCTAGTCCTAAAAAATAAATACCGAAATTACGACACAAAATATGCTCTGAAACGAATGCAAGCCTTCCGACTGGCAACCCAGGAACTATCAAGTAAAGGTTATGAAGTGGCACTCGAACTTCTTGGTTCTATCAATTTTGGTATCGTTGAACCCACCTCGGATGTGGATTGTATCTTGTTATTAGAATGTGATCTTCACAAAGACCAAAGCTGCTGCCCATCACACTGTCCAAATTTAAGTTTTGTCAAAGAAGAAATTTCAAAATTTGTGATCAAACGACTAGCGCCAGAGTCGTTTAACATAGAATATTTGGATACCATCAATCTAAAATATGTAGAAGAAAAAATCAGAACAGAACAAGTGCTTGGTGACGAAGCACTGTATTGCCTTTTGTTTTATCGTAATATTGGAAGACCCGTCAACCGCCCACTTTTTATTCCTTATTGTGATCAACTCGAAGAAAATGTTGATTTTGTAAAAGAAATCATCCCTTGGGCTGCGGAAGCATTGGAAGGTTACTTAAACACCAACCAACACCGAATGTCTTTCAACAAATACAACGAAAGGATCAGAGCCCGTGGTCTAGATTTACCCGAAGGATTACAACAAGAATTACAGGCTTATATGGAAGGCAAAGAAAACTTGGGTGGTTAATGTGTATACCCCATAGAGATGAGCGCATACATTAACCTTTATTAGTTGGGTGATCCAATCGACCATCGCCATAGTGTCTCACCACCTCCGCAATGACCACTTGGTAACCTGCATACCACTCCGAATACTTGGATTTTGCCATTTTGTGGTCTACTTGGTTTTTCAATTCTTCCAATCCCTTCATTGTGGCAAAGTAGTAAACAACTGCCAATTCCCCTTTGTTTTCATTTGCCCAGGAATCCTTTCCAAGGTATTCAGGGTGGTTCTCCACAAATGTTTCAATCGATTGGTCTAAGGCCAAAAACTCTGCGTCTGATTTTTTTGGTTTGAATATAAAGGTTGCGGAGATCATTTTTCCAATCATTGGGAAGGTCGCTAATTTTCGATCCGTTTTTTTAACCAGCCTAACTCGGGCGAATCGACAAACTTTTAGGGGTATAAGGTCACTTTCGAATTTACATTTTCCAAATGGCGAATGTCTTTTCCTGTATTCAAACGGACAAGTTCTTCCGCAACATTAACGGCATAATCACCTAACCGTTCCAGTGCGAGAATGATTCGATACACATCGGAAAATTCTTTTTTTTCCATCGAAGGTTCGTCACGGTATCGTTTGAAGGCGAGAGTACAAAGAACGTTGAGCTCATCCTCCAATGAATTTACACTCCCCATAAATCTTTCTTTTTCTTCGACAAGGGATTCGATGGCCATACCCGCAAGCGTTGTGACCCGTGAGAGAATGAGAGTCATTGGTTCTTCATTTTTAAATAGACCTTTTCGGATTGTTTTGTATCGAAATACTTCGGCACAATTAACAACCTGGTCTCCCATCCGTTCCATATTCCGAGTGATGCGGATGGCAGAAAGAGCAAACCTAAGTGGGTCTTTGCGCAAAACAATATCACTATCCACATCGCCCATTCCCAAAATATTCCGATTGGTAACAGCTTCTAAAATTGCATTTTGTGAAAGGTTGTCGTTTTCTTTTTCTAAATCATCGATTAAATCATCTCTTTCGACGATCTCATTCGCCAAATCATAGTTATCCGATTCCAGTGCTTCACTCAATCGAATGACTTGTTCCAAAACAAGTTCAGCCATTGAGTATAAATTTTTACGGAGATAATAAAATTTAGAAATGATCATTACATTTAAATTGCCGTTGCCATTTCCGCAATTTCTTCTACTGTGAGGATCTTTTCGATATCAATGAGAATGATGAATCGATTTTCTTTTTTGCCCACACCTGTGATATAACGAGAAGAAATACCTTTCACTGATGGCGGTGGCGGATCCACTTGGTTTGCAGGAAAATGCACCACGTGAGAAACCTTATCCACGATGACCCCAACCGATTTTCCTTCGATGTTGATTACAATGGCACGGTCAGCGGTTTCGTTCACATTCTTGATGTTGAGTCGTTTTGCCAAATCAATCATCCGCACCACCTTTCCTCGGATGTCCATGATACCCGCAAAATAGGATTTGGATTGGGGAACTCGTATGAGATTTGTAATCTTTACAATTTCTTCGACAATTGTGATAGGGATAGCATACTCTTCATCACCTAAATTGAATATGATGTACTGCTCATGAATGAAGTGGTTGTTTGTTGTAGGTTCTTTGGCCATATATTTTTCTATGGGTATTCCGTCTTAGAAATAGACGTAACCATTATAGAAAAAATATGAACCAAGAGTGAGAAAAGACAACACTTTTGTCATTAGGACCGAACGTTTTCTGATAAGAAAGTCAACAAGCCCAAGAACCATTCCCAAAACGCCAAGGGCAAGTCCCAATACGACATAATCATAATATGTTTGGTAGACCAAGTACCCAAATCCTAGTCCGAGTGAAATATCCTGCAAATCACCCAAAACACGAGCTTTGAACCGAGGCCAAAGCGGACCCCTTGCCTCTCTTGCTTCCCTACGTTTTCGAAAAAAGCGTTGGAAACGGGTTTCCCTTACGATGCCGAAGATATTGTCATAGCGGGTCGACCCAAAATAGGGTGTTTTTTGGCGCTCTCGTCGCTCTGGATCGCTTTCAGGCTCAAAAGGGGGGTATATCTCATAGGCGCCGCCCAAACTCGCAAGAAGGTCTTTGTCAGGCAGACTTGCAAAGTAGTCACGGAATGGCCAAATCTTTCGGAAGGCAGGGTACGCCCTACCTGCAGAGATATCTTTCTCTGAAAGTACGGCTCCATTTTTGACCGTTGCTCCGTACATTCTGCCTTTTTCTTCTTTGATTTCGACAGACAGACGAACAAGGCGTTCGTGGAAGTTGAATTCTGCCCCAAGGACATCCCCCAGAGGCGTTTCCATAGTGAAGGCTCGGATGAAACCTGGTGTGCGGGGTTTCTGTTTCCTCCAGATTTGTTTCATAACAAATCTATCGGAGGAATTAGAAAGTCACTGAAGGAAGATTATTTCTTCTTTTTGTGCCTGTTGGCTCTGCGTTTTTTCTTACGTTTGTGGGTTGCGATTTTTCTACGCTTTCTCTTTTTTCCGGAAGGCATTCCTTCCTCCTTAATTCAGGCTGTTCTGTCAAATTTCTAGTCGAGGTACTTTTGTAAAACTTTATTTTTACGCATTGTGGATAACATTGCTTTGATCTCACCCACACCCTCACGAGAGGATACGAATAAAACATCTGGCTCTTCCACCACAATCAAATCCTTCACTCCCAAAAAGGCGATGAGTTCTTTTTGTACCGAAGAGATGTTGCCGGAAGATTTATGGTAGATAACTTCTTTGCCTTGGTGGTGGTTTTTGTCTTTGTCGCCAGGTAAAATTCGCTCCAGACTCATCCACGAACCAACATCATCCCAATTGAAACTGGCTTCCACCATTCGGATTTTATTGGATTTTTCCATAATGGCCGTGTCAATTGCCTCCGAAGGCAATAATTGGAAGGCTGTTTTTAGATCGCCAAAACTTTTGAACGGAAACCCATTTTTCAAAGGGTGCAAAATATGCGGAGCATGGCGGTCAAGTTCAGAAAGAATGGTCTCCACTCTGAATAAAAAGATTCCAGGGTTCCAATAAAAATTTTTCTTTTTGATGTATTTTAAGGCTGTCTTAAAATCAGGTTTTTCAAAAAAAGCTTTTACCGCATAACCAACATCTGTTGGTTTTCCTGTGCTAATGTAGCCATAACCAATTTCCGGGCGATTGGGTTTTACACCTAGCAAAACCATTCCATATTCGGTTTCAAATAATGCTTGCTCAATGGTCTTTGTAAAATTTTTAACAGGATCAATGAATGCATCCGCACTGAGTACAATTAAGTTAACATTGCCATATTTTTTTTGAAAATAAAGTGCCGCAAGGGCAATGATGGGGGCTGTGTTTTTTCCTTCTGGCTCAATGATAAAATTGGTGGAAGGAAATTTAGGATCTTTTTTTAAAATTTCAGTTTTTAAAGTAGAATTTGTGCCAATGTAGATGCGGTCAAGGTTTGTTACCGTAAGGGCACGGTCGATGGTTTCTTTGAGAAGGGTTTTGTTCGAATAGACCTTTTGGAGCTGTTTGGGGGAATTGGTTCTCGACCTAGGCCAAAACCTCTCCCCCTTTCCGCCAGCCATAATCAAAACAACAGGAGACTCTTTTGGTGATTTTGCCATAGGTTTGGTTGCCAGAATTTAGGAAGGCAGAGAAAGGAAAACCAGAAAAGGGTTTAAGCCGTCCCTGCCTCTTTTGTTCCTTCTTCGGAATGCAATTTGATGGGTTTTGCGGGGATGATGGTGGAAATTGCGTGTTTGTAGACCAAATTTTGTTTACTATCGTTTTCGAGAATGATTGTAAAATTATCGAAACTCACAACCTTACCTTTCAGTGGAACCCCATTTAACAAGTATATAGTGAGATCTATCTTTTCCTTCCTTGCAGTGTTTAAGAGTTGGTCTTGGATGTTATTTTTTGCCGACATTGGAAATTCCCGAGTGTTTTTCTCTATTTTATATTTTTAAATACTTTGACTGCATCGGCATAGGAAATCGCGGAAAGGATTGGATCTTTTTTGAACCAAGTGATCTGTCGTTTCGCATAATTCCTATGGCTTTGTGCCAAGCGGTCAAGGAATGTATTACGGTCGATCCTTCCATTTAGGAAATCAAGCGCAAAATTATAGCCCAAAGACCGAAGCCCAGGGCAATCGGCACCGTAAATTTCTAAAACTCTTTTGCATTCGATGAGCATCCCTTCCGCAATGGCTGAGACACGCTCATTGATGCGTGCATAGAGTTCGGGTCTTGGGTGGTTGATCCAATGCCCCACAACTCTTAGATCTGGGTTTTGTGCCAGATAACCCCCTACCTGTGATTTGGAAACTTCCGACCACAAAATCCCAGTCAATACAACTTCCAAGGCACGACGGATCCGATACCCGTCTTTGGGAGAGAGTGATTCCGAAGCCATTGGATCTTTTTCCTTTAAGATCTGAGAAGCCTCTTCCAAAGGAAGATCCAAAACATATCGTTTTGTGGATTCGGGTACAAAAGGTACGGGAAACATCCCCAAAAGAAAGGCTCGCAAATAAAACCCTGTTCCACAAACGATGAAAGGAATTTTGCCCCTGTTCCGGATGTCCTCCATGGCTTCTTTTGCAAGGATCGAAAACTGGTTTGCATTGGGGGATTCGCCTGCAGATAGAAACCCCACTAGGTGGTGACGGATGTAATTTTTTTCTTCCGTTGTAGGGGAAGTTGTGCCTACTGGGAGATCCCAGTAGACTTGTCGCGAGTCAAAAGAAATAATTTCAAAACGATTGGGGTCTAAGATTTGCGTGAGAGCGGTTTTACCGGAACCAGTTGGTCCACCAAGGATGGGGAGGATCACTCCTCTTCCTCAGTAGCGACCTCCTCTTCTTCGGTCTCTTCCAATTCTTCCGTCTCTTCTAAGAGTTCATCATCTTCAATGACAGGCTCTTCCTCTTCTTCCACTTCATATTCTGACTGGCGGAGGGCAGCCATCCTCGATTTGATGGCAGGTTTTGCCAACTGGTCTGCTCCACATTTGGGGCATTTTTTTTCAGGTTTGTTCAAATCATAAAATTTTGTGGCACAGGAATAACAGGAAAATTTTTTACCCAAAGGTCCGTGGGCGGCAATGAGTTCCGCTTTTGTCGGAGACTTGGTTTGGGCTGTGCCTGCACTGGGGGGTTTTTCCTTTGCCTGTGGTCTTGCCAGAGCCATCGGTTTGCCCTTGGGTTGTACGGCGGTGCCAACCTTTTTTTTATCATCCTTCTTCGGAGGAGATTTGGAGTCCTTGGGGGACTTTTCCTTTGGGACCACCTTCTTTTTCGGTGGAGGAGCTTGTTTCTTGACTGCTTTTTTTGCGACCATAATCGTATTTTTGACAGTGTTGGAAAACCCTGTCACGGGACAACCTTTTTGAAATTGGACGGTTTTCTCCTGGATGAAAAATAGTGGAAAGTTTTTTTTTTATTATGGCTCATTTAAGTGTCAACGTAAACAAGATTGCTACCCTCAGGAATTCGCGTGGTGGAAATATCCCCGATCTACTGCAAATTTCTGGAATGATTTTAGATTCAGGGGCAGATGGGATCACAATCCACCCCCGCGAAGATGAAAGGCATATCACGAAGGAAGATGTATTCGCCCTTTCCGATTTTTTAAAAAATTACAACCATACGAAAAAAACAAATAAGGAGTTCAACATCGAAGGGGAACCGAGCCAACGATTTTTGGACATCGTCCTTGCCGTAAAACCAAACCAAGTTACCCTCGTGCCAGTCACCCCTGGTGAAATCACATCTGACCATGGTTTTGCACTTAAGGATCCTTCTGTGCGGAGCTCCTTAGAACCCATCATCCAAAAAATCAAAGCTGAGAACATGCGTGTTTCTCTGTTTATGGAAACAGATATGTCTTCCTATTCCATCGCAAAAGAGATTGGTGCCGATCGGATCGAATTGTACACGGGTCCATTCGCCCATGTTTACGATGAATCAGAAGAATTGGGAAAAAAAATATTTTTGGATTTTATTCATGCCGCAGAAGCGGCAAGCAAACTTGGGTTAGGTGTCAATGCGGGACATGATTTGGACACAAATAATCTAAAAGTTTTTTCAAAGCTCCCCCACCTAATGGAAGTTTCTATCGGGCATCGGTTGGTATCCCAAAGCCTAGTGGATGGAATTGAAAAGACAATCAAACAGTATCTTAAAATTCTTTCGCCAAATGTCTGACCTGAACATAACTTGGATCTTGTTCAAGTAAAAGTTTTGCCGAACGTTCCAAAGCCAAAGCAAGGTTTGCTTCGGCCTTCCCCCTTCGTTTGGCATTGGCAATCTCTGCTAAAAATATTCGGAGCGAATTCCGAGCGGAAGATTCGTTTCCTGACTTTGCGGCTTCTTTTAGTTTTCGCCAAGACTGAGTGATTTGTATTTTGGAATCTTCCTTCTCCTTTCCAAGTTCACCACTATGAAAGGAACGGGTGTCCCAAATTTTGTGGTATGGATCCGACTTCATTTGGTCAGCAAGAAGACGTTCTCTATAGGAAATGGAATTTTGAGGCAAGGATTGGATCACCTCTGCTTGTTTGGTGGGTTCCAATTTGGTAAAACACTCCGCCAAAATCCCACGCCTAAGGGATTCCTTCGTGAGAACACCTTCTTTTGCCAAATAGAAAAATTCATCCTTGTCGGGTGTTCCACCTGATTGGCAGATTTTGGTTGTCTCAGTAAAACGAGCCATCACCTCACCTTCTTTGGATTTTTGTTTGAGATGTTTTAAATTGCCTGATCTTTCGGCAGACAAACGAACCATATTTTTGTACAAACTGTCCTGGGGATTTTTTTCAGAAGCTTTCGTGAATGCAGTGTAACTATCGGTGAAATTGCCTCGGTTGTATTCGATGAGACCCCAGGTGTAACACAAAAACCCATCGTCAGTGTCTTTTGTTCGACAAACATAGCGTAGGCGAGAAAGAGCTTCTTCCCTGGTTTCTTGCGATTCCCAAACATCGAGAAGGATTTCCTCCAAGAATGAGAGTGTTTCTAGGCTGTAGGGATCATTTGTGGGGTTCTTTTGGGGTTTGGCACAAAAAAACCCTACAAAAAATACGAAAATCAGGAAGCCAAACGGTCTCATCACCCTGTCTATTGGAAAAGAAAGCCAAGTTTTGTCCTGATTTTTTTGAGTTGCCTACACTCCAAAATCAAGATTTCTTAGGAAAATCAATCTACTGAATCGAGTAACCCATTGAAACGAATTGTTTATTCACTCTCCTTTTTAACCCTTTTTAGTTTTTTAATGCCAGTGGGGTTCATTTCTTGCGAACCAGAGGCCAAAAAAGCACCGAAGCGCATCACAGATTTCACCTACCAAGACTTTGAAAATGTAGTCCAAGCTGTGGATAAGTACTATATCGACAAAAATACCAACAAAAACCGAGCATTCACCGATGCGGCTGCATTTGCCGTCCTCAGTTTGCCGCATCCATTGTATCTGTATCCAGAAAGTTATTTCAACGAAAGGGAAAAATACGAAGACAAGGCGGACATCTTTCCTGGTAAGTCTTTTAAAATTTCACCCTCGGATAAATTTGTTCTGTTTGATCCCGATTACGACGAAGTGGAAAAAATCCAGAAAGAGAAACTGAAAAAAAACGAAAATAAAAAACTTTCCGATGAAGAAGTGAAAAAACTCATCGAAAAAGAAAAACTTAAAAAATCAGTGATCTCCGCAAAATGGGAAGAAATCAATTTTTCCAAAAAAGAATTCGATCGTATCATCGCCTATCTCAAAGACAATTTAGACAAATACAAAACTCCTGTTTTAAAAGGTCTTGTGGAAGTGGATGGTGAATTACCAGAAGAAGAACTCGATGATAAAAAAGAATTCACCATGGAACAAGTGTTTCTCGCCGCTGCCAATGGTTATTTGAATTCACTCGATCCACATTCCAATGTTTTCCTAAAAGAAATTTGGGAAGAGTCAATGGCAAAAATCAATGATGGGTCTTTTGAAGGCATTGGTGCCATTCTCTCTGGTGGTGGGAGCCGCGAGGTTGTGGTGGAAAATCCTCTCGAAGGTAGCCCTGCCGTCAAAGCAGGAGTTCGCAGTGGAGATTCGATCCTTGCAGTGGATGGTAAGATCATAAAAAATTTATCCCTTGATAAAGTGGTCAAAAAAATCAAAGGCCCAAAAGGAACCAAGGTGGTTCTCACAGTCAAACGAAAGGGCAATACAGGCAATATTGACATCGAAGTGGTGCGTGATAAAATCACTATCCGAAATGTCTCCTATCACTTGTTAAAAGAAAATCCACAAGTGGGTTACATCAAACTAACTGGTTTTGTGAAAGCACAAGGTGAAGAACCTGTAGACAACCAAATTGTAAAAGGTTTACGGGCACTTGAACTCGAAGCCAAAGAAAATGGAAAAGAACTCAAGGCACTCGTGCTTGATTTAAGAAATAATTCAGGTGGTTATTTGGATCTTGCCATAGACATTGCCGATATGTTCATCGAAAAAGGGCTCATTGTTTCCACGAAAGTTCCGAACAGAAGCCCTGAAGAAGCTACGGCTCGCATCAAAGACATCACAAACCTACCTCTAGTGGTTCTCATCAATTCCAAATCGGCATCGGCTTCAGAAATTGTGGCAAGTGCCATCCAACACCATGGTCGAGGGATTTTAATGGGAGAACGAACATTCGGTAAGGCCACAGTTCAAAAACTAATGGATCTACCAGGTAACTCTGATTATGTGCTAAAAATCACAAACTCTCGCTATTACTCACCTTCTGGTAAAACCATACAAGTTGTGGGTGTCACTCCCGACATCGAAGTATCCGAAGAAGCAGACGGTAGTTTCCCATTCCGTTACCGTGAGGAAGATATGTGGAACCACCTTCCAAAAATCCCTTATGATGGAGTTGTTAAATCAAAGTTCAATATTGAAGCTATCAGAGAGTATGCCAAAAAACATGGCAAGGCTGATACTTTTATCAAAAATCATTCAAACGACGCCATCAAACCCGATTACCTTCTCATCCGTAGTTTGGACTATATAGAAGGTATGTTGAATACCAAGTGACCCGGATCAAAGCCGATTTTTTAATCATCGGAAGTGGGGTGAGCGGGCTTTTTACAGCTCTCAAACTTGCCCCCATGGGTTCTGTGGTTGTGGTCACAAAAAAATCAGACTACGAATCCAATACCAATTATGCACAAGGGGGCATTGCCTCCGTGTTTGGCGATAAAGATCAATTTGAAGAACATATAAAAGACACTCTCGAAGCAGGTGCTGGTCTTTGTGACCCAGAAGCCGTCCGTGTGCTTGTAGAAGAAGGCCCAACGAGAGTTAGAGAATTACTCGATTTCGGAGTGCCATTTACCCGCGACGAATCTGGCGGACTCGACCTTGCCCGTGAAGGTGGTCATAGCCAACATAGGATCGTTCACTCCAAAGATCGAACGGGGAGTGCCGTAGAACAATCGCTACTTGATAGAGTCCATGCAAATAAAAATATTCAAATTTTGGAAAACCATGCCTGTGTAGACCTAATCACCAAACACCAACTACGTGGAAAAGATCATCTCCCGCTCCGTTGTTATGGAGCCTACATTGTGGACACAGAAACCTGTGAAGTTTTCCCTGTGGTGGCAAAAAAAACAATCCTTGCCACAGGTGGTGCGGGCCAAGTTTATCTCCATACAACCAATCCTGATATTGCAACAGGTGACGGGGTAGCAAGCGCATACCGTGCGGGCGCCGTTGTTAAAAATATGGAATTTTACCAGTTCCACCCAACATCCCTCTTTCATGAACAGGGCAATAGTTTTCTCATATCAGAAGCGGTCAGAGGACATGGCGGGATTCTCCGAGAGATCAGCGGCCGACCCTTTATGAAAGATTACCATGAAATGGGCGAACTTGCACCTCGTGATATTGTCGCCCGAGCCATTGATGATACCATGAAAAAGAGAGGGGAACCGCATGTGCTTCTCGACATCACACATAGACCTGCCAATGATATCATCAGCCACTTTCCATCGATTTATGAACGTTGCAAAAAACTTGGTATCGATATCACAACCGATCCTATCCCCGTCGTACCAGCTGCTCATTATATGTGCGGTGGTGTGGCAACAGATCTACTTGGACGTACGAATATAGCCGACTTATACGCTTGTGGCGAAACCACTTGTACAGGAGTGCATGGAGGCAATCGTTTGGCATCCAACAGCCTCCTCGAATGTTTGGTATTTTCTCACCGCATAGCAGGCGATATTGGGTCTCAGGGGAAGCTGGAATTTGCTCTTGAATCGGCAGAAATCCCAGATTGGAATAAGGAAGGAACCACAAACACAGAAGAATGGGTTCTCATTTCTCATGATTTGGTTGAAATCAAAACCATTATGAGTAATTATGTGGGGATAGTTCGCTCTAACATGCGTTTGGAGAGAGCTCTTCGACGCCTTAAACTCATTTCAGAAGAAGTGAAAGATTATTACAACCGAACCACAGTTTCGATTGAACTTTTGGAACTTCGTAACCTCGTAAAAGTTGCTGAATTGATTGTGAGATCTGCTTTACTACGAAAAGAAAGTCGAGGCCTGCATTTTAGTACCGATTACCCTGAGGATAGAACTCCTTCGAGAGCGGACACAGTGTTACTCCATAAACTTTAGAATTGCATATTAAATTTTGCGTAACTATAACTTTCTATCGAATTTTGAGTGTTAAATGAGGAACCAGGGCTTGTCGGCAACTGACCAAGTTCAAAAAAACCGTCTTCCATTCCCATTACATAAAATGTAACTGCCGTAACGAGCATGAGTCCAATTCCAATGACCATTGGTCCCGCCACCAATTGCCGATTCCTGCGGTCTTCGACAGGCAAAGTACCCGCCATACGTTTATAAAACCGACCCTTTTCTTCTGCCGCATCTATAATAGCATTCTGCGTTGTATACCATAGTAAAAACTCATTTGGGTTGGTTTCATAGAAGCGAGCAATTGCAGAAGCATTCACCAATTCCACCTGGGGTCTTGCTGCCTCGTAAGCTTGCCTCGACGCATAATTCAAATATAAATACCCTGCATAAAACAGTAAAGAACCATACAATGAATAGGTGGCAAAATCTTTATAAGTATGATCTAAAAATACGTTTTGTTTATTCTTATAATAAATTTCTGAATTGCCTGGAAACATCTGAATATGTTTTGAAATTTCAACCCCGTCCAAACCTTCTACGTCTACAAATTGGTCGATATAACCCTCTCTCGACAAACGAAGCCTGTTCATACCTTTGGGGATTGAGACTTTTTTAAGAGGAGTTTTGCCCAAATATTGTATGCCTAAATAAACATCGGACTCTTCATTGGCAGTTACGGTTAAATAGGATACATTCTGTATTGGCGATAGTTTAACATCCGTTTGGAAGAGTTTGTCTTTTTCCAAATAAATGTCTGCTTTATAAGGAAAAAAACCTTCTTTAAAAACAAATAAGGAACGTCTGCCAATGGGAAATTTTTTGTTCAGCAAAGGAGTTTTGCCCAAATACACACCATCCAAATATACAAGTGCTGAATCTGTTCCTATCGTTTCCACTTGAATCAAGGTTGTTTCTTTGCCTTGTAGTTTTTGCCGGATGGACTCGCCAATGGGGCTCATTTCTTGGTAGGCTCGAATAAGTGATGTTTTGTGTTCTGCTTCAAAATACTTTCCATCGTGTTCGTCAAACAGATGAATATTTACTTTCAATTCAGGTTCCAAAATTTGGTATTCGCCAGAAAGAACGTAATCACAATCATTTTGAGATGCAATAAAAAATGAATCTTCCTTTCTGGGAGGAGTTTTTTCCAAAAGTTGTTTGATCTTTAGTTTTACATACCTCGGGTCTTTTTCGGGAGTGATTATTTTTTTACCCGACCGAACATCCATTAAATCTTTTTCGTCGATAATGTCTTTTTTTCGTTTTTTGACATTCGGCTCAAACTCATCAATTTTTTCTTGGAGAGTTTTGATTGGATTATTGCCAAAAGGATGGTAAACAACATCTGGCTTTGGATATTCCACATAAGTATATTCAAGACTTCGTAATTCAGAAATAATAACTGACGGCAACCCTTTGTCTAAATATTCAAATTTTTTGTCTGGAGTGTTTGTTCTAAAAGGAAAAATACAAAGGGTTCTGGATTTTTCATACTGCACAGTTCCGCGGTAACTTTGTTCTGGAAATTTATAAAATTGGTCAATGGCTCCAAGAGAAGGAGTGATCATTCCAATGAGTGCGAGTATGGAACAAAACTTTTTCATTTATTTTGAATCATTTCCCAAACTATAAACCAATGCTAAAATGGCAAGCATTGGGAGTAAAACCGAAACAGGACTTTGGTCAAAATAATCCTTCGAAAAGGAAATTTGTTCACCAAGCCCAGGACCAAAATCTCCAAGTGTTACTTGTACACCTAGGTAGGAAAATAAGGCTGTTGTCATCACAACCGCAGGTAAACCCGATAAAAATAAAAATGCAAATAAAGATTTTAAAGCAGGAAAATAATGAAAATAAACAATCTGCAGTGAACTCGCACCCATGAGTTTCGATGAAACAATGTATCCACTATTTTTTAATTCGCGCATTTTTGAAAGTATGGTTTCATACACAAGCGCCCAATCAGATACTACAATGGCAATGATGACCGATAACTTCCATTCTGGTAAAAATGTGATCACCACCAAAGCAACCAAAAGAGATGGAATGGCCAAAAAAACAGAAGACAGAGCTGATAAAAACGACTCAGTCAATTGATTCGAAAACTGAGACAACGATGCAAATAAAAACGCAAATAAAACAGTGAGTATCCGGGCGGGCAAAACCACAAGGATGGTGGATAACGATCCATAAGCGAATAAGGAGAAGTTATCTCGACCAAGCCTATCTGTCCCCAAAATATGTCCTGGGTTAAAAACCCCCAGATGATTGGAGCCTAGGTCTACATAATTGGGTGGTGATTGGAAAATAACTCCCAAAAACACTAAAAGTCCAAAGAGAATTCGTATAATCAGTCGAAAGGATATAGGCACTTACGAATCACCTGACAGACGTTTTTGGGCAATAAGCGTGATTCGATTTAAAACATAAAACAATACACCTGTATAAAGTAATAAACTGGATAATAATTTCTGATCCATTGATTTAATAGAGTAATATAAAGATTTACCAATGCCAGGAAAAAAGAAAATTTCTTCTACTACCATGGCGCCAGAGAGTAAAGAACCAAAATCCAAAACCAAAATGACAAGAGAAATGGGCAAAACTTTTAAAAAGATCTCCTTGAACACAATATGTGACCAAGGATACGATCTGGTTTTTAAAAGTGTAACATAAGAAGAACTCGCTTCTTTCCATACTTCATCTATAAAATAAAGAGTTTGCCTCGCAAAAACACGGGAGCCAAGTGTAACCCCAGGCAAAACCACATAATATGTATTAAATGACTCATATCCGCCAGGGGGAAAAAGTTCCAATTGATAAAAAAATACAAGTAATAACAAAACCCCAACCACAAAAACTGGAGTAGATAAAATGAGGTTAGATATTGAAACCAAAATCATTCGGAATGGATCGGAACGATAGTACAAGGATAGGATGGATAAACCCATAGAAAAAAAAGCCCCAAACAAAACTCCAAAACTTGCCAAATGAAAGGTTGGTAACAATCGTTTTGCGATATGAGAATACACATTTTCTCCCGCATCTGTTTTGCCCCCACCCTCAAATATTAGGTCTCGCAAAAAATAGAAGTACGAAAAAATATAATTTTCTTTTGGGAGAGAATCTTCGTAAAACCCGACATCAGCATTCAAATAGGATTTATCTTGGGTTCTGTATTGAGATATAAAACTAACAATCAAACTCAAAAGGAAAAAGAAAAAAACAAAACGGAAGATTTCCGATTTCACCGTTCTATCTTTTAAGACAAAAATGCCTTTTTGATTTCTTCGAAGTTTTGTGATTTGATGAGTTTTTCCCTTTCTTCTGGGATGTTCAAAGTTTTGGCAATGAGAGCCAACGTTTTGATATGATCTTGGAATTTATTTTTGGGAACAATGAGCATGATAAAAATCTGCACAAGCCCATGATCCAACGCATCAAAATCAATCCCTTGTGGGGCGATTGCCATGGCACATTTTAATTCATTTACATAATGCACTGAACAATGTGGAATTGCCACTCCACTACCAATACCTGTGGACATCGATTTTTCACGATTCAAAAGGGCAGAAACAATTTCTTCCTCATGACTTGCGTCTAATGTTTGTGATGTGACCATATGTGAGATCATCTTTCGAATGGCATCTTCTTTCGTTGAAGCTTTAAAATCGAAAATGACGTTTTTAGGGTCCAGAATCTCCAAAAGTTGATTCATAGGGTTCTTATAACTTCCACTGTTTTAAAATCGAATTATTTTCCAAGAAAAACCCTCGTTACAACCACTTCTGCAACAAAAAAAATGAGAAGACTCATCATGGCACATATCCCAAATTTTCCTACAAGAAAAGAGATCGGTACTAGGATAAAAAACATGGCAACGGAGATATAAAAAGACCCATAAAAGTTGCGACCAGGAATTGTGTGTAGAATCACACCCAAAGAGACAAAAGAAACCAAAGTAAGGAGTCCAAAACTCCCGTTGCCTAAAAACCAGGCTCCAAAAACAAGGAACCAGCCCAGAATGTACAAAAAAAGAATACTTCGGCGGAAAGCCAGCCAGGAAATGCTCACAAGGAGGTAAACACCCCAAGACTCGAGTAAGGATCCGAAAGCGACAGGGCTCCAAACAATTTTAGAACCGAGAGGGTATGAAAACGGAATGACCGTATTTTCCAATTCTACAATTTTTGGGAGTTCAAACAAATTTGTATTCCGGAGAGAAACCCCCATAAGACCGAAAACTCCATCCCAAAAGAATAAAAAGAACAAAGTCAAAATCAAAATGGGGATACGCAATTCGTAGTATTGGTTTAAGAAAAAATACAGTGCGGCTGCAAAAAATATGGAAAGTGAAAGTAAGGATGTAGAAACAAAAGCAGCTGGGGTGATAAGAAACAATAATAACACTTGTGTGATGAATCCAAGCCAATACACATCGTAATTGCTATTTTTTAATAAAATATAAAACACAACAAACAAAAGTATGGAAACAACAAATGGCACCCACAAAACAGCAGCAAGGTGGAAAAAACAATAAACGAACAAAGTCAAAGTGGATAAAAAATAAAACAAATCGGCGAATACTTCCGATGATTTAATCCCCCAACTTCCTTCAGAGAGTATGTATAAATTCTTTAACATAATTTAAATTTTAAAAACCCTTTGTTTCCAAAATTTTTGTCCGGATGTCTATCCCTGAAGGGCAGTAAACAGTACAAATACCGCACACAATACATTGATTTTTTGCAAACTCTTCTAACCGATTTTTCACTAACGAAAAAGGATTTGCGTTGGTGGGACAGTACAGATTGCACTCATTACAATCAATACAACTAAATGACTTCCGAACAACTGGTAATTTTTCGTATAAAGTAAGTGAGTATTGTTCATATATATTAAAATACCCTAGCGAATTTACATCGACTGGTTCGATGGAATCAAAAACTGATTCGAAACTTGCAACTTTGTATTTTGTTTCTAAATTATTGAGTATAAATGCCAATGACTGACCATTGGTGAGATAATACTGCCTTGGTTCTATATCCATCCTACCTTTTTTGTCCACCAAAAACACGGACAAATGGCGTTTTGTGAATGGTTCCCCAAAATACAACATTCGCAAAATATGATATATCGTTTCCGCTCCCAAATAAAGCGTGTTACACGAAACAATGGATTGAATGGCTGATTCTACCGTCATTTCCATTTGTTTGTGTAAAAAATATTCGGGAAATCCAATGGGATGTTCATACACCAATTTTTCATCAAGGAAAAAATTGGAAATGGTTGCTTTTGGAAAAATCAGACCGATGAGAGAAACTAGCTCACCAAATGCTTCCTTCATATCGCGAAATATGAGTTCCCTAAAATCCAAATGTTGGATCCGAGAAAAGGGAGATAACACGATGGAAAAATTTTTATTTGGATCGAAGGATTTAAAATATTCGGCAAGTGCTGTTTGGTTTAAATCCAACGAATACAAACCACCTTGGTCAAGGGTGGCAAACAAACTATTTCGGTCATATTTGGCTGGGTGGTAAGGTGCCACTGTTGACCAAGAACCATCTTGTTTGATTTGGAAGTATTGTTTGTCAGGAGTGAGCGAGGCCACACCATTCACGGGCGAAAGGATTTTTTTTCCATGGGATTCAAGCATAACTTGCCCATGGAAAACCCGTGAGGGGTATTCATCAGAAAGAACGCTGCCCGCAGGAACGGGGATCCGGAAACTTCCTTGGATCGTCCGTTCACGTTTATTTTCAGTTTTGTGAAGTTTGCGAGCGAAGGCGCGAGGTAACCTGGGAAACAACACGCCGGATGGAATTTAGACGGCTTTCACCATGTAGATTTCGTCTTTGATGGGGAGTTCTTTTTTTAGATTTTTGATGTAAGGCAAAATCTCACCCATTTCCTCATAGTATTCGCAATTGGTTTGCATACGTCGGGCTACCGTAAAGTACTTATAAAGTTTTTCTTCACCAGAACGTTTGGACCATTTCTTTTTGTTACATTTAACACGAAGAATGTATTTATCCTGCTCCGATTCATATTGGCGAACCACAACACAATGCAAACAGTTCGCACAGTAGACTTTTTCACTCATGGAAGACCCCTAACCTAAGTTGAAATTACAGCTTTTTGAAACGAGACGTTTCGTCAAGTAAGTACCTCGCAATTAAGCGATGGCACGAACCTCTTTCTCTTCTTTGGTGGCCGGTTTGAATTTCCAAAAGGATTCCGCCACCGATTGGAATGCGACATAGAAAAATCCAATTGCATACAGAACCATAAAACCCACAACATAGGGTTTTCCCACAAGGAAAGAGAGATAAATACAAAGAACACAATACGCACCCATAAAAAACTCTAAAAAGGCACGGTAGTCCACAGGAACCACATACTTGATTTTGTCTTTCAAATCCTCACCTTCTTTTTCAATCCTGAGTTTGGGTGTGCGTTTGAAACCAGATTGGATGCCAAAAACAGCTTCCACCCAAGCATAGGTATTCATCACAGCAATGCCCGTTCCAATCATCACAAGGACAGGGAGGTAAATGAGTTTTTTTCTCCATTCTTTATGGATTTCTCGTTGAGAATACGCATAGAAAATGACAGGTCCCAAAGATCCAATCGAAAGTATGGCCGCTGAGCCAAACAAAATCTCCACAGGGAGGTCATCCATCTTAAACCCAGCCCAGTATTCCATAAGAAGGAGCGGGGCTGTCAGGAGGATGTTAAGAATCATCAAAGGGTGAACAGAATAATTGATGAGGTGGGTGATGGCTTCGGCCTTGATCTTCCAAGGTTCGTTCGCATTCCAAATGCGCGGGATGAGTTTGACAGCTGTTTGGATGGAACCTTTGCACCAACGGAATTGTTGGGCTTTGTAAGCATTCATGGTTGCCGGGATCTCTGCCTTACAAACCACATCTTTGATATAACGAAATTTCCAACCTTTGAGTTCCGCTCGGTAAGAGAGATCAAAATCTTCGGTCAATGTATCATGTTCCCAACCACCTGCATCTTCAATGCACGTACGGCGCCAGATGCCAGCGGTTCCATTGAAGTTCATCCAAAGGCTAGAACCATTGCGAGCCACTTGTTCGATCATAAAGTGGCCATCGATCCCAAAACTTTGTGCTTTGGTCAAAATATTATAACTTTCGTTGATATGACCCCAACGTGTTTGCACCATCCCAATGGATTCGTCTGCAAAATAACCCATGGTGCGGAGTAAAAAATCAGGATCAGGTGTGAAATCAGCATCAAAAATGGCAATGAAATCACCCTTTGCTTTGGCCATACCTTCATCGAGTGCGCCTGCTTTGTGGCCTTTGCGGTTGGTGCGGTGGACATGTTCAATCCAAATGCCTTTCTTTTTATAAAAAGCAACGAGCCCCTTTACTTTTTCTACCGTCTCGTCTGTTGAATCATCCAAAACTTGGATTTGTAATTTTTCCTTGGGATACTCAATGTTACAGGCAGATTCAATCAACCTGTCGACCACATAGAATTCATTAAAGATGGGGAGTTGGACTGTGACCTTGGGGAGCTTTTTGGATTTAAGGGAGAGGATTTTCGTTTCATCCTCAGCACAGTTTTGTTTGTAACGGCTGTACAAAAAAACCATAAGGTAAGTGTGCAAACCGAAGTAAAACAACATCAAAATGTCAAACCCGTAGATGGCCAAAAAGGATATAGATAAAAACGTTAACATACTATTACCAAGTTCGGCAGGTTGGGGGAAATGGTCAAACGATTTGTGCACTGCCAAATGAAACAATGTATTCTTTGGTTTGCCGATTCCGTACATCTGAAATCATTGGTTTTTAAATTCTATGGATTCACAATGGAAACGATTTTGGGAAACAGGTTTTTTCCCCTCTTTGGAGTTTAGCCTAAGTTTATCAATTGGTTATGTCCTTTCTTTATTCTTCTTTATTTCCACAAACGAATTGGGTCTGATAGACCGAAACGATACAGAATTTCCGATTTTACAGATCATCATGGTGGTGGCATTTGGCATTGGATTCATCTATCGCAAATATGCAGTCACACTCCCAAAAACAGTTTCAATCGTATTACTTATATTAGGTTTCATTCAGACCTATTGGTATTTGCGAGGAAATTCCTCCGAATTTTTAATCGATTATATCTTTTCTTTTGAATTGATTTTATTATCGGGTACGGTCGCTGCTTTCACTGTGGGTGTTTACGGTGGGTCTCTCCGCGATTTCAGGTTTCTTAGCTTTGCTTTGGGAATTACTGCCTTTACCTTTTATTCGTTATTCGAAGGTAACCAGTCCCATTCATTAAAAACCATCATCGGTGTATTATATATTTTACTTTGCCTTTATTTGATTAGTACTTTTATCCAAAAAAATCCGTATTCGGCTAGGTATTATAAAATCAGATCCAAAATCGGCAAACACCCGCTATTCGCACCATTCTACAGATCCTCATTATCATTACTCATAGCCTATGTATTTTTGCATTTATATTTTCAACCTGGACCCAAAATTCCACTGATACTCGCCATTTCCTTTTCAGTTTTTTTGGGAAGGGTAATTTCGCTCGTTTCTGGATTAAAAAAAGAAACAAAAGCCATTTACCTTATCGGTAGGTTCGGCATTCTTTTGGGGTTTTTCTTTTTTATCAATCAATCCTACTTCAGTTCTTTTTATACGGCACTTTGCGTCGTACTTGGATTGTTAGTTGGTTTTTTCAAACCGAACCAATCATTATACAGAGAATATATTTATGTAAGTGCAGAAACCACTGCCTACCTTTCGTTATCGTTTCTTCTTTATCATTGGAACTTACCAATGGGATTTAGATCTTTGGTAACATTAGCTTTTGTTCCACTTGTGACTTACCCCTATATTTTCCAAAAACATATCGTCAAAACCCCTCGCATTTTAATGTTTTCCGTGGCAACGGCAATTGTACTTATATTTTTTACCACTCCTACGATCAGAAATAATGCGCCATTTTCTAAGAAAGAAATTTATGAACCAATTCCCTTTGCCATCACCAACATTCCGTTTGATGATGAAAAATTCATTTATTATAAATCAGTATTACCATTTGTTTCTCATCCATTTTTACCAAAACGATCAGAAATTAAAGATAAAATAGTTGTACTCAGTTTATCTTCAAACCAAACTCAAATTATATCTTATATCGAAAGATTATCTAAAGAAAATTTGCCATTTTTGGTAATAACAAACCGAAACAAAACAAACCAGTCACACCATATCAATGCCTTATCGCTGCTCAATCGCAAATCGTTCTGGAATTTTGACGTGTATTACCCAACTTACTTTCCATTAAATATCGATTACACAGAAACTTTACCCAAAGACTGGCGATTAAAATATTTAACAGAGAGATTAGATAACACAAATATCGATGAATTGAATGCAAATTTAGACAACATCATCAGATATTCTGCTGGTGACATTAGAAGAGACGCATTCGAGATCAAACATTTGTATTACGTTTCATATGCCCAATACGTAAAATTTTATCATAATATTGGACAGAATAAACTTTCGTTAGATTCTATGACCCAAACAAGAAAGTTCGAAACCCCAAAAGCAGATCTACTCCGTATTGCCTACAACAGTTTAAAATTCACAACTTTGGAACCTGAGTATATTTCTATTTTAGAAGACCTGACAGTCGATAATGAATTTCAAGAATTTGCATGGAATTCACTCATTCCAATGTTCGAATCATTGGGAGATTGGAACAATGCATTAAAAACGATGAATTCTCTTGAACGTTATTATCGAAATAAAAATGACACTGAACTTGCAAACGAACTTGAATTAGCGCGCGTTCGTTTATATATCAACCAAGAAATTTGGAAGGAAGTGGAACCCATCATCTCATCAAAACTCCGAGAAAACCCAAATTCGGTGATTTGGGAAAGATTAAAAAACGAAGTGTTTGAAAAAAAAGATTCATTCCGAAGATTATCAATTAGACCAGATGCCAGGGAGGCAAGAATCCAATGATCCATTCCACACCACTCGGTATCCTAGCTGCAATTCTTTCCGTTTTTGTTGCAATACTTATTGAAGGAGCTTCCCTCAGATCCTTTTTCCATATACCCGCATTTTTGCTTATCGTTGGAGGCACGTTAGGTGCCACATTGGCATCGTTCAGTCTTGCCCAACTGGCTAAAGCCTTCGGAGATTTAAAATCGGTTTTATTTACAAAAACAGATATGGATTTAAAACAGATTTTCTTTCGATTTTGGGAAAAAGCAAGAAAGGAAGGATTGTTATCTCTCGAAGAGGAAGCAAAAAAACTCCAAAATCTTTTTTTGCAAAAAGGTATCCAATTGATTGTTGATGGTTCCGATCCAAGGACCATCGAAGAGATCCTTTGGGAAGCGCACGAAGAACAGGAAAAAAACGAAATGAAATCGGGCAAGGTTTTTGAAACAGCCGCAGGTTTTTCACCTACCATTGGAATCATAGGAACCGTACTTGGTTTGGTGACTGTACTTGAAAATTTAGAAGGTGGCACAAAGGTTCTCGGCCAAGGAATTGCCACTGCCTTCATTGCCACATTTTACGGAATTTCTTTTGCCAACTTAATTCTTTTGCCCATCGCAAATTCGTTAAAAACGGCCGCCAAACGAAAGAGTAACGAACGCCAAGCCATCCTTCGTGGAGTGTTGTCTTTACAGTCAGGGGAGAACAGAAGGATTTTGGCGGAACGAATTGAACCATTCCTCGACTAAACGGTCAGTTCAACTTAAACTGAAACAATTGGTGTATTTTTTTATCTCGAAAATCTTTGGGAATGGAATCCAAACTTCGATCGATACAGACAATATCTCGATGTGATAACTCATCATCACCTAACTCAAGCTTAAATTTACGAAAGTTTGTAGAAAAATAAAGGGTTCCATTTTCATTTAAAAACTTTGTTAATAATAATAAAATCAAATTTCGGTGTTTCGATTGTACATCCCATTCATCGTTCATTTTTTTGCTGTTTGAAAATGTAGGTGGATCCAAAAATATAATATCATATTTTTCCCTATTTACATTTTTTGTTTCATCTTCAATCCACTGAAGAACATCCGCTGTGATAACTCTATGATTCTGAATATTAAAGCCATTTTTTTCTAAGTTCATTTTGGCCCATTCAGAGTACGTTTTTGACATATCAACACTTGTGGTTTTTTTAGCACCACCTGACGCAGCATAAACGGAAAATGAACCAGTATAACTAAACAAATTCAAAAATGATTTATGTTTTGATTGTTCTCGAATCCAAGAGCGGGTAATCCTATGATCCAAAAAAAGGCCAGTGTCTAAATAATCGGACAGGTTCACCCGAAAACTCAACCCATTCTCATTCACCCAATGAAAGTTATGTGAATTATCAACTTTCTCGTATTGATCTTTTCCTTTTTGTTTTTTTCTACGTTTTAAAAAAAGTTTTGAGTCATCTATATCAAAAGTGTTTTTAACAATGTCCGTTATCGTTTGGAACCTTACTTCTTGTTCTTCCTCAGTTTGGAACCGCAAAGAACTTTTATCATACAAAACGAATCCCAAAGGGTATTTATCTAGTATAACAGGTATTTGCGGAATATCTTCCGAATAAATTCGATAACAATCGAGCCCTAAATTTTTACTCAACCGATCCGTCTCTTTTTTAAGTTTTTTAAGACGGTTTGCAAACATAACGAAAGCACCAGTTCCAAATTCCGTCATACAACAATCCTGGAAGGGTTTTGGGATATTTTTACGATAGATGTCCCCGCCCTATCTGGACTGGGTGGGGTAAACCACCCGCCACCCAATGATTTCCCTTTATCATGATCATAAACGATTGTCATTGCTGATTTTGAATCGAGATTTTTTTTTTCGAATAAGTTCGTGTTTTTGCTTGGTAACGGACCCATGGATACCAAATTGTGATCTATGCCAGGACGAGAAACAACTTTCATATATTGCGATGGGTCTTCCCGTGGAAATCCAGGACCCGCAAGCATTGGTGTTTCCTTCCAATCCAAAGACGGAATCGAGTTCCATTCTATTTCAGAAAAAATCGGAAACAATACCAATAACGTTGCAGAGTGGAATGCACTGTTACGCGGGATGGAAGAAGCGATCAAATTGGACAAAAAAAATGTAAAATTTCGACTCGATTCGGAACTTGTCGTCAAACAAATGAAAGGTGAATACAAGGTTAAAAATAAAGATTTACTCATATACAAAACAAAATGTGAAAGTTTACGGCCAAAGTTCGATTCCTTCGAAATTTTTTATATCCCCAGAGAACAAAACGCACGGGCAGATGCTTTGGCCAATTTAGCCCAGGATACTTAATTGAAAATCAAATCCTTTTTTGCAATATTTTGTTTTTTGGTTTTATCGTGTAAAAAATCTCCCTCAAAAGAGTTGGATTTGTTAATCCAAAATGGAACGATCTTCCAAGTTGCAACGTTTTGCGAAAAAAATAAAACCTCACTTCCAGAAAGAGAAGCAGATTGTATGCGGTTCACAAAACTTTGCGAATCAGAAATCAACCAAATCTTAAACCGAAAACTCGATATGGGAATCGCACCCGTCATTGTGCCTTTGGCAACGGGGAATCAAATCGAAGAACTACTCCGTACCAATACAAAATTGGGAATTCGTTATTTAGAAATCTGGAAACAATCCATTATTTTAGAATAGACAATCCCACTTGTTTTGGGGATAAATCAATCATGGCTGGAGATCCACAAACAATCCTACGCAAACTGGGGCTAAAGGTTACCAAAAACCGAGAACAAGTTCTGTCCATCCTCCAAGAATCGCCTAGGCCGCTCAACCACCAAGAAATCATGGAAAAACTCCCCAAGGAAGAATCTTGGGACCGAGTTACCATCTACCGTGCCCTTTCCGATTTAGAAGAAAAAAATCTATTGAATTCACTCCACTCTACAGACAGGGTCACTTATTTTGAACTGAAGGGTGAAGGAAACGAAACTCTTTCCCAAGCTCACGGCCATTTGATCTGCAACCTTTGTGGTAAAATCGAGTGCATCGACGATCCTTGGAATGGAATGCCCTCTTCCAAACAACTAAAGGGTTTCCAAACAGAAACTGTGGAAATTGTTTTTCGAGGCAAATGTCGGACTTGCCAGTAATCATTTCTCAGATCCCAAAACCTTTCCTTTCACATTTACTACATCTGAATTCCACCCTAAAAAATGCTGGGTTCGAGTCTTATCTAGTCGGAGGTTCCGTCCGAGATTTGGTCATGGGCAAAAATCCAAATGAATATGACCTAACAACAAACGCCAAACCAATGGAAGTCAAAAAACTATTCCGGACAGTGATTGATACAGGAATCGATCATGGTACGGTAACTGTAGTTTTGGATAAAATCAATTACGAAATCACTACATACCGAATTGATAAAGATTACGTGGATGGAAGAAGACCAACCACAGTGGAATTTGGCAACTCACTATCGGAGGATTTAAAACGAAGGGATTTTACGATGAATGCGTTAGCTCTTGATCTGGATTCAGAAACCATTGTGGACGAACACAATGGAATGCGTGACATTCAAAATAAAATCATCCAAACCATTGGAGATCCCATCCAAAGGTTCACAGAGGACGGTCTTCGTCCCATCCGCGCATTACGATTTGCGAGTACTCTTGGATTCGAAATTGAACCAAACACTCGACAGGCGATAAAACAGACAAAAGAAGTTACCAAAAAAGTTTCGCTGGAAAGGTTTCAAGATGAAATATTAAAATCGTTCAAAGGACAAAAACCCTCGGTTATGCTTTCCTTACTTTTGGATGAAAGGTATTTCAGTTTATTTTTACCAAATTTAAACCCAAATCCAAATCCTAACTTAGAACTTTTGAATCATCTTGATTCCTCTCCGAAAGATTTAGTCGGTTTACAATTGGCATTTATGTTTTCCATAGTTTGCCCTAATTCAGATCCAAAATCTTTGGAGGGTACACTACGTTCCTTCAAGTTCTCTGGTCAAATGACCAAAGACTGCCTCTTTTTTACAAGCTTACTAAAAAACTGGAACCAAATCTCCAATTCCCACGAAATACAAACGAAAGAAGTAAAAAAATTCATCCTGGCGCCCATGAAAAAACATTGGGCGAGTCGTTTTCCAGACTTAACTATCCTCTTGCAAAAATTGACCCAGATCTTTGGTACGAAAACAAAAGAATTCTGTGAAACGATCCTTGCAGATCATCCTTTGGTTTTATCTGACCTGGCAATCGGTGGAAATGATTTAGAAAATTTATTTCCAAATGTAGAAAAAACAAAATATGGAATCATTCTACAAAATCTAATGGAGATTGTCTGGGAATCGCCTAAAGAAAATGAAATCCAGAAACTTTTTACTCATACTGCTGAAATAATAAACAATCTGGTATAAAATTCTTTCTGACCCAACAATCTCACAGGGGAATTTGCCAATTTTTTGCACAAGCGGGATACCGAAATGGCACTATTTCTTCCCGTTCTTGCCATAATTAGGTATGTTCTATATGAAAAATTGAAACGCAAACCCTCCTGGTACACAAATTGCACAACATGTTGGCATAGGAGAAATGGCAAATGAGAAATAAATACACTCTCTTAATGGCTACCATGGCCCTCGCCCTTTCATCACCAGCATTCTCTCAAGAAAAAGAGAAATCTTGGTACGATAAGGTAGAGTTTTCGGGTTTTGTGGATGTTTACTACCAATATACGCAAAACAACAAACAAGGTGCAACTGTTGATACCAGTCGTGCTTTTGAAACTTACAACAAACAATTTGCGGTGAATGCGGTTGAATTGGATATTGAAAAGTTAGCTGATAAGGAAAGCCCTTGGGGATTCCGAATCGACTTTATGAACGGGCAAAATAGTTTCGCTCAAGAAAGACCGTTCACAACAACTAACAATATTTGGAATATGAACCTTTTGCAACAAGCTTATGTTTCCATGTATTTCGATGTCTTAAAAGGTTTGACTGTAGATGCAGGTAAAATGGCAACTCATATTGGATACGAAGTTCTTGAGTCTAAAGACAATTTGAACTATACCATTGGTTACATTTTCTTTAACACAGTTCCATTCATTAACACAGGCGCAAGAGCAAACTTACAAATCACTGATACCTTGGCTGCAGGTCTTTACCTATACAACAGTGCCCAAGGAACAGGATTTACAGGAAACGGAGACCAGTTCGGTTACAAAGGACTCAGTCCATATGGAACTGCTGGATCTGGATCTGACATTTACAGCACTACGCAACATGCTTATGCTGATGGTCCAAACCCATCAAGAACCATTGGAACACAAATAAAGTATGATGCAGTTCCAGATAAATTCAACATCGTATGGAACACTTTGTACGGTAATGACAACGTAAAAGGTCGATTGACAAACCAAGAAGTTTGGGCTCAAGGCGCTTACGGTGCTGCACCACTCAGAAAAGCATCTAACTGGAGAGAAGATTATTGGTTCGTGAACAACTTGATTTTAAGTTTCACACCAAACGAAAAAACTCTCTTTGCTTTTGACTGGACTTACGGTGAAAGAGCAGGACAAACTGTAAATGCTGCTTTCGGTTGGGAATCTCCCACTTACAACCCATCGGCTGTTGGTTTACCAACTGCTTCCGCTCTTGGTCTTAATGAAACCCAAGCGGCTTACCCATTTGGAAGGGACAACAAAATCAAAAGAATCTACCAAACTTTCGGCTTTTGGTTTAAATACCAATTCACTGAAAAGTTCTCCCTCGCTCTTCGTCATGAAAGAATTGATGATAGCCGATACGGTGGATCTCTTGTAGTGAATGCGCCTCTTTTCAATGTTACGCCAGCAGACAGATATGACCTCCAATTCAAAGATGCAGCTGGGCTAAGACCTTCTGCTTCCTCTTTAGGAATGATTCGCACTTACACAATCACTCCTACTTTCAATTGGTCTGAAAACTTCATCATCAAACTCGACCTTCGACGCGATGAAGGCCCTGGCCAACAGTTCATTGACGAAAAAGGACGCCCTGCATCCCACCAAAACGGTGCGACACTTGGTGTTGTGGCTAAATTCTAAGGAGATTATTATGAAAAAGAATAAGACATTATTTTCTCTCCTTCTGGTAGCAAGCTTGATGGTTTCCGTTTTGGCATCCTGCACTAAGTCGTCTGCCAAAGAAGGAACCGATCCGACTTTACTTTCTCTTGTTGTAGCGGGTGCTACAGAAAGAGCCCATTGCGGTGCGGCGATTGTTCTTGTAAACTCTTGCGTGGGTGGCCAAGGAACAGGTCAGTATGTTGATGCGGGAATTTGCGCATCGACCCCAGGTTATGACAACGTGGATTTGGTGAAGTGTGTATCAGCGAAAGTGACTGAACTTGATTGCACGAACCCTGCCAATAAATACACAACGGGAGCGGCTGCGCTTGCAATTACCTCTAGTGCAACAACTGCTGACGGAAAAACAACCACTGTGGTAACACATAAAGGTGTTTTCGGAGCATGTTTTTTGACTAAGGGTGGATTCTCAGCGTTTGCGACCGTAGACGAAACTGCAGGAACTGCAACCTGGACACACTGATCTAAAGTGGTTCTAAAAGATTTGAAAAAGTAATGACTACTTTCTTCTAGGAAAAGGGGGGTTTATCCCCCCTTTTTTATTTTGAAGGAGTTTATAAACAATCAAATCGTAAAGATAAATGCAAACACCATGTTCATAAAAACCTTACAAAGTTTGAGTATCAAAACTAGGCTCGCGATCCTGCCTGTTCCGCTTCTGTTTTCTATTTTCGTTTTACTTTTCATTCTCATCCAAACACAAAATCAAAATATTAATTTCTCGAAGAAGGAAATCGATGGAATCCATGCAACCAAACCAGTATTCATCGCTTTACAGGAAGGTTTAAAAAGATTCAAAATTGGTGCAGAAAAAACGGATACGATACTTCCACTTTTTTCGGCTACAAAAGACATTCTCAAATCCAATTTATTATTGGATGAGTCTTCGAAGGAGTTTCAAGCCTGGATTCATTACCAACATTTACCGGAATTTGATGTTCTTACCACCAAACAATTCATCAATGATACGCAAACATTAGCCCTGAAACTTGGTGACAATTCCAACTTAATTTTAGATCCAGATGTAGATTCCTATTACCAGATGGATATCGTTTTGTTTCGAATTCCTGAAATTTGGAAAAATATAGCAAACATACTAGAAGTATTGCGTGAAGAATACAGTATAAAATCAAAAACCAATACAATTCTTGCAAAAGAAAACAAAACAAAACTTACCATAGCCATAACAAATATTAATAGCCAATGTAGTGAAATAGGCAAGTCCTTCCAAAAAACGATCGACGATTCTTCCTTATATTCAGAAAAAGTCTCAAAAACTAGGAAAGATTTTCTCCTCGTCTGCGAATCATACACAAACGAATTAACAAACCAACTCATCAAACCCACACTCAAGCCAATTGTATCAGAAACAATTTTTGCAGTTGTTGAATCAGGCATCGAATTTACCAAAGAAACACAAAATCAATCCTTCGATTATTTAGAATGGATAACAAGTGATCGCATCAATTCCTATCGCAACCAAAGAAATTATTCATTGGTTTTTATACTTGTCTCTATTTTAATTTCAATATCACTGATCTATTTGATAATAAAAAGTATCAATCAACCTTTAAACCAAGTGTTTACCAAAATGAATGAACTGTCAAGTGGTGACGCAGACTTAACACGCACAATACCCGCATTTGGTAAGAACGAAATTGGTAAAATCGCAGAGTCTTTTAATGTTTTTTTAGCCAATTTAAATCAAATCATAAATCAGTTAAAAGTTTCTGCAAGTGATGCGGAGAAATCGTCTTTTGATTTAAAAAAAGACGCAATTTCTGTGGCTGACAATGCATCAGAACTTGCTGCAACATCTGAAGAATCCGCAGCATCCTTAGAAGAACTCACAACGAGTTTTGAAATTATGTTCGAATCAATTTCGAGCGAAACAAAAAATATCTATAAAATTGGAACAGAAATGAAAAATATTGAAAGTTCCATTTCGAATATCGAAAAAGCTTTATCCTTATTATCGGATCAATCAATTTCATCCACAGAACTTGCGCAAGCTGGCAATGAATCAGTAAAAAACACAGACAAGGCAATGCTAGAAATCCGCAATGTCACAAAAAGTATAACGGGCATTGTCGATATGATAACAGAAATCTCGGAAAGAACAAACTTACTAGCATTAAATGCGAGTATCGAAGCAGCTCGAGCAGGTGATGCAGGTATGGGTTTTGCAGTTGTGGCTGAAGAAATTTCTAAATTAGCAGATAAAACGCAAAACTCTGTTAAAAATATAAAAAAACTAATTGATCAAAGTAATTCGGTAGTTTCTTCAGGAACAATCCACGTAAATCAGACGGTGTCCGTATTACAAGAAATCGTCGAACAATCAAATCAAATTCAGTCAGGTGTCACGCATCTAAAAGATGAAATGGAATTACAATCCAATAGTTTATTATCTGTCACTGAAGAATTGAAAGGTTTACAAGATATGGCAGAGATGATTGAATTTTCAAGTAGAGAACAAAAAAAGGCTTCCGAAGATATGGTTACAAGTATCAACACACTCTCAGGAAGCGCCCAGGTTTTAGCCCAAAACTCTGAAGACCTAAATGGCGTTAGTCAAAAAATCAGTACCATTGCGAATGTAATTTCGAACATTGCAAACGCATTCAGAACAAAATGATCTTATTTTTGATTTTCTTTAACTTCTTTGTTACCGAATAGTTTTTTTACACTCAAATCGCTGTCAGGTGTGGAAGCAGGTTTTATATGGTTGATTCTCTCAACTTTATTCCTGCGAAAAATTACAGTAAGCTCTTCGTCTGGATCATTTTCAACACTGTAACGAGTGACAGGTCGTGTGTATACCCAGTATTCTCTATCACCACCATGTTCTATTTTATCTGGTTCTCCCAGGTAATTTTTTACAAACCCTTTATTTTGGGATTGAAGGCTGTCTTTCACAACCGAGCGAATTTTCAGACCATCTTTTTGTTCTTTAGTCAAATTTTCTCGAGCCAATTTCTGTTCTTCCGCTTCTGTGCGCAGATCAGCCTCAGATTTTTCCAAAAGTTTTTTGCAACGCGCCTCATCTTCGAATGTTTCCATACAATTCTGAAATAACGCTTGCTTGTTGGTAACTTGAACCTCCGAAGATTTACAAACATTGGTTCCAAAAAACAATAGCAGGAGAAAAACTATCGATTTCAATTTTTTCATTTTTTTCTCCTGCTTGACCTTCTTTCCGATCCACCGCCAGAACTTGTGGTTGTGGAAACTTGCGGTTTGTTTTTTGCGTTTTTTTCGTTTCCAAACATATCCACTTCCGAGCGAGTCTCTTGCCCTATTTTTTTGTATTCGGCTGGAGATGAATCTATATTATTTTTGTCTGACTCACTCACTTCGATACGTAATAAAAAGGAAATCACTTCGTTTTTTAAATTCTCTACTAGCTGATCAAATAATTTAAAACCTTGGAGTTTGTATTCAACAAGCGGGTTCTTTTCACCATACCCAACTGTCCAAATACCCTCTTTTAAATGGTCCATAGCATATAAATGATCTTTCCAGCGATGGTCTAAAATATCCAAAAAAACATTTCGCTCAATGGACCGCCAAACATCTTCACCAATCGATTGTGTTTTAGACTCATATAATTCTTTGATGAGTGCAGAAACAATCTCATACATTTTGAGTTGTGGGTTGGATTCTTTTTTGAAAGATGATACATCAACTTGTTTAGAAATTCCTAAACTGCCCAACCATTCATTTAAGGAAGTTAGATCCCAGGCATCAATGTTATTGCCTTCACAATAAACAATCACTTGGTTTTCAACCACTTCATCAATGAAGTTGGCTATGGTTTGCTCCATATTGCCTTTATCTAACAACTCATTCCTGATTCCGTAAATGTAAATCCTTTGACGATTCATTACATCATCATATTCTAATAAGTGTTTTCTGATGTCGAAGTTATGACCTTCCACGCGCTTTTGGGCTCGCGCAATGGCATTCGAAACCATATTGTGTTCTAACTCTTGGCCTTCTGGCATTTTTAAGGTGTCCATAATGCGAGCGATACGATCCGACCCAAAAATCCGCATCAAATCATCTTGCAGGGATAAATAAAACCTCGAACTTCCAGGATCGCCCTGTCTACCAGACCTTCCACGCAACTGATTGTCGATCCTTCTTGATTCGTGTCTTTCGGAACCAATGATATGGAGGCCTCCCGCCTCAATTACCAAATCGTGATCTACTTTCCAATTTTTCGCAGATTCTAAAATCCTAAGACATTCTTTTCTAATGACATCATTTGATATATTTACTAAAGCTGATTCAGCATCATCAAACTTCTGTTTCATGAGAAGCTCTCGAAAACTATAAACCGTTTCTAAAATGTCTCTCGACTTAACAACTTTGGATTCACAAAACTCATCCAATTTTTCTAAATCTTCTTTATATTTTGGCGCACCACCAAGTACAATGTCTGTACCTCGACCAGCCATGTTTGTGGCTATGGTGACAGCTCCTGGTTTGCCCGCGTTGGCGACAATTTCTGATTCTCTTTCGTGCTGTTTCGCATTGAGTACGTTATGTTGAATTCCGTTCGCAAGTAATAATTTCGACAGTACTTCTGATTTTTCGATCGAAATGGTTCCAACAAGAACGGGTTGTTTGGAAATTGTTTTTTCTTTGATGTCTTTTACGACAGCGTCAAACTTTTCACGTTCGGTTTTGTAAACTCGGTCCGGCATATCCAAACGTTTTACTTTTACGTTGGGAGGGATAACGATTACATCCAAATTATAAATCTTTTTAAATTCTTCGGCTTCCGTATCCGCAGTTCCCGTCATACCAGCGAGCTTATTGTAAATACGGAAATAATTTTGAAATGTGATGGAGGCTAAGGTTTGTGATTCGCGAGCAATTGGAACAGACTCTTTAGCTTCTAAGGCTTGGTGTAATCCGTCTGAATACCGTCTACCTTTCATCAAACGGCCAGTGAATTCATCAACGATGATAACTTCGCCTTCTTGCACAACATAGTCTTTGTCTTTAAAAAATATCTTATGAGCTTTTAACGCTTGTTGTACGTGGTGAACAAGTTCGATATTTTCTGCATGGTAGAGGTTTTCAACACCCAAGAGAGATTCAACATGGTGGACTCCCGCCTCTGTCAAAATCACATTCCTTGCTTTTTCATCGATCTCAAAGTCTTCGCCTTCACCTAGTTTAGGAATGATTTTATCCACTTTTAGATATTTGTCTGTAGACTCTTCTGCCGGACCCGAAATAATGAGAGGAGTTCTTGCTTCATCCACCAAAATGGAATCCACTTCGTCCACAATGGCAAAGTTATGCTGTCTTTGCACACGGTGTTCTTTGTAACTCACCATATTATCGCGAAGATAATCAAAACCAAATTCGTTATTGGTTCCATAAGTAATATCTGAATTATATGCTTCCTTACGAGCTTCATGATCCATATCATGTTGAATGATACCAACCGATACTTTTAGAAATTCATAAACAGGCCGCATCCAGTTTGCATCCCGCTTAGCCAAATAGTCGTTAACCGTTACAACATGCACACCTTCATCAGACAAAGCATTTAGATAGATAGGAAGGGTAGAAGTTAAGGTTTTACCTTCTCCTGTTTTCATTTCGGCAATATTGCCCCAATGAAGGGCAATCCCACCCATCATCTGCACATCGAAATGACGCATACCTAGCGTTCGGTAGGCGACTTCTCGAACAGTGGCGAAAGCTTCTGGCAAAATATCATCCAAAGTTTCTCCCGACTTTAGCCTAGATTTAAATTTTTCAGTTTGTGACGAAAGGGTTTCATCGTCCATCTGACGGATGGATTCTTCAAATGAATTGATTGCAGTGACAATGGGAGTTACTCTTTTTAGATCTCTCTCGTATTTACTGCCAAATAGAATAGTTAATAATTTTTGAAACATTTTGATTCCGTTATAGATTGATTATATTTTTGAAAATTGTATTTGCCGTTTCCGTCATTTCTCTTTGTTTGTTTGCCAAATCAGTAAAATCACCTTTGCCTTTTTTTATAAACTCTTTGTGAAAATCCAACCAAACGTTTAACATTGGTAAAGTTGGTTCCAAATGTGTTTGAAAAGCAAAAATTCTATTTTTATATGAAAACATTTGGTTTGCATAAAATTCACCTGCGAGCAAATGTTCTGCGCCAACTGGAATCCCAAAAACATCTTCATGCAAATGAAAGGCCAAAAAAGAATCTGCATTTATACCTTTGAAGATCGGGTGAGATTGATTCAAAATTTGTACTTTGGAAAATCCAACCTCTGGGCCTTTAGTTCCGAGTGAAACATCTGCTCCCAAAACCTTGGCAATGATCTGCGAGCCAAGGCAAATTCCAATGAGTTTTTTATCACCCATTGTTATTATGTTTTCGACAATTTGATAATACGGTTTAAAGAACTCATCGAAATTTGGATCTGCCACCGACTGCGGCCCACCAAGCATGACCACCAAATCAAAGTTCAAGTGAAACTCTGGTAAAATTTGTATCCGCCTATCATAGGCATTGTGGTAACTAATGCGGTATCCAAGAGAACGCAATAAAGGTTCTAAAATACCAGGTCCTTCACAATCCAAAAAACGAATGAATACAGCTCTCATAAAGAATCCATTTCAAATTGGTGTCTAAAAAATTGAAACTTCGTATCCGTTGGTAATTTCGTTTGGTCCGTTTCTTCTGTGATGGCACCGATGAAATTATAAAATAGGCGGAGAGGTTTGGTTTCAAGGAGTAATGTTTCAGGCGTTCCTGAAATAAGACCGCCCGTGACCGAAAATGGTGGTTTCATAAAAACGATGGGAAGTTTGATGCCCCTCTCTTTCACTTCCTTTGCCATTCGGTCTTTGGCAAGGGCATAGGTTTCGCCAAAACTGAGATTGGGTTTGGCATCAACTAAAATTTGTGCGGGATCCACAACCATATAGATGGCTTTGTTCGGGTGTTTGGCTGAAATTTCTGCATGAATGAGGTTGAGTGCCGGAATTTCTTTCCAACAAGGCACACAATCGGGGGAATAGACATTGAGTGCGATGTATCTTTGGGGCAAATCACCAAAATTCACCTCGGTTCCATCGGCGAGCAAACCCTTCCAGGAGGGCTCACCGAAGTAAGATGTTTTGTCAGGGGCACAAGACAGGAAAATCAATGCAAAAAGATAGAGTGCGGGGGTGTAGTATTTTCCCATGGGACTTGGTCGTTTCCCTCCCATGATCACAGAGGAAACCCCTGTGTAAAGCCAGTTTTCGAACTTTCCCTTGACATCTGACCCCCTTGCCCCACGCTGGTCTAACATTCCACTCACTTCCCCAGGAATCCATAAAAATGAGCCAAACGCACAAAGAAGACTTCGATATCGTATCCTTAATAGAACTCTGTCGGGAAAAAAAATACGAAACTTGCGTGGCGGGTTTCAGTACCATCGACAAAATCGAAAAAATCACCCTTCCTAAGAAACTTAAAAATCGCAAGCTCACAGTACAAGCACTTTATTCTCTCACTAATGATTTAGTACAATGGAAGTATCTTTCCAAAGAAGAAAGAGATAAACTCCAAGCAGAAAAAGACAAAATTGCAGGTGTGTCTTCCACAACGAGCACCTCCTTTGCACCACATGCAGAAGAAGACATTGAAGAGGATTTTATCCCTGAAGAAGAAGCACGCAAACCAGAAATTTTGGATGAAGACGAGTTTGGTGACGAAATCGAAGATGACAACGATGAAGAAGAAGATGACGACGACGATTTCGACGATGACAATGATGAAGAAGAAGATGACGACGAAGAGGATTAGACCATTCCTTTCGAACCTGTTTTCGACAACCACTCTCTCAGAAATTTTTTAGACCCCACCAACAATCTTTATTTGCATTCCCAAGTCTCTCCCGAAAAGGAGGGGCAAAGGTTTTGCAGTCGAATCGATCAAACATCAGTTCCAGTCCTATTTGGTCTGGGCGCCCTCCACCATATCCGAGCCCTTTCTGCAATGGAATCCCCACCCAAACAAATCATTTTATGGGAACCGCTTGCTGAAGTTTGGAATGAACCTAATTTCCAAAATTCACTGGGACAAATCATAGATGAATTCAAACATTCAGAAATTCTATTGTTTTCTGGCCAAACCCTAACGGAGGATTCCAAACAAAACATAAAACGAATGTTACTGTCCAATGAAACCAAAATATCGATTGAGGTATTGGCTCTGCCAACTTACGAACGTTATTTTCCAAATTTATTACAGTTGGCAAAGGATTCGATCTCTGAACTATTTCAAAAACAAAATATCAACCAAAACACAATCCAATATTTTTCTAAAACCTGGACACAAAACTATTTCAAAAATCTGACCTCGCTTACGAACACAAAAAAAAACATCCAATGGTTCCAAGGATTCAAAACAAACAGCTCTACACCCATTGTGTTCTGTGGGGCAAGTCCGCATTTGGAATCGGAAGTTTCGATCCTTCTTGAGCAACCTAAAAAGTTCATAATATTTGCGAGTGATACGAGTGTACAATACCTCCTCTATAGAGGTATTAAACCCAATTACATTCTATCGTTCGATTCTGGTCGGGGTACTTTGTATCATTTTTTGAGAAATATTCCAAGTGATATACCAATTCTAACTTGGTTAGGCGGTAGTTCCCACTTATTTGAAAGTGAAAACCCACTCATCCTTGTAAACACAGGGTTTCCATTGGATCAAATTTTGGCATTTGTTTGGAAAAAAACCAATGAATGGACAGAAATTCGAAATCCTAGTTTGAATTTAGCAGGAATGATTAAATCCATGTTAATACAAAACCAAAAAGCAAAATTATATTTAACTGGCGTTAGTTTTATTTCAGAAAATGGGAAGTCTCATTGTAAAGGCACAGGGTATGAATTGTTCTATTATCCCCAAGTGGATCGTAAAAAAAGTTTAGAGTCCTTTACTAAAAAATTATATTCGGACAAAAGAATGGGTAAAAACAGCATCGCATTCGATTCTGTTTACCAAACAATGGGCAATGTGGATGTGTTTCCTTTGAAGGGAACATCCTTTAAAGAACAAACAATGATGGAACAATCGATCTTTACGTTCAAGGGAATTCCCCCAAAACACACCGAACTAAAAGAGTGGGCTCTCCAAGACGATTCAGGTGCACTGCAAAGAACCACCATTAACAAATGGTCTATGGATTAAGCTCCAAACAATACAGGGATTTCACTCAAATTCCATTCTGCCACTTCACGATTGGCAGGATTCGGTTTTGCATTTTGTTTTTTCCGAGCACCATGTTTTGGTTTTTTATGCATTTCCTCCAAAATGGATTCTAATCTTTTTTCCATCAGAAGATGCAGATTCATTTCGTCTAAATTTTCCATACGTATTCTCCTTCTTTGTTATAAACACTATAGCAAATGCCTAAGACAAATTAGAAGTTGGGCACAAAAAAAATATCATTTGCCTATTCGGTAAATGATCTTAAAAGGGTGATACCAGGGTAAGCTAGATTTGTGAACTTTCAAGAAATTATATCTCAATTAGAATCTTCAAAAGAATCCAGAATCAATTTTTATTTTGTCACGGAAGAACAGAATCAGGAGATCTACGCACTTTTGGTTCATGTTATGGGTTACATGGACAAACTCTATCTGGTAGAAGTGATTTTTACGGTTCTTAAAGAACTTCTGATGAATGCCAATAAAGCCAATGCCAAGAGGGAATACTTCCACCGCGAAAACTTAGATATACAAAATTCAGTAGATTACGCAAAAGGAATGTCTCGTTTCCAAGAGAACATCATCATGAAGTGGAACGAACAACTGGAAAGGTTGGATGGCGGAAATTACTACATTAGCCTCCTCATCAAGGTGGAAGGCAAAAACATTCACTTTGCCGTAGAAAACAATGCTCCCATCACTGGTGAAGAACTATCTCGTATCAATAAACGAATTGAAATTGCTAAAAATTTTAACGATCTATCCGACGCATTTGCAGACATCTCTGATAGCACAGAATCGGCTGGACTCGGGCTTGTACTCATCCAACTACTATTAAAAAATTCAGGCATTGGATCAGAAAAATTTAAAATATTCACTAATGACAAACTAACGCGCGCAACACTATCCGTGCCCGAAGTAACAAGTCCGATTGAAATTACGACCACCCTCAAAACAAAACTTCTGAATGAAATCGATGGCCTTCCTCCACTGCCACACTCACTCACTAAAATCATTCAACTCTGCAATAACCCAGATTCTGATTTGAATATGATTTCAAACGAAATCGAAAGAAACCCTGCATTGTCTGCCGATCTTTTAAAACTATCCAACTCAGCATTTTTTGCCAACCGAAGCCAGGTGAATTCCATTCTACAAGCCGTAAAAGTTGTAGGTCTCAAAAACTTACGCAACCTCCTTTATGTTTCTGGGGTTCGAAAGATTATGGATGGCCAATATGGCAAAATGATGGATGTATGGGATCATTCCAGCAGGTCCAGTTTTTATGCTAGGTATTTGGCACATGAACAAAACCACGGTGGCAAAATTGCCGACACAATTGCCGTCAGTGCCTTGTTACACGATATTGGTAAATTTTTATTACTTTCTGTAGATAGAACTTTCTTTCAAAAAATTGAATCTTTCCAAAGAGGTGCCGATTCAGGCAACTCAACTCTACTCGAGGAAATGGCGGTGGGTCTTAGCCACCCGCAACTTGGTGCCCTACTCGCAGAAAAATGGGAATTTCCGAATGACCTTCGGGTTGCCATAGAATACCATCATAAACCTTTTTTAGCGCCAGAAGACTTACGAGAGTTAGTTGAAATCATCTATATGGCCAATATGATGTGTGATTTCCAAGAGCAGAAAAAAGGTTTTTACGCCATCGATAAAAACTTACTCGCAAAATATAATTTGGACAATATTGAAGTTTTTTCAGATGCTGTGAAAAAAATGGAAGTTTTGTACAAAAAATCAAATGCCTGATGTTTTAAATTTTTCTTCGGTTTCTTTTGTTCGTAACGACAACCAAATTCTAAAAAATATAAACTTCCAACTGGAAGAAGCAGATTCGCTCGTCATTTTAGGTAGAAACGGCGCTGGCAAAACCACCCTCATCAATCTTTTGTTTGGTTATCTTTGGCCAACAACGGGAACCATCTCTGTATTTGGGAACGAGTATGGAACCACACCCATGGCACCCTTGCAAAAACAAATGGGCATTGTGCAATCAAACCACCAAGAGACTCTACTACAAAGGTTAACTGCTTTTGAAATGGTTCTCACTGGCCTCATCGGCACCTTAGGACTGTATGCTGATCCGACAGTTTCACAAATAGAAAAAGCAATGGAACTCCTTAATTCAATGTCTATGGGTCAAAAAAAAGATCAAAACTACGCATCCCTATCATCGGGAGAAAAAATGAAAATTTTATTATTACGAGCACTTGGTGAAGGCAAACGATTATTAGTTTTAGATGAACCTGCGGCGGCTTTGGATCTCACGGCGCGCCATGAACTATTCGAATCAGTCAAAGTTCTAAAAACCAAAAACCCGAAACTCACAAGGATACTCATCACCCACCGTTTGGAAGAAATTCCAACCGACTTTGGAAAAATTTTACTCTTAAAGAATGGTGAGGTGTTTGTTTCGGGAAACAAAGAAGAGGTTTTGACCGACGCCAACCTCTCTCGTTTGTATGATCTAAATCTAAAAGTCCATTGTAATGATGGCCAGTATTCGGCCACCATTCAATCTTAAAACTTAACTACTTATTGGTACATTGACCTTTCGATAAAGGAAGAGGCTGTGCAACCAGTCGAACCAACATCTTGGATTGTATGGTCTGCATTGACACAGAAGATCTTCCACCAGCGATTGGAATGGTTAGGAGCAATGGAGTAATTTCTCACTTCACCCACACTACCTTTGAACACTCGAACGTTTGCACCAGACACACCCATTAGTGCCTCACCCGACCAATTGTAGATACTATAATATCTGTTTGGTTGGTTCCAAACAGAACCTTGCAGAGTGATGGTTTCTGGACCGTAACCTGTGGTCACATCATAATCCAAATTCCCATTGCCAGTGCCCAGTGGAGTCCGATTGTTCCAAACAATCCTTTGGTTGGCTTGGTTTCCATATTGCAAATGGGAGTCCAAATCTCTAGGTTTTGCACCCCAAGAAAGTACAACCCGCATTTCGTTTTCACCAAGGATTGGGGTGACTAAAATGTTTTGGTTGGCTGGTGTTTCTGAACCTGCCGCCACGACGGTACGATAAGTTGTCGAATACCCTTCTGTAACAGATGTGCAAGACCCACGTTTGCCACTCCCTGATACTTCGAGAGTGTAATTGCCTGGAGGCACACCTGGGATAGCGTAAGAACCATCCGTGGCAGTTGTGACAGCCGCAATGGTGGCTCCGTTTCGATCAATGGCATAGGCACCAGACTTTACATTCACACCAGGTCGGATACGAGCCGTTAAGTTACAAACTCCTGTATTGTAAATGGCAGAGAGCGCCCGACCCGAAATGGTTCCGTTGGTTTGGGTTCCTGGAACAAATGTAATGATATCAAAATTGGTTGTGGTATCTGTCTGGATGTCTACAATCCCTTCCACTGTTTGGAAACCTGCAGAAACAAACCGAACCTTCCAACGACCAGCATTGATATTGAAAATGGAGTATTGACTTGTGTTCGAAAAGGTTGTGGAACCCGATTCAATGGAACTCGGCAAAACCCCTGAAGTAGGTCGGATGTTTCCAGTGTTCGGATCCACCACTTCCAACGAATAAGCATCGAGGAAGGAAAAGCCACCAGGAGTTCGTACAGAACCGGTTAGATGGCCGCGACCAGAATTGGTAATAACAGGGGTATTGACAGTGACAGTTCCACCGCCCGCACCCACTTCAACGGGAAAGTACGTGGTGATTCCATTTTTTTCCACACGTAAGCTGTATGAACCAGGAGAAAGATAAGGGAACGAGAAACCACCATTGGACTGAGATGACAAACTCCCCACAACCTGGTCAGCACCGTTCACCCGTGAAGTAGGAACAGAACATGTAGGAGAATCAAATGTGCCTGAACAATCTCTGTGGACGTCGGCCACAAAATTGCCGGCACTGAAACGACCCAATGTGACTGTGGCACCTGAAACAGACTGCGTGGAAATCGCATCGGTCACAGTTCCATTCACAGTAGACCTGGGTGTGTGCACCACGGTTCCTTCCAAATGGTAGGTCACAGGGTTTGACTCATAAAAATTAGTAGCCACATCGGCATTGTCCAACCGGAGAGAACCCAAAGCCAAATAGGACAATTGGTGACTAGGAGCCGTTCTGTCCACAACCACCAATTGGTAAGAACTTTGTTTAAAATTGTATTGGTTCGCACTTATTACATCCACAGCGGCCGAACGATCATTGGCTCTGGCAATGGATGGTGAATTGGCTAGGGTTGTGGCAAGCCCAGTGCCCAAAGCATACAGGGCATACGATACGCGCCCTGTATCATCATTCGTAAAAGGAGCAGGTAAAACAGAAGGCAAGGTCACTACATAAGAGCTACCATTGAATGCAAATTGACCAGCACTTGTGGTGGTGATATGTGCTAAATTATTTCCGCCAGAATCTGTGTTTCCAAGTAACACAACATACAGACCGGATTGGTTCGTGTGGAGGGAATTGACAGTTGGTGCTGAATCTCTCACAGAAATAGAACCAGAGATTTGGGAACGACTCGGAATGCTCACCAAGGAAACCGTTCCCGCATTGTAAGGAACACCATTGATGGTTACTTGCAATGGGTTGGATGCGCAAGGTGCCAAATTCGAACCACAGTAATTTTCAAAGCCAGGAGCGGATATATAGTACGACCACACCCCACTCGCTGCCAAGAAGGAAACTTCCTTGGTGATTGGATTCACTTCATAGAGTTTGTTACCATAAGTTTGGTAGTTCCATGGACCTGCTCCTTGGTTTGCCACCAAACACGCGGCCGTTGGGTTTAAGGCACAAGAACATACTGCATTGGAAGGGTTGGTAGCACAATTGACACCCGCCACAGAACTCATTGCTTCGACAATCCAAAGTTTGATGGCATTTCCTAGTTGAGGGTCATCTTTTAAATAAACAATGCGGGAAGGAGCTTGTGTGCTCGCAGGCCGAACATTGATAACAGAACCTGGAATATGATTTTGGTTTTCATCCTTCACATAACCAAGGACTGGTGCAGGTTTTGCGACCACGTAAATTGGCTCGGTCAAATTCACTTGTTTGACCCCACCTGTGGGTGCTGCCATGAACATAAAAGAACGGGATGCTGTGAAAAAATAAGGACTGGATACTTCCACAGTGAAGACCCCATTTGATAAATAACTACCTTCGATTTGGAAAGCTCCATTGCCAGTGAGGTCTGTTGTGTAGAGGATTGCCCCATGTTGGTTTTTCAATTTGATTTCAAAAACAGAAGTTGAATCAGTAGCGACGGCTCCATTCAGTACAGTTCCCGCAAGGAGAAGATCACTTTCTGTGGCAGCCATCCAAGGTAGACTTGTCTCGCCCAGGTCAATATAGGTCACAGTGTTTGGATTGGTACCAGGAAAAGTGTAGTGGATGGAATCGGATGAATTTCCAAAAGGTTGGCCTGCCACTTCGACAGCAGAACCAGAATACACAACGGTGTAATTTCCATTGGGAAGGGGACTTATTGAAATGGAATAGTTCCCATTGCCATCAGAAACTCCAGACCCAACAACGTTTCCATTTTGATCACGGATTTCAATGACCACACCGGCAACAGGACCCGAAGGGATGTTCACACCATCACCTGTAAAACCTGGGCTTGTGATCACACCATTGAAAACGACTGGACCTTGGTTGTAATACAACCTTTCGGCTGTTAGATCCCCGACGTTCACGAGTGTGGAAGGAGTTTGTGTGGGATCAAAAACATAAGAAAAGTCTTGGTAAGCATAATTCAAACCAAAACCAGTATTTATCAGAACACGATAATTATTATTTGGGAGGTCAGCAATGTCGAATTGGAAACTTCCGTTTGCGTTTGCCGTCTGTGAAGCCACAAGGGTAGTTGTATCCCCATTCGCAACTTCAATTCGCACATTGATATTTGTTAGATCAACACAGTTCGGCGCGCTCGGGGCACCGACCATACCACAAACGTCGGTGGCAGGAACTCCAGACACCACAGGGACAATCCGTCCGAATACCCTTGCTGCTCCATGGTTCGCCACTTCTTGGTTGGAACCATTGCCTGGAACTTGGCCTGGGTCTGTCGGAGTGACACCGTCGCTCGGGTCAGGGAGAGGGACACCGTTTGAATCGGGAGGGGTATCGAGACCAGTGGTGGTGGTATCAGAAACTGCGCCCCCCATACCCAATAAAAACCAAAATGGCATAGACTTTTTCTTTTTGGAGCAACCAACAAAAGCCAAAAGAATCAGAACGAGAAAAATGAATAGTCCCCGTGTGCGCATATATGTACCTCGAAAAAAAAAGTTTCGCTTTGTGGCTTAGGTGCCACTGTCCTTTTCAATTGCTTCGGGAAAAACCTAAGGATCTCCAGAATTAAATCATTTGTAGTCCGTTCCCGTACAGAATTCAAACGTTTTTTAGAAAATCTGCCTATTTTTTTCGCAAATTTAGTGATTTCCTCCAAGAATTGCGGAGGAGTACGGAATTTGGATTGTTTTCCCAAGTGGATTCGCCCCAATCGTTCCCAAGAATGCCCTCCGATTGGATCCCCCTTGTAACCTGGAAACTCCTCCTCATTCCCTTCACTTACGGGTTTGTGGGATGGGTGACAAACTGGCTCGCCCTCAAAATGACTTTCTATCCCATCCAATTTTGGGGGCTCCCCCCCTACCTAGGCTGGCAAGGCATCATCCCTCGTAAGGCGCATAAAATGGCCAGTAAGTCTGTGGATGTGATCACGGAAAGACTCCTCAATATCAGAGAGGTATTTTTAAAAGTAGACCCCAAAAAAGCTGAGAAATTATTTTTGCCACTTCTTGAGCCTAATATCCGATATACGATGAAGGAATTTGCGGACAGTTTGGATCCAAATCTTTGGGAACTTCTCCCAAAACTCGTAAAGGAAGAAATTTATCATAAAGTAAAACGTGAAAGTGCGATAACCATTCGTAAGGTAATCCAAAAACTCCAAATGGACATCGAAGCTTTATTTGATGTAAAAACTCTGGTTCTAAAAAAATTATCTGGCGATAACGTAAGTTTGGTTGTGGAAATGTTCCAAGAAGTGGGTGCCCCAGAGTTCACCTTCATAGAACGATCAGGTTTTTATTTCGGATTTTTGCTCGGTTGTATCCAGATGGTATTTATGGTATTTTTTCCTATACCTTGGACAATGCCCATCCAAGGAGTGATTGTAGGTTATCTTACAAACTACTTAGCTTTGGAAATGATATTTCGACCATTACTCCCCAAAAAATACTTTGGATTGTTTACATACCAAGGTTTGTTTTTAAAAAGACAAACAGAGGTTTCCAGATTGTATTCCAAACTTGTGAGTGAAAAAATCCTCACACCCAAAAATATATTACAGGAATTAGTGTTTGGAAAAGCATCTGTAGAAATAGCCGAACTCATCCGAAACGAAGTGATAAAACATGTAGATCAAATTTCAATATTAGCAAAACCAATGTTATTTGCTACTGGCAAATTAGATAGTTTCGAATCTGCAAAAGAAAGAATCGCAAATGTGATGACATCCAATGCAATTGAAAATTCAATGCATTTGGAAAAATATTTAGGCGAAGCACTAGATTTAGAAAAAATGATGGGAGATCGAATGAGTGCACTCCCCCCAAAAGAATATGAATCCATATTACGATCGGCCTTCCAAGAAGATGAGATGTTACTTATCCTTGTGGGTGCGGCTTTGGGAGCTTTTGTGGGTTGGATGCAGATGGTGTTTTTATAATGGAAAAAATAATTCTCGTAACTGGTGGATCTGGTGTCATTGGGAGTTTATTTCTCCCCAAACTACTTTTAGAATACAAAGTTCTGGCCATTGGAACAAACCACTCTGCATTTCCAGAATCCATCAGGTTTCACAAAAATTTTAAATTTTATGAAAGGGATTTAGCCAAAATAAACTCGCCAGAAGATTTTTTGATCCAAGAGCAACCAGACTTAATTTGGCATATGGCTGCGGTTGTGTCAGGCAGTAAAGTTTCGGAAGCGTTGTATCATAAAATCAATGTCGAATCCACCAAACACTTACTAACTTTCGCAAAAAAAAATAATGTAAAACATTTTGGGTTCCTTAGTTCAATCACTGTATACGGATCCAAAAACCAAAATTTAGAAATTATTAGCCCAAGGGAAGGGACAACCATTTATGCAAAAACCAAAATCCTGGCTGAAGATTTGATTTTTGGTTCTGGTATTCCGTATTCCATTTTTCGACTAGCAAGTGTTTACGGAGGGAGTTCCAAAAGTTTTGTTTCAAAACTCACCCAGTTGTTTCGAAAAAAAATCTACCCCTATGTGGAAACAAAACGAAAAAAATCGATAGTACATTTAGAGGATGTGGTGGAAGCCCTCCTTCATTGGACAAACCAAAGCCTAACGGGAAAACCCACCCAACCAATTTATGTCTTATCTCACCCAGCTTCTGTCACAATTTCAGACGTTCTCACTGCTTACAAACTAGCGAATCCACAAAAGAAATTCCTCATCCCCATTCCGGTCGGTGGGGTTTTTGCTTTTTTAATCCAATTTTTATTCCGAACCCTCGCCTACGTAAAGAGGAAACCTTACCACGGATCGCCACTCACCCCCATTCTGGAATCCATTGAGGTGTATGACGCCGCATCTTGGAAAAAACTAGAACAAGAACCCAAATGGGATTTACGAAAAGCAATGGACTCTCTATCAATTTTACGGTAGGATGGGACCGATACTCATTGTATGAAATTGCGTTTTTTTACATTCATCATTTGTTTTGGACTCATTCTTCCTCTGAGTGCGGCTACTTGGGTGGAAGATTCTTTAGGGGTTTCGTTTGAGTTCCCTCGTGGCTGGATGAAGGCAGTGCAAAGGCATCCAGAAACAGCCAAAATCCAATTTGCGAAGAGCAACCGAGAGGCAGTCTTACAAATTGATGCGGTCAAACGTACCAAGGATTATGATATCGACCGTTTCATAGAAGAAACGGTCGATACTTTCCTAGCCAAATACCCCGACCTAAAAGTGGTGCGAGAAAAAAATGTAGAAAATGACGTACTCGGCTTTGACGAATCGGTCTTTCTCGTGATGCACTATAAGGAACATAAAACCCTCATCACAACTCGTTTCGTTTTCCATAGAAAGGGAAATATATACTACGTCCTCCAGGCAAAAACTCCCAGGAGTCAATTCACGAAGTATGCAAAGGATTTGGATTTGGTGATGAAATCCTTCAAACGAGAGTCACGCCCAAGAAACCGTTGGAGAAACGATAGCCTGGGCTACCTCGACCCAAAAAAAGAAGAAAAAATCATCCAATACATTTCCATCACCATTCGCCCGATCGAAACCTATAAACAAGACAATCCTCAGAAAATAAGGCAAGAAGACAATTGGTTGTTTTCTGTGGAAGGACACGAACCACCAAAAACAGGCGAGTGGGAGACAAATACAAACCCTGAGACCCCACCAAAAGAAGGATCCGTTACCCCTGAAGTGGGTGATGAACCCCTCATCCCCCCTTCCCAAAGCCTATGAGCAGATTCTAAATTCCACTTGGGTTCGATTTTTACCAAATCGGCCAATCTGTGGATTTTTTTGGTTGCAGGATTTGGTGGTGGATTGGACTTTAGATCGTATATCTACGATAAACGATGGCGAACAATAAAAAGACAGAATTCCCGAAAGAAGACCAATTGGTCTCTGAATTTACCAAACTCCTCGCACACCCAGCACGCCTAATCATTCTTAAAGTTCTCGCCGAACGTAGATCCTGCGTATGTGGCGAAATTGTAGAAGTTTTGCCCTTAGCACAGGCAACTGTTTCCCAACACCTAAAAGAATTAAAATTGGGTGGGCTCATCAAAGGCGAGATTGAAGGTAATTTGTCCTGTTATTGCATTGATTGGGAGAATTTAGAACGGGCAAAATCGGAATTGGATTTTTATTTTTCCCAACTGATAAATTTAAGATCAGACAAGAAGGAGAACTGTTGTTAGATGGAAAAGAAAAATATTTTGATTTTATGTACAGGAAATAGTTGCCGGAGTCAAATAGCAGAAGGTTGGATGCGTCATTTCGGCAAGGAGAAAGTAAATGTATACAGCGCTGGCATCGAAACTCATGGTGTCAACCCCCGAGCCATCCAAATAATGAAGGAAGCAGGGATAAATATTTCCAACCACACTTCCAATCATATCGATGAATACAAGGATATCCAATTTGATTTTATGATCACAGTTTGTGATCATGCCAAAGAAAATTGCCCTTACTTCCCATCACAAGCAAAACGATTCCATCATAATTTTTCTGATCCATCAAAACTCAAAGGAACAGAAATAGAAATTATGGCGGCCTTTGCAAAAACGAGAAATGAAATTAGAGATTATTGCGAAAGGTTTATCAAAGAGGAGATCGGGTAAAAATATGCAACTAACTTGGAAAAATTTTTCTGAAATACTAAACCAAAATTCAAATTTAGATTTGCGATTTATATACAATGAAAACCAGTTGATAACATCCGATTATCATATCACAGAATTTAAATTGGCCAAAATTCAATCAGTGAATTGTGGTGGAAACACAGATACCTGGAATGAAATCATTTTACAAGTATTAGAACCAAACAAAGTCCTAAACAAAGGAAACTTACCTGTTTCTAAACTTTTATCCATTTCAAAAATTGTTGAAAATAAAATTCAAATACCAAAAGACTCTGTCTTACGAATCGAATTTGGAAATTCTCATTTGGCAATGAGGCAATTTTTTGTAAAAAATTTGGACATAACTGAATCTTCCGTCATCGTTCGTTTGGAAAATGGCGAACCAGAATGTAAAGCCTCTAGTGTTTGTAGTCTGCCAGATGAATCCGCAAAACAAATAAGTTCGTGTTGTGGCTTAAAAAACGTAGATGAAAATACAAAACCAGAAAAAGCAGGTTGTTGTTAGGTGAAAAATCTAAACTTTTTGGATCGTTACTTAACTATTTGGATTTTTTCAGCAATCGGCCTTGGCATTTCGATTGGAAATTATTTTCCTAATTTTGTTCTTGGTTTTTCTGAGCTTTCTTTTGGAAATACGAACATTCCTCTTGCCATCGGACTCATCCTTATGATGTACCCGCCGCTCGCAAAAGTGAAGTATCAAAATTTAGGAAAAGTTTTTACCGATTTAAAACTTTTATCATTATCCCTTGTTTTGAATTGGATCATTGGACCAATCCTAATGTTTGTTTTGGCAATTTTGTTTCTGCCCAATCACAACGAATATATGATTGGCCTTATTCTCATTGGTCTTGCACGATGCATTGCTATGGTTATCGTCTGGAATGAACTTGCGGGAGGTGATAGAGAATATGCGGCTGGGCTCGTGGCTTTAAATAGTATTTTCCAAGTATTTTTTTATAGTTTTTATGCATACATTTTCCTTACCGTTTTGCCACCGTTATTTGGCATTAAAGGAAACATAATAAACATTCAAATATTAGACATTGCAGAAACGGTGAGTTTATACTTAGGGATTCCATTTCTTTTTGGATTTTTATCCAGAGTTATAATCGTAAAATTAAAATCGGAAGAATATTATGAATCGGTATTTTTGAAAACCATTTCCCCGATAACACTACTTTCATTACTCTTTACGATTGTTTTTATGTTCAGTCTCAAGGGTGGAATGATAGTTAGTTTAACAAAAGATGTTCTACTAGTTTCAATCCCGCTAACTTTGTATTTTATTTTGATGTTTTTTATTAGCCTTTGGATAGGAAAAAAATTAGGTGTGGATTATGCAAAAAACACATCGATTGCCTTTACCGCCACAGGAAACAATTTTGAATTGGCCATTGCCGTCGCCATAGGTGTTTTTGGAATCGGAAGTGGTGTTGCATTTGTTGGTGTCATTGGGCCACTCATCGAAGTACCTGCCCTCATTATACTTGTAAAATTTTCCATTTGGTTCAGAGACAGAACAAAGAAGGAATGGAACAAAAGCTAAACGATCTTTTTTTTGCTCCTTTTTTGTTCATACAACCGAGTGTCAGCGATATTGACAAGTGTTTCGGGTTCAAAACCATCCACAGGAGAAACCGCCACTCCCACAGAAGTTTTCAGTTCTAAGTGGTTCATTTCAAATTCAAAACTTCCTTCTGAATTTTTTGCCATAGTCTCCATTCGGAAAAAAATACTTTCGGGGGGTTCTTCGGTAGAATAAACAAAACCAAATTCATCCCCTCCCAACCTTGCTAAAGTTTCCGACTCAGATGTATGCGCAGACAATTGATTAACAAATTGAATGATAAAATGATCTCCTGCTTGGTGTCCATAATTATCATTCACAAATTTAAGCCCGTCTAAGTCAAACAATGCCACTCCAACATGAAATAACCCTTGTTTGGCTAAATTTAACTGCCTACGCAAATTATCATAAAAAGCAGATCGATTCAAAATACCAGTCAATGGATCGTGGCTTGCAAGATAAGATAAATTCTGAATACTTTTATCAGAATCTGCCCATCGGTTTGCATTATTAAGTGTTGCAGACATTGACCCAGAAAGAAGCTCTAGGATGGAACAGGTTTTTTCCGAAAATGAATTTGGGTTTTTAGAATAAACTTTCAAAACACCAATGATATTCGAGTCGTATATCAAAGGCTGTACGACCATTGATCGCAACCCAACTTTTCGACAAGCCATCAAATTAACTCTGGGATCAAGTTCGGAATCGGCACAATATAAAGTTTGATTGGACTGTATGGATAAACCAGAAAAACTTTTTTCCATAGGAATTCTAAGTCCAATTTGGGAACTGGCAACACCTGCAGTGGCTCTGTATACCAAATCATTGTCTTCTAAAAGCTCAAAAACCACACCTTCTGCCTCTGTCAAAACCAAACAACGATTCGTGATGAGGTTTAGCAAATACGGAACTTCAGGTTTTGCAGAAATGAGTTCCGTCTGAAAAGACAAAAGTTTTTTTAGAGTTTCTTGTGAGAGATCCGAAGCCATAATTTCCAAACTAGTTTTTTACTCCAACGATACCAGTAAATTGCGAGAATCGTCAATTTATTTCTGATTTATGGTTTTTCAAAACTAGTTTATAATATAGTTTGTCCATGTTTTCATTTGCTTAAACAATCACTGTTCCTTTTACAAGGTAGATTCTTGAACCTACACAAATAGAATTTCAAAATTTTCGCAGAGCTATTAAAAAACAATAATTTGCCAAAGCCAACATGATATGAAAGATATCGACATTCAAAATACCTGCCCTTTCTCCTGTTGTGCCCACAACAAGCCCAGCTGTAATGAATAGAATTGCCCCAAGGATCGCAAATAAACTTGGTTTTCTATTTTGTTTCAATTTGGTCATGGAACCTAAAATGATAATGAGCATAGAAACACCACCAACAATGGTAGCATACAAAGGTACTGGGTAAAGATATACAAAAACGATGAAAACAATTGTGATAGACAATAGTTTGATCAAAAAAAAGTTTTCTGTGAGTTTACGGAATGTTAGATGGTAAAAGGCAACCCCTATGAGTGGAACTGCCACTGCACCAGAAGCGTTCACAAAAAAACGATAAATTGAGTCAAATTCGAATATGCCTAAAAAATGGATCGAACCGAGTCCAGCAGAAATTCCAATGATGATGAATGCATACATTGCAGCTCGGTTTGGTATGGTGGACTTGCCTTTTAATTGCAAAGCACAATAGAAGGTAACCAGGGATAAGATTAAATCGGAAACGAATGTTGTGAGAATCATGGGTTATGGGTATAACACCATCAATTTTTGTATCAAGCACAATTCGAAAAAAAAGGATAGTTACGATTTGTTCTCTGGAAATTTAGGAAAAAGAACTTGGTTATCATATGTTTTTGAAAAATCCATCACTAACTGCGACTTAACAACAATATCAGAAATGATTTCATCCACTTCTTTTGCAGTTGTCAAAATATGGTCTAAAAAAAGGCTCTTTTCATTTTCATCTAAATTTCCTGATTTAAACATATCAATCAAACCCATGAGTCTTGCCACTGGTGCCCGAACAATATGAGATTGTGTCCATGCAATTTCTTTTAGTTTCGCATTTTGGTCTTGGATTGCTTTTATGTATTCAATTTTATCTGTAACATCTGTAGCGAGAATGATGCTGGCTTGCCTTCCATTGAATTCCAAAGGATTTTTAATGATTTCCACATAAATGATAGTTCCATCTTTTTTACGATGGCGAAATACTTTTTGAAAATAGTGTTTTCCAATATCTTTTGTCTCCTCTATTGCATTTTCTAATAAAGGAATATCTTCTTCTGGACGGATTTGTTTTATATCCATCGAAAGAAGTTCTTCTTTCGAATAACCGTAGTTTGAGATGAGAGCCTCATTTGCATCCAAAAATTCTAAAGTTTTTACATCAAACACATACATTGGTGCCGGGCTCATATGGAACAAATCCATATAACGTTTTTCTGACTCTCTCAAAGAATTAATAAAACGATGCCTTTCAATGGCATACAATATACTTTTATAAAGAATAAGTGAGGTAATTGTGTCTTTTACCAAATAATCAGAAAAACCAGAGGATAGTGCTTTTGTGGAAAATTCAAGGTCAGAATAACCCGTCAAAATAATAACAGGAAATTTCACAAATAGAGGTTTGAAATATTCTGTAAGTTTTTCTTTATTTATATCAGGCAATGAAAGATCGAGTAACACAATATCATAATCAAATGATTGATCCATATTCATGGATTCTAGTTGTTTAAAATCTTTTGCTTGGGTGAGTATTGGTTTTTGAATATGCTCTTTTAAATAATCGTCAACTAAATAAAAATCTCCAGGGTTGTCTTCAACAACCAAAATTCTATATTCTGCCTTATCAATTTTCATTATTTTTTTGATTGGGAGGTAATTTGACAAGCTGGATCCAAAAGTCTTCAATCGAATAAATTGCCTCCATAAATGTTCCCATCTCCACTGGTTTTGTAATGTAACAGTTTGCATGGTATTCGTAGGACAAATTGATGTCTCTTTCTGCAGACGAAGTGGTTAGCATGATGACTGGGATTTTTTTGGTACGATCATCATTTTTTATAATCTGTAATACTTCGTGTCCATTTTTAAGAGGGAGGTTTACATCAAGCAAAATCAAATCGGGGCTGTTTTCATTCTCATACTTCCCCTGTTTGAACAAAAAATCAATGGCCTCTTTTCCATTTTTTACAACACTAATCTTATTTATAATTTTACGTTCTTCTAATGCTTCTGTAGTCAGAACAATGTCGCCCTCATTGTCTTCAACAAGCAAAATATGTGCACTCTTCATATTCTTACCCTCCCTTATTTATCGTAAAATAAAATGTACTGCCTTTTCCTAATTCAGATTCTAACCAAATATTACCTTCCAATGTTTTTATGATTTTTTTTACAATGGCGAGACCCATTCCAGTTCCTTCAAATTCATCCTTCCCATGTAACCTCTGGAAGATAACAAAAATTTTCTCGAAATATTCTGGTTCAATACCAATTCCATTGTCTGAAATAGAAATCTCCCAATGCCTTTCTTTTTCAGAGGCCGACACAATGATTTTGGGGGGTACACCTTCTTTGGAATATTTCAATGCGTTGTCGAGTAAATTGTGAAATACCTGTGTAATTGGTGCGCGGTGTTGGAAGATCACAGGTAAATTTTCACGTTCGATGATTGCTTCTTTATCGACGAGTAACTTATTTCTTAATAATTCATAATCGTTCACCAATTCATTCAAATTGATATTTTCTTTTTCTTCATCAAGCCTGCCGACTCTCGAAAATTGTAATAAATCCAAAATGATTTGCCGCATTCGCGTAGCACCATCCACCGCAAAATGGATGTATTGTTTTGCTTTTTCATCCAAAATAGAACTGTATTTTTTTTCTAATTGAGTCAGAAAACTTGTTACCATTCGTAGCGGCTCTTGCAAGTCATGTGATGCAACGTATGCGAATTGTTCAAGTTCTGCATTGGAAATTTCCAATTCTTTCGCATGTTTAGAAAGTGCTTTGTTCAAATTTTTTAGTGACTCTTCATACAGTTTTCTATATGAAATGTCGGTAATCGCAGCTACCATGCGTACAGGTGTTCCATCATTCGATCGTATTATAAGACCACGGTTGATAACATCCGCATAATTACCGTCAGCTTTTTTGTATCGAAATTCGGATTGCCAATTAAAAATCCCATTCTGTTTTAAACTATTATACAAACTTATCATCACCTGTTCGTAATCATCAGGGTGGATTGTTGATGCCCAAGTTAATAAATTTCCATTCGTTTCTTTATGATCTGTTCCAAATAGAATTTGAAACCCATTTCCAAAATAAACAAAATCCTTTTCAATATCCCAATCCCATATGGCATCATTTGTTGCTTGGGCGGCTTTTTGAAACCGTTCATTCGATTCGTGAATATCTCTTTCTGCTTTTTTCTTTTCAGAAATGTTTTTAAAAAAAATCGAAAGCCCGTTTGGTGCTGGATATGCACTGATATCAACCCAAAGATCAAGGGTTTGATAATAACCCTCAAAATGGGATGAAACTCCTGTTTTCATTACCCTTTCATATTCTGAGGCAAATATACTTTCTTTGGCCTCAGGAAAAACATCCCAAATGTTTTTACCGATAATTTTCATTCGATCGATATTTAATATTTGTTCAGCGGCTTTATTAAAATAAGTAACAGTCCAATCCGAATTAATTGTAATGAATCCATCACCGATACTCTCTAAAATTCTCTGTTTTTCTAAAAATGCATTCTTTAAATCTAACTCAGCTTGTTTTCTTTGGCTGATATCCGTATGAATTCCGTATATTGAAATTAATTTTCCATTTTCATCAAAAACAGGGCCTCCACTCAAATAAAAATACAAAGTTTCGCCACTTGTATTAAGAAGTTCTATGTCTCCACTCCAATACTTCCCAGAAAGTAATGTGCTAAATACTTCTTCCGCTTTTTTTGAATCCTTATAAACAGTAATTTTCTTCTCAGTAGCTAATAATTGTTCGGTTGTAAAACCCAAAGAATTTTCAAATGCAGGATTCAAATAAATGGTTTTACCCGTATGATCTGCAATGGCAATTCCATCGAGTGAATTATCGATAATTTGTTTAAAACGCAAAAGTTCATATTCAGCTAACTTTCGATTTGTTATATCTTTAAAATAAACAGTTAAACCCGTTTCGGATGGGAAGGCACTGATATCATAGTGACTCTTCAACGGTTCAAAATATGATTCAAATCTTACCGGTTTGTTTTCACGGATCGCATGTTCATATTCCGCAAAAATTTTTGTTTGCAGGGCTTCCGGAAAATAATCCCAAATATTTTTTCCAATGATCTCCTCACGTTTTACTTTTAACATTCGTTCCGCTTCGTGGTTCCAATAAGTTACATTCCAATTTACATCCAATGCATAAAAACCGTCTTGGATACTTTCCAAAGTCTGTGTAACCCGTTTGCTAGTTTCAGCCAATTCTAATTCGGCAATTTTTCTTTGATGGACGTCCTGGAAACTTCCAAATATTTTTTTACACCTATTTTCAAAAAACTCTGCCTGGCCAATACATCGTACCCATTTATAATTGTTTTTGGCCGTAAGAAGAAGTAACTCCAAATCGAACTCTTTTCCGTTTTTGATTAGTTCATCAACGGCTGATTCAATTTTTGTCCGACTTTCTTCGACATAAAATTCAAAACCTCCCGTCAAACTTGCATTATACTCATTTCCAACTTCTAATATTTCCCTGGTCATTTTTGACCAAAACATACTAGTGCCTTTAGAAGTTTCTAAGTTCAATTCCCAACTACCAATTTTCGCCAAATTTGTTGCTTTATCTAATAGCTGCGATAGTTCTTTTGCTTCCGTCACATCCTTTGCTACTGCGAACGAGACCCCCTCTTCGGGATAAGGTGTTGCTGTCCAATTGAGCCAAATCACTTTGCCAGTTTTACTAACTTGCCTGTTTAAAAAATTATATGTTAATTTACCAGTTGTTAAATTTTCGACTTCTCCCCATGTCAAATCCCTATCATCAGGATGTATAAAATTCAAAAAAGGTTGCGATAAAAATTCTTCTTCCGAATAACCCAAAAGGTCTGTTGCTGCTGGATTTATTTTTTTGTAATAACCGTCAAAACCAGCTATACAAATGATATCTGGAGCATAATTAAACATTTGTTGCAGTTCAAGTTCGAGTAACTTCCTCTTAATTTCTGCGCCTAAATAAGTTTCTAATTGTTTTAATAAATCGCCGTAATATGCAATTTTTTGTTTGTTTTCTGATGACCCCAGAACCAAAACCCCAACCACCTTCTCATTATGCAAAAGGGGAATTCCAAACATTACATTCAACTCAGACAACTTTGCGGATTCTTTCCGTATAAATTTTTCCTGTTGTGTGATCCCCTCCCAAAGTTCCGATTTTTTATTTTGCCAAACCGAACCAGGCAGACCTTCTCCTAAACTAATCTTAGTTATTTGAATGCTGTTTTGATAAAACTTACGCCCCAATTCATTCAATGCATAATTAGAAATTAAATTCAGTTTTGTTTGCTCTTGGCTCGGGATCCAAATTTCAGCAATATCGTAATTACCAAAATCAGCAAGCCTAGCAAGCAACCTGTCTAAACAAAATTTGAGTGGCTCATCTCCTTGGAAAATGATACTGATATCAGCCATTAGTTTTTTCTGCAGAGCCATATTTTTTTCATCGGTAATATCTTGCATGGCACCAATGATACGAACGGGTTCTGAATTTTGATTTCTTAAAATATAAGCTCTATCCAAAACATGAGCATATTCTCCATCTATCTTTTTGAATCGATATTCCAATTGCCAAAAATTGGCGGTGTTATTTTGTAATGATTTGAATTTGTTAAGTACTCGGTAAACGTCTTCTGGGTGGATGAGTGAAATCCATTGAATGTAGTTTTTATCTACATTCTCCGTTTCTAACCCAAATAATTTTTTAAAACCTTCTCCCCAATATAATTTCTGATTTACAATATCAAAATCCCAAATTGCATCCGAAGTAGCCCTCGTAACATACGCATAACGTTCATTTGCTTTTATTAAAGCCCTTTCAAATTCAATTCGTTCCGATATGTCAACGCCAACACATTGTATTTCTGTTGGGTTTCCATTTTCATCCGAAATACATAAAAAATCCCAAAGAGTGGTTACCACTGCCCCATTTTTTTTTGGTTTGTCAATTTCCACTTTAAAAACCTTACCTGGGTTTTGAATACATTCACTCGCAATTAACTTTACTTTTTCGTGATCATATTCTTTAACAGTTTCTAAACTATATCGCCCAAGAATTTCTTCGTCGTTATGGATCCAAGCAAAATCGTCGGCAAATTTTTTGTTATAATAGGAGTATCTCCCCTGTAAATCAGTTCGGATAATATAATTGGTTTGTGATTCATAGAACCCACGATACCTTGCTTCGCTGGCAAGTAAGGCATGTAAGTTTTTTTCTTGTTCTGTGATATCAATACAAACGATGAGTGCAGATACAATTCCATTGAATTCAAATTTATGCCCTACAATTTCGGCCCGAATCAAATTACCACTCTTCGTAATTTGCGAAAATGTTCCGAGTGAATGTTTTTTATCATTGATGAAAATTTCTGAATTCATTTCTTCGAAAGATTTTTTGTCTTCGTCTTTAAATAGATCAAGAATCGTAAATCCTTTCAATTCATCATTTGTATACCCATAATGTTCCGACGAAGATACGTTACAGTCTAGTATACGCAGAGTTGAAACTTCATAAATAAACTTTGGCATGGGACTCAAATCAAATAACGATTTGTATTTTTTTTCTGAAAGTTTAGTAGCTCTCTCTGAATTGATCCTATCTGTAGCATCCCTCGCAATGCAGTAGATCTTTTGTTCTTTATTATCCCAACTTGCAGACCAAATCAAATTGACAATGGATCCTTCTTTTGTTAAAAATCGATTTTCGAAACTAGTTGGACCCGTACCTTGGATGATACTTTGGAAAATAGATTTTGTTTCTTTTCTATCTTCATCATAAACAAAATCGAATATTTTCTTTTCGGTTACTTCTTCTACGCTGTAACCCCAAATTCGTTTGCATGCCACACTGACCTTCGCAAAACTGCCATTAGGTAATATTGTGCAAATCACATCAATGGACGACTCAAGGATCCTTTCTAGCGCTTTATTTGATTCTTCTAAATCTAATTTTTGGTGAGTTACCTCTGTAATATCTTTTGAACGACAAGCAAGGCCAATGATATTTTTTTTCGGATCGTAAATAGGACGAAAAGAAATTTCATTGTATTGTTTTAAATTTGAATTTTTATCGGTATATTCAAAAACACTATCAAAGGATTCGCCAGAGAGCCCCCGAACATAATGTTCTCTCCAAGTTCTTTCCATATCCTCATCGATTCCTTCAATGAGGACAGAATCTCCTTCTTTTAATTTGATTCCAGAATAGGCTGTAATATTTTCTAAAAAAGTATTATTGGCTGTGATCAAACAAAAATTTGCATCTAGTGACCAAATCATATCCGTTGTTCCATTGATCAATGCTTCCCTATTTTGTTTGGTGCGTTGTAAATTCAGTTCTGCTTCAACGGCTGCCGTAATGTCTCTTGTTACACTCAGTACAGAATTGACTTTACCTGTTTTATCTTTTAGGGGAACCGACGTAGTTTCCATCCAACGTACTGTTTTTTT